>NZ_CAXUPX020000011.1:0-230369 GCF_964252895.1 Aminobacter sp. LjRoot7
TCAATGATGACGGCCCGACCGCCAACAACGACACCTGGGCTTCGACAGTTACCGGCGCGACGGTTCTGACCGGCCTGTTTGCCAACGACGTGTTCGGTGCCGACGGCGTCGACATCGACAACAGCCCCGTCGTCGGCCAGGTGACCGTCACCCAGCCTGCCCATGGCACGGTGACGTACAACAATAACGGGACCTTCACCTACACGCCGACGGTACCTTACGTAGGTTCCGACAGCTTCACCTACACCATCAAGGATGGCGACGGCGACGTCTCGACCGCGACCGTGTCGTTGAACGTCCAGACCAACACCGTGCCGTCCGGCGGCGGAACCGTGTCCCTGACACTGAACGAAAGCGCTCTCGACACCACACTTGATGCCGCACCGACGCCGGCAGACCTTCACGCGGGGGCTGTCACCGGAACAACCCCGGGGAGCCGTGGCGAGACCGCGCAGGCGGCCAGCGGCATCACGTTTACCAGCTCCGGCGAGGCGATTGTTGTCGCATTCGCCAATCCCGTCGGTGACCCGAGCTGGGTCGCGCCAACGGTTTCCGGTCTGGCCGCCGGATATTCGATCAGTTGGGCACTGGTCGGCAACGAGCTCGTGGGCACGCTGATGCAGGGTGCCATCAATCTCGGGCCGGCGATCTATCTCTCACTGTCGAACACCACCGCAGGCGCCAACAGTTCGCTGACACCGGTTGTCACCGCAACACTGACCGATCAGCTCCAGCATCTTGTCGGATCCGGCAACATCACGGTCACCGGGCTCAAGGTCGTCGCGACGGACACCAGCGGCGACGAAGCCAGCGGCAACGTCAATCTCACCGTCGTGGATGATGCCCCGCTGCCGTTCACGCCCGACACTATCTTCGTGGAAAACACAACGCACACGGTTCTCACGGAGCAGATCAATTTCGCCCCGCGTGCCGGTGCCGATGGCGTCGGCGACGTGGTCTTCAATGTGGTCAACGATGCCGCTGTGAAGGACTCCACCGGCACGAACATCTTCATGAACGGCGAGCAGGTTTTCTACCGTGTCGTGGATACCCATACGGTGGAGGGAAGGACGTCGGTGGCCAATGGCGGCGACCTCGCCTTTACCGCAACGCTAAATCCGGCGACGGGCACCTGGACCTATACGCAGCATGCCACCATGTTTGCGGGCAACCAGTTCAACACGGCCCTGTTCAGCCCAAGCGGCGGAAACAACGAAGCGATCGTCCTAGATTCCACTGGTTCGACCAGCGACCTACTGGCGACTGGCAACGGCGCCAACTTCGTCAACACCAGCACGGGAAGCTGGGGTGTCGATGGCGGAAACAGCATCACCGGCGGGGAGAAGATCCGCTTCGATTTCGTCAGTAGTGGAGCCACGGATGGCACTCGCCCCGGAACGACGTATACGGGTCACTACGAGGTGGCGAGCTACACCCAAGGCATTGGTAATGTATCTGGCCCAGGGCTCGTATCCATTACGATCAGGCCGCTAAATGCGGACAACGACTCGTCCTACATCGGCGACGCGGCGGGAGAAACGACCGCGTTCGGCACCCTTGTAACGGTAGTCAATGGCTCCGGCGGAGCTGCGCCAACGGCAACATACAACGCCATCGATGGAACGTGGACGATCACGGGTCTCGCGCAGGGCGACACCTTTACCGTCATTGCAAACGCCGATCCGTTCAGCGCGATTGAAATCGGAGGAAACGCCGGCACCAATGACTTCAAGCTTGGTCCCGTCACCTATACGACGGCCAACGCCGTAACGCCTTTCGACATCTCCATCCCTGTTACGGCGACCGATGGCGATGGCGACACGGTCTCTGGCTCGGTGACGGCAAAATTGTCGCCGGACGGCAGCACATGGCAGGGGACCTCCGGCAACGATGCGCACACCACAACCGCTACCGAAACGACGCTCCTCGGCGAGGACGGCAACGACACGCTCAACGGGCTCAACGGCCTGGCCGATCTTCTTTCCGGTGGGCGCGGCGACGACACTCTCACCGGAAACTCGGGGAATGATATCCTGTTCGGAGGTTCGGGAGCGGACAGCCTGTTCGGCGGCGGCGACAACGACATCCTGATCGGCGGTTCAGGCCAGGATCTTCTATCCGGCGGCACTGGTGCGGACACGTTCAAGCTTGAGAATCTGGACATGGCCGACATCATCACCGACTACAGCGGTGCGGAGGGGGACAAGATCGATCTGACTGCCTTGTTCGACTCGGCCCCGGCGACGGTCGGAGACTACGTCAACTACGACGCTGGCACTGGCAAGCTTAGCGTCGACGTGGATGGAACTGCGAACGGTGCAAATTTTGTCGATGTTGCAACGCTCAGCAATACGCCGACGGCCATCACCGTCACTTTGCTGTACGATGATGGAAACACAACGCACACCATACAAGCGAACGTCATCTAGCTGTTGTTGCAAGGTGAGGCGCGCATGGGCGCGCCTCAAAGATTGGGTGACGAGAGGTCGCACACGTTGCCGGATCAACCGGAATTGGTTACGGCTTGACATGGGAATGTGGGGGGCGGTTGCCCGCGAGTTGACAGTCTCTTTTAGTCTGGGTTCAGCGCACTGAAAAAGGCACATGGTAATGGTAAGCACCGTCGCTGACACAAGGGACGAGCCTGGCGCTGCAGCGATGGACCCGGTCTTGACGGAGCGGTCCCACGATTCGATGCTCAGCGACTTGCCAATGCTTGCGCTGATACCGGTCGCCTCGGCCAACGCGGTGCCTAGCGACATTTTTGATGACGCTATTTTCGGTGAGGATATCGATATCTCTGACCTTATCTCGGCGCTCTCAGCCACGGCACCCAGCCACGCTGTCAATTCCTCGCAAGTTACCGAAATCGATGCGGAGCCCCCGCGGGGCGAAGACTTCGAAGCTGTGGGCATGTTTACGACTGCGCATTTTACCGTTCTCTTCGAGGACGACACTTCGTCTGGACACGGCACGCTTTGAGTTTTGAATGCGCCGGGACACTCCGGCGTCGATACGAATGGGACAACGGGTAACCGCATCACGAGCGGGGCAGGAGAGGAAAGGTATTTCTCATGGTATTCAATTGGAAGAAGTCAGCCATTACCGGCCTTTGTGTTTTCGCCTTTGCCGGGCAGGTGGCGGCGGCGGACCTGATCGACGTGCCGACGGCAAGCTATTGCCGCCTGGCAACGACGTCGGATCTGGCGCTGAACGAGAACATCGGCGAGGTGAAGACCGAAGTCGTGCGCATGATGGACGAGGCCGTGGCGGCAGCAAACAGCTCGCAATGGCTCGATTCCTCGCGCCCTGTCTTCGTCTGGGCATCGGAAGCCAAGGTCGCCTGCGGCAAGGCCTATGGCTACCTCAAGACCAACTATCGTGACGAAGACTACCTCAACAAATGCGAGTGCTTCCACAGCCGCATGGTGGAGTACATGAACTAGCCAGGCGCGCCGGCCGCCCTTGGCACGAACGAGCCCCGGCTCCCATGATGATGAGGCACCTCGCCCTGGCACTCCTGGCCAGCCTGGCACTTTCGGGCGCTGCATCTGCCGCGGTTCCGGAGCAGGTGCGGCCGCAAGCTGAAAGGCCGATCGGCGCCCGCGCCGAGCCTTGCGCTGGACAGGTCAGCGAGGCGGACAGGGAAACCTTCCGTGCGCTTGCAGCCTGCGAGGCCCGTGCAAAGGAGTTGCCGGCAGAGTTCGCGCTCGCCGTGATGGAAATCGAGAGTTTCTACGATCCCGAGGCACGCGGCGGCGATGGCGAAATCGGCCTGATGCAGGTGATGCCGGCGACCGCCCGGCTGATGGGGTTTCGCGGAACGCTCGACGAGCTGGCCGACCCCCGGACCAACATATCCCTTGGCGTGCGCTATCTCGCGGGCGCTTTCCGGCTGGCCGAAGGCGATCTCTGCACCACGGTGATGAAGTACCGCGCCGGCCATGCCGAAACGCGGTTTTCAGCCCTCTCGGTGCGCTATTGCCTCCGGGCCCGTGCGATACTTGAACGGGACGGTTTCAAGGTCACCGGTACGGTGCCCGAGGCGACATTCGGCTTCGCTTCCGTGGTCGGCCTGGGCGAGGTCAATGCCAAGGGATCGGCAGCGCCCAAGGGCGTCTGCGTCCGGAGGTCTTTCGTGCCAGGTCCGCGCTACATGCGCTGCGTCGAGTACCGACCAGCGGCACAGGCGCGTCATATCCGCAGCCTGCGCGCGAAGCTGTTCGGTGGCTAGCATGGCTGACACCATGGTTGCGGCATGAGCTTTCAGCGCGCCTTCTATTGCCACAGGAGCGGAAGCGTAGTCCCGTACTCCGTCCGGTCAGTATTTTTGCAACAGGTGGCTGGGACAATTACTGCTCCGGCTGAAAGCCCGGTGGAATGACGTGGACATTGCCCCACGCGATGAGCAGGTTGGAAGTCGGGGCGCGGGCTTGCGCTCCTGGGGAGGGATGATGAGGGGATCTACACGGCTGCGGCATGCCGCAGTGCTGGCTCTCGCCTTGGCGCTGCCGCTCGGCCTTGCTGCGTGCCAGTCCGGCACTGGCAGCGAAGACGTGCTGGGCTCCGCGGCCGACGGCCAGAATGCATCCCAGAACACGGTTGCCGAGAAGACCGGGCCGGCGAAATCGGGCGAAAGCCTCGGCAAAGGGCCGGTCAAGGTGTCGATGCTCCTGCCGCTGTCGGCAGGCGGGACCGCCGGCGACCGAGGCCGCAAGATGCGCGACGCGGCCGCCCTCGCCATGGCTGACCTCGGCAATGACCTGTTGACCCTGAACATAGAGGATACCGGCGGCGACGAAACTCGTGCGCGCACTTTGACGACGGGCGCCCTTGCTTCGGGTGCCAAGCTGGTCATCGGCCCTTCCGAGCAAGGAGCGGTGCGCCAGCTGTCTGCCGTATCGGGTGCCAACAGGCCGCTCGTTCTCGCGCTCGCCGAAAACTACGCCGGCGCCCCAGGCGTCTATTCGGTCCGGCTCAACGAGGCGGACAGCGCCGCAGCCGGTGCCGCCGCCATCGCCGCCAAGGGCGCGCGCAAGTTTGTCTTGTTCATGGCCGAAGGCGATGCTGGCAAGCCGATCGAAAAACGAGTTGCCAACAGCCTCAGCATCTACGGAGCGTCGCTGGCGGTGGCGCTACCTTTCGGCCCGTCGAGTGGCGGTTCGGAAAAGGCTGTCGCAGACATGATGGCGCTTGTCGACGATCCGCAGGCCATAGTCATCGCCAGCGGCAGCGCCAATCCTGCACCTCTGGTCTCGGCACTGAGGGCCAAGGGCATGCTCGGCAAGAACGTCTCGCTTATTGGCTCCACCCGCTGGCTCGAGCACGGCATCGGCGACCCAGCGCTACAGGGCGCCTACATCGCAACGCTAGACGCGGCGGAGATCGGGCCGATCGCCGACCGTTTCCGCAAAACCTACAACTACGAGCCAGACGTCAATGTCGCCTATGGCTACGATACTGTCGCGCTGGCCGCCGGCATTGCCAGCGCCATGGGTCCCAAGGGCTTTACGAAGAAGGTGATCGAAAACCCGACCGGCTTCCGCGGCTCGACAGGCGTCTTCCGCTTCCGCGATGACGGCGCTGGCGAACGGGCAATGCCCTTTTTTCGCATTGAAAATGGCAAGCTGAAGCAGATCGAGAAATCGACGTCAGGGTTCTGACAGCTCATCCCGTGCTGGCGTTGGATCTCCGTTTCGGCCGAGCAGCGTGACATCATGCGCGATAACGAACCCGCTAGCTTATTCGTCAATTCGAATCCCCTACCGTTCAGCCCGATACCTGCGCCCACCTGTGCTCTGCAGCTGTCGGTCACATCACCGAGCGGGAACGTCATCCGACCCGGCGGCGAGCTTGCGGCGGCTACGCGGCCGCCAAGCGCAGTTTGCTGGGCAAGACCTTGAAGTGGTCGCGAAAGCTTTTCGAGAAATGCGATGACGAGACGAAGCCGCAGGCAACCGCTATGTCCATGATCGGCATCGCCGTCAGCTCGATCAGTTGGCGGGCCTTGGCAAGCCGCAGGCCGAGATAATGCTGCCAGGGCGTCGTCGCGAGATGGCGCTCGAACAGCCGCTCGATCTGGCGGCGCGACAGCGAAACGCGCTCCGATATCTCCTCGAGCGACAGCGGCTCTTCGATGTGTTTCTCCATCAACTGGATGATGCGCAAAAGCTTCTTGCCGGTGTTGCCGTAGCGCAGGCCGGGTGGCACCGACTGGCAGGCTGCACCATCGCGCCAGCGGTCGGCGGTGACGTGCTGGCAGATGCTGCGCGCCAGCTCGGTGCCGCAGCGCTCCTGCACGATGTCGATGGCGAGGTCGAAGGCTGCCAACTCACCGGCGCAGGTGATGATCTGGCCATCGCGCACGAACAGCGCATCGTCGATAGCGAGATCGTAGAAGGTCTCGGAAAGTGCGGCCATCTTGCCCCAGTGGATGGTGCAGCGGGCGTCGCCGAGCATGCCTGCGTCGGCCAGCAGCCAGGTCGCGGTGCCCAAGGCATAGATCGGGAGTTGGGCGCGGCCGATGCGGCGCAGGCAGGCACGCAGTTCCTGCGAGCCGTGCCGTTCCACACCTTCTCCGGCGCAGATCGCCAACGCCGCCTGCGGCTCGAACGGCAGCGCCCTGGCCGCCTCGGCGAAGCTGCCGGAAACCTCGACCGAAATACCGCTGGCGCTCGCCACTGAGCGGCCGTCAAGGCTGACGAGCTTCCAGCGGAACAGCTCGGCAGCGGCGAGGGAATTCGCAACCCGCAATGGCTCGACCAGTGACGACAGGCAGAGCTGGGAAAAGCCCTGCAATAGCAGGATGGAGAACTCGGCAGATGCTTGCGCCACTTGGGACCGCGGCACCGGGCGCTGGAAACCCACGCCCGGCCAGCGGGCTGCCACATCGAAGTCCGTGTGCTTGCTTGGCGCGTTCATGTGGCCCTCCCGGCGCATGCGGCAAGGCAGGAGCTCGACTTTTCCCAGGCCAAAACCGTCGAGTCACAAATTGGCGCAAAACAACACAAAATGCAACATTGCAATTTGTGGCAAGCGTCACCCTTGGCAGTCCAGGCTCACTCCCCGACGGGCGCCACGGGCGCGGTCATGCTCAACAGCCAGTCACGGAATGCCGTCACCTTCGGTGTCCTGGCTTTCTGCGGCGTGGCAAGGAACCAGTAGGATCCGGCCCCGCGCAGGCGCTGCTCGAACGGCGCAACCAGCAGGCCGCTCGCCAGTTCGCGCTCGATGAGCGCCGTCCTGCCGAGCAACACGCCCTTGCCTTCGATCGCGGCCCTGATACCCATGATCGACTGGTCGAAGAACGAACCGGCCGATGTGTCGATGCCGGTTACGCCGACATGGGCGAGCCAGGTGTCCCAGTCCTCGTCATAGCCCGGTACATGCAGCAGGTCGCGTGCCCTGAGGTCCTCAGGCGAATTCAGCGTCTCGGCATATTTCGGCGCGCAGACCGGAAAAGTCTCGTCACGCAAAAGCAGCGTCGCCTCGCGCTTTGGCCAATTGCCCCATCCGAACTCGATAGCGGCATCGACCTTGCCCTCGCCATGGTCAAGCGCGGTGAGCCTGAGATCGATGGTCGGGTGTTGGGCGCGAAACAGGTCGAGCCGCGGCGCAATCCACTGGCTGGCGAAGGATGTCGGGACATGCACGACCAGCATCTCGCGCGTGCCGCGTCCGGCGATCCTGGCTGTGGCTTCATCGAGCAGGGCGAACGCACGGCCGAGCTCTTCGGCATAGCGACGACCGCGGTCGGTGAGCCTGACGCCATTGGCATGGCGATCGAACAGCTCCTTGCCGAGGCGAAGTTCCAGCGCCCTGATATGCTGGGAGATAGCCGAGGGCGTGACGTTCAATTCCGCGCCGGCGGCAGCAAAGCTGCCGAGCCGTGCCGCAGCCTCGAAGGCCCGGAGCCAGTTCAGGGGTGGTCGGGCGGAGGCCATGGCACCATTAGATTTTCTTACGCTTCCCCCAAGGTAATCGCGTTTGCTCGCACAGGCAAGAACGGTTCCAATCCGATGAGTTCAGCATCTGGGAGGCACTGCTATGAACATCCACTGGCTCCAGGGCTATCGTCCCGGCTACGGCCTGCCGCGTGATTTCTACACCAATCCGGAAATCTTCGCCGAGGAGCAGGCGCGCATCTTCCGCAACAGCTGGTTCTTCGCTGGTCATTCCGTCGAGCTGCCCAAGGCGGGCGACTACATGACGCTTGATGTCGGCGGTGCACCCGTTGTCGTGGTGCGTGACCGTGATGGCACGGTACATGCCCACCACAATGTCTGCCGCCACCGCGGCTCGATCATCTGCACCAAGGAAAGGGGCAAGGCCGCACGGCTGGTCTGCCCTTACCACTCCTGGTCTTACGCCCATGACGGTCAGTTGATTGGCGCGCCGATGATGGGCGAGGATTTCGACAAGTCGGCGCATGGTCTGAAGAAGGCGCATGCCGAGGAGTTTGACGGCCTGATCTTCGTCAACCTGTCGGACGAACCCTCCCCCTTCCACGAACTGCGCGACCACCTGTCGCCGATCCTGAAATCGCAAGGCATGGACCGGGCCAAGATCGCGCTGATCCGCGACTACGAACTCGACGTCAACTGGAAGATCGTCGTCGAGAACAACCGCGAGTGCTACCACTGCGAGGCCAACCACCATGGCTATGTCTCGGTGCAATACGATACCGAGAACGACAATCCCGACCTCAAGGACGAGATTTCAGAACGTCTGGCCGATTGCGCAATCCGCTGGGACAAGGCTGGTCTCGACACCGCCCGCGTCAACACCTCGTCTGACTATACCGCCGAATGGTTCCGCGCCAACCGCACCCCGGTGCGCAAGGGCATGGTCACCGAAAGCCCCGATGGACAGCTCGTCTGCGACGTCTTGATGGCCGGTTTCACTGATCCCGACATGGGCACGGCGCGCGCCAACACCAACATCAACTTCTGGTGCCACGCCAATTCCGACTATGCCCACACCGTGCGTATCACGCCGGTGTCGCCGGCCAAGACGATCGTGCGCGGCTACTGGTTGGTCGATGAAAAGGCCGTCGAGGGCCGCGACTACGATCCCGAGAAGATCGCCGCCTTCCACGACCAGGTGATGTCCGAAGACTGGGAGATCTGCCGCCGCCAATGGATCGGCATCACCTCCCCCGGCTTCGAACCAGGCCCCTATTCGCCGACCAAGGAAGCAAATGTCGATCGCTATGTCAGATGGTATGCGAGCCAGATGACGGGGTGATCGCAGCGCGCTGCAATCTCCCTCCCCCTTTGAGGGAGAAGAACTTCCGTCTCCATGATCGATCCTCCCAGGACGGTGCGAACAATGCTCTCCAGGCCGGAAATCCTGCTGCAGATAGCCGAGATCAAGGTGTTGACGCCGCGCGTGTCGGCCTATCGCCTGGTGTCGCCCCATGGCGAGCGATTGCCGACCTGGAGCGCGGGCGCGCATCTCAATTTCCGTCTGCCGAGCGGCCGAACACGCTGCTACTCGCTGTGCGGCGACCCTGCCAACAAGGCCGAATACTGGGTGGCGGTCCAGCGCGAGGAAAATGGCGAAGGCGGCTCGCTCGAGGTGGCGGAGACCTTTGCCCGCGGCGTGGTGGTTCGCGCCGACCCGCCGCGCAACGGCTTGCCGCTGGCCGAGGATGCACGGCACCACGTGCTCATTGCCGGTGGCATCGGCATCACGCCTGTTGTCGCGATGATCCACCATCTCAGGCGCAACAAGGCGAGCTATTTCATCCATGTCTGCGCCCGCACGCTGAAGGAGGTGGCGTTTCGCGATCTCATCCAGGCCGAGGTCGCAGCGGGGCAGGCGGCACTCCATCTCGACGGCAACGATCCGGCGCGCAGGCCTGACATGGGAGCGATGGTTGGCGCCGCCATCGACGGCACGCATGTCTATGCCTGCGGTCCCGCCGGGTTCCTGAAAGCCTTCGACCGCGCCACCGAAAGCTGGCCGCGCGGACAGGTCCACGTTGAAAGCTTCGCGCCCGAGACCAAACAGACCGAAGGTGACCGGCCGTTTGACGTGACCATCATTTCGACCGGAAAGACCATCCAGGTACCGGCAGGCACCACCTTGCTCGCTGCCCTGAAAGCCGCCGGCCACGACATTGCGACCAGTTGCCGGCAGGGCATCTGCGGCTCCTGCATGGTTGCCTATCTCGACGGCGAACCCGACCATCGCGACCAGGCTCTCACCGATGACGAGCGCCGCGAATTCCTCACCGTCTGCTGCTCGCGCGCCCGCTCGGCGAGCCTCACGCTTGATCTCTGAACCGGCCGGCACGCGCCGCCCCAACCAAATCAGCAATACCTCGCTCCCTGCGAGGACAGTCCCGAAAGGCCACCATGTCCAAGCTTCCCTCGCACGCCCGCATCGTCATCGTCGGCGGCGGCGCCATCGGCACCGCCATTGCCTATCACCTCGCCAAGGCGGGCGAGAAGGACGTGCTGCTCATAGAAAAGAACCAGCTGACCGCAGGCTCGACCTGGCACGCCGCAGGCCTGATGGGCCAGCTGCGCAGCAAGGTGAACCTGACCCGCCTGATGCAATACAGCGCCGACCTGTGCGCAAAAATCGGTGCCGAGACCGGCCAGGATGTCGGCTGGAAGAATGTCGGCAGCCTGCGCCTTGCCGCTTCCGACGCGCGTTGGGAAGAGCTCAAGCGGGCGCATACGGCCGCCAAGAGCTACGGCTTCGACATGGAGCTTGTCGGGCCCGACGAGGTGAAGCGGCTGTTCCCGCTCGTCGACACCAAGGACCTGCGCGGCGCAACCTGGATCGCCTCCGACGGCCATGTCGACCCCTACTCACTGACCCATGCCTATGCAAAGGGCGCGCGTGCGGGCGGCGTGCGCATCGTCGAGGGCGTCACCGTCACCGGCTTTGCCATCAAGGATCGTCGCATCACAGCGGTGAAGACCGCCGACGGCGACGTCGGCTGCGAGATCGTCGTCAACGCTGCAGGTTTGTGGGCGCGCCAGCTTGGTGAACTCGCCGGCATCGACCTGCCGATCACAGTCGTCGAGCACGAATATTTCGTCACCGAAAAGTCGCCTGCCGTGCCCGACGATCTGCCGACCCTGCGCGATCCTGACGCCAACTTCTACGTCAAGCCGGAGCCCGGTGCGATGGCGATCGGCGGCTGGGAAAAAGAGACGCGCGCCGCTTATGGGCTCGGCAAGCTGCCGATGAGTTTTGGCCAGGAGCTGTTCCCCGACGATCTCGAGCGCATCTCGGAAGTGATCGAGGGGGCGGCCAACCGCATTCCGATCCTTGGCGAACTCGGCGTGCGCGCCGTGGTCAACGGCCCGATCCCGATCTCGGCCGATGGCGAGCCTGTCATGGGCCTTGCCGGCAACTTCGAGAACTTCTTCGTTGCCTGCGGCTTCACTTCGGGCATCGCAGCTTCCGGCGGCGCGGGCCGCGCCATGGCCAATTGGATTGTCGAAGGCGACCCGGGCATGGACCTCTGGGCCTTCGACCTGCGCCGTTTCGGCCATCCGCATGGCGGGCTCGCCTATCTCAGGGACAGCGCCATCGAGGCCTATTCAAAGTACTACGCCATTGCCTGGCCGGAGGAGGAGCGCTCGGCCTGCCGGCCGCTGCGCCGCTCGCCGCTCTACCAGACGCTGACGGCACAAGGTGCTGTCAACGGCGTCAAGTTCGGCTGGGAGCGCCCCAACTACTTCCTCAAGCCTGGAGAGGCAAAGCCGCCGCTCGAAACCTTCGAACGCGCGCCCTATGCCGAGGTGATCGGTCGCGAGCACAGGATCGTGCGTGAGGGCGTGGCGCTGGTCGACCAGTCGTCCTTCTCGAAATTCGAGGTCGCGGGCCCAGGCGCGCTAGCCTACCTGCAGTGGCTGGCAGCGGCCAATGTCGACAAGGGCGACAATGCCGTCATCTACGCCCAATTGCTCAACAGGCGCGGCGGCATCGAGGCCGATCTCACCATCATGCGGCGTGGCGAAGATCGCTTCCATGTGGTCACCGGCTCGGCCTTCGGCACCCGTGACGGCGGCTGGATCCGCCGCCACATGCCGCGCGACGGCTCGGTGTCGGTGCATGACGTGACCGGCGCCTATGGCGTCATCAATCTCTGCGGGCCGCTGGCGCGCGAGGTGCTGGCCAAGGTGAACGAGCAAGATGTCTCGAATGAGGCCTTCCCCTACATGACCTGCCGCGAAATCCGTGTCGGCTGGGCTCCGGTCTTTGCCGCCCGCGTCACCTATGTTGGCGAGCTCGGCTGGGAACTGCATGTGCCAATCGAATACATGGCCTATGTCTATGAGGTGCTGCGCGATGCCGGTGCGCCGTTCGGCATCGCCGATGTCGGCTATAAAGCGATCTCCAGCCTGCGCATGGAAAAGCGCTACCTCTACTGGGGCGCCGACATCACGCCTGATGACACGCCGCTGGAAGCCGGCCTCGGCTTTGCAGTCGCAATGAAGAAGGGCGACTTCCAGGGCCGCGACGCGCTCGCGGCCCAGAAGGAGCGCGGGCTGACCCGCAAGCTCGCCTGTTTCCGGTTGGCGGATCCCCTGCCCGTCTATGGCGGCGAGGCGATGTCGGTGAACGGTCGCGTCGTCGGCATGACGACGAGCGGCGACTTCGGCCACACGATCGGTGCGTCCCTGGTCTTCGGGTATCTCAGGGGCGACGACATGGGCCTCAAGGAAATCGAGGTCGAGGCTTTCGGCCGTCGGAGCCGGGCCACCGTCGTCGAGCGTTGCGCCTACGATCCCGCGGGCGAACGCGTCCGCATCTAGCGCACCCGCAAGTCCGTCGGAAAAACGGCCAGAAGTCTCCCACATCAGAGCGCCGCGCGTCCGAACAGACCTACGGCGCTCTGATGTGGCGCCGCACTCCACATGCCACATATTGCAACATCTGCTTGCCATTGCAGGGGCAATGCCGCCACATTGGCCGCATGTCCGACTCGCAGAACCACAAGGCGCTCGCGCCGCGCCGCCACGACGAGATCCTGAGGCGGCTCACCGCCGACGGCTCGGTCGGCATTACCGAGCTTGCCGCCTTTTTCGATGTCTCGCGCGAGACAATCCGCCGTGACATGAAGTTCCTGGCCGAGCGCGGCCAACTCGACCTCGTCCATGGCGGCGCGACCCTGTTCGAAGCAACAGAGCCGGCGCTCACCCAGCGCAGCCAGGAGAATGCCGGCGGCAAGGCCGCAATCGGCCGGGCGGCGGCGGCACTTGTCGAGGACGGTATGGTGGTGTTCCTCGATTCCGGCACCACCACGCTTGCCGTAGCCCATGCGCTGACCGGCAAGCAGAACCTGACCATCTGCACCACCAGCCTGACGATCGCTTTGCACATGTGCCGCCAGCCACATGTGCGCGTGCACATGCTGGGCGGCGAGATCGACCCGTCAGAAGAGGCTGCGGTCGGCATCGACGCGCTCGACGCCATCGGCCGCTTCCGCATCGACGTCGCCTTCCTCGGCGGCGGCGCGTTGTCGCCTGACGGCGAGATCACCGACTTCACCCGCAACGGCGCCGAGCAGCGTTCGCGCATGGCAGCCACCGCCGCCCGCGCTTATTTCGTGCTCGACAGCTCCAAGTTCGGCCGTCTCACGCCGCTGCGCATCCAGCGCTTCGAACTCGCCGCCGGTGTCATCGTCGACGCCCCTCCCCCCGCCACCATGGTGGAAGCACTGGAGCGCAAGGGGCCGAAGGTGATCGTCGGGGAATAGATGGCGAAGCGGCGCGCGCCGTCGCTCCGCCTTTTGCGTGAACGTCAGGTCAGCTTCCGTCGCCGCTCCAGTTCCGCCTCGGTCGGCGTCTCGAACTCGAACGAGCCGGTGACGATGTCGCCGTCGCGGACATATTTGTTGACCGTCACGCCGGTGCCGGAAACCTTGGACGACACCAGCTTCAGCTTCGACGGCAGGGCGGCGTCGCCGAACAGGCGCTTGCCCTTGCCCAGCACCAGCGGGAAGATCGAGATGTTGAGTTCGTCGACGAGGTCGTTGGCGAGCAGGGTCTTGAGGAAATCGGTCGAGCCCTGGGTCAGCAGGTCCGGTCCGTCCTCTGATTTCAGCTTGCGCACGGCAGCGACGGCATCAGCCCCGAGCGAATGGCTGTTCTGCCAGCCGAGCTTCAACTCGGGATTTCGCGTCGCGACGTATTTGTTGATGCGATCGAACAGCGGGCCGATGGGGTCGTCGGCATCGACATAGGGCCAGTGCGCGGCGAAGATATCCCAAGTCTTGCGCCCGAGCAGAAGGTCGAACGGCCTGGCGAACATCTCGCCCACAGCCTCGGTCATCGTCTCGTCGAAATAGGGCGCGGCCCAGCCACCAAACTGGAAGCCGCCGATCGGGTCCTCTTCCGGTCCGCCCGGCGCCTGCATGATGCCGTCGAGGCTCATGAATGCACCCACCACGATCTTTCTCATGTCATTCTCCTTCATCGCCCCTGCCGGCTCTACGTCTTGAAGACGTTAAGCGGCGACCCGTTCCGACAGCGACGTGAAGAAATTTATGGCGTATTTCCGGCCTTTGCCAAACGGCCCAAACATGATGTGGTGATTTGTTGCATTTAATGTTGCATTTTGTTGCGAGCGCGATATGGTGACGACCATCACCTTTGGGAGGTCTTTTCATCATGGCGCAGGAATTCCCGACGCAGGCTCGCGTCGTCATCATCGGCGGCGGCATCATCGGCTGCTCGGTCGCCTATCACCTGACAAAACTCGGCTGGACCGATGTAGTCCTGCTCGAGCAGGGCCAGCTCAGCGGCGGCACCACCTGGCATGCTGCCGGCCTCGTCGGCCAATTGCGCAGCCACGCCAACATGACCAGCCTGATCAAATACTCGACCCAACTCTACAGCGAGCTCGAGGCCGAAACCGGTCTCGCCACCGGCTGGAAGAACTGCGGCTCGCTGTCGGTGGCGCGCTCGGCCGACCGCATGACCGTGCTGAAGCGCACTGCAGCCTCCGCCCGAGCGCAGGGCGTCGACATCGAGGTGATTTCGGCCAAGGAGGCGCAAGAGAAGTGGCCGGTCATGGCCATCGATGATCTCGTCGGCGCTGTCTGGCTGCCGGGCGACGGCAAGGCCAACCCGACCGACCTGACCCAGTCTCTGGCCAAGGGCGCGCGCAACCGCGGTGCGCGGGTCATCGAGCGTGTCCGCGTCACCGGCATCCAGACCAAGGACGGCCGCGCCACAGGCGTTTCGACCGACAAAGGCGACATTGCAGCGGAGATCGTGGTCAACTGCGCCGGGCAGTGGGCGCGCAAGGTCGGCGCGATGTGCGGGGTCACGGTGCCGCTGCATTCGGCCGAGCACATGTACATCGTGACCGGCAAGATCGAGGGCGTGCATCCCGACCTTCCGGTGCTGCGCGATCCCGATGGCTACATCTACTTCAAGGAAGAAGTCGGCGGCCTGGTCATGGGCGGCTTCGAACCCGAGGCCAAGCCGTGGGGTATGAATGGCATCCCCGACGATTTCGAATTCGCGCTTTTGCCCGACGACTGGGACCAGTTTGAGATCCTGATGCAGAACGCGCTGGTGCGCGTGCCGCAGCTGGAAACCTCCGAGGTCAAGAAATTCTATAACGGGCCAGAGAGCTTCACTGCCGACAACAACTTCATTCTCGGCGAGGCGCCGGAGCTCAAGAACTTCTTCGTCGGTGCTGGCTTCAATTCGATGGGCATAGCCAGTGCCGGCGGCGCCGGCCGGGCGCTGGCCGAATGGATCGTCAACGGTGCCGCGACCATGGACCTGTGGCCGGTCGATATCAGGCGCTTTGCCGGCTTCAACAACAATCCGCGCTGGCTGCACGACCGCGTCAAGGAAACGCTCGGCCTGCACTACGCCATGCCTTGGCCGAACCGTGAACTCGACACAGCCCGCCCCTTCCGCCGCTCAGCACTTTACGACCGGCTGGCCGCCAGGGGCGCCTGCTTCGGTTCCAAGATGGGCTGGGAGCGCGCCAACTGGTTCGCCGCCCCGGGCGAGAAGCCCGAGACACAATATTCCTTCGGCAAGCAGAACTGGCATGAGGCGGTGAAGCGCGAGATGAAGGCGACCCGCGAGGCCGCCGGCATCTTCGACCAGACCTCCTTCGCCAAGATTTTGGTGCAGGGCCGCGATGCAGCGTCAGTGCTCAACCGCATCTGTGCTGCCGACATCGATGTCGAGATCGGCCGCTCCATCTACACCGGCCTGCTGAATGAGCGCGGCGGCTATGAGAGTGACCTGACGGTCATGCGCATCGGCCGCGAGAAATTCCTGATCGTCACCGGCTCGGCTCAAGCCGTCCATGATGCCGACTGGATTTCCAAGAACATCCCCGAGGACGCCCATGTCACGTTGACCGACGTAACCTCGTCCTATGCGGTGCTGGCGCTGATGGGGCCACGCTCGCGCGATATCCTCGCCAAGCTCACCTCGGCGGATCTCTCCAACGCCGGCTTCCCATTTGCCACCATCCGCGAGATCGACATCGGCTACGCCACCGCCTACGCCAACCGCATGACTTATGTCGGCGAGCTTGGCTGGGAGCTGATCGTGCCGACCGAATTCGCCGTCGGCGTCTACGAGGCGCTGCACGAAGCGGGCAGCGAACACGGCCTGACCGACTGCGGCTACTATGCGCTCGAGGCGCTGCGCATCGAAAAGGGCTTCCGTGCCTGGAGCCGCGAGCTGACGCCCGACATCAACCCTTACGAGGCAGGGCTCGCCTTCGCCGTGTCGATGGACAAGCCTGGCGGCTTCATCGGCAAGGAGGCGCTGGTCGCCGCCAAGGCCAAGGGTAAGCTCACCCGCCGCATCGTACAGTTCACGCTCGACGATGCAGCACCCATGCTCTGGGGCGGCGAGCTGATCCTGCGCGACGGCAAGCCGGTCGGCGAGGTGCGCTCGGCATCCTACGGCCACACGCTCGGCCGCTCCGTTGCGCTCGGCCTGCTGCACAACGAGGCCGGCGTCGACAAGGGATTCATCGAAAGTGGGCGCTTCGAGATCGACCTTGCCGGCGAGCGCCATACAGCGACCGCCCATCTCAAGGCGCCCTACGATCCCAAATCCGAGCGCGTGCGGGCGGACAGCTCCGAACTGCGCGAAGCCGCCTGATCATTCACCATACCCACCCCACCTGCCCCTCCCGTTACGGGAGGGGCTTTTTCTTCGGCGTCAGGCTTCAGCCAGCTTGAGCATGGCGATGCCGGCAAGCACGACAACGACCCCGCCCAACCGCAACGGCCCAAGCGTCTCGCCAAACAGCACTACGCCCATGATGACCGTGCCGGCGGCGCCGAGGCCGGTCCACACGGCATAGGCAGTGCCGACGGGCAGAACCTCCATTACCTTGCCGAGCAGGTAGACGAAGGCCGCCAGCAGCAGCACCGAGACGACCGACCAGCCAAGGCGGGTGTAACCTTCGGCATATTTCATCGACACCGCCCAGGCGACATCGAGAACGCCGGCTACCACCAGCAGGGTCCAGGCAAGGCCCTGGCTCATGGTCAGGCCGCGAGCTTCATGCCTTCGGCCCGCATTGCCTCGCGCACCGTGGGCCTCGCACCGACGCGATCCATGTAGGCGCGCAGCTTCGGGAAAGCGGAAAGATCGACCTTAGCGAAGGCGGACCAGCCGACGATGGTGAAGAGATAGGCGTCGGCCGCGGTGAAGGTCTCGCCCATCAGATATGGGCCGCTGCGCTCCAGATGGCGTTCGACATAAGCGAGACGTTCGGCGATCTTGCCGCGCGCCACCTCCTGCGCCTGGGCGCCATACTCAGGATGGAACAGCCACGGGCTGTACATCTTGTGCAATTCCGTGGCGATAAAGTTGAGCCAGGACTGCAGCTGGTAGCGCTCGCGTGTGCCGGCCGCCGGTGCAAGCCTGGCCTCCGGCTTGAGGTCGGCAAGGTACTGCACGATCGCTGCCCCCTCGGTCAGGAGAGAACCGTCGTCGAGTTCGAGCACTGGCACATAGGCGTTCGGGTTCACCTTGGTGAAGTCGTGGCCGGCGCCAGTGACATGTGGCTTCTTGAAAATGTCGACGCGCTCTATGTCGAGCGTGATGCCGGCTTCCAGCGCCACGATGTGGGGCGAGAGCGAGCAGGTGCCGGTGGCGTAGTAGAGTTTCATGATCTGTCCTCTTGGGTTCTGACCCGACGGTCGGGGCTTCCGAGGACAAATGTATGCCTTGCGTAGTCGCAACGCTCGTTGGGTCTTTGCCAATAGCACTTGCATGACTGCAAACTCAGATCATGCTAGAAGGCAGCAATGGAAGACTGGAACGAATTCAGGCTGGTGCTGGCGGTCGCCCGCGCCGGCAGCCTCACCACGGCAGCCGGACAGCTCGGCATCGACCACTCGACGGTGTTTCGCCGGCTCAACGGGCTCGAACAGCGGTTGGCGGTGCGTGTGTTCGAGCGACTGCCCGGCGGCATCTACCAGCTGACACCGGCAGGCGAACGCATGGCCGCTGCCGCCGAGCGCATGGAAGACGAGGCGCTGGCGCTGGCGCGCGACATTGCCGGCGCGGATGGCCGGCTGTCCGGACGGTTGCGCGTCACCTCGTCGGAAACGCTCGCCTATTCCAGGCTGACGAAGCACCTTGCCGAGTTCCGCGCCGTCCATCCCGGCATCGTCGTCGAGCTGGCCATCGAAAACCGTGTTCTCAGCCTGTCGCGCCGCGAAGCCGACGTGGCGCTGCGGCCGATCCGGCCAAAGGAAGGCGACCTCTGGGGCCGCAAGCTCGCTGGCGTCGCCTGGACCTTCTTCGCCTCGCCGGCCTATCTCGACGCCCGCGATGGCCCGATCCGCGAAACGTCAGCGCTCGGCCCGCACGCCCTGATTGGTTGGGAGGAGACGGCGGGCGGCATCATGGCCGCCGACTGGCTGGACCGGAACGTCTCGGCCGAGCGATTCGTCTACCGCACCAACAGCCTGGTTAACCAGTCAGTGGCGGCTCGCGCCGGCATCGGCCTGGCGCTCCTGCCCTGCTATCTCGGCGACGGCGAGCCGGGGCTGGTGCGTGCGCTGACCGAGCCGATCGAAGAACTCGCCGGCGAACTCTGGATCGTCACCCATTCCGATCTCAAGGGTACAGCCCGCGTCCGCGCGTTTTTCGATGTCGTTGGCGAGGGACTTGTCCGCGAGCGGGAGCTTTTCGAAGGCAGGCGGCACTTGTAGTCAGTGCCATGCTGGAGGGTCGGCAGCCGTGCAGCTTTTGTCACTTGCAGTCAGAACCAAACAATGGCTCGCTGGCCGAAACTGCAAGATGCGGAACGAAGGGAGGAGCAGCCATGCTTTATGCCATCCTGGCGTATCACGCCGAGGGAGTGGTCGAGTCCTGGACCGAGGAGGAAGACGCAGCACTGATGGAGGATCTGCTCGAGGTCAACGATCGTCTTGTCAGCGAGAAGCATCTCGGGCCGGCGGCGCGTCTCGGGCCGACAGACAGCGCGGTCACGCTGAGGGGAAAAGGTCTCGGACTGGTCACCGATGGTCCGTTCGCCGAGACCAAGGAGCAGCTGCTCGGTTTCTACGTGGTCGACTACCCCAGCATGGACGGCGCGGTGGCTGCGGCGCGCGAGCTGCGTTCCGCCAATCCGACCGCAGTCTATGAAATACGGCCAATCATGCTCTATGTTCCCGGCGCTTCGATCGCCGCCGGCGACGGCTAGCAAGCATTCTCCTTAGGTTTCGGCTCGCTCTTCAGCGGCGGCACATCACGCCTGCGCTGCGAGGCATTCGGTGATCGTCTGACGTCCGGCTCCCGCCATGGTCTGCAAGGCACGGCGCACGCCCGGCATTTGGAGGTCTCCCGCGCCAAGCACGCGGGCAACGAGGCAAGCGCTCAGGGCCAGGAGCTGCAGGAAGGTTGATGCCGTTTTCATAGCCATCGCCAGTCAATAGCGACCTGCCTGAAGCCCGGAGGCTTCAGCACATGGTTCGGTTGCTTAAGTCTGCGAATGTTCGGATGGCGGCCGATTGCCGATCTGATCCGAAGTCAGATAATTCCTAGCATGAAATCTTGTTTCATTCCAGAGAAATTTTCGGCAACATGTTGAGTTCCGGGAACGGCCAGATTGCTAGGACCATGCCCGGGCCGGCGAGCCTATCGTCCTGACCAGAATTGCGATCGATACGGCAAACAGCAGATAGGCCAGAGCCGCCTCCTGCGCACCTGTGGGCAAGCCCACCAGAAGCAGCGTGTCGTTGCCACCAGGGATAAGTGCCGCCCCGCCTCCCATCAGCGCCCCTCCGGCGAGGCGCCGAAGCGCGCCGCGGAGGCCCGGCCACTTGATCCTGCTGCGGCCTGTCTCCAACCAGCGACTGCCAATGCTGCCGACAAACATCGCCACAGTAACAGCTATGGATGCCCATGGAAGAGATTGAGCATGCGACAGCGCGATGGACCAACCCGGCTTGAGCAGTACGATCGTCGCATAGGCCACGCCGACGGCAAGCATAGTGCATGTCATCTTCAGATAGGACGCGACGTTGTTTCGCTGGATCGCAAAGCGCAGGACGGCAATACCGACCAGCATCAACAGGGTGACCGGCGCCGCAAGCTGAAGTGACATCGACGACGTCATGACTGCGGGCAACAGATTTGCCAGGCTTGCGACCGTCGAGACGGCATACATGCCGAGGAACGTAAAGCCGAACTGGGTATCGCCATTGCCGAGATGACCGACGCTGCCGAAGGCGCAGGCGCCGTTCACGAAAGCTCCAACACCGAAGATCACACCGCCGGTTGCCGCATAAGCCAACGTCGCCCAATGCGCCTGCGGCCCGGACGTCAGTTGCCAAGCCGCGTAGATGAGCGCGCCCCAGAGCGTGCACTCGAAGAATGCCACGAAGCGCGCCGGCTTGCGCTCCTGGAGGAGCTCGGTCATGGCGATCACTGCGCAGGTCGAACTTCTGTTGAGGACAAAGCCGAGCGAGAAGGCCAGCGAGAGCAGCAGCAAGAGGACCACGATCTCAGGAATGGCGCGCCTCCCAGGCTGGTGTGGAGCAACCAGCCTAACATAGGTCGCCGGCAGACGCTTACCCGGCCGCCATCGACCTGGCTATATCGAGGAAAACCCGCACCAGCTTGCCGCCGCTGCGCTCCTTGAGGCAGATCAGCGCCTCGTCCATCAGCATTTCGGGCGCGGCGATCGGGATCTGGACCAGTCGGACGTCCTGTCCGAACTCTGCCGCCGACACGAAGCCGACGCCAGCACCCGAGGCGACGATCTCGCGCACCGCCTCGCGGCCTTCCGCCTCGATCGCCGGCTTGAACTCATAGCCTTCCTTCGAAGCGAGGTCCTCCAGCTTGGCGCGGGTCTTGGAGCCGCGTTCGCGCATCACCAGCGGCAGCAACGATAGCTCGTGCAGCGACAGTGACTTGGCCTGAGCCAGCGGATGATCGGTCGAAACGAAGGCTACGATCGGCGTCGAGTTGAGGTTGACGATCTCGAAGTCGCGGCCCGTCGGAATTTCGCCGAGCACGCCAATGTCGGCCTCGTAGCTGTAGAGGCTGGAAATGACCGTCTCGGTATTGCCGGCGCGAACCGAGACCTGGATACCGGGATATTTCTGGCGGAATTGGCCGAGAATGTGCAGCAGATGATGGGCGGCGTCCGCGACGATGCGCAGGGTGCCTGAGCGCAGCGCGCGGGATTCCGACAAAAGCTCGAGCGCCTGCTGTTCTGTGTCGAACATGCGCCGGGTGATTTCGAGCAGTTGCAGGCCCGACGCCGTCGGCGTCACCTGCTTCTTGTGACGGTTGAACAGCAGCACGTCATACTCTTCCTCCAGCTTGCGCACCTGGTCGGAAATCGCCGGCTGGGTAAGAAACAGCATCTCGGCGGCGCGCGAAAAGCCACCGCACACCGCGACATAGTGAAAAGCCCTGAGCTGTACGTACCGCATGTCCGATCCCTGATATCAGGGCAGAATAGCAATAAACTGAGACGATAGAAACATCGAAACTAACGATTTGATTTATGGCACGACATGCCGAGGATAAGGCAGGCGCCACCCTTGCGCGCCGCGCGTTGGGAGGCACGGCACCATGCATCTTCTGTACATCCTGCTGCAGCTGGCTGGCGCCATCATGCTTCTGCTCTGGGCCGTGCGCATGGTGCGCACCGGCGTCGAGCGCGCGCATGGCGCACTGCTACGCGAGGCGCTGCGTGGCGCCACCAAAGGGCGGATACGCGCGGCGGCGGCCGGCACCGTGCTCGCCGTCATGTTGCAGAGTGCCACCGCCGTCGCCGTGCTTGCAGCGGGTTTCGCTGCCACTGGCGTGATGACCGTTTCGGGTGGGCTTGCCGTCATGCTGGGCGCCGATGTCGGCTCTGCACTGGTGGTGCAGGCGTTGTCCTTCGACCTCAGCTGGCTGGTACCGCTGCTGCTTTTCGCTGGCGCCACGATGTTCCTCAAGGTCGAGGCCCGCATCGTCAAGCAGACCGGGCGCACTCTGCTCGGCATCGCCTTCATCCTGATCTCGCTGCGGATGGTCGGCGAAGCGACTGCACCGATGCGTCACAGCGCGCTTCTCCCGATGGCGATCGACTATCTGCGCGGCGATCCGGTGACGGCCTTCGGTGCAGCTGCCCTGTTTACCTGGCTGATCCACTCCAGCGTCGCCTCGGTGCTTTTGTTCATGTCGATGGCGGCACAGGGCGTGCTACCGGCAGAGGTGGCGCTGCCGATGATCCTCGGCGTCAATCTGGGTGCCGGACTGGTCGCTGTCGGCTTGACCCGCGGCCAGGCAATCGAAGCTCGGCGCATCCCGCTGGGCAACCTGATCTTCCGGGCAACGGCAGCGGTCGCCATTCTGGTTGGCCTGCAGGTGGCTAGCCTGCCGATGTCCTGGTTCGGCGAAACAGCTGCGCGCCAGGTGGTCAATTTGCACCTCGCCTTCAACCTTGCCTTGCTGGTCGTCTGCCTGCCCTTCACCGCGGCAATGGAAAGACTGTCGCGGTTGATCCTGCCCGACGCGCCGGCAGGCGACGAGACATTCGACCTGATGTCGCGGCGCAAAAGTGCGCTCGATCGCACCGTCATCAAGATGCCGAGCGTGGCGCTGGCGAGCGCCACCCGCGAGGTGCTGCGCATGGCCGAAACGGTGGAGATCATGCTCCGGCCAGTCATGGAGTTGTTCGAGAGCGGCGACAAGGCGCGCGTGGCGCAGCTGCGCCGGCTCGACGAGGAGGTCAACCGCGCCCACACCGACATCAAGCTCTACATCGCCGAGGTCAACCGTGGCACGATGAGCCAGGACGAGGCGCGCCGCGGCATCGAGCTCACCGACCTCGCCATCAATCTCGAACATGCCGGCGACATCATCGCCAAGAACCTTCTGGTGCTGGCCGAGGAGAAGAGCGACAAGAGGCTGAGCTTCTCCAGGGAAGGCTGGTCGGAGCTGACGGCCCTGCATGACCGCGTGCTCGCCAACATGCAGATCGCCATGAACGTTCTGGTGTCAGGCGACCTCGAAGCGGCGCGCCAGCTGGTGGTCGAGAAGGAGCGCATGCGCAAGCTTGAGCGCGACAGCCACGAACGCCACCTGAAGCGCCTGCAGTCGGGTACCGTACAGAGCATCGAGACCAGCGACATCCATCTCGAAGCGGTGCGGGCGTTGAAGGAGTTCAACTCGCTGCTCGTCTCGGTCGCCTACCCGATCCTGACCCAGAGCGGCGACCTCTTGGAAAGCCGGCTGGCCAAGACGGCGTGAACAGATTTCCCCGATGTCATCAGCACATCATCATTCAGACTTATCATTGGATACGAAATAACGATTGTACATATGGATCACGGGATTCCAAGGTGAGCCATAGGCAATCTCAGGATGACGGCGAGGAGACGAAAATGCTGTCCGAACATAAGCTTGCGGCTCAGGCCCCCTTCCCCGCTCCGGCATTGGGCGAGCCCTACCTGCTCACCCCCGGGCCGTTGACCACCTCCTATGCCGTCAAGCAGGCGATGCTGCGCGACTGGGGCTCATGGGACGGCGACTTCCGTGCGATGACGTCGGAGATGCGCCAGCGGCTGCTCGCCATGCTCGGCGACGGAAACGGCGAATTCGACTGCGTACCGATGCAAGGCTCGGGCAGCTTCGCCGTCGAGGCAATGCTCGGCTCCTTCGTGCCACGCGACGGCAAGGCACTGGTGCTGGTCAACGGCGCCTACGGCCAACGCATCGTCCAGACGCTCGGTTATCTCGGCCGCGACCACGTCGCCATCGACAAGGGCGACTACATGCCGCCGCGCGGCGACGAGGTTGCCGCAGCGCTCAATGCCGACCCCGCCATCACCCATGTCATCCTGGTTCACTGCGAGACCAGCTCCGGCATCCTCAACCCGGTCGCCGAGATTTCCGAGACCGTCTATGCTAAGGGCCGCAAGTTCCTGGTCGACTCGATGAGCGCCTTTGGCGCGATCCCGCTCAACGTCAGCGAGATCCGCTACGAGGCGATGGTCTCCTCGGCCAACAAGTGCATCGAGGGTGTACCCGGCTTCGGCTTCATCATCGCCCGCAAGAGCGAACTTGAGGCCGCCAAGGGCCGCAGCCACTCGCTCAGTCTCGACGTGCACGCCCAGTGGGCGCACATGAACAAGACCGGCCAGTGGCGCTACACCCCGCCGACGCATGTGGTCGCGGCCTTCCTCGAGGCACTGCGCCAGCACGAGGCCGAGGGCGGCGTTGCCGGCCGCGGCGCCCGCTATATCAGAAACCGCGACGTCATGGTGGCAGGCATGCGCGAGCTCGGCTTCGAGACGCTGCTCAAGGACCGCTGGCTGTCGCCGATCATCGTCACCTTCTTCTGCCCAGCCCATCCGGACTTTGCCTTCGACCGCTTCTACGAGCTGATGAAGGAAAAGGGCTTCATCATCTATCCGGGCAAGCTGACAGTGGTGGACAGCTTCCGCGTCGGCTGCATCGGGCGGATGGACGAACACGTCATGCGCAAGGTGGTGGAGGCCGCTGGCCAGTCCCTGCGCGAAATGGGCGTCGACACCGCAGCTCCCCCGGCTGCAGCAATCGCCGAGCGCGCCAAGCTCGCCGCCTGATAACAAGAAGATCACAAAGGACCTTCCTCCCATGAACAAGATGACCACAATCAACGTCAGCGCCAATGGCCGGAACTACGAATGGCCGCGCGTGCCGGCGATTGCGATCTGCCTCGACGGCTGCGAGCCGGCCTATCTCGACGAGGCGATCAAGGCCGGCCTGATGCCGAACTTGGTGAAAATCCGCGCCAAGGGCACCGAACGCACCGCCCACAGCGTCATCCCGAGCTTCACCAACCCCAACAATCTGTCGATTGCCACCGGCCGTCCGCCTGCAGTCCACGGCATCTGCGGCAACTATCTCTACGAGCGTGAGACCGGCAAGGAAGTGATGATGAACGACCCGCGCTTCCTGCGCGCGCCGACCGTCTTCCAGGCCTTCTACGATGCTGGCGCACGCGTTGCCGTGGTCACCGCCAAGGACAAGCTGCGCGCCCTGCTCGGCAGCGGCCTGAAGTTCGACGAAGGCCGCGCCATCTGCTTCTCGTCGGAGAAATCAGACGTCTCGACCAAGGCCGAGCACGGCATCGACAATGCGGCGGCCTGGCTCGGCAAGCCGGTGCCGGAAGTCTATTCGGCGGAACTGTCGGAGTTCGTCTTTGCCGCTGGCGTCAAGCTGCTGAAGGAATTCAAGCCTGACGTGATGTACCTGACCACCACCGACTATGTGCAGCACAAATATGCGCCCGGCGTGCCGCAGGCCAACGCCTTCTACGAGATGTTCGACAGGTATCTCGGCGAACTCGACGCGCTCGGTGCTGCCATCGTCATCACCGCCGACCATGGCATGAAGCCCAAGCACAAGGCCGACGGCACCCCTGACGTGGTCTATGTCCAGGACCTGCTCGACGAGTGGCTCGGCAAGGACGCCGCGCGCGTCATCCTGCCGATCACCGATCCCTACGTTGTCCATCACGGCGCGCTCGGCTCGTTTGCCACCGCCTACCTGCCCGAAGGTGCCGACCAGGCCGACATCATGAAGCGCCTCGCCGCCATCAAAGGCATCGACGTCGTCATTGACAACGCCACCGCCTGCGAACGCTTCGAACTGCCGTCCGACCGCATCGGCGACATCGTGCTGGTGTCCACCGAGAACAAGACGATCGGTACCAGCGAACATCGCCACGACCTCGCAGCTCTCAACGAGCCGCTGCGCTCGCATGGTGGCCTGACCGAGCAGGCAGTGCCGTTCATCGTCAACCGCAAGCTGCCGACGCTGCCCAACGAGCCGGTTCTGCGCAACTTCGATGCGTTCTATTATGCCGCCATGGCGGCAGCGCTGGCCTGAAGGAGGACCTGCCATGGTCAAGGCTGAAACGACGTTCAAGGTGCGCCACGAACCCATGCGCATCGCCGGACGCAAGGTCGATGCCGATGGCGTCGTCAACGTCCACTATCCCTACACCGATGCGGTGATCGGCACGGTGCCGGCCGGGCGCGCCGAGCACGCCCGCCAGGCCTTCGAGATCGCGGCCAACTACAAGTCGAAGCTGACGCGCTACGAGCGTCAGCAGATTCTGTTCCGCACTGCCGAAGCGCTTGCTGCGCGCAAGGAAGAGATATCCGACGTCATCACGCTGGAGCTCGGCATCTCCAAGGCCGATTCCCTCTATGAAGTCGGCCGCGCCTATGACGTGTTCACGCTGTCGGCGCAGATGTGCATCCAGGATGATGGCCAGATCTTTTCCTGTGATCTGACGCCACATGGAAAAGCGCGGAAAATCTTCACCACCCGCGAGCCGCTGCGGGCGATCTCGGCGATCACCCCCTTCAACCATCCGCTCAACATGGTGGCGCACAAGGTGGCGCCGGCAATCGCCACCAACAATTGCGTGGTCGTGAAGCCGACGGAACTGACGCCGATGACGGCGCTGATCCTCGCCGACATCCTCTACGAGGCCGGCCTGCCGCCGGAGATGCTGTCAGTGGTGACGGGCATGCCCGCCGACATCGGCGCGGAGATGATCACCAACGACAACATCGAGCTGATCACCTTTACCGGCGGCGTGCCGGTCGGCAAGCTGATCGCCCGCACCGCCGGCTACAAGCGCCAGGTGCTGGAACTCGGCGGCAACGACCCGCTGATCATCCTCAACGACCTGTCTGACGACGATCTCGCCAAGGCAGCCGATCTCGCGGTGGCAGGTGCTACCAAGAACTCGGGCCAGCGCTGCACGGCGGTGAAGCGCATCCTGTGCCAGGAAAGCGTCGCCGACCGCTTCGTGCCGATGGTGCTCGAGCGGGCCAAGAAGATCAGGTTCGGCGACCCGATGGACCGGTCGACCGATCTCGGCACTGTCGTGCACGAGAAGGCCGCCGCACTGTTCGAAAAGCGCGTCTACATGGCCGCCGAAGAAGGTGCCGAAGTGCTCTACGACCCCGGCCGCAAGGGCGCTCTGTTGCCGCCCATCGTCGTCGACCGCGTGCCGCACAAGTCGGAACTGGTCATGGAAGAGACCTTCGGTCCGATCATCCCGATCGTGCGCGCACCTGACAATGACGACGAGCTGATCGCGCTGTCCAACTCAACCGCCTTCGGCCTCTCCTCAGGCGTTTGCACCAACGACTTCCGCCGCATGCAGAAATACATCGCGGGGCTTCAGGTCGGCACGGTGAATATCTGGGAAGTCCCGGGATATCGCATCGAGATGTCGCCATTTGGCGGGATCAAGGACTCGGGCAACGGCTACAAGGAAGGCGTCATCGAAGCGATGAAAAGCTTCACCAACGTCAAGACTTTCTCTTTGCCCTGGGCCTGAGCCTTGTCTTGAGCCGGCAAATCAGATGAGTGTCGATGAGGGAGCCTGGTGCTCCCTCATTTGCTTGGAGGGGAAATGCTGTTGCCTATTACCGGGTCGCATTCGACCGGGACGCTGCCCTTCCCTGCGACATTCCTGAAAGCCTGAACGCATGTCCGGTTTCGCCCTTACCATCGTGCTGGTGGCGGCCTTCCTGCATGCGAGCTGGAACGCCGTCGTCAAGGCTGCGACCGACCGCGCCGTCGTCCTGGCGGCGGTGTCCGCAACTCATGCCATACTCGGACTCGTGCTGGTGTTCTTCGCCACGCCGCCGTCGCAAGCGAGCTGGATCTACATCTTCCTGTCGACGGTCATTCACTACGGCTACTACGTCTTCCTGTTCCAGTCTTACCGGCTGGGCGACCTCAGCCAGGTCTATCCGATCGCGCGCGGGCTGGCGCCTGCGCTGGTCGCCTTCGGTGCCTACGTAATGATCGGCGAGACGCTACCGCCGCTCGGCTGGGTCGGGCTCGGCGCGATCACCTTCGGCATCGCCTTCCTCGCATTCCAGCGCGGTGCCGCCCATGGCGACCCGCGCGCCGTAGGGGCCGCCGCCATAAACGGCGTGCTGATCGCCTCCTATTCGGTCATCGACGGCATCGGCGTGCGCCTGTCCGACAGCCCGTTCGGCTATATGGGCTGGCTGTTCCTGCTCGAGTTCCCCGTAACATTGTTCGTGCTCTTCCGTCGGCGCGGGGCGACACACACGATCGATCGTAAGACCGTCATGCTCGGCCTCGTCGGCGGCCTGGGCGCCGTTTCCGCCTACGGGCTGGTGATCTACGCCAAGACAATCGCGCCTTTGGGTGCAGTCTCGGCGGTGCGTGAATCGAGCGTTATCATCGCAGCGCTCATCGGCCTGTTCATATTCGGCGAGAGACCCTGGCAGGCCCGCATACTTTCAGCAGCCATCGTTGCCGGCGGTGTCATTGCTCTCGCCTTCTCGGGTTGACTGACCGGCAGGTTTTCGCGTTTCAGCTGCTGAAACCGACGCCGATGCACAGGCATTCGGCAGCCTTGTCACATGCCTGTCGCAACCCCGTGCATTGCATAAGCTCAGCCTACCAGATCATAAAAAGAATAGATTTTACTTATTGACCCCGCGTTCCCACTATCGACCATGGACGAGGAGCAAAACGGGCACGGCTAAAACGCGGCCCGGCAAGACCTCTCCCAATCAGAACGTGCCTAAGCGATTCAAATGGGAGCCATTTCAATGAACCAGAAGAAAGCCTTCGCGCTTGCTGCCTTTGCGACGATGCTGATGTCATCGGCGGCCTGGGCGGAGACCGAGCTCACGGTCTACACGGCCATCGAGGCCGAAGACCTCAAGCGTTATGCCGAGACGTTCAACCAGGACCATCCCGACATCAAGCTCAACTTCATCCGCGACTCCACCGGCGTCATCACCGCCAAGCTGCTCGCCGAGAAAGACAATCCGCAGGCCGACGTGGTCTGGGGTCTCGCCGCCACCTCGCTTCTGGTTCTCAAGTCCGAGGGCATGCTGGAAGCCTATGCGCCCAAGGGCGCCGACCAGCTGAAACCCAACTTCGTCGACAGCGATACCCCGCCGAGCTGGGTCGGTATGGACGCCTGGGCGGCTTCGATCTGCTTCAACACCGTCGAAGGCCAGAAGCTCGGCCTGACCGCGCCGAAGAGCTGGAAGGACCTCACCAAGCCTGAATACAAAGGCCATGTCGTGATGCCGAACCCGGCGTCGTCAGGCACCGGCTATCTCGATGTATCGAGCTGGCTGCAGCTGTTCGGCGAGAAGGATGGCTGGACCTATATGGACGGCCTGCACCAGAACGTCGCCGCCTACACGCATTCCGGCTCCAAGCCGTGCAAGATGGCGGCTGCAGGTGAAACGGTGATCGGCATCTCCTTCGAGTTCCGCGCCGCCAAGTCGAAGGCCGAAGGCGCGCCCATCGACATCATCATTCCCGAGGAGGGTATCGGCTGGGACATGGAAGCGTCGGCGATCGTTGCCGGCACGACCAAAGAAGAAGCCGCCAAGACCCTGCTCGACTGGTCGGTCTCGAAGAAAGCCAACGAAATGTACAACGTCGGCTACGCGGTCGTCGCCATGCCCGGCGTCGCCAAGCCGGTGCAGCACCTGCCCGCCGACATCGAAGCCAGGATGATCAAGAACGACTTCGAATGGGCCGCCAACAACCGCAACGCCATCCTCGAGGAATGGACCAAGCGCTACGACTCGAAGTCCGAGCCGAAGAGCTGACCTTCAGCCACCTCGACTAGCGGGCGCCGCCTCGGGCTGCGCCCGCACCTTTGCCCCCAAGCCGGATGGTTACGATGAGACACGAAACCCTCGCCGGGCAGCCGCGAATTCCGACTGAAGTGAGCGCCATGACCGCCGCCAGCCTGAACGTGAAGCCAGCCTATCTCAAAATCGCAAACGTCTGGAAAGCCTTCGGCGATTTCCATGCGCTGAAGGACATATCGCTCGACATCAGCGAGGGAGAGTTCGTCTGCTTCCTCGGCCCGTCGGGTTGTGGCAAGACCACGCTTTTGCGCGCCATCGCTGGCCTCGACCTGCAGAGCCGCGGCTCGATCCAGCAGGGCGGGCGCGACGTCTCCACCCTGCCGCCGTCGCAGCGCGACTATGGCATCGTCTTCCAGTCCTACGCGCTGTTCCCCAACTTGACGATTGCCAAAAACATCGCCTTCGGCCTCGAAAACACCAAGCGCCCGCGCGCCGAGATCGAGGCTCGCGTCACCGAACTGCTCAAGCTCGTCGGCCTGCCCGATCAGGGCAACAAGTACCCCGCCCAGCTTTCCGGTGGCCAGCAGCAGCGCATCGCGCTTGCCCGGGCAATCGCCATTTCACCGGGCCTGCTGCTGCTCGACGAGCCGCTGTCGGCGCTCGACGCCAAGGTGCGCACGCATCTGCGCCACGAGATCAAGGAATTGCAGCGCAAGCTCGGCGTCACCACCATCATGGTTACTCACGACCAGGAGGAGGCGCTGTCGATGGCCGACCGCATCGTGGTGATGAACCACGGCGTCATCGAACAGATCGGCTCGCCGACCGAGATCTACCGCCACCCGGCGACACTCTTCGTCGCCGACTTCATCGGCGAGGCCAACAAGTTCGAGGCCAAGGCTTCGAAGGGCACAGTCGGCTTCGGTGCGGCGACCTTCAGCTGCGCGCAGAACGGCTTCGACGAGGGTGCGCCCGTCATCGCGGCGATCCGCCCCGAGGACGTCATTCCGCACGCAGCAGGCTCTCTCGCCAATGGTGCGACCGCCAACGCCATCGACGTCACCATCAGCGAGATGGAATTCCTGGGCTCGTTCTGGCGCACCCGGCTGCACGGCCACGCACTCGGCAACGAAACCCTGATCGCCGATTTCTCCATCAATGCCGCGCGCCGCCTTTCGCTGGTGCAAGGCGTCGCGCTGACCGTCGAACTGCCGGCCGAGCGGCTGCTGATCTATCCCAGGGGCGCCTGACATGGCGATGGCAATCGACTCCGCCCTTCCCGTCGGCCGCAGCCTCCGCTTGCGGCTCGACCGCGACGAACTGATTAAGCGCGGCCTGATGGTCGTGATCGCGCTCTATCTGGTGGTTGCGCTGGCAGCACCGCTCGCGATCATGCTGTCAAAGTCGTTTTCGACCTACAGCTTCAATCTCGCCAATTTCGAGTTCCAGGTCAGCGACAAGGACGGAAACTGGGGCGAACCCGTCACCGCCGCCGCACTGAACGAAAAGCTCAGTGCTGTGCCGCCAGCCAAGCTCGCCACCAACTCCGATGGGCGGCTGCAGGCGACGAGTTTCTTCCTGGACTTCAGCTTCCGCAGCCCGGTGAAGTACAAGATCCGCGGCACGACGTCGGACGCAACCTATCTTGTCGGCCTCAAGCCTCAGTCTGGCACGGAGTGGCAGGAATTCACTTCCAATGATTTCCGCCGCGTGATGCTGCGGCCGTCGCGGGCGCTCGGGCTTGAGAATTATGCCGCCTACTTCTCGACGCCAACGCTGTTCCGCTCGATCGAGAACTCAGTCTTCATCGCGCTGGTCAGCACCATCATCACCGTTGGGCTCGCCTTCGGTTTCGCCTATGCGCTGAACCGCAGCTGCATGCGCTTCAAGGATGCCTTCAAGCTCGTCGCCATGGTGCCGATCCTGGTGCCGTCGCTGCTTCCCGGCATCGCCCTGATCTACCTGTTCGGCAACCAGGGCATGCTCAAGGACCTGCTGATGGGGGCGTCGATATATGGCCCGCTCGGCATCGTCGTGGGCTCGATCTTCTTCGCCTTCCCGCATGCGATGATCATCATCTCGACGGCGCTGGCCATCTCCGACCAGCGCCATTACGAGGCCGCTGCCTCGCTGCGCGCCAGTCGTTGGCGTACCTTCTGGACGGTGACCATTCCCGGCGCCCGCTACGGTCTGATCTCCGCGGCCTTCGTCGTCTTCACCCTCGTCATCACCGATTTCGGCCTGCCCAAGGTCATCGGTGGCCAGTACAACGTGCTTGCCGTCGACATCTACAAGCAGGTCATCGGCCAGCAGAATTTCGAGATGGGCGCTGTCGTCTCGGTGATCCTGCTCGTCCCGGCCATCGCCGCCTTCATCGTCGACCGCATGGTCACCAAGAAGCAGGTGGCGCTGCTGTCGGCGCGCTCGGTGCCCTATCAGCCCAAGCCGAACCGCGGCTTCGATACGCTTTGCCTCGCCTGGTGTTCGCTGATCGCCGTCTTCATCCTCGGCATCATGGCGACCAGCCAGTTCGCAGCACTGGTCAAGCTCTGGCCCTACGATCTCAGCCTCGGCCTCAAGCATTTCGCCTTCGACCGCATGGACGGCGGCGGCTGGGGTTCCTACTACAACTCGATCCGGCTGGCAGCGCTTACGGCGGTCATCGGCACGGTCATCATCTTCGTCGGCGCTTACATGGTCGAGAAGACCGACGGCTTCCGCACCGGCCGTACGGCATTCCAGTTCCTGGCCATGCTGCCGATGGCGGTGCCGGGCATGGTGCTGGGCCTCGCCTACATCTTCTTCTTCAACGATCCGGCCAACCCGCTGCATGCCATCTACGGCACCATGACCATCCTGGTGGTCTGCACCATCACCCACTTCTACACGGTGGGACACCTGACCGCGCTGACCGCGCTGAAGCAGATCGACCAGGAGTTCGAGCCGGTGGCGGCTTCGCTCAAGCAGCCCTTCTACAAGCTGTTTGCGCGAGTCACCGTGCCTGTCTGCCTGCCGGCTATCCTCGACATCTCGATCTACATATTCGTCAATGCCATGACGACAGTGTCAGCGGTGGTGTTCCTCTATTCCAAGGACACGACACTGGCCTCGGTGGCGGTGCTCAACATGGATGACGCCGGTGACGTAGCGCCAGCGGCCGCAATGGCGATGATGATCTTCTACACCAACGCCGCCGCGCGCCTCATCCACCTGTTCCTGTCACGGGTGCTGATCAAGCGCACTCAGGCCTGGCGGCTGCGCTGATACTCAGCCTTTAGCGCGATCCGGATGCGCTTTGGCGAAGGCCTCGAGGCCTTCGCAGCGGGCGGATATCTCCAGCAGCCGCTTCAGACCCGAAATGTCGACGTTCCAGCGACGGGCATTGTAAACCTGCGGCACCAGGCAGATGTCGGCCATTGTTGGGCTGTCGCCATGGCAGAAGGCGCCGGTGGCCGGGTTGCCGAGCAGCCTTTCGAAGGCGGCCAGACCTTCACCAATGAACTTCCGCATCCAGGCGTCGCGCGCGCCCTCGCCATCTGGGACCAGCCGCATCAGTTCGGCGATCACACCGGTGTTGCAGACGGCATGGATTTCCATGGCGATGGCATAGGACAGCTGGCGCACGCGCTGGCGACCAAGCGGATCGGACGGCAGGAAGCCGGCATGACGGGTCTCGTCGAGATATTCGATGATCGCCAGCGACTGGGTGAAGGCGTGGCCGTCAATATCGAGCACCGGCACCAGCCCCTGCGGATTGCGCGCCAGATGTTCCGGCGCCTTCTGCGCCTTGGCGAGCAGGTCGACCGATACCGGCTGATACGCCTGACCCAGCATGTTGAGCGCGATGCGTACCCGGTAACTCGCCGACGAACGCCAGTAGTCGAACAGGACTGTCTCGCTCATCGGGCTCAAGCCCTTTCGTATTTCGTCACGGTCTGCTCGATCGCACCGAAGATCGAGTGGCCTGTCTTGTCGTTCATCTCGATGCGGACCTGGTCGCCAAACCTGAGGAAGGGCGTCTTCGCCGCTCCCGTGTCGATGGTCTCGATGGTGCGTATCTCGGCGATGCAGGAATAACCCGCGCCGCCTTCGGCGACGGGTTTGCCCGGTCCGCCGTCGAGCTTGTTTGACACGGTGCCCGAACCGATGATGGTTCCCGCAACCAGAGGCCTGGTCTTGGCAGCATGCGCCACCAGCTGGCCGAAGTCGAAGGTCATGTCTGTGCCGGCATTGGCGCGGCCGAACGGCTGGCCGTTGATGCTGGCGAGCAGCGGCAGGTGCAGCTTGCCGTCGCGCCAGGCGTCGCCGAGTTCATCGGCAGAAACGGCGACCGGCGAGAACGCCGTTGACGGTTTTGACTGGAAGAAGCCAAAACCCTTGGCGAGCTCGGCCGGGATCAGGCCACGCAGCGACACGTCGTTGACCAGCATGATCAGGCGGATGGCATCGCGCGCCTCATCTGATGTTGCGCCCATCGCTACGTCGTCGACGATGACCGCCACCTCGCCTTCTAGGTCTATGCCCCAGGTTTCGTCGGCCATGACGATCGGATCGCGCGGCCCAAGGAACGAGTCCGAGCCGCCCTGATACATCAAGGGGTCGGTCCAGAAGCTCGCGGGCATCTCGGCGCCCCGCGCCTTCCTGACCAGCTCGACATGGTTCACATAGGCCGAGCCGTCGGCCCACTGATAGGCGCGCGGCAGTGGCGAGGTGGCATCGTGCTCATGAAAGCGCATGGTCGGCTGCGAGCCGGTCTCGATGCCCTCGGCGACAATGGCGAGACGCGGTCCGACATGGGCCCAGTCGTCAAGTGCTGCCTGCAACGTGCGGGCGATGTGGCCGACTTCCGAGCAGCGGGTCAGGTCGCGGGAAACCACGACCAGGCGGCCGTCGCGGGTGGAATCCTTCAGCGTGGCGAGCTTCATCTACGTCCTCACTTGATGCTTCACTTGATGCCGGGCGTGCCGTCGAACTTGCGCTCGAGCCCGTCCCAGCAGTCTATGTAGTTGGCTTGCAGCGTCTCCAGTTCGGCGGCGAACTTGGTCAGCTGCTGGGGGAACCGCGTCTCGAACATGAAGGCCATGGTGTGGTCGAGCTTCACCGGCTTGAGCTCGCCGTTCGAGGCCTTCTCGAAACCCATCGCATCAGGCCCATGCGGTAGCATCATGTTGTGCAGGCTCATGCCTCCGGGCACGAAGCCCTCCTCCTTGGCGTCGTACTGGCCATGGATCAGCCCCATGAACTCGCTCATGATGTTGCGGTGATACCAGGGCGGCCGGAAGCTGTGCTCGGCCACCAGCCAGCGCGGCGGGAAGATGACGAAATCGACATTGGCCGTGCCTGCTTCCTCGGTTGGCGCGGTTAGCACCGTGAAGATCGACGGATCCGGGTGGTCGAACAGAACGGCGCCCACAGGCGAGAAGGTCCTGAGATCGTATTTGAACGGCGCATAGTTGCCGTGCCAGGCAACGACGTCGAGCGGCGAATGGCCGATCTCGGTAACATAGAACTTGCCGCACCATTTGACGTGGACGCGGCAGGGCGTCTCCTTGTCCTCATAGGCAGCGACCGGCGTCTTGAAGTCGCGCGGATTGGCAAGGCAGTTGGCGCCGATCGGGCCACGATCCGGCAGGGTGAACTTGGCGCCATAGTTTTCGCAGATGTAGCCGCGGTGGAAGGCAGCATCGCCCAAGCGCGCGACCTTGAACATCATGCCGCGCGGCACGAGGCAGATCTCCGACGGCTCGACGTCGATGATGCCCATTTCGGTGAAGATGCGGATGGTGCCCACCTGCGGCACGATCATCAGCTCGCCGTCGGCATCGAAGAAATAGTCGTCGACCATGTCGTCGTTGAAAATGTAGGCATGCGCCGCCATGCCGACCTGGGTCATCGCATCGCCCGCCGTAGTCATGGTACGGATGCCCTGGATGAAATTGGGCTTGTCCTTCGGCTCCGGCAGCGGGTTCCAGCGCAGCTGGCCGAGCGGCAAGGAATGGTCGTCGAGGCAAGGTGCGGTCTTCCAGTGCGGATAGCTGGCATTGGAAAAGCGCTTGGTGTGCCGCACGCTCGGCCGGATGCGGTAGAGCCAGGAGCGCTCGTTGGTGCCGCGCGGGGCGGTGAAAGGCGAACCCGACAGCTGCTCGGCATAGAGGCCGTAATTGCACTTCTGCGGGCTGTTCTGGCCCTGCGGCAGCGCGCCCGGCAGCGCCTCTGTCTCGAAGTCGTTGCCGAAGCCCGGCATGTAGCCGGCGGCGGTCGCCGTCGTGCCCTGAGTGACCTTGTCCAGCATGTCTTGCACCTCCCTGGCGGACGTGAGAACGTCGAGATGGTTGCAAGTGTAACCGTCGATTTTGTAACTATCAAAGGGTTGAGATGCCGGACGCATTCGATCTGGAGAGCTTCCTGCCCTACCGGCTGAACCGGGCGGCAGAGCTGATCAGCCTGAGCTTTTCCAGGGAGTACAAGCAGCGCTTCCAGATGACGCGGCCGGAATGGCGCGCGCTCGCCGCCTTGGGTAGCGTCGGCAGCATGACCGCGACCGAGATCGGCACCCATTCCAACATGCACAAGACCAAGGTCAGCCGCGCCGTGGCAGCACTTGAAGAGCGCCGCTGGTTACGGCGCCGCGAAAACGAGGCCGACCGCCGCGTCGAGCACCTCGAGCTGACGGCAGCCGGTCAGAAGGCCTATCGCGAAATCGCTGACCTCGCCCACACCTATCAAGCGACCCTCGAGAAGGCGCTCGGCACTGGTGCCATCGAGCGCATCGAAGCAGGACTGGCCGATGTCGAGCGGGCGCTGTTGGACCGGTCGCGCAAGCGTGGCTGATTACCCGATCGGCAGCGGCCCGAACTGCTTCAGCGTATTCAGCACGATCGCTGTTTTCACGTGCTGTACGGAATCGTGCGGCAACAGCACTTCGTTGACGAAGCGCGACAGATCCGAGAGCCCGCGCACCACGACCTTGATGTGGTAGTCCATCTCGCCTGTCAGCGAATAGGCTTCGAGCACCTCCGGCAGGTCGTTGACCAGCCGGGCAAAACGCTGGGCGTTGTCGCGGTTGTGGGTGGCGAGCGTCACCGAGATCACCACCAAAAGGTCGAGCCCCAGCCGCTCACGGTCGAGCATGGCTTGATAGCCGCGGATGAAGCCCTCCGCCTCCAGCCGGGCGCGCCGACGCGAGCATTGCGAAGCCGATAGCGCGATCTTCTCCGACAACTCGTTATTGGTTAGCCGGCCATCGATCTGCAGCTCACGCAGAATCTTGAGGTCGAATTGGTCGAGCACCTCATTCATTGCATCCAACTCCCCATCCATGCACGTTACACGCATAATTCGACCCATATGAGGCCATAATGCAAGCACATTGCATGAAATCGGGGGCACAATATGCACAACCGAATTTTGAGGAGGAATTTCCATGGGTCCGTTCCCGCACGATGCGCCCCCGGCCAGGATCAGCGCCGACAACCCCGCCGGCACCGACGGCTTCGAATTTGTCGAGTTCGCCCACCCAGAACCCGAGAAGCTGGAAGAGCTTTTCACCCGCATGGGCTACCAGCCGGTCGCGCGCCACAAGACGAAGAAGATCACGGTCTGGCGCCAGGGCGACATCAACTACATCGTCAATGCCGAGCCGGGCAGCCACGCCATGCGCTTCGTGGACGAACACGGCCCTTGCGCTGCCTCAATGGCCTGGCGCGTCGTCGATGCCAAGCATGCGTTCGATCACGCCGTGTCGAAGGGTGCCACGCCCTACACCGGCGCTGACAAGGCACTAGACGTGCCTGCTATCGTCGGCATCGGCGGTTCACTGCTGTATTTCGTCGACAAGTATGGCGCCAAGGGCTCGGCCTATGCGGCGGAGTTCGACTGGCTCGGCGAGACCGATCCGAAGCCAACAGGCGTCGGCTTCTATTTCCTCGATCACCTGACCCACAACGTCTATCGCGGCAACATGGACAAGTGGTGGGACTTCTACCGCGAGCTGTTCGGCTTCAAGCAGATCCATTTCTTCAACATTGACGGCCGCATCACCGGCCTGGTCAGCCGCGCCATCACCTCGCCCTGCGGCAAGATTCGTATTCCGCTGAACGAGTCCAAGGACGACACCAGCCAGATCGAGGAATATCTGAGGAAGTACAAGGGCGAAGGCATCCAGCACATCGCGGTTGGCACCGACGACATTTACGCCGCCACCGACAGGATCGCCGACAAGGGCCTGAAATTCATGCCCGGCCCGCCCGACACCTATTACGAAATGTCGCGCAACCGCGTGCATGGCCATGACGAGCCGCTCGACAAGATGAAGAAGCACGGCATCCTGATCGACGGCGAAGGCGTGGTGGACGGCGGCATGACCAAGATCCTGTTGCAGATCTTCTCCAAGACCGTGATCGGACCGATCTTCTTCGAGTTCATCCAGCGCAAGGGCGACGAGGGCTTCGGCGAAGGCAACTTCCGCGCGCTGTTCGAATCCATCGAGGAAGACCAGATCCGCCGCGGCGTGATCTCCCAATCTGCCGCCTGACCGGGAGCATAATACAGGCCTCTGTTGGGCGGGTTGCACGCAGGGCAGCCCGCCTTATTTTTTGACCGCCAGTTTGATCCAGCGCAAGGAATGCTGCCGCTCCGCCTGCAACAGTTGCGAGGGTGAACGGTCTCTTCACATGTGGGAGGTGGCAGCAATGAATGCGATACCGCAGTCTTACGAACTCTGGCGATTGGCCGTGCTGCGCTTCAAAGACTGGCGCCAGCGCCGTGCCGCGGTGTCGGAGATCAGCCAACTCGGCCATGACGGCGAACGCATGCTGGCGGAGTGCGGGCTATCGCAGTCGGATTTCAGGCAGGCCATGCGTGTTGCCTTCGCGTCAAAAACCCTGCTGCCCGAGGCCATCAAGTCCACGGGCGTCGATGCAGAGATGTTCGAGAACCGCTACCCGGAATGGAACCGCGACATGCGCCGGACCTGCATGATGTGCTCGGCGCGGCGTGTTTGCAGTGCACTACTGGATGCAAAAGAGTTCGAGGCATCCTATCGGGATTTCTGCCCCAACGCCAGCAGTCTCGACGCCTTGGCCAACCGCGGCGATTGCCGATTTGCGGGCTGAAAAGTCAGGCCTTCGGAGCCATGACGCTGCGTATTCGCGCCCGGCGATAGGCATCGGGTATCGACAGCGCCCAGACGAACAGGCCACCGGCATGGCGACCCAGGAACGAGGTCTCCGGCGTTGTGGTGACGTAGGAAAGCACCGAAAACAGGACGACAAAGAAGGCGAAGGCGAGCCCGCGCGTCGCGTCGCGCACCGCGACATGGCCGGCACCGGGCAGTACGATGGCCAGGGCCAGCACGACATAAGGATTGATCGGTTTTGTCATGGAACCCTCAAGCCGCTTCATAGACGGGAGCAACGATGTCGTCTTCGACCAGCAATGCGCTCAGCGTCTCAGCTTCGGTGATGGCCAGGGCCACTAGGTTGGTTGGAATCGCCGTCAGGGGAAAACGCACCTGCCTCAGCACCTTATGCGCACCCGGCTCGCCCTGCGCGGCTTGGCGAATGATACGGGTGCCACGGGGCGTGATGACGGCTTCCTTGACCTTCGGGTCGGCAAACAGGCTTCGGACCAGCGCCGAAACACGCTCCACCTGCCATGCCGTTGCCTGACCATCGCCCCGCATCAGCAGCGAGGCATCGGTCTGCGGCGGTGACAACCATTCCGGCATGTCGTGGACCAGCGAGTAGTATTCCGCACCTGTCGGGCGGGCGAGCACGCCAATTGTCGGCCTCTTGCGTTCCCTGGCTTCGCTGAGCGTCACCCTGAGCCATAGCTGCGGCAGCCGCCGCGTGACCATGGTGTCGGCAATGAGCTCGATCTTGGCTCGACGGCCATCTCCGATCTGGCCGACGAGGATCGGGAACTGGTCTGGGCCGAACGTAATCCTTGAATTCTGGAGCAGTCGGGCAGCGTCATCGAGCAGCCCCCTGCGTTCGGCGAGAGTATCGCGATGCTCGCGGACCGCGCGCGTGCCGATCCAGCCGCAGGAAACTGCGACGAAGGCTGAAAAGGCAAGCGTGGTGAGCATCTCGTGCGCCTTGCTGTTGTGAAAATGGCGGCGCGGGGTCCGCGCCGCCATGCTTGGCTTGTCAGTAACCCTGCGGCTTCGGCCAGGGCATGGTGAACTGGTCGCCGCGGCGCACGAACTGGTAGCGCCGGAAGTGGAACCAGAGTGACGCCACGATGTAGAAGCACATCATCGCGCTGAGCTGCGTGCCGTAGCCGAGGAACACCGCGAAGTAGGCCGTCGAGCACAAGATCAAGAGCACGATGGTCGGCAGCGGATGGAACGGATGCACATAACCGCGCTTGATCGTGTCGAGCGGCCACTTGTTGCGGAACATCACCATGTTGAAGGTCATGAAGGTGTAGCCGAGCAGGCCCGACAGGATCGAGAAGGTGACGACCTGATCGAGCGGTGCACCGAGCGCGAAGATCAGCGCGATCGGTACCAGGAAGACGATGGCACGGTACGGCGTGCGATAGATCGGATGCACGGCACCGAACCAGCTCGGCAGGTAGCGGTCGCGGCCCATCGAGAACCAGGCGCGCGAGGCGTCGTTGATGCAGCCGTTTGCCGAAGCGAGCGTGGCGAACGTCGTGCCGACGAACAGCAGCACCATCAGTGACGTGCTGCCGGTGACGCGGGCGGCGTCGAACAGCGGCGTGCCGGCCTGGCCGAGATATTCCCAAGGGATCAAGCCCGAGCAGACGTACCAGGTCATGGTCGCGGCGATCAGCAGCGTCATGATGCCGGCCATCGTGCCGTAGGGCAGCGAACGCGCCGGCGAGCGCACTTCCTCGGCGGCTTGGCAGGTGCCCTCGATGCCGAGATAGTACCAAAGGCCGAAATGAAGCGACGCGACGATGCCGACCCAGCCGTAAGGCAGCGGATCGCTTGTGATGGCCGAGAAGTCGAGCGGCACGTTGGAGGCACCGAACTGCACCGCGATGAACAGCGTGATGATCGAGACGAAGGCGATCGCAGTAATGACCAGGTTGAAGGTCAGCGTCGCAAGAACGCCGCGGTAGTTGAGCCACGCCAGGAACATGATGGCGAGGATGATGAAGGGTTGCTGGTTGAGCCCCGTATGGCCCTGCAGGCCGGCAACCGTGTCGAGCAGGAAGCCCACCGTGATCGCGTTGGCAGCTTCCAGCATGGTGTAGGCCATGACCAGGAACAGGCCGACGTTGAAGGCCATCAGCGGGCCGACGATGTGCTTGGCCTGGGCGTATTGGCCGCCGGCCGCGGCGACCGTCGAGGTCACCTCGGAGTCGATCATGGCGACGCAGGTGTAGAGCAGGCCGGCGACCCAGCAGGCAATCAGGCCGGCGATCATGCCACCTTTGCCGACCGAGAAGTTCCAGCCCATGTATTCGCCGACGAGCACGATGCCGACGCCCAGCGCCCAGATGTGGGCCGGGCCGAGCACGCGCAGCAGCTGGAGCCGTTCAGGCTCCGCCGCGGTTGAAGTCACATTTGCCATCGTCGTCCCCTCAGATCTCGTGGCGTTCTGCGGTCGCCTCGATCTCGCCTTCGCGAGAAGAGATCAGCAGCTCATTGTCATAGGTCGTGTCGATGCGGACGAGGTCGATGAGCATCAGCACGCCGAAGAGCGCGGAGAGAGCCCAGGCCACGTATTCCAGAATGTTCCAGGTATCCATGGTGACCTCCCCTAGCGCTTCTTGTCGCCGAAGCGTTCTTCGATGACTTCGCGGTATTCCTTGTCGGACAGCCGCACGACCATGACGAAGTAGCCGATGACCAGCACGGCCATGACTATCAGCGCGCTCCAGCTGAAGCTGTAGTCGAAGCGGGCGGTGATGATGTCATTGGCGGCGGCCGGGTCGGTGACGCCGAGTGCTGCCCATTGCTGCTGTTCGGTGGCGTTCTGGCCGAGCGCTTCCCAGGTCGGGTTGGCGATCGGATTTGGCACCTTGGCGGCACCAGCGAGGCCCAGATAAAGCGGGATGTAGAGCGCGCCCACGGTCAGTACGAGCAAGGTCACGACGTCGAAAATCTGGCCGGCGAGGCTCTGTTTCGGAGGTTTGTAAGCCATTATGCGCTCCTCAGCCGCGACGGCGCCGCATCTCGTCGAGATGCTTGATGTCGAGGCCATAGATGAAGTGTTTGTCTTCGACGTAGTGGCGCAGCATGGCGACGATGGCCGCCGTGTTGAAGGCCAGAACGAGGCCGCAGGCGATCGACAGGATGATGCGGATAGCCGGGATGGAAATGTAGGACCAGACGCTGAACAGGGCGAACAACATGGTGCACCAGAGCACCGCAACGAATATCACGAGACCCGCTCGATCCCTTCCATGCATCTTGTCGATGCGCTGCTCGAGAGTCGCGTCCCCGCGTTGCTGACTTAAAGTCGCTTCCATTTTTCCTCCTCCACCACGGCCGTTTTCGGCTTCATTCTGGTTTGCTTCTGCGGGAAATTAATTTCCCCTGAGGAATGTCCGGCAAAGTTAATTTCCTGTCAAGTGACGACCGCGCGCACTTGTCGCACTACGACTTTCGACGAAACCGAAGAGCATTGAATCGATTGGATTTTGTTGGCCTGACGCGGTGTCGGAAATTTTACGCCAGAGGTCGCTAACGGGCGGTCCGCGTTGCCCAAACGGGCGGGAACGGCACTGCACGTTATGTTCTTGCGAAGTGAGCGACTGGGGGAGTCGCGCCGGGTGAAGGCGGTCTCAAACGCCAGCAGCGGCAACCGGAATGTGGTGCCGGTCGCCGCCAGTTGTTGCAGTGAGACAAAGATTAGGCGCCCGGTTTGACCGAGACCAGGACGAAGCTTGCCGGCCCTTCCTTCTTCGTCTTGTCGGTGACCAGCAGATAGAGGTCTCCACCTAGGCCAGTCAGCCCCTCGAAATTGTCGTTGAGCAACCGGCTGGCTCCAGTGTCGAGATTTTCGACGGCGCAAGCATTGGCCTCGCCGCACGTCTTGGGATCGAGGACCCTGAGACGGCCGACGCTCGGCCCACCCTTCTGCTCACGCGTGCGTTCAAGCAGCAGCAGCCTGCCGTCAGGCATGGGCTCGACCGCCTTGAGGTTGCTGCGCTTGGGCTGGAAGGTGGCGAAGCTCCAGCGCTTGCCGTCGAGGCCATGGATGGTGTGGATATCACCGGGCTCGCCCAGGAGCGCTTCCTCAGGTGCTGTGACGACACCGAGCGCGCCGGCGACCGCCACCGCCTCCAGGCGGCTGTTGGTCTCGCTGTACTTTGCGGCATCAGCGAGTGCTTCCGGCAGTTGCACGGCACCGAGCGACGTACCGTCGGCCTTGAACCGATGGATAGCCGGCCCGTCCTCGAAAGCGACGAGCAGCTCGGTGTCGCCCTGCTTGCCATTGTCGCCATTGGTGACGGCAAGCCCCTCGGCGTTGACGACCTGAGGGGTCGCGCCTGCCTTCAACGGCACCGATAAGACAGGCTCCGAGCTAGAAATCTTGCCGTCGGCGATCTCGAGCCGGAAGTGGTGCAGGACGCCGTCGTCGGATACGGCATAGAGCAGCTTTTCGTCGGCATCCCAGGCAAGGCCAGACAGCTCGTTGATCGACTGGCCGTCCGGCGCGGCGACCGGAGCAGGCTGGCTGTCCAGCACGGCAAGTTCGGATGAACCGGCCACAACGGGGGTTGCGAGCGCAAGGGCCGAGGCGCCGAGCAGCGCGGCGGTGAAGTGCTTGATCATGTCTCTCACTCCTATTGGATGTTTGGCTGGTGAAGAGCCGGGCGGGCGGGCACGCCACCAAGCTTGCGCAGGGCCGGCAGGAAGCGGTTATGCTTTGTGCCGGGGTTCAACAGCGCGGTGGCGACGCAATATTTCGAGCAGCGCTTGGTCGGGTGCTGGTGCAGCGCCCTGAGGATGCCGTCGGCAACGCCGTTGCCGTTTGCCGACTTGGTTTCGAGGATGAACAGGTTGGGATCGACGGCACGACGCGCGCCGCCGGCAAAGAACTCGAGGCCAGTGTCGATGGTCATACGCTCGCCGCCCTGCCGCGCCACCAACGTCATGCGGCGGTAGCGCATGTCGAGAACGCGCGACAGCTGGTGCGGGAAGGCCTGGCCGTACTGCGCATGGTAGACCTTGTCGATGAAGGCCATCGCCTCGTCGTCGAGTTTGCCGAAGCTTGCGATATCGAGGTCGAGGCGCTTCTTGACGGTTATGCCGCGTTTGTCCTTGAGCTTGACCTCCAGAAAACACAACCCCGCCTCGACATAGCGCCTGATACGCACCTTTGCGCGTTGCCGCCTGCCCTGGTGATGGTCGAAATAGCTGCGACGCCCGGCATCGTCGAAGTAGCAGGTCTCGTAGGTGAAGGCGCGCCGGCCATCGATCTCCAGCATGTCGAAGACCTCGGTGAAATCGCCGGCGGCCCGCATCAGCATGGTGCCGTCGACGACATACTTGTTGTCCAGCCGCTCGAGCATGGCGGCCTTACCGTTCAGGGCCTTAAGGCTGATCGGCGCGAAGCCGCCAGCAATCAGCGGGTCAGTGCTTGCGATAATGGACATTGAGCTTCGCCATTTCCGTGATGTAGTCGAGCTGCAGCACCTGGTAGGACAGCACGTCGACGCCCAGCCGCTCGGACAGTTCGGTGCGCATGGCGACAGGGTCCGACAGCAGTGCGACGTTGATCTTATCGAGCGAGACCTTGGTGCCGCTGACCGACTGCAGCATGCGGGGATGATCGACGACGAAGGCGCCTGCGAGCACCAAGGCCACCGTCACTGCCACGAAAGGCAAGGTCGTGCCTTGCACCGAGCAGATGACAGCAATGGCCACGCTGCCGAAGAAATAGGTCATCTCGGTCTTCGAAAGCGGCTCCGAGCGAAGCGTGAACAGCGCCAGGATGGCGAACAGGCCAAAGCCCGCGGCAACCCCGAACTGGACGGTCGACAGTACGGTCAACACAGCAAAGACAAAGATGTTGAACAGGGCCGCCGCGGTGACCAGTTCCTTGTCGCGGTAGCGCCGGTAGTACATGCCGAACAGCAGCGCCGACATGCCGGTAAGGTTGAGGCCGAAGCGAACGAATTCGGCCGCGAACGGCGTCTGGAGAAGTTGCGCGATCATCGGCCGCTCCCCGTCGTCGTAGAGGGCCTTCGTAGCGCCTGACAAGGCGGGCAAGGGATTGGCATTTTCGGTTCTCCTGAATTGCGCCGCACAACGGCTACGTCAGGAAGAACGGGCGTTGCAGAAACCTATTCCATCGCCGGCAAACTATTTTCGATCTCGGCGCATAAGATGAAAATCAACATGAAAACAGGATTATACAAGGCGCATCTCGCGCCTCGCCTGCGGCTCAACTCTGGCAGATCGTCCGTGCGTTGAGCAGGCCCCAGCCGAACACCGGATCCTTGCCGGGCTTGCCAAGATCTTCTGCACCCTGGCGCAACAGCGTCTCGACCTCGTCGGCCTTGAGCTCGGGATTGGCGGCCTTGATCATCGCCACCGCCGCCGTGACGAACGGTGCGGCAAAGGATGTGCCGGTCTTCGAGGAGGCGCCCTTGACTGAAGCCGCCGTCCAGACCTGAACGCCCGGTGCGGCGAAGTCGATATGATCACCGGCTCCGGCGCGCCTGTAGGGGTTCTTACGCCGGTCGATCGCCGTCACGGCAATCACGTGCTCATAAGCGCCGGGATAGAGCGGAGCCGCGCGCGGGCCGCCATTACCGGAGGCAGCGACCAGCACGATGTCGCGCTGTGCTGCCGCCTCCACTGTTCGCTCAAGCAGAAGGTTTGCCGGGCCGGTCAGGCTCATGTTGATGACGAGCACGCCCTTGCCGGCCAACAGGTCGATGGCCCGAACGAGATCGTAGACTGCCGAACGGTCGTCACTGCCGTCGCGCCGAAAAGCATCCACCGCCACGAGTTCGCCGCCGGGTACGAGGCCCGGCGTTCGGCTTTCCGCAGAGCCTACAAGGAGTGCCGCCACCGCCGTGCCGTGTTGGCGCGCGGATTCAGGAAGGTCGCCCATTCCCAACCGGATGGTCTCGATCCGCCCGCCGGCGAAAGCGAGATGTTCGTCATTGATCGCCGTGTCGATGAGGCCGATCCGCACTGGGGCCGTGCAGCGTTCCGGCATCGCCGTTGCTTCCGGCCATCCCACGACGTGGCGCGCCAGGCATTGTTCGGCGCCGCAAGGTTCGGCGCGATTCTGGTCGGGACGGTAGAGGTGATTGTAGTCGACCACAGCGTTGGGTGCCGCTGCCGCAACATCGGCACGCGCCGCTTCGAGCGTCGTACCGTTGGGGACGCTGAGCTTGACGATTTCGGCTCCAACGAGCGTGACATCGGCGCGGTCGCTGATCAAATAGCCCGCGGCGGTCAGGTTTGTGATCGAGGCCTGATCGAGGCCGATTGCCACGATCTCCCGCGGCGCCTGGCGCAAAAGCGCTTGCGCGGGCCGGACCACCTTTCGTCGAGGCTCAGCCTTGCGGAAGAGATCGAAGAGATTGCGCCCCTTCCCCGTTCCCGGCGAGCTGGAATCCCTGCGGTCGGTGCTGCTTCCGCCGCCGCCGCCATCGTCATCATCGTCGTCAGCAAGCGCGATCCCGCTGCCGAAAACATCTGCCAGCATCGGCGGCACCGCAGGCACACCAAAGGTCGCACCACTCAACGCCAGCGCAAAAACAACCGCAAGTGAACCCGATGGGCGCTTCGAAATCATGGTTCGTCCTTTCCTGGCGATATGGCGCGCAGACGGCAATTGTTAGCGATCCACATAAGCCTTTCGGCATCCCATATCATTTTGACTACATTTGTGCATTTTGAGCCCAACGGACGACGGCCCGGTTTATTCCGTTGCCTCGCCATTTCCGTGAGGAGAGACGGGATACGACTGCATGAAGGGTGACAATGTTTCGGTCAGCGATCGCTTGATCGCTTTCCTGCCCAATCTGCGCCGGTTCGCCATTTCGCTTTGCCGGTCGCGCGATCTTGCCGATGACCTCGTGCAGGCGGCCTGCGAGCGTGCCTTGGCCAGCCAGGAACGGTTCGAAGCGGGCACCCGCTTCGATGCCTGGATGTTCCGCATCCTGCGCAATCTGTGGATCGACCAGGTGCGCCGCACCAAGACGGCCGGGCCGCGCGAGGACATCGACGATCGCAACGACATCGTCGGCGCGAGCGGTGAACAAGATGCCGAAGCCCGGCTGACGCTGAAAAGCGTGGCTGTGGCAATAGACGAGCTTGTTGACGATCAGCGCGAAGTTTTGCTGCTCGTCTGCATCGAGGACCTGTCCTACAAGGAGGCGGCCGAGGTGCTAGGCATCCCCATTGGCACGGTCATGAGCAGGCTTGCCCGGGCCCGCAAGAATCTTGCAGAGGCAGCAGGAATAAACCCTGCAGCCGACCGTTCACCCGGAAAAGGTGGGAAGACATGAACAGGCGCGAATTCGACGACGAAACCCTGATGGCCTTCGCCGATGGCGAGCTCGACGCTGAAACCACGGCGGCGATCGAGGAGGCCATGGGCACCGACGATGCGCTCGTTGTCCGCGTCGCCACCTTCATGGAAAGCCGCGCCGAGGCGTCTGCTGCGCTGAAGCCGCTGATCGACGAGCCGGTCCCCGAAGTGCTTACCCAGTCGGTGCAGAAGATGATCGACGAGGCGCGCAGGCGCGAAAATGCACCTGATGACGCAAGCCAGCAGCCTGCCGCCGACAACGTCGTGACCTTCCAGCCGAAGGCAGCACCACGCAAGGTCAGCTCAAGCTGGACTCTACCGCTGGCGGCATCGCTTGCGGCCGTTATCGTCGGCGCAAGCGGCTATCTCGCCGGCAAGGCCGGCGCGCCCGTTTCAGGCGGGATGGTTGCCGCGATCAGCGATCCAGTGATGACCAAAGCGCTCGCCACCACGCCCTCAGGCACCGACATCAATGCCGGTGGCACCACGATCAAGTTCGTCTCCAGTTTCCGCGACGAAGCAGGCGCGCTCTGCCGCGAGTTCGAGCTTCATCGCGTATCGGAAACGTCACTGGTTTCGGTCGCTTGCCGGGTCGGGCAAAACTGGGATCTCAGGCTTGCCGTGGCAGCACCGGCTGCCGGGCAGGACTATATCCCGGCCGGGGCCTCGGAAACTGTCGACGCCTATCTGACCACGACCCAGGCCGGGGCTCCGCTCTCGGAGGCGGATGAGAAAAAGGCGCTCGGCCTGCGCTGACTATCGGGGACCTGGTTGCGGGCCGCGCTTGCGCTCGCTGGCATAAAGCGCGACCGCCATGGCGCGGTTGCGTACGCCCAGTTTGTCGTAGAGATTCTTCAGGTGGTACTTGACCGTGTTCTCGGAGATTCCGGTCCGCGTGGCGATCTGCAGATTGGTCCAGCCGTCCGCCAGCACGCCAAGCAGTTCGAGTTCGCGCGTCGTCAGGCGCGACAGCGGCGTCTCGTTGATCTTGGCGACATCGATGTAGGGGATGCAGATGCGTCCGTTCGCGACCGCAAGCAGCGTGTCGAACAGAATGCACGGATCGTCGAACTGGTAGCAGAAACCCTGCACGCCCAGCCGCACACATTGCTTCAAGATGCCGACGTCATGGTCGTTGGAAAAGATCACCATGCGGGCAGTGAGCTGCCGGCGCTGCAGCTCGGTGAGAACCTCGCTGGCATCCATGTCGGACAGCTTCCAGGCGACGATCGCGACGTCAAATGCCGGCTCGGCCGCCGCAACCGCCTTGATGAAGGCATCGCCGCTTTGCACGCCCTCGACGAAGGCAAAACGCTCGTCGCGGCTGATCATGTCGCGCAAAGCCGAAATCACCAGCGGGTTGCGCTCGGCGATCAGGACATTCAGCTTCTTGTGTTGCGCCATCAGCCCGCCATCGACTTCATGTCTTGGCGCATTCCAATCGAATTCGCCAAGACATGCCCGCTCTGCAGCGACAGAAATCAGTCGTAGATTCGGAATCGGCTGACCAAATCGTGCGTTTCTTCACGAACGGCAGACTCGATCTTGGCATTGCCTTCCTCGCCATTGGCCGCAAGTCCGTCGATGACGGCCATCGTCATGCGGCCGACCTGGCGGAACTCTTCGTTGAGGAAACCGCGCGTCGTGCATGCCGGCGTGCCCAGGCGAACACCAGATGTGACCATCGGCCCCTGCGGATCGAACGGGATACCGTTCTTGTTGCAGGTGATGTGGGCGCGGCCGAGGGCTGCTTCCACCGCCTTGCCGGTGAGGTTCTTGCGCCTGAGATCGACAAGCATCAGATGCGTGTCGGTGCCGCCGGAGACGATGTCGACGCCACCCTCCTGCAGCGTTTCGGCCAGCGCCTTGGCGTTGGAGACGACGTTGGCGGCATAAACCTTGAAATCAGGCGTCAGCGCCTCGCCGAAGGCAACCGCCTTTGCGGCGATGACGTGCATCAGCGGACCACCCTGGAGACCCGGGAACACCGCCGAATTGATCTTCTTGCCGATCTCTTCGTCATTGGACAGCACCATGCCGCCGCGGGGACCGCGCAGGGTCTTGTGCGTGGTCGTCGTCACGACATGGGCGTGTTCGAGCGGGTTGGGATGCACGCCACCGGCAACTAGGCCAGCGAAATGCGCCATGTCGACAAACAGCTTGGCACCGACCTCGTCGGCGATCTCGCGAAACGCCTTGAAGTCGATGATGCGCGGATAGGCCGAGCCGCCGGCGAGGATCACCTTGGGCTGGTGCTTCTTGGCGAGGTCGCGGACCTCATCCATGTCGATGCGGTGGGTGTCGGGCTTGACGCCATAGGAGACGACATTGAACCACTTGCCCGACTGGTTGACCGGCGCGCCGTGGGTCAGGTGGCCGCCAGCGGCGAGGTTGAGGCCGAGGAACGTGTCGCCCGGCTTCATCAGCGCCATGAACACCGACTGGTTGGCCTGGCTGCCCGAGTTGGACTGCACGTTGGCGAAGCTGCAGTTGAACATCGCCTTGGCGCGTTCGCGCGCCAGATCCTCGACTTCATCGACATACTGGCAGCCGCCATAGTAGCGGCGGCCGGGATAGCCCTCGGCATACTTGTTGGTCAGCACCGAGCCTTGAGCTTCGAGCACCGCCCTTGAGACGATGTTCTCCGAGGCGATCAGCTCGATCTCGTCGCGCTGGCGCTGAAGCTCGCGTCCCATCGCATCGCTGACAGCGGGGTCTGCCTGGGCGACACCTGTGCGGAAGAAGTTGCGGGCGCTGCCGATGCCGGGTCTTGTCGGTATATTCATGGGCTCCTCCTAGCGGCGCCTGAGACGCCTGAAATCTGGGTCATCCGGTCCAGCCGAGACCGGCGGAAATGCAGTTGATCGAAAGCAGAAGCGCGTTGACGGCCCGCTTCGGGTTGACGGTGGCATCGTCCTGGGCACGAACCTCGCGCAGCAGCTGCACCTGCAGCCGGTGGATCGAGTCCATCTGTGGGCGGATGCGGTCGAAATGGCGCTTGAAGGCCGGGAACCGCTCGGACAGTTTCAGACCGCCATTGACCTCGGAGATCATCCGCCGGGTCAGCGCATATTCAGCTGAAATCTTGGAGTAGATGCGCTCACCAACCTCACGGTCCTGGACCAGCCCGGCATAAAGCTTTCCGATGTCCATGTCGGATTGGTAGAGCCCCTTGTCGACCTCGTCGATGACGAGCCGGAAGAAGCGCGAACGCTCGAACATCTGCTGGAGCAGTTCCAGCCCGGCGTCGCCGCGGACGTTGACGAACGAGTTCAATGCACTGCCGATACCGTACCAATTGGTCAGCAGATGGCGGTTCTGGCTCCAGGCGAACACCCATGGGATGGCGCGCAGATCGGAGATGTCGCGGGCGCCGAAACGGCGGGCTGGACGCGAGCCGATCTTGAGCAGCGCCAGTTCCTCGACCGGGCTCGCCTGGTTGAAGTAATCGATGAAGCCCGGTTCGTTGATCAGGCCCGAATAGGACGCCTGGGACATGCCGGTCAGTGCTTCCAAAGCCTCGCTGAACTCGGGAATGTCCTTGAGCTCGGCTTCGTTTGGCGACTTGACGCTGTGGGCGAAGACGCTCGCGGCGAGGATTTCGAGCTGATAGAGCCCCGTGCCGCGATTGGCGAACTTGGACGACACCACCTCGCCCTGCTCGGTGACGCGCATCGCGCCGCCAATGGTCCCCGCAGGCTGGGCGGCGATCGCCCTACCCGTCGGCGCACCGCCGCGGCTGACCGAACCGCCGCGGCCATGGAAGAAGCTGATCTTGACCTTGCGCTTGATGCCAAGTGCCGTGATGCGCCGCTGCGCCTTGTTGAGCTCCCAGTTGGAGGCGAGGAACCCGCCGTCCTTGTTAGAGTCGGAGTAGCCGAGCATCACTTCCTGGCGGTTGCCGAAATCACGGACCGACCGGCGAACGATCGAGACTGCGAACAGCTGATCGAGGATGTCTGGCGCAGCGCGCAGGTCGGCGATGGTTTCGAACAGCGGGACGACACGCAGCGCGATGGTTCCGCTACCATCCATGGCGGTTGCCAGGCCGGAATATTGTGCAAGCAGGTAGACGGCGAGCAGGTCGTCGCTCGACCGGGTCATCGACAGGATGAAGGCACCGACAGCGCCACCATTCAAACCGGCCGAAGCCTTGCGGATGACGTCGAACAGATCGAGCAGCTCCTGCGCTTCTTCCGACAGCGCCAGCCTGTCGACCTCCAGCTGCTCGCCGGAGTTGAGCGCAGCCCTGATACGCTGCGTCCATTGTGGCGTGTCGGGTGCAGGCGCTGCGGCCGGGTCGGCGAGCTTGAACAGCTCGGCCAGCACACGGTTCACCACCGTCGAATTCTGGCGGATGTCGAGCGAAACAGTGCGGAAGCCGAAGGTCTCCACCTGCTGGCGCAGCGGCCGGACGAAGCGCCTGGCAATCAGCTTGCCGCCAAGTTGGCCAAGCACGTTCTCGAGTTCGCGCAGGTCGGTCTTGAAGCCTTCCGAGCGGGTGTAAGGCTTGGCAGAGGCAGCACCGCGCATAGCTTCCAGCCGGTCGAGCATCGCGCCGGCAAACTGGCGCAGCGGCTCGTCGGGATTGCGCGCGACGATCTCCGAGGCATTGCCGGAGCGGTGCAGCGCATGGCCCAGCGCCTTGATGAAGGTATCGGGAATGTCGACGACATTGGCGCTGATGCTGAGCACGGTGACCAGCTTGCGCACCTGGCCGATGTACCAGCCGACAATCGCCTGGCGGCACTCGTTGAGTGCATAGGCCGTGATCTTGGCCGTGACGTTCGGATTGCCGTCGCGGTCACCACCGATCCATGAGGCGTACCTCATGAAGGACGGCACCTTGATGTCATATTCGGGATAGTGACGGGCCAGCGCCTCCTCGACGCTGTCGTAGAGCTTGGGCGTCGCTTCGAAGATCACTTCGCGGAAGAAATGTAGGCCCCAGGCGATCTCGCGCTCGACAGACGGGCGTTCGAGCCGCAACTCGCCCGACATCCACAGCAGCTCGATCTCGCTCTTGAGGTCGTCGATCAGCTGCTCGCGTTCACGCGGCGCCCAGCGTTGCTGCTCGAGCTCGGTCAGCTTGCGATAGATGCGGCGGTGGATTTCGAGAACAGTGACGCGCTTGGCCTCGGTCGGATGCGCCGTCATCGTCGGCCCGACACAAAGGTCTTCGAGGGTAGTCTGGATCTGCTCGGCCGGGTAGCCGCCGGCTGCTATTTCGCCCATCACATTGGCGAAGGAGCCGATGACCTCGTCGGCACCGCCCATCTGTTCGAGTTCGCGGCGCGAGCGCATCGCCAGAAGTTCATTGGCGATGGCGACAAGCTGGAACCAGATACCGGTGGCCTGCAGCGCGGCAATGCGTTGCCCGCTTTCGAGCGCATCAAGGCTCACACGGCCGGTAAGGACCTCCGCCATATCGGGCTCGCGTTCGCTGACGACCGAAAGCAGCACCCTGAACAGTAGGCTGCGGACGTCTTCGCGAAAGCTGAGTGGTCTGCTCTCCTCCAAGCGACACCCATTCATCTTGAGTTGTTTCCCCGTGCCGTTTCGTTGAGCCGGCTGTCGGGAAAGATGCAGTTTTCCTAACTGACAGCAGACAGTTTTTGTGCCGGCTTGAAAACGCCCCGTACGGGTAGATTTCCCATTCGTTCGGGTGGTGCTGAGACTGGCCGAACGATGATCTCCAAGCCCAAATTGGACTATCGGCCCGGACCGACGATCAGGATGTTGGCGTGGGTTGGTCCAGTGCGTTTTGCAGTGGACGCGATTTAACTCATGTGCAAATATGTTGCATATAAGGCAAGTACGGGAGGCGCATGAAAGTGAGGTCCACTACTCTGATCCGCATCGCCGCAGCACGATCCAAACGAGCTTGAAGAGGAACATGCACATGCAGAAAGTGCTGCCGGAACTTTATGAAGGCCACGCGCCGATCACCCTTCACAACGCCTTCCACGATGCGCTCGAAGCGCTTGAGGAGTGGAAGGAAGGCAATGAAGAGCCTCTCGTAGCCGTCGATGGCTACAACGTCCCCATCAGTCACATCTTTGCGCGGATGAGCGCTTGCACCGACCTCTTGCCGCTGCGCACGCGCGACGTGCTCGAGACCATCATCGACAAGGGTTCGTTCCGCGCTTCGGGCGGCTCGCTATATGCCGATGGCGCCAAGCTGGTGATGCCGATCTGCGTCGAGCGTCTGACGCTATCGCTGCTACGTCCGACTGCCTCGTTGATTGAGCTGCGCAAAGCCTGCGTCGAGGCCTGATCCACAGTTGTCCAAAAAGAGCTTTGCCGTGAGCGTTCCAGCGTTCGCGGCAGAGCATTTTTATGTGTGAATTTCAGCCTGGCCCCGTGAACCAGCGCACCAAAAGAAAAGCCCCGTCCAGTCGAACGGGGCTTTTGTACTTGATGGGATGCTTAGCTTACGTCAGGCCGCCCGGGCGCTTGCCGCCTCGACGCCATACTCCAGGGACGCGTCCACGATGGTGTGCCACAGGCTGTCGGCGAAGCTAGTGAACACCAGCATGTTGTAAACAGGGTGACCGTCGGCGCCATTTGCCTCGCGCCACAAGTTCACCGCCGTATGGTCGACCGAGGTGTTCGCCGCAGCGCCAACCGGAAAGGCCAGGTCGTGCAGATCGAGCGACGAGAACTTGGCGATGGCGTCGCGGCCACGCGGCCCGGAAACCCGGATCAGGCAACGGCCATCCGACTGGTCGGACAAAGATGCCGAACCGGCGAAGACCTGCGCCATGGCTGCAAGCTGCGAAGCCTCGTCGGTACGCGGTGCAATGACCGTGAACTGATCGGGACCCGACCAGATCAGCGTCGCCGCCTTACCAGTGACAGCCTTGGGCGTAGCGGGCGCTTCGATGCCGAACAGCTTCTTGGCTGCCTTGGCGGCCTCCGCTGCCTTGCCGCGCCGAGCCATGACCTGCACCAGCACGATGTCGCGCACTTCGTTGAGCGTCACGCCGACATGTGCTCCAGCTGCGCCGTGGCGGCCGGGAACAAGCGCCTTCTGCAGCGGCGATTGGGTGTTCCAGAGATAATCAACCACGCTGGCGCGCTCCTTCTGGATCGTAGAAGACTGGATTGCAGATTTCGGCTTCATAGTCTTCGTTGCGCAGCGGATCGTGGATGCGCACGATTTCGCCGAAGCGCTCGCGGCCGCGTTCGACCAGTCCAAGACCGATCCACTGCTCCAGCATCGGCGAGTAGCACACCGAAGTGACGTAGCCTTGATCGGTTTCCGGACCGGGGATCGCGCCCTTGGGAAGGACATGGGCACCGGAGCGCAGGCGACGCTTCTGGTCGAGCGGCTTGATGCCGACGACGACCTGGCGATCTGGCGCCGTCAGTGCTTCGCGGCCAGCCATGACGCGACCGATGAAGTCCTTCTTCTTCGACATCATCTTGCCGAGGCCAAGATCGTCGGCGGTCGTCGTGCCGTTGAGCTCGGGACCGGCGACGTGGCCCTTTTCGATGCGCATGACGCCGAGTGCTTCAGTGCCGTAGGGCGTGACGCCCAGATCGCGCCCGGCGATCATCAGGTTCTGCGCCATGGCGGCGCCGTAGCGGGCCGGGACGGAGATTTCGAAGGCGATTTCACCGGAGAACGAGATGCGGAACAGGCGAGCGGTGACACCGCCGCGCAGCTTGACCTCGCGGGCGCCCATGAAGGGGAAGCCTTCGTTGGACATGTCCTCGGACGGATCGACAAGTTCCTGCAGCAGCTTGCGGGTGTTGGGCCCGGCGATCGAGAACTGAGCCCACTGATCCGAAGCCGACGACAGCTGCACGTCGAGTTCGGGCCACAGAACCTGGCGGCAGAACTCGAGATGCGCCATGACAGGGCCGGCCTTGGCGGTCGTCGTGGTCAGGAAGTAGTGGTCTTCGGCAATACGCGAGGTCGTACCGTCGTCCATGACGATGCCGTCTTCGCGCAGCATCAGGCCGTAACGCGCTTTGCCAACGGCAAGCGACGAGAAGGCATTGATGTAGACGCGGTCGAGGAAGGTGCCGGCGTCGGCGCCGCGAACGTCGACTTTGCCGAGGGTGGAGACGTCGCAAAAGCCGACGCCGTTGCGCACGGCAAGCACTTCGCGGGTCACTGACTCCAGCCAGTCCTTTTCGCCCGGCTGCGGATACCACTGCGCACGCTTCCACAGGCCGGTGTCGACGAAGACAGCGCCCCGGGCAGCGGCCCAGTGATGCGACGGCGTCAGGCGCCAAGCGTGGAAGTTCTCGTCACGATGATGACCGGCCAGCGCGCCGATCGCCACTGGCGCATAGGGCGGACGGTAGATCGTCGTGCCTGTCTGCGGGATGGTGCGGCCGGTGGCTTCGGCCATGATGGCGAGGCCGGTGATATTCGACGTCTTGCCCTGGTCGGTCGCCATGCCAAGCGTGGTGTAGCGCTTGAGATGCTCGACGCTCTCGAAACCTTCGCGCTGCGCCAGCGTCACGTCGGACGCGGTAACATCGTGCTGGAAGTCGACGAAAGCCTTGCCCTTGGCCTTGACCTGCCAGAGCGGCGAGATCGCATAGACCTCGTCGCCGGCTTCCGACGCTTCGCCGGCATTGCCTGATGCACCGCATTCGGCGGCAGCGGCCGCGCCCGCAGCATGACCATCGCGCAGGCAGGCGCCGAGCGAGAACTCGCCATTGGCAGCACCGGCGGTCGTCATGCCCTTCGGCGAATCCCCCGGAACAAAGGCGGCGATGTCGTCGCGCCAGACAGGGCGCCCGCGATGGAAGCAGGACAACCCGACATTCGGGTTCCAGCCGCCAGAGACGGCGAGGCAGTCGGCGTCGATTTGCTGCGTGCGGCCATTGTTGTCGGTGACGACAACACCGCGCACGCCGTCGACGCCACCCTTGACGTCGGAGACGCCGCCCGAAAGCACGCGCAGGTCGGAAAGCTCTGCCAGCGCCTGGTATTCCGCCGGCACCTTGCCGCGCGGATCGATGACGGCTGCGATATCACCGCCGGCCTGCTGGATCGCCTCGACCGTGCGCCAGCCGTCGTCATTGTTGGTGAACAGCGCGACCTTGCGGCCCGGCATCGCCGCGAAGCGATGGACATAGGTGCGCACGGCGGACGCCATCATCACGCCCGGACGGTCATTGCCCGGGAAGACGATCGGCCGCTCGATGGCGCCGGCCGTCACGACCGAGCGCTTGGCGACGATGCGCCAGACGCGCTGGCGGACCTGATGCGGACCCGGCACCGGAACGTGGTCGTTGACGCGCTCGAGCGCGGCATAGACGCCGCCGTCATAGACACCGAACAGCGCGGTGCGGACCATGAAGCGGACATTCGGAAGTGCTGTGAGTTCGTCGGTCGTACGACGCACCCACTCCTCGGCAAGCATGCCGTCGATCTCGCCACCGTCGCTGAGCAGGCGGCCACCGAGGCGGCTGTCTTCCTCGACGAGGATGACGCGCGAGCCGGCACGGCCAGCCGCGAGAGCGGCCGAAAGACCAGCCGCACCGCCGCCGATAACGAGCACGTCACAATGCGCCCAGGCCTTGTCGTAGTGATCTGGATCGGGCAGCTCGGCGCTCTTGCCGAGACCCGCTGCACGGCGGATCAGCGGCTCGTAGACCTTCTCCCAGAACTTCGCCGGCCACATGAATGTCTTGTAGTAGAAACCGGCAACGAAGATCGGTGCGGCCAGCTGGTTGATCGACATGAAGTCGCGGCGCAGCGAAGGCCAGCGGTTCTGGCTCTGGGCAACCAAGCCGTCATAGAGTTCCTGCGTGGTGGCGCGGGTGTTCGGCTCCTTGCGGGCACCGCTGCGCATCTCGACCAGCGCGCTCGGCTCTTCGGAGCCTGCGGTGATGATGCCGCGCGGGCGATGATACTTGAAAGAACGCGCGACCAGCTTGACGCCATTGGCGACCAGCGCCGAGGCCAGCGTGTCGCCGGCAAAGCCCGACATGACCTTGCCATCGAACGAAAACTGCAAAGGCTGCTGGCGGTCGATCAGGCCACCACTGCGCAGGCGGTGCGACTGGCTGGCCGAAGCTGCCTGGCTGCGCGCGCTGGTCGGCGTCCCCTCGAGTGCGGCCGTCCTGCCGAGCGGTTCGGATCCGGAATAGCCCGACATCTTTATTCTCCTGCCTGCACCGGCTTGGCCGCGCCAACGCCTGGGGCTGCGGTCACCGACCTGAATTCATGCGTCACCGTGTTGCGCTCGGCGATCAGCCACGAGCGGCAACCGCCGCCGTGGTACCAGTACTCGCGCATGTAGCCGGCGACGTTGTCGCGCAGATAGACGTAGTCGTAGAAGGCGTCCTCGACGCCCTCAGGGCTTTCGCCGCTATCGACTGCGAAGTTGGGCCGCTTGGGCGAAGCGTCGCCGAGATAGGTGAACTCGCCGTTCTCGCGTTCGCCGCAGAAAGGACATGCAATACGCATTCCGCCAGTCTCGCTTTCAGTGCAGGTTGGGTTGGGCGCCCTGGCCCTTTTCATCGATCATCGCGCCGCGGCGGAACCGGTCGAGCCGGAAGCGCGCGGCTTCCGGATGCGGTTCGTCGCGCGCCAAGAGGTGGGCGAAGACGAGGCCCGAAGCCGGCGTCGCCTTAAAGCCGCCGTAGCACCAGCCGGCGTTGAGATAGAGGCCGTCGATCGGCGTCTTGTCGATGATCGGCGTGCCGTCCATCGACATGTCCATGATGCCGCCCCACTGGCGCAGCATGCGGACGCGGCCGATCATCGGCATCACCGCCATGCCACCTTCGCAGACGTCCTCGATCACGGGCATGTTGCCGCGCTGGGCGTAGGAATTGTAGCCGTCGAGGTCGCCGCCGAAGACAAGGCCGCCCTTGTCGGACTGGCTGATGTAGAAGTGGCCGGCACCGAAAGTGATGACGCCAGGGATCAGCGGCTTGATCGCTTCGGAGACGAAGGCCTGCAGCACATGGCTCTCGATCGGCAGCTTCATGCCGGCCATCGCGGCAACGCGCGAAGTGTTGCCGGCGACCGCCATGCCGACCTTGCCGGCGCTGATCTTGCCGCGCGACGTCTCGACGCCGGTGATCTTGCCATTGTGGTCGCGCACGAAGCCGGTGACTTCGCAGTTCTGGATGATGTCGACGCCACGCTGGTCGGCTGCGCGGGCATAACCCCAGACGACCGCGTCATGGCGGGCTGTGCCGCCGCGGCGCTGCATCAGGCCGCCCATGATCGGGAAGCGCGGGCTGTCATAGTTGAGGAACGGCAGCTCCTTGCGGATCTGCACGGCGTCGAGCAATTCGGCGTCGATGCCGTTGATGCGCATGGTGTTGCCGCGGCGGGCGAAAGCATCGCGCTGGGCATCGGAGTGATACAGGTTGATGATGCCGCGCTGGGAAACCATCGCGTTGTAATTGAGATCCTGCTCCATGCGCTCCCACAGCTTCATCGACATTTCGTAGAAGCCGGTATTGCCGGGAAGGCCGTAGTTGGAGCGGATGATGGTGGTGTTTCGGCCGGCATTGCCCGAACCGATCCAGCCCTTCTCAAGCACCGCAACGTTGCGGATGCCATATTCGTTGGCGAGGAAATACGCCGTGGCCAGACCGTGGCCGCCACCGCCGATGATGATCACGTCATAGTGGCTCTTGGGTGCCGGATCGCGCCACGCCCGGGTCCAGCCCTTGTGGCCTGACAGAGCAGCCTTAGCGAGTGAGAAGATCGAATATTTCATCGCATGTGTTCCGGCGAAATGTGAGGTGTGTCCGAGGATTGCGCCCGATCTGGATGACCGGGCGCAATGCCTGTTTGGTGCCTCAGACGTCCAGCGTGTGGTCGCGTTCCCACTGGGTGAAGTGCGACGCGTAGGAGTTCCACTCCTGGTGCTTGAGCTTGATGTAGGCGGCGGAGAACTCCTCGCCCATCGCAGCCTTGAGCTCGCTGTCTTCGTCATAGGCGCGGAGCGCGTCGAGCAGGTTGAGCGGCAGCTTGGCACCGTGGGTGACGGTGTGGCCCTCGCGGTACATGTCGACGTCGCTGCGCGGACCGGGATCGGCCTTGGAGCGAATGCCGCTGAGGCCGGCGGCGATGATGATCGCCTGCATCAGGTACGGGTTGGCCGCGCCGTCGGGCAGACGCAGTTCGAAGCGGCCGGGGCCGGGCACACGCACCATGTGGGTGCGGTTGTTGCCGGTCCAGGTCACCGTGTTCGGCGCCCAGGTAGCACCCGAGACGGTGCGCGGTGCGTTGATGCGCTTGTAAGAATTGACGGTCGGGTTGCAGATCGCGGCAAGCGCCGAGGCGTGCTTCATGATGCCGCCGAGGAAGTAGCGGCCCTTTTCCGACAGGCCCAGTTCCATGTTCTTGTCGGCGAACGCATTGGACTTGCCGGCAAGGTCCCACACCGAGATGTGGGCGTGGCAGCCCGAGCCGGTCAGACCCTGGAACGGCTTCGGCATGAAGGTTGCGCGCAGGCCGTGCTTTTCGGCGATCGAGCGAACCATGAACTTGAAGAAGGAGTGCTTGTCGGCGGTCTGGAGAACGTCGTCATACTCCCAGTTCATCTCGAACTGGCCGTTCGCGTCCTCATGGTCGTTCTGGTAGGGCTTCCAGCCAAGGTCGAGCATGGCATCGCAGATTTCGGCGATGACGTCGAAGCGGCGCATCACCGCCTGCTGATCGTAGCAGGATTTTGCAGCCGTATCGTACTCGTCGGCGATCTGGTTGCCATCCGGCGTCGTCAGGAAGAATTCCGGCTCGACACCGGTCTTGACGCGCATGCCTTCCTTGGCGGCTTCGGCGACAAGGCGCTTCAGCGTGTTGCGTGGTGCCTGGGCAACACCCTTGCCTTCCATCAGGCAGTCCGATGCGAGCCAGGCAACTTCCGGCCGCCAGGGCAGCTGGATGACCGAGAGCGGATCCGGCACGGCAAGCATGTCGGGGTGCGCCGGCGTGAGGTCCAGCCAAGTCGCGAAGCCGGCAAAGCCGGCTCCGTCCTTCTGCATGTCCGAAATGGCCTGGGCGGGTACCAGCTTGGCGCGCTGGCCGCCGAACAGGTCCGTATACGAGACCATGAAGTATCTGATGTTGCGAGCCCTTGCGAACTCTTTGAGATCGGTCACCTCTGACTGATCGATTTTGGCTTCGAAGGCCGTACCCATGAATTGCTCCTCCCAATCTTTGTGGTTTTAAAAGGGACCCTTACCAGGTACCCAGCTTGTCCCCGCAAGCGGCACGCCAGCCATGGCGGCAGCTTCGATCGAAAGAGCACAGAGATCCTCAGGCTCGAGATTGTGCAGGTGATTTTTGCCGCAGGCACGGGCGATCGTCTGTGCCTCAAGCGTCATGACCTTCAGATAATTCGCCAGACGGCGACCAGCCGCGATCGGATCGACGCGCTTCATCAGCTCGACGTCCTGCGTGGTGATGCCGGCCGGGTCCTTGCCCTCGTGCCAATCGTCGTAGGCACCGGCAGTGGTGCCAAGCTTCTGGTATTCTTCCTCCCAACGCGGGTCGTTGTCGCCGAGTGCGATAAGTGCCGCGGTACCGACAGATACTGCATCGGCCCCGAGCGCCAGCGCTTTGGCCACATCGGCACCATTGCGTATGCCACCGGAAACGATGAGCTGAACCTTGCGGTGCATGCCGAGATCCTGCAGCGCCTTCACTGCCGGACGGATGCAAGCAAGCGTCGGCTGGCCGACATGCTCGATGAACACTTCTTGGGTCGCAGCCGTGCCGCCCTGCATGCCGTCGAGCACGACGACGTCGGCACCGGCCTTCACTGCAAGCGCGGTGTCATAGTAGGGGCGCGCGCCACCAACCTTGACGTAGATCGGCTTTTCCCAGTCGGTGATCTCGCGGATTTCGAGGATCTTGATCTCGAGATCGTCCGGACCGGTCCAGTCGGGGTGACGGCAGGCCGAGCGCTGGTCGATGCCCTTGGGCAGCGTGCGCATCTCGGCGACGCGGTCAGAAATCTTCTGGCCCAGAAGCATGCCGCCGCCGCCTGGCTTTGCGCCCTGGCCGACAACGATTTCGATGGCGTCGGCGCGACGCAGGTCACGCGGGTTCATGCCGTAGCGCGACGGCAGGTATTGGTAGACGAGTTGCTTGGAGTGGCCGCGCTCTTCCTCGGTCATGCCGCCGTCGCCGGTGGTGGTTGAGGTGCCGGAGAGCGTTGCGCCGCGGCCAAGCGCTTCCTTGGCCGGGCCCGACAGCGAGCCGAAGCTCATGCCGGCGACGGTGATCGGGATCTTCAGCTCGATCGGCTTCTTGGCGAAACGTGTACCCAGGACGACAGACGTGTCGCACTTTTCACGGTAGCCTTCGAGCGGATAGCGCGAGATCGAAGCGCCGAGGAACAGCAGGTCGTCGAAATGCGGGACCTTGCGCTTGGCGCCAGAGCCGCGGATGTCGTAGATGCCCGTCGCTGCGGCGCGACGGATTTCAGACATCGCGTATTCATCGAACGTGGCCGACTTGCGTGGCGTCGTCGGAGGATTGTGATAGCTCATAATGTTCCTCAGTAAGCGTCGGCGTTGTCGATGTTGAAGTTGTAGAGCGTGCGCGCAGAACCGTAGCGCGAGAACTCTTCCGGCTTGACGTCGGTGATGCCGGCGCGATCAAGCAGGTCCTTCAGGATGGCGATGTGCTCGGGGCGCATTTCCTTCTTGATGCAGTCGGCACCGAGGCTCTTCACCGAGCCGCGCACGAACAGGCGGGCTTCGTAGATCGAGTCGCCCAGCGCATCGCCGGCATCGCCGAGGACAACGAGGTTGCCCGACTGGGCCATGAAGGCCGACATGTGGCCGATATTGCCACGGACAACGATGTTGATGCCCTTCATCGAGATGCCGCAGCGCGACGAGGCGTTGCCTTCGATAACAAGCAGGCCGCCGCGGCCGGTGGCGCCGGCGTATTGGCTGGCGTCGCCCTTCACGATGATCGTGCCCGACATCATGTTTTCACCAACGCCGGGGCCGGCCGAACCGTGCACGGTGATCGTGCTGTTCTGGTTCATGCCGCCGCAATAGTAGCCAACGGAGCCCTGCACATCGATCGAGATCGCGTGCTCGGCGCCGACAGCAACGGCGTGGCTGCCCTTGGGGTTGAGAACCTCCCAGTTCGATTCACCGGCGGCATCCTTCACATTGTGAAGAGCCTGGTTGAACTCGCGCAAAGTGATCTTGGACAGATCGAAGGTCTTCGGCGTGTAGTTGGCCTGGTGCAGAGGCGCGGTCGCAAGATTTGTTGAATGCATAATCTCAGTGCTCCCAGAAATAGACGGTGGACGGCTCAGGCTCCCAGACCTTGGCGTCTTCGATGCCTGGCAGATTGGCGAGGGCGCGATACTCGGAGCCGAAGGCGACGTACTGGTCGGTCTCGGCCATGACGGCGGGCTTGCAGGAGATCGGGTCGCGGACGACGCCGAAGCCGTTCTTGGTGCCGACGACGAAGGTGAAGAAGCCGTCGAGGTCGTTCAGGCTGCTTTCCAGCGCCTCACCGAGGTTCTGGCCATGCGCGATCTTCGAGGACAGATACGCTGCGGCAACTTCGGTGTCGTTTTCGGTCTCGAAGCGCATGCCGTCGCGGATCAGTTCGCGGCGCAGGTTGTTGTGGTTCGACAGCGAACCGTTGTGCACCAGGCACTGGTCGGGGCCGGTCGAGAAGGGATGCGCGCCGAGCGTGGTGACGGCGGATTCGGTGGCCATGCGGGTGTGGCCGATGCCGTGGCTGCCGCTCATCTTGGTGACGTCGAAGCGCTTCACGACTTCGACCGGCAGGCCGACTTCCTTGTAGATTTCGATGGCTTCGCCGGCGCCCATGACACGGACGTTGGGGCGCAGTTCGGAAAGTGCCGCGCGAGCTTCAGCGACCTTTTCGGTCGGCACGTCGAGCACAGCGTGGGTCGACTTTACAGTCGACGAAACCTTGGCACCGATCTTCTTTCCGAGCTCGGCGTCGAGACCCTTGAAGTCCACGTCCGGATTGGCCGACTGGATGGTGACCTTGGCATGACCCTTGGTGCCGCCGCCGTAGATGGCGATGCCCGCGCTATCGGGGCCACGATCGGTCATGGTTACGAGCATTTCGGACAGCAATGCGCCCAATTGGGGCTCCAGCGACTTGTCCTTCAAAAAGAGTCCTACAATTCCGCACATCCCGGTTTCCTCACCTGATTGGCTGCCTGTGACAAAAGCTAGCAGGTTCCGCACACCAATTCAACTGTGATGAATTTTTTATTCCTGTAGAAAAACAAAGCGGCTAACAAACGGCATTGCAGCCACGCTGGCTCACCCAGGTGCGGAACTCCGCTTCAACCAAGGTCCAGGTCGCCGCCCTGTCGTGCGCGCTGGCCGCAATCACGCTGTTCAGCGCCGCCTATCTCGCAGAAGCGATTCGCGGTGCCTCCAGGCTGTTCCCGAAGGCCAGGAACAGGCACCCGAAGTGCCCGGCCTGACCTGCTCTGGCAGACATCGCTCTTCGTCGTCGTGCCGCAGGCGCTGCGCCATGCCATCCCGGCAATCGCCAACTTGTTCATCGGCCAGTTCAAGGACACTTCGCTTGTCGGCATCGTCGGTCTCACCGACCTGCTGCTTGCTACCAAGCAAGCGCCGGGCGAACCACTATGGCGCAGCATCGCGCTCGAGGGCGACATCTTCGTCGCCCTGATCTATGTCGCGTTCTGTTTCTTCATTTCGCGCTGCAGTCGGTCTCTGGAACGAAGGCTGCAGCATGATCAAAGCTAGGGACGTCGAACGCCATCTCGAAGCTTGGCGCGCCCTTTCGCTTGGCAGGCGTCAAAAGCGAAAGAGCGGTCCAAGCAGGATCGAATTGGAGTATTCGGCCGGTCTTTTCGCACATGCCACGATGCGCGTCACACGCATCACCGGCCGGCTCTCCTCGACGATCGCGAAGCTGGCTTCTCTTGCGCTCGCCTGCGACGGCGAAAAATGCTCCTCGGTGACGAACAGCTGAGCTACATCGCTGACGCGACGAACCAGATCGTAGAGCGAATGCCTGACGAGGTCAGCCGGCGCGATCGACGCCAGTATGTCGACTGGGAGCACCGACCGCTGCTGGACCATCGCCTTGCCGTCGAGAAGCCTCAGCCGCCAGAGTTCGGTGACGGGGGCACCAAGCGGCAGACCGAGGGCGCGCGCATCGCTGAGCCCGGCCGGCACCTCGCCGATCTCCAGGACCCGTGTCGACAATCTGAGCCCGGCGCGTCGCGCAGCTGCCGGAAGGCCTGTCACCATGTCGTGTGACCAGTCGATGGTCTTGCCCCGGAAACGAGTTCGCCGCCCCTTGCCTTTTGTGATCAGGCCGTCTTTTTCGACGATGGCCAGCGCCTTGCGGACAGTGCGGCGGGTGACATTGAAATGGGCAGCGAGGTCCATCTCCGACGGCAGCTCGTCGCCGGCGCGCCACAGGCTGTTCGAAAGCTCGGTTGCGAGTGACTGCGCGACGCGATCATACGCGAAATGCGTGGCGCTCAATCCGCTGCTCTCCCAAAATTGCGGACCATCACCGAGGCAATGATGATGAGGCCGGTGAAAATGTCCTGCAGGTAATTGGGCACGCCGAGAATGGTCAGGCCGTTGGCGACAACCGCGATGATCGCCGCGCCTAGAAGCGTGCCGGCTGCGTTTGGCTGCCCGTCACGAAACGCCGTCATGCCGAGATAGGCGGCGGCATAGGCCTGAAGCAGAAAGCCGTTTCCGCCCGTCGGGTGGGCGCTGCCAAGCCTGGCCGTCAGCAGCAGGCCCGCCAGCGCGGCCATGAACGTGCAAAGACCAAAAGCCCAGACCGTCGCCGGGACCACGCCGACGCCGGCGAGGCGTGCGGCCTCGCGGTTGCCGCCAATGGCAAGGATGCGCCTGCCGATCTCGGTCCAATCGAGGATGAAAGCGACAAGCAGCGTGCCTGCCACCGCCCACAGTGTCAGCACTGGAATGCCCCCGACATAGCCGCGCCCGATGTCGCGGAAGGCAACGGGTATGTTGCTGAACAGCGTGGCGCCGCCGCTCACCCAGAACGTCATGCCCCCGACGATCGTCCCCATGGCAAGCGTCATGATGAAGCTCGGAACGCGCCAGATCGCAACGAACAAGCCGCTTATGCACCCCACCGCAAAGCCAGCGGCGAGCGTTACGATGACGGTAGCAAGGATGCCCCATCCCGATCCGAACAGGGTGACGGAAACAATACCAGCCATGGACACGACCGCTCCGATCGAAAGGTCGAATTCCGACAGCGACATCACGAGCGCAGCGCCCAGGGCGACAATTGCCAGCAAGGACATCTGCTGGGTGATGTTGATCAGGTTCGAGCCCTGCGCAAAGCCGTGTGGGGACAGCACCGAGAACACGGCGACGATGACGCCAAGACCCAGAAGCGTGCCGAAGCGCGAAACCAGGGTCATGTCAGCTCCTTTGTCGTTTCGAAAGCGGCATGGACGATATCCTTGCGGGACAGATCGCGATTGGCCGCGTCGAGCGTGATGCGTCCATGCGCCATCACCAGGATGCGCTGCGCCAGCATGACGAGTTCCTCGATGTCGCTGGTGACGAACAGCACTGCCGTTCCCTCGCCGGCAAGGGAACGGCATAGCGCGTGGATCTCGGCCTTGGATCGCACGTCGACACCACGGGTGGGCTCGTCGAGCAGGAAGAGGCGGCAGGACGGCCCGACCCAACGTCCGATCATGATCTTCTGCTGATTGCCGCCGGAAAGGGTCGAGATGCGATCGCCAAGCCGGCCGTATTTGACGCTGCGGTCGCCCAGGAGCTTTCGCACGCCACGGCGCGCCAGTTGCCAAGAGACGATGGGCAAGCGTCGCATCACGCGGTAAAGCGGTAGGCGGGGCACAAGCACATTGTCTAGGATGGAGTGCTGCATGACCAGCCCGCTGCTGCGGCGGTCTTCCGGAACATAAGCGACACCTTCCCGGATGCGCCTGGAGATGCCGATGGGGGGCAGCAGCTTGCCGTCGAGCGTCAGCCCGCCTCGTGCAAGCGGATTTGCGCCCCAGATCGACTTCAGCAGGCTGGAACGGCCGCTGCCGACCACGCCGTAGAGACCGACGATCTCGCCGGAGTGGACGGTCAGGTCGAGCCCGTCGCGCGCCGGGGACGGGCTGAAGCCGGACAATTGCAGCAAGGGCGGGTGCAGCAAGGGCGCGTGTAGCAACGGCGCGCCGGCCGCCGCCGGCGCAGCGACACGCTCCTGGTCAAATTTGCCGCCGGCCATCAATGCAACGACACCAGTGCGGTCGATGTCGCACAGCTGGCCGGAGCCGACCGTGCGGCCATTGCGCAGAACGGTGTAGTCGTCGGCAATGGCAAACACCTCGTCGAGGCGGTGCGATACAAGGATCACCGCACAGCCGTGGCTCGCCAGCTGCCGGATGATGCCGTGCAGGGTCGCGGCTTCCCTTTCACTCAGCGATGCGGTCGGCTCGTCGAGGACGAGCACCCGGGCATCGTCCATCAGGGCACGCAGGATTTCGACAATCTGGCACTTGGCGACGGACAGACGCGCCACCGGAACGTCAATATCGAGGTCGAGGCCATGCCGATCCCGCACAGCCTTGAAGCGGGACCGCATCGTCGCCCAGTCAATCACGCCACCGCGGCGCGGATAACGCCGGCCGACAAAAGCGTTCTCGTAAGCGGTAAAGCCCGGCACCAGGTTCAGCTCCTGGTGCACGAAGCGGAGCCCCACCTTTTCGGACTCGGTCGGGTTCGCCGGGGCAAAGCCCTGGCCTGAGAGCACCATGCGGCCGTTATCCGGCCGATGGACGCCCGAAAGACATTTGAGCAGCGTCGACTTTCCAGCACCATTTTCGCCGAGCAGGGCATGGACCCGACCTGCGTCAGCGCGCAGCGAGACACCGTCGAGCGCCACCACCCCGCCGAACCGTTTTGTCACCCCCTCGACCTCCAGCATGACGGCGCCTGCTAGTTGCAGCTCACACCGAGGCTGGCACGGTCAATCACATTGGCGCTGACGAAGATTTCGGATTTCTCCGGCTTCTTGCCTTCGATCACGGCTGCGATCTCCTTCACCGCCGTCTTGGCAATGCCGGGGAAATCCTGCCGGACCGTCGCCACCAGATTGCTGCATTGCTTGATCAGGTCGATTGCCTGCGGGTTGCCGTCGATGCCGGCGATCAGGGCCTTGGAATCGGGCTTGTCGCTCTGGATGGCCAGCAAGGCACCGATCGCCGGCTCGTCCCAGGCAGCCCACACCCCGTTGATCTCGTCGCCATACTGGCGGACGAAGGTCTCCATGGCCTGACGAGCGTTGTCGATCGGGCCGGGAACCTGCACATAATGTTCGGCTATCACCTTGATGCCGGGATGTTCGCCGAGTGCCTTGTCGAGCGCGAGCTCACGCTGGCGCACGCCGGGATGCGCCGAGTGGAAGAACTTCACGATGTTGCCCTTATCGCCCATCGCCTTGAACAGATAATCCGAGAGCAGGCTGCCAAGCGCGAAATTGTCGGTCGTGATGTTGATTGCCACGCCCTTTGCCAGCGCGCCGTCCAAAACGACAACCGGGATGCCTTGGTCGGCGGCAGCAGCAACCTGGTCGCCGATCTGGTTGGGATCGACGCTGACAAGGACGATGGCCTTCACCCCGGCATTGGCGACATCCTCGACACGGCTTGCCAATTGCTGGAAGTCGCCGCGCGTGTCGACGACATTGACGCTCCAACCCTTCGCCGCGGACTCGGTCTTGAAGGTCTCGATCATTTCGTTGGTGGCGACCGAGCTGAGATATGGCGTCAGCACCGCTATGTCTTCCGCATGCGCGGACGCTGCGAACTGAATGATGCCGGCGGCCAGCAGTGTCGTAAGCGTTCTCATGACTTCCTCCTTGTCGATTGAGCGCTGTAAAGATGTGTCGGGTTCAGCCCAGAGAGTGCGACAGTTCCCGCGCGAATGAAGACGCGGCGAGATAGGCGGCGTATCGTCGGTCGTGGCAGGCCGCGCGTTCGGGTCTCGGTTCTATGACGGCTGCCGGCGCGGCAGGGCAAAGTGTGATGCCGGTGGAAGCGGCGACCATCTTCAGGACACCCGTTGCGGTCATCGTTTCGCTGTCACCTGGTATGGCGATGTTGCGACCAAGGGCATCCGCGAGAATTTGCCGCTGCTGGGCGTGACGGGCCGCGCCGCCGATCACCGTCAAGGTCGTGCGCGGCAAACCGGCAGCCTCCAGATTGTGCCGCACGGCAAACGCAACGCCCTCCATCACTGCAAGAGCAAGCTCACCCGCACTGCTCGTGTGGCTAAGCCCGAGCAAAGCGCCGCGCACCTGGCTGTCCTCAAACGGGGCGCGCTCGCCTCCGAGATAGGGCAGAAACAGGGCAGCACCGGGGGTGGCGAGCGCTGCAGCGTCGAGCAGTTCCTCGATCGGTCTGCCTGTCGTCCTTGCCAGCCAGTCCAGCGCGGATCCCGCGGTCAGGAACGGCGAGATGACGATCACGCGGTCCGGCCGCATCGCGTCCGCCAGCGAATAAGTTTCGCGCGGCGGTGCCGCTTCCGCATGGTCGAGTGTGGTTGCGACCCATCCGGTTGTGCCGAGGTAGCAATATGCCATGCCTGGAGTATCGGCCGAGGCGCCCCATGTCGCTGCACCGGCATCGCCCGATCCGTTGAAGACCGGGATGCCGACCGGCAGACCCATCTGCCCGGCCTCGGCCGGAGTCACGTAGCCGACGACGGCGTCTGCCGGTTGGATGCGCGGCAGCGCGATTTCGTTGACACCCGCCACGGCAAGCAGATCGGCATCCCAACAGCGCTGCGCGATGTTCATCAGCCCGGTGGTCGATGCCGTCGTCGGATCGATGACGGCCTTGCCTGTCAGCCGGAACGTCAGTGCATCCTTGGCGCCGAAGGTCCACAACACGGGCTGGTTGGCCGCATGTGGCGCAAAGCGCTGGCGCGCCATCAGCTTGAGGATCGTATGGGCGGGGTCGAGCCGGTTCCCAGTTCGTTGCGCATAGTCCGCAGGCAGCCGCGCGCCGAGCCGATCGATCTCGCTTCCTTCGAAGCGACGGTCGGAATAAAGCACAGCCGGGCCCGTCGGACTGCCGTCGCTCCGCAAGGCGATGAGATTCTGCATCGAGCCGGAAAATGCGATGGCAGAAATCGAATGGCTGTCGGGAAGATGCCTTATTGCGGCACGCAGCGCAGACCACCAATCGTCGGGGTCCTGCTCATGCAATCCTTCGGGGGTAGAGCGCGTCGCGATCGGCTGGGCAGCCGATGCGATCATCTGCCCGCGCGCGCCGAACAGCACGGCCTTCAACGCCGACGAACCCACGTCCACCACCAGAAGGGTATTGTCGCCCAATCTGCACCTCCATTCCTTGCGTCAGGTCCAGGCTTAGGCAGGCGTCTTGTCAACGAGGTCCTGAGGTCCCGGAGCGTTTTGCTTCCCGGAACGGACAGGTGCTTCCGCAAATGTACGGATCAACGGGTGTCGTGTTCGGACAACCGCGATGGATTGACGCCGCAATAGGCGCGGAAGGATGCCGCAAACCGTCCGGCATTGGCATAACCAACCCGCTCTGCGACCTGCATGATTGAAATGCCGCCCTGATCCAGCAACTTGCGGGCATGTTCCATGCGCCGCATCGTCAGATAGTCATGCGGAGAGTAGCCCGTGAAGCGCCGCATGCCGGTGGTCAGCGTGCGCGTGGAGACGTCCAGTTCTGCTGCCAGTTCCGCAACCGTCAACGGCAGGTTTGAAGACGCGTCCAGCAACCTGCGAAAGTCCCTGACATAGGTCGGTACCGGCCCAGCGGCCACGGATTCGACGGTGGCGACCGCTTTCGCTGGAACATGTTCGAACAAGGTCTCGAGTACCGCATTCACCAGCGGCATTGGCGAGAGCGCCGCTGCACAACCGGCCTCCATCTTTTCTTCGACCATCATTCCGATCAGCCGCGCGATACGCCGGCCGGCCGAAGCCTCAAGGTCGAGCTCGGCCTGGAAGATCGGCGTGCGCCGCCTGGCCTCGCCTGTGTGACGCTGCCAGGCCTGCTCGACGAAGTTCCGCTCCAGCCGCAGCATGACCTGCGTGGTGTCGGCGCGCCAGGTCGACCTGATATGACTGCCCGGCGACAGAACGAGACCGCTGCCCAGACGCGAGGATACGCGTCGGTCGCCATACTGGATGTCGACGCCACCGCTGAGCGGAAACTCCATCATATAGAAGGTGTCGAAGGTACCGGCATCGACAACAAGTTCTGGACCATAACGGAGAAGGTTGAGGGAAGCGCCCTCGCATACGATTGCGTGATGACGGAAATCAAGGCCTGCCTTGTTGTCGGCAAGCAAGAGCCGATGCGGGCGGTAGCGCGTGGACAGGGCGGCCACAGCTTCGGGCGCGCTGCCGAACCAAAGGCCCGGCACGCTGGCGAGCCGATTTGAAGCGTCGGTCAGGTCGGGCACCATCCTGGAGAAGAAGATAGGCGTGGCGGTACTGGTTGTCCATCTGCACCGAGGGGACAGGTGCGGCAGCACATGATCCGCGCATTTAACCATAACCAATTGTAATCATTGACCTCTCAGGGTCCGGCAAGGACACCGATACGGTTTGACCTGTTCCCTTGCGGCAAGGTGACAATGTGCTGCGAAACCAGGGAATACCCATGAACCAACCGGCAGAGCCCAATTCCTTCCGTACCGGTCCCGACGAACAGGGCATGTTCGGCATTTTCGGTGGCCGCTTCGTCGCCGAAACGCTGATGCCGCTGATCCTTGAGCTGCAGCGCCACTGGGACGAGGCCAAGAACGACCCGGCCTTCAAGGCGGAACTCAACGAGCTGTCGACCTATTATGCCGGCCGGCCGTCCAAGCTCTATTACGCCGAAGGCCTGACCAGGCATCTCGGCGGCGCCAAGATCTATTTCAAGCGCGAGGACCTGAACCACACGGGCTCGCACAAGATCAACAACTGCCTCGGCCAGATCCTGCTCGCCAAGCGCATGGGCAAGACCCGCATCATCGCCGAGACGGGTGCGGGCCAGCACGGCGTAGCATCGGCCACCGTTGCCGCGCGTTTCGGCTTCCCCTGCTTCGTTTACATGGGCGCCACCGACGTCGAACGGCAGAAGCCCAACGTCTTCCGCATGAAGCTTCTGGGTGCCGAAGTGCGCCCGGTCAGCGCCGGCCACGGCACGCTGAAGGACGCCATGAACGAGGCGCTGCGCGATTGGGTCACCAACGTGCATGACACCTATTACCTGATCGGCACGGCTGCCGGCCCGCATCCCTATCCGGAACTGGTGCGCGACTTCCAGTCGGTGATCGGCACTGAAGCCCGCGCCCAGATCCTCGAACAGGAAGGCCGCCTGCCCGACATGATCGTCGCCGCTGTCGGCGGCGGCTCGAATGCGATCGGCCTGTTCCATCCGTTCCTCGACGACCGCAGCGTCAAGATCGTCGGCATCGAAGCCGGCGGCCGTGGTCTCGACGGCATCGAGCACTGCGCCTCGATGAGCGCCGGCAAGCCGGGCGTGCTGCATGGCAACCGCACCTATCTTTTGCAGAACGACGACGGCCAGATCCTCGACGGCCACTCGATCTCGGCCGGTCTCGACTATCCCGGCGTCGGCCCTGAGCATTCATGGCTGCGCGACAGCGGCCGCGTCGACTATGTGCCGATCCTCGACGACGAGGCGCTCGACGCCTTCCAGCTGACCACCAAGGTCGAAGGCATCATCCCGGCCCTCGAATCCGCCCATGCGATCGCGCATGCGGTCAAGGTCGCGCCAACGATGGGCAAGGACAAGGTGATGATCGTCAACCTGTCCGGCCGCGGCGACAAGGACGTGCATACGGTGGCCAAGATGCTGGGCATGGAGATCTGATCATGACGACCACCCGCATCGACCGCCGCATGGCGAAGCTGAAGGCCGAGGGACGCCCGGCGCTGGTGACCTATTTCATGGGCGGCGACCCCGACTACGAGACGTCGCTGTCGATCATGAAGGCGCTGCCCAAGGCGGGTAGCGACATCATCGAGCTCGGCATGCCATTTTCCGATCCGATGGCCGACGGCCCGGCGATCCAGGCCGCCGGCCTGCGCGCGCTGAAGGCGGGCCAGACGCTGGCCAAGACGCTTCAGATGGCGCGCGAGTTCCGCAAGGACGACAACGACACGCCGATCGTGATGATGGGCTACTACAACCCGATCTACATCTATGGCGTCGACCGCTTCCTTGAGGAGGCAGTCGCCTCCGGCATCGATGGCCTGATCGTCGTCGACCTGCCGCCGGAAATGGACGCCGAGCTGTGCATCCCAGCGCTGAAGGCCGGCATCAACTTCATCCGCCTCGTATCGTCGAATGCGAGCGATGACCGGCTTAAGCAACAGCTGGGTCAGGCGAGCGGCTTCGTCTATTGCGTCTCTACCCATGGTACTACCGGCCTCGCCACACCCGATCCGGAAAAGGTACGTCAACTCGTCAGGCGCATCCGTGCCTTTACCGCATTGCCCGTCTGTGTCGGGTTCGGCATTAAGTCCCCGGATGACGTGCAAACGTTTGGAGCCATCGCTGACGGTGTCGTCGTCGGCAGTGAAATCGTGCACGCGATCGCGCGAGGAATTGCGATGGGTTCGGCCTCCACATGCGTAAGCGCATTCGTGAGCGATCTTGGCAATGCCGTGCGCTTGGTACCTCTAGCTCTCCGGATCGAATGATAGCTTCAACACGCATAGCTCGGCTCTCGACGGTGCGGGCGGGAAGAAGCACCACGATATCCTCACTTTTCATCCCGTTGATGCCTTGTCCTCTGTCCTAGGACCAAGGACATCGCACCACAACCAGGTATAAACTGTCGACGAAACTGACCGGCCGCAACGCGGCGCCCTCTGAAAATTACCAAGTTATGAGGAGGTTGGTTGCGGGGACACGCAACCAACACTAATGGCGACTGGTTGAGCGCCCTATCCCGAAGCTTGCCTTGGCTAGGCTGAGTGCTCTCGCAGCCAATCTCGGATGGAGCAATTCCACTTTGAACCTAATTCCTAATCTGCAGGCACAGATTCGATTCCTGTCGGGATACAGGATTCGGACCTGTGACCTCTGCCTTCAAGGCGCAGGTCGACAAAACTATAGATGCAAAGTGATCAGGCTGGGCGAGGGAGAAAAAGCTGCAATCTCGCCTCGCCGCCCTCAGTCGCTGCCGCGGCCACGCGGATAGGAGATGATCGACAGATATTTGATCGGAAGATGGGTCAGCTCCTCCGGACCGTGCGGCGCATCGGCATCGAAGAACAGGCTGTCGCCCGGTGTCATGCGGTAGAGATTGTTGCTGTGCCGATAAACGACCTCGCCTTCGAGCATGTAGAGGAACTCCATGCCGTCATGCTGGAAGGTCGGGAAGACATCGGAATCTTCCGACAGGGTGATGAGATATGGCTCGACCGTCACGCCCGACGTGTCGGAGCCTATATGGCCCAGCAGCGTATACTGGTGTCCGGCGCGGGTGCCACGACGCTCGACGTCGACGCCCTCGCCCGACTTGACGAAAACGGCGTTGCGCTCCTCTTCAAAGCGGCGGAAGAAGGCTGTGACCGGCACGCCAAGCGCCCGCGACAGCGCCTGCAGCGTCGTCAGCGACGGCGAGGTGATGCCGTTTTCGATCTTGGACAGCATGCCGAGCGAGATGTCGGTGGCCGAAGCGAGGTCGGCGACGGTGATGCCGAGCTTCTTGCGGAAGGCACGTACCTCGTGGCCGATCGCCACTTCCAGCACTTTCTCGCGCGTATCGCGGACGGCGTGCGGATCCTGGTGCAGCGGTGGCGAAACGTGAGCCAGAGTGGACTTTGCGGCGCCGGCCGAAACCGCAGCCGACAGCGCCTTGCCATTCTTCTTGGAATGTCCGTTCTTTTCTGCCGCCTTAGCCTTGCTCATACGTCGCCGCCTGCCTCTGCTCGCTGAATCTATTTCACCGACAGTAAACATTTTCAGTGTCGGGTTCAACAGATTCTGACAAACGCAGCAGAGCGGCGACGGCCAGCAAAACGCTGGCTGGCCAAGCATTCGATTGGAAACTTCGACGGGGTGAACCCGGCTACTGCATCAGCAGTATTTGCAGGTCCGCAACATTGGTGCCGGTGGCACCGGTCATCAGCAGATCGCCCGACGATGCCAGCGCATGGTACGAGTCGTTGTTCTGTAGCAGAGCCACCGGGTTACAGCCCAGCTTGCGCATCCAGGTAGTCGAGCCGGCATCGACGATGGCACCCGCCGCATCGGTTGGGCCATCACGGCCGTCTGTTCCGCCGCTCAGGAAGACCCAGGGACGCTTGATCGATGTCCACTCGTTGAGCAGCGCAAAACGCAGCGCCAGCTCTTGATTGCGCCCGCCCTTGCCGTTGCCAGCGACGCGTACCGTCGGCTCACCACCGGCAACGATCGCAACGGGACCGCGCTGGCTGGCTGCGAACACTGCCATGCGGTGCAAGGTCTTGGCGACATCTGAGACATCGCCGCTCAGCCAGTCGTCGGCCTTGACGACGACTGGATAGTTGGCTTCGGCACTGTGCATCACCCTTTGCAGGCTGATGCCATTGCTGCCGATGACGATGTTTTCAACATGGTCGAAGCTGGGTGCCACCTCATTACGTTCGACGAGCAGGTCGAGATGCGCCTTGAGTGCCGGCGACAGCGTCTTGACCAGGCCATAGCGGTCGAGAATGGCGATTGCCTCAGCCTGCGTCGCCGAAGGACGGGCGGTCGGACCGCTGGCGACGGTGCCGACATCGTCGCCAGGTACGTCCGACAGGATGAGCGACAGAACTTTGGCCCGCGAAGCGAGTTGGGCGAGACGTCCGCCCTTGAGCCGCGAGAACAGCTGCCTGACGGCGTTGATTTCGCTAATGTCGGCGCCGCAACGGATCAGCGTGTCGTTGAGCGCGATCTTGTCGGCGAGCGCGATGCCCGCCGCGGGAGCGCAGGTAAGTGCCGAACCGCCGCCGCTGACCAGCACCAGCACAAGATCGCCCGGCTCGGCCGAAAGGGCTGCCCGCTCGATGATCTCGGCGCCCCTGATGCTGCCTTCATCCGGCAGCGGATGGCCACCAGCGATCACTTCAACGCCTTCGATGTCGGCCAGATTCTCGAAATTGGTCACCGCAACGGCGGTAACAAGCTTGTCGCCGATGAAAGGCAAAGCCGCGCGCGTCATCGGGCATGCCGCCTTGCCGAAGGCGATCAGGATGATACGCCTTGCGGCGACGATCTCATCCGTTTTCGTCTCAAGCGTGGAAATGACCGCCTGCTCGGGATCGGAAGCCGCAATACCTTCGCGAAACAGGGCCGTTGCCTGCGCGCGAAGCTTGACCAGTGCCGAGACCGAGCAGTCGAAATACATCACACCACCTTGTCGGGTAAGGCGCGGCCTTCGAAGAAGGCGGTCAGATTGTCCACCGCCTTCATACCCATGGCCACGCGGGTTTCTTCGGTGGCGCTGCCCAGATGCGGCAATAGCACCACATTTTCCATGCGCATCAGGGCGCCCGGCACATCAGGCTCGCCGTCATAGACGTCGAGGCCGGCACCTGCGATGGTGCCGCTGTCGAGTGCTGCGACCAGCGCCTTCTGATCGACCACGTCGCCACGCGCCGTGTTGATCAGGAACGCGCCGCGCTTCATCGCGGCGAGGCGTTCGGCGTTGATCAGATGCCGGTTCTCGGCACCACCTGGGCAATGCAGCGACACGAAGTCGGAGGCGGCCAGCACTTCTTCGATGTTTGCCAGCTGGCGCGCGCCCATGGCGCGGGTTTCCTCATCGTCGACCTTCGAGCGGTTGTAGAAGACGACATCCATGTCAAAGCCGAAATGCGCGCGCTTGGCCATGGCCTTGCCGATGCGGCCCATGCCGATGATGCCGATCGTCTTGCCGGTGACCTTGGTGCCGATCATGTGGGTCGGGCACCAGCCCGCCCACTGGCCGGCGCGAACCTGACGCTCGCCCTCGCCTGCACGGCGGGCCACGGAAAGCAGCAGGCTCATGCCGATGTCGGCGGTGCAGTCGGTCAACACACCAGGCGTGTTGGTCACGGCGATGCCACGGGCACGTGCGGCATCCGTGTCGATATGGCTGAAGCCGACGCCGAAATTGGCAAGGATCTTGGTACGAATGTCGGCATCGGGAAAAACCGACGCCGGCAGCTTGTCGCTGACAGTCGGCAGGATCGCGTCAAAGTTCAGGAACGCCGCCTTGAGCTCGGTCGGGCCGAGCGGCGCATCGCCCTGATTGAAGGTCGTGTCGAAGCGCTCCGCCAGGATCTGCTCGACTGCCGCGGGCCAGCGGCGGGTGACGATAACGCGAGGTTTCATTTCCATTCCTTGGTCATGCTTGGAGCGCCACGCATCCCGGTCGGACGCGCAAGGCGCACTTTAGCAGTTCGAAACGACACATCATGCGATGGATCATCGATAATCGGCCAGTGCATCAGCCGGACAGAGGGGAGCCGGTCGGCGCCAGCTCCCCGAAGGCCGGGTCAGGCGGCCTTCTTCTGCTGCTCGAGCACGCTGGCGACGGTCGGGCCGAAGGCGGCCGGGGTCGGCACGATGGTCACGCCGGCTTCGCGCAGGATCTCGACCTTCTCCTGGGCGGATTCGCCGAAGGCCGAGATGATGGCGCCGGCATGGCCCATGCGCTTGCCCTTCGGCGCCGAAAGGCCGGCGATGTAGGCGATAAGCGGCTTGCGCATGTTGTGCCTGGCCCATTCTGCAGCCTCGGCTTCCTGAGGACCGCCGATCTCGCCGATCATGACCACTGCATCCGTGTCCGGATCGTCCTCGAACAGCTTGAGGATGTCCTTGAAGGACGAGCCGTTGATCGGGTCACCGCCGATGCCGACCGAGGTCGAAACACCGATGCCGAGCGCCTTCATCTGCGAGGCCGCCTCATAGCCGAGGGTGCCCGAACGGCCAACGATGCCGACACGGCCCGGCAGGTAGATATTGCCGGGCATGATGCCCATCAGCGCCTGTCCGGGCGTGATGACGCCGGCGCAGTTCGGGCCGACAAGGCGCATGCGGTCTTCATAGCGGAAGCGGCGCATGTAGCGCTTGACCCGCATCATGTCCTGCGAGGGGATGCCGTCGGTGATGCAGACGCAGAGCTTCAGGCCGGCTTCCGCCGCTTCCATGATCGAGTCTGCCGCAAAGGGCGGCGGCACGAAGACGATGGAGGCCTCGGCACCGGTCTCGCGCACAGCGCCGCGGACGGTGTTGAACACCGGAATGCCCTGATGGACCTGCCCACCCTTGCCGGGTGTGACGCCGCCGACCACGTTGGTGCCGTAGCGCTTCATGTCGTCGGCATGGAAACTGCCGATCTTGCCGGTCAGACCCTGGACGATGACACGCGTCCGGCGATTCAAGAGAACTGCCATTTCGACCTCCCTTAGTTCTTTTTTGATTTCGAGTAGGCGCGCATCGCTTCGACCGATTTCTCGGCCGCCTCGGCGAGCGTATCGGCGACGATCACCTTTTCGCCCGACTCGGCGAGAATGCGCCGGCCCTCTTCGACATTCGTTCCGGCGAGACGCACCACCAGCGGCACGTTGACGCCGACCTCGCGGATTGCCTTGATCACGCCCTCGGCCACCCAGTCGCAGCGGTTGATGCCGGCGAAGATGTTGACGAGGATGGTCTCGATGTTCTTGTCGGCCAGGACAGCGCGGAATGCCTTGGCCACGCGTTCAGGCGACGCACCGCCACCGATATCGAGGAAGTTCGCCGGCTCGCCGCCGGCGATCTTGATCATGTCCATCGTGGCCATGGCGAGACCGGCACCGTTGATGATGCAGCCGATGTTGCCTTCGAGACCGACATAGGACAGTCCACGGTCGCTGGCGAAGGTTTCGCGCGGATCTTCCTGCGACTTGTCGCGCAGCTCCGAAATCTCGGCGCGGCGGAACAGGGCGTTTTCGTCGAACGACATCTTGGCATCGAGCGCGATCAGGTTGCCGTCCTTGGTGATGACGAGCGGGTTGATCTCCAGCATCGAGGCGTCGAAGTCGCGGAAGACGCGGTAGCAGCCGAGCAGCGTGTCGACGGCCTTGCCGATCAGGCTGTTGTCGAGGCCGAGGCCGAAGGCGATCTCGCGGGCCTGGAACTGCTGCATGCCGGCACCCGGATCGACGATGGCGCGGATGATCGAGTCGGGCTGCTTTTCGGCGATCTCCTCGATCTCCATGCCGCCAGAAGCCGACGCCACGATCATGACGCGCTCGGACTTACGGTCGAGCACGATGCCGAGATAGAGCTCCTGGCGGATGTCGACGGTTTCTTCGACATAAAGCCGCGACACCAGCTTGCCCTTGGGGCCGGTCTGGTGCGTCACCAGCTTGCGGCCGAGCATGGATTCGGCAGCCTCGGAGACCTCATTGTCAGTAGAGCAGATGCGGATGCCACCAGCCTTGCCGCGGGCGCCTGAATGGATCTGTGCCTTGACTACCCATTTGCCGCCGCCGATTTCGCTTGCGCGATAGGTTGCCTGCTCCGGGCTGTAGGCAAGGCCGCCGCGCGGGATCTGCACCGAGTAGCGGGCGAGCAGTTCCTTGGCCTGGTATTCATGAATATCCATGTCGAACTCCTCCTCAGTTTGGCAGGCCGTTGCGCGACCGCGCCGACTGCTCGATTGCGTCATGCATGACCAGGACGTTGCGGGCCATGCGTTCGGATGCGGCGTCGATCATCTTGCCGTCGAGAGCTGCGGCACCCTTGCCCTGCTCCTCGGCTTCCTTGAGCACTTCGATGATGCGGCGGGCGCGGGTGACTTCCTTTTCCGGCGGCGAGAACACCGCATTGGCCAGCTCGATCTGCGAGGGGTGGATCGCCCACTTGCCTTCGATGCCGAGCGCCGCGGCACGCTTTGCGCCGGCGATGTAACCCTCAGGATCGGAGAAGTCGCCGAACGGTCCGTCGATGGGACGCAGGCCGTAGGCGCGGCAGGCGACGGTCATGCGCGACAGGGCGGCGTGCCACTGATCACCAGGATAATCGGGGTTGAGACCACCGATGCTGACGGTACGTGCCTTGCAGCTCGCGGCATAGTCGGCGACACCGAAATGCATCGCCTCGAGCCGACCGCCATAAGCAGCGATTGCCTCGACATTGGCCATGCCAAGTGCCGTTTCGATCAGCGCTTCCAGACCGACGCGGGTCTTGAAGCCCTTTGCCATCTCGATCTGGCTGACCATGGCGTCGACCGTATAGAGATCGGCGGGAACGCCGACCTTCGGCACCAGGATGGTGTCGAGTTTGTCGCCGGCCTGTTCCATTACATCGACCACGTCGCGGTACATGTAATGGGTGTCGAGGCCGTTGATACGGACCGAAATGGTCTTGCCCTTGGCGCGCCAGTCGATCTCGTTCAGCGCCTGGATGATGTTCTTGCGGGCGCGTTCCTTGTCTGGCGGTGCCACCGCATCCTCGATATCGAGGAAGATGTAGTCGGCTTCACCGTCGGCGGCCTTGCGGATCATCTCCGGATTGGAGCCCGGTACGGCGAGTTCCGAGCGCTGCAGGCGCAGCTTGCGGAGGTGGTGGAGTGTATGGCTCATGCGATCCTCCCTCAGGCTGCCTTGGCGACGGCCGGCTGGGCCGACAGACGGTAGTGCTCGAGCGCGGCACCGACGCCGGAACCCGGCTGAACCTTGACGCCGCAGTCACGCAGCGACATTTCAGCCGCCGAGATCGCACCGCACATCATCACTTCATTGACCCAACCGAGATGGCCGATGCGGAACACCTTGCCGGCGACCTTGTTGAGGCCGACGCCGAGCGAGGTCTGGTAACCGTTGTAGGCGCGGCGGACGATGTCTGCACTGTCGATGCCCTCCGGAACCACGATCGCGCTAACCGTGTCTGAGTTCCACTTTGCTTCCTTGGCGCAGACACGCAGGCCCCATGCGTCGACTGCCTTGCGCACGCCGGTCGCCAGCCGGTGGTGGCGTTCGAAGATGTTGTCGAGGCCTTCTTCCTGGATCAGGTCGAGGGCAGCGCGCAGGCCGCGCAGCAGCTGGACGGCCGGCGTGTAGGGGAAGTAGCCAGTATCGTTGGCGCGGATCTGGTCTTCGAATGAGAAGTAGCAGCGGCTGAACTTTGCCGACTTGGCAGCGTTGAGAGCCTTCTGGCTGACCGACAGGAAACCGAGGCCGGGCGGCAGCATGAAGCCCTTCTGCGAACCCGACACAGCGCAGTCGACGCCCCACTCTTCCTGGCGGAAGTCGATCGAGCCGACCGACGACACGCCGTCGACGAAGAGAAGTGCCGGGTGCTTGGCGGCATTGAGCGCGGCACGCACCGCGCCGACATCGCTGGTGACGCCGGTTGCGGTTTCATTGTGGGTGACGAAGACCGCCTTGATGCGGTGTTCCTTGTCGGCTGCGAGACGCTCGGCATAGATCTCGACCGGAACGCCCGTGCCCCACTCCACATCGACGACATCGACGTCGAGGCCGAAGCGTTCGGCCATGTCGACCCACAGATGCGAGAACTGGCCGAAACGCGACATTAGCACGCGGTCGCCGGGGCTAAGCGTGTTGGTGATCGCCGATTCCCAGGCACCGGTGCCCGAGGACGGGAAGATGAAGGCACGGCCGGTCTCGTTGCGGAACACCTTCATCAGGTCGGTGAACAGGCCGCGCGTGAACGAAGGATAATCCGGCGCACGCATGTCTTCCATCGGCATGTTCATCGCCTGTCGGACACTCTCCGGAACGTTGGTCGGTCCTGGAACGAAAAGCTGATTGAAGCCGGCCATGAAAAGTCCTCCCGAAAACTGTTGCGGCGTAGTGCCTGTCTGTGGCTTTCGGGAGGATGATCGGTTTTGCACTGCCGGCTCACAACACCTGCCGGGATAGATTCGCGGACCTTTGGGCGTTGGGCCGGGCCTACTCTTTCAGATGTGCCGACCCCCTGTCGGATAGGGCGAAGCCTACCCGGCAACCACGCGCATTGTGTCAGTTCCGCTCACGCAAACTTGTCAGCGAGGGGGCTCGTTCTGCCGCGACTTGGGCCGATAATGGGTCGGAGAAGGAACCGCCCATGGACATCAAGACCTTTGGCTTCCTCGCGGCGACAGCCCTCTATCTGCTGCAGCCTTTGCCTGTTGTGGCGGATGACGCGCCGCCGAAATCGGGCAATTCCGTTTTTGACCGCGCCGTCGAACTCGTCGTCGACAATTTCCACGACGCCTCGGCGCTTCCGCGTTTCGGCACTACGGTCAGGCAGGAAATCGGCAAAGAACCGCTCAACGCGAACAGTTCGGAGACACGGGTCGACAAGGCGATCGACAGCGTGCTTGCCAGTCTTCAGGCCTCACACACCGGCCGTTTCGAGCCAGACACGATCGCCTATTTCGAGCTCGCCGACATCTTCCGCTTTGCCATCCGCAATAACATGCGGCGGCTGTTTCCGCCCGACGGCCAGGTCAGCTACCCCGGCATCGGCATGATCGCCGAACCACTGGCAGGCTCGCTGTTCGTCAGCGACGTCTATGACGGTTCGTCGGCGGCGCGGGCAGGCATACTGACCGGCGACGAAATCCTTTCGGTCGACGGCGCTCCCTATCATGAGATTGCATCGTTCACCGACAAGGTCGGCCGCGACGTCGAGATCAGGCTGCGCCGGAACGCCGGTGCCGAACCTATCTCCGTCAAGGTTGGGGTGGAGCGGCTGCGCCCGCTCAGGACTTTCGAGCGAGCGATCGAGACAAGCATCGGCATCACTCAGCGTGAGGGGAAGCGGGCCGGCTATGTCAGGCTGTGGACGCTTTCGGCACCTGACGGCCTAGACATCGTTGCCCGCGAAATGGCGGATGGTCGCCTCAAGGACGTCGACGGCATGGTCGTCGACCTGCGCGGACGATGGGGCGGCGGCCCTTCCGATGCGGCCGAGCTGTTCGTCGGCGACACCCCGACATTCCGGCTCATCCCGCGGGACGGCGAGGCAACGCTTGCCAATGTGCGTTGGCAAAAACCGGTCGTTGCCATCATCGACGAAGGCGCGCGAAGCGGGCTTGAGCTGTTTGCCTATGCGCTGAAGAGCAACGGCATTCCGCTCGTCGGCTCCCGCACCGCCGGTGCGTTGCTGGCCGGACGTGCCTATCTCCTACCGGACGACAGCCTGCTTGAAGTGGCGGTCTCCGACGCTGTCATCGGCGACGACGTGCGGCTGGAGGGCATCGGCGTCGCGCCCGACATCCCGGTTGACTTCAGCCTGCCCTACGCCGCGGGCCGGGACCCGCAGCGCGAAGCCGCCCTGCAAGAGATGCAGCGCATCCTCGCCGGCGGCTGAGCACTATCACACCCCCGTCGTCGGACGATGCTTGGTGCCGTCGATGAAGCGCTCGTAACGAAAGGCCGTCGGGTCCACCAAAGGCTTATCGCTGGTGACGATATCAGCCGTGAGCCGCCCAGCGGCCGGGCCGATGCCGAAGCCATGGCCGGAAAAGCCAGTGGCGATGACCAGCCCGGGCAGCGACTTGACCGGCGAAATCACCGGCACCGCATCTGGCGTGGCATCGATGAAGCCGGCCCAGCGTTGCAGCGTTGGCACGCCTTTCAGCACCGGAAATACCTTCTCCATATTGGAGCGGGCAGCTTCGAGCGGAGCAACCGCCGGTTCCGGATCAAGCGTGCGGTGCCGCTCATAGACACTACCCTCGCCTTCCAGCCTGGGTGAAAGCCCGAAGGGACCACCGACAAAATCACCAAAGCGCAGGCCAATGGAGCGCCATTCCCGCGACAGGATCGGCAGGAAATCGGTGAAGTAGCGAAAGCTGTCGGGGTTCACATGATGATAGCTGATGGTGCCGTTGGCGATGGTGTAGCCGCCGTCAAGGCGCTTGCGATAGGCAAAGCCTTCCGTCCAAGCGGCACCATCGGGACCGCCTTGAACAGGACCGGTACGCATCACCGACGAGCGCACGGCAAGTTGCGGCAGGCGGATGCCGACCGATCGGCAGAGCTGGCTCGACCACGCGCCGCCGGCGACGACAACGGTGCTGGTACGGATCGGGCCGTTCTCGGTCACCACGCCCGAGACGCGACCACCCTCTGTCTCGATCTCGCGCACGGCGCAACGGAGCAGGATGCGCGCGCCGGCACGCTGGGCGGCACGGGCGATCGCCGGCGCTGCCTTCTGCGGTTCGGCCCTACCGTCGCTCGGCGTGTGCAGTGCAGCCCGGAACATCTTCTGAGCACCCGGCATGAGTTCGGCCAGCGCCCTGCCCTCGATCATCTTGCTATCGAGCGCATAGTCGCCGGCGTTTTTCACCCATTCGGCATGATGTTCGACGTCGCTGTCGTCCTGGCAGAGATAGAGGATGCCCGTGCGGCGAAAGCCCACGTCTTCGCCGATAAGCTCCTCGAGGCCGCCCCACATCTTCAGCGCTTCGACAATCAGCGGCAGCTCGCGCGGATCGCGGCCCATGCGGCGGCACCAACCCCAGTTGCGGCTCGACTGCTCGCCGGCCACGTGCCCCTTCTCGCAGACGACGACCGAAATGCCCTTGCGCGCCAGGAACAACGCCGCGCTGGCGCCAATGATGCCGCCACCAACGATGACGACGTCGGCACTCTTCGGCTGGATGTCGCCAGCGGGAACCGGATCGACTGGAGGCCCCATTCATTTCTCCTCGATGTGCCAACGGGAGGCGTGCCAACCCGTCTTGAAAATAACATACAGTACTGTATGCATTGGCGCCCAATTCTTGCAATGCCGCCGAAGCTAACCGGCGATCGAACCGGGGGGAAGAGCCATGTCGCCGCGAAAGATCATCATCGATACCGACCCCGGCCAGGACGATGCCTTTGCCATCCTGTTCGCGCTCGGCTCGCCCGAGCTCGAGGTGCTGGCGCTGACCACCGTCGGCGGCAACGTGCCGCTGGCGCTGACCTCGCGCAACGCCCTGCAGATCGCCGAGCTCGCCGCTCGCTCCGACCTACCGGTCTATGCCGGCTGCTCGCGCCCGATGGTCAAGGCGCTCAAGACCGCCGAATATGTCCACGGTCCGACCGGCATCGACGGCTGCGTCCTGCCCGAACCGACTAAGCCGCTACAGGACAAGCATGCCGTCAACTTCCTCGTCGACACGCTGATGGCAGCGCCCGAAGGCGAGATCACCGTCTGCACGCTCGGGCCGATGACCAATCTCGGCATGGCGATGGTGATGGAGCCGCGCATCATCCCGCGCATCCGCGAAGTGGTGCTGATGGGCGGCGGTTTCTTCGAGGGCGGCAATGCCACGCCTGCGGCCGAGTTCAACATCTGGGTCGACCCTCATGCGGCGGCAGTCGTGTTCGATTCCGGCGTGCCGGTCACCATGGCCGGCATCGACTGCACCTACACTGCACAGATGACGCCGGAATGGTTGCAACAGCTGCGTGCGCTCGGCACCCGCTCGGCCATCGAAGCCGCCAACATGGCCGACTTCTACCGCCAGTACGGCTCGCACAAATTCCCGACCGAGGCCCGTCCCATCCACGACGCCTGCGTGACCGGTTATCTGCTCGCGCCGCATCTTTATGAGCAGAAGCAGTGCAACGTAACCATCGAACTGATGTCGCCTGAGACCATCGGCATGACCGTAGTCGACTGGTGGCACGTCACCGGCCGGCGCAAGAACTGTAACGTTTTGCGCCGCATCGACGCCGACGGCTTCTTCGCGCTGATGCTAGAGCGCTTCGGCAACCTCCCCTGAGGGACTAAGAGATGAAGCGCAGCCCACCTCCCGAGCGATCAGCCAAGTCCGAGACGCGCAAAACGCTGTCTCGCCAGGCGTGGATTGCCGCTGCCATCGCTGCGTTGGAAAAGAAGGGCATCGCCAACGTCAAGATCGACCACCTGTCGAAACAGCTGAAGGTCACGCGCGGCAGCTTCTACTTTCATTTCAAAAACCTGAAGGACTTGCTCGACAGCCTTCTGGAAGAATGGCGCCAGCGCAATTGCAGGCCGTTCGAAGCCCTCATCGACCAGGAGGGCATCGACGGCCCGGCTTTCTTCGACGCGGTAACAGGCGTGTGGATCAGGGAGGACCCGTTCAGCCCACGGCTCGACCAGGCCATCCGCGACTGGGCGCGCGGTTCGGCGGTGATTGCCCGCAAGGTGCAGGCGCAGGACGATTTTCGCATGGCGCTGCTCGTCAGGGCGTTTGCCGCGATGGGCTACGACCAGGACGAAAGCCTGATCCGCGCCCGCATCACCTATTTCCAGCAGATCGGCTACTACGCCACCCACTTCAAGGAGCCGCCGGCGGACCGCAAGCGCTTCCGCTCGCTCTACACCAAGATCCTGATCGGCTCCGACTAAGACAAGTTACTTCGAGGAAACGAAATGTCCCTGCCCGTGCCTTACCTGTCCGCCCGAACGCTGACCGTCGTCAAGAAGATCGATACCACGGGCGCGGCACGCATCGTCAATCTCGGGCTCAACGAGAGCTGGCTCGGATCGGCGCCCGGCGTGGTCGAGGCAATTCGCGAGGCAGCGCCCAACGTATTTCGTTATGCCGACCCGAACTGCGGTACGATGCGCGCGGCAATCGGCAAGCAGTTCAACCTCGACCCGACCCGCATCGTTTGCGGCAACGGCTCGGAAGAGCTGCTCGATGCCGTCGGCCGCGTCTACGCGCGCGCCGGCGACGAAATCCTGTTCCCCGCCTATTCCTTCCTGCAGTTCGCCATCGTCGCCTATCGCCTCGGCGCCAAGGCAGTCGAGGCCTCATTGGGCCCCGATTTTTCCGTCGATGTCGATGCGCTGTTGGCGGCCGTCACGCCCAAAACGCGCGTCGTCTTCCTTGCCAATCCCAACAATCCCACCGGCTCGGTCGTTCCGATGGACGAGGTGGCGCGGCTGGCGCGCGAGTTGCCATCGCATGTCGTTCTGGTGCTCGATGCGGCCTATGCCGAATATGTCGACCCGGCCGAGGCTGTCGCGACCTTCGAAATCGCCGATCGCCATCCCAATGTCATCGTCACCCGCACCTTCTCCAAGGCCTATGGCCTGGCGTCCGCGCGCGCTGGCTGGGCCTATGCCTATCCGGAGGTGGTCTCCGCGCTGAACAATGTGCGCGGCATCGGCAACGTCAACGGCCTGGCCCAGGTGGCGGCTACTGTCGCGGTCGGGGAACAGGACTTCGTCCAGCACGTGCGCTCCCGCACGGCCGAGGAGCGCGAATATCTCGAAGGCGAACTTCGCAAGCTCGGTTTCGAGATTTCGCCAAGTGCCGCCAACTTCGCCTTCGTTCGCCTGCCCGGCGCCTATGCCGGCTGGGCCCAGGAGACGGTGGCGCGGCTCGCCAGGCAAGGCTTCATCATCCGCTCGAACGAAGACTACGGCTTGCCGGAATGGCTGCGCATTTCGATCGCCGACCGGGCCGATCTCGATGAGATGCTCACCCTGTTGCGCGTCGAAGTCCGTGCTGCCAACGGCTAGGAAACCGCAAGCAACACAGCCGCTTCACGCTCCGAGTGCGAGGCATGAGCGGCATCCGCACCGGGATGGTCCTTTTGCCTGTTGGTTCCAGGTCGGGTGAAACCCAGCCTGGCCAGGCCAAGGCGGACTTCCGGTGCGCCCATGAACAGCTTCCACAAAAGCCCAGTTCGGTGATTTTCGATCATTGCGACGATGGGGCCCTGGTTGATGGCCAGATAGGTTCGGGCATACCAGTTGCGGTTTTCGCAGAACGCGTCGACGAAGCCGAAACGGCCCCAGATGCGATTCCTTGGCTTGGTCAGGAAACCACGTAGAGCGGCCATCGCTTGATCAGGAACATAAGGAAAGCTGGACAGTGCCGCACTCGGCGTGATGACGCCGACATCTCTATCGGGAGCATGCGCGATGTAACCCGTCGGCCCGTGAGACGCGGTGAGCCCCCAGCAATCAGCGCCGTAGCCTTGATGGTTATGCGGGTTGAGCACGCAATGGCGATGGTTAATCCGCGCGTGCCCGACATTTTGTTCCCAATAGTCGGCATAGCGGTCACTTAAGCCACGGGGATCGAGCCCGCAGAAGGAATAGTGCGCGAAAAAGAGCGGGCCGCCAAAGTCCGTACCGAGCGGCAAGACGATCCCGTGATGGTCACGCCCGTTTTGGAACGCTGGTCCGCCAGCAAAACCGTCGTGGTAGCAATCCGGATCTATGGCGTGATGTTGCGATCCCGCTGCCAGAACGAATGCAAGCAAGCACTCGTTCCAGCCTTCGATCGGGCTGTTCATCGCCCAGCCATGCCTCGGGCTCCAGTGCCAGTAGAGTTTGCCTTTGCGCGCAAACCAATCCCACTCGGCCTGCGCCAGCAGCGCGTTCACCCGATCGCGAAAACGCTGCTCGTCGCCTGCAATCTGGTCGAGATATTCGCGGGCACAAATCAGGCCCTGAAACAGAAACGTCGTCTCGACAATGTCGGCGCCATCGTCCTTGCGTCGGAACGGAATGGTGTCGCCCGTAGAGCCGTTGACGAAATGCGGGAACATGCCGTGGTGCCGCGGCGAGCCCTCAAGTACATCGAGCATCCGATGCAATCGACGAAGGGCTTCGGCGCGATCGACCCAGCCGCGCTCGACCGCAACGATGATGACCATGATCCCGAAGCCGGAGCCGCCGATCGCCACGAGATCGTTCGGCGCGTCGCCGGCGGTCTTCTGTCGGTCCCGGGCAAGGCCACTGACCGGATGGCCGCCCTCCCAGAAGTAGCGGATCGTATGACGCTGCACGATATCAAGCAGGGCGTCATCGGACAGTTCGGACGAATCTTCTGGAAGGTCGATCGTCGGAGGCAAGGCAAGAATCATGGTGCCAGTATGCCGCCAAATCCGTCACTGAAGAGGCCGCTCGCACAAGCTAGTCAGTCGACGTTGCCGCACGAGCATGCCTGCCGGTCATGCTTTCAATCTTGATCCTATAAAATACCGATGGTGAAGCGTCCACCATTCCTCTAGCGCGAGGCTTCAGACTTCCTGGCTCCCACCAGTTGGCGTGTTGCTGAAGCAGGGACCATGCATGATCGCGATCACGTCGCCACTGTGGCGTCTCTGGCAGTTCCTCAAAAAGACCGAAAACGATAACGCTTCGCCACTCTCGATTGGCGCCCACTTCGTCGACCAGAACACACACCTCAGCATTCTCGCGCATCCAGTCGATCTTCTGACCCTGCATCGAAAAGCTATACAGATGATCGTCGGACAATGCGTAATAGAAGGGCACGATGTAAGGCCGATTGTCTCGTACACAAGCCAGCCGTCCTAGCCGTTGCGCCGACACGAGGGCCGTGTTTTCTTCTCGCGTCATCTCCTGCACTATCATTGCCTGCTCCTACTCCTCCGACTTCGGCGTCTGTGGGCATAGCGGCGGCGCCGTGAGACGCCGCCATAGTGATGGTTAGCTGGCCTTGGCCATATGCCAAACGCCGCCAACGCCTTCGCCGTTCATTTCACCTGCCTTCTTGTCCTTGGCATAGGTGTAGAGCGGCTTTCCGTCATACGCCCACATCTTGGTGCCATCAGTCCGGTCAACGACAGTCCACGCGCCCTCGGCCTTTGACTTTGCATCGGCCTTGAGCGCTGGCCAAGCTTCGGCACAAGCATCATAGCAGCTGGATGCGCCCGCTTTGTCTTTGTCGAACGTATAGAGCGTCATGCCCTTCATGTCCGTGTATATTTCGCCTTTTGGCGTCTTCGCCATCATTGCCGGCTCAGCAGCAAAACCCGATCCAGCGGTCATAAGTACAGCTGCAAGTCCAAATGCAATGCGCTTCATTTTGATTTTCCTTATTGTTGGTGGGCGGTCGAATGCCGCCAGAAACAAAACGTCCGGCTGCTGATCTTCGTTCCTCTATTTGCAGAAATATTTGCCGTGCGGAATAGCTGACCAACAGTGTAGACGCGAACTTGATAAAGGCGCAGGGTCGGTTGTCGGCCGCTCGTCTTAGGGCGCGGCTGATTGAGGGCGGCCATCGTGCCCTAGCCCCAACTGAAAGGAGGACACAGTGTCTTCCAACCATCCGACTTCCGAAGACATGAGCCTGAGCGCGCGCTTGCAAGCCAAAATCCGTCAAGGTAGCTCTCAGCCCGACAGCACAGCTGCGACAGCGCAATTTCTGAGTGACAACTTCCAAGGCGGAACAAGAGCCGTCGATGGCCTTCGCAGGCGTTATGCGAGCTACGCACGCCAGCGTAAGACCATGGATTTGGCCATCGATCGGTGGGACGACGAAGGCGGCGCGATCGCCACGGCGTCACCAAAGCCGCACAGGGGCGCCACACGGTGAGGCTGATCGTAGACGTGTCAATCACGCTGCCGGCAAGCGGTGGCGCGCAAGTGAATTGCACGAACGCAACCGCCTTAGCTAGCCAAGCGGCCATCTACGCTCCGAGCGAAAAATGGAAGAGCCCCTGATGGCTGAACTGCATCAGCGCCGCGTCAAACTCGTGCGTCAGCTTCTCGATGTGGCGGACGACCCGCATGCGGTCACGCAGCAGGACATGCAAGCCCTTTTGCGCGAAGCGGCCCGCATTCTCGGCGGCCTACTGACGCGGGACATGCCGACCTCTCGACTGCATGATGAGGCGGAATGACCTTGGGCACGCAACATCGCAGCGCGCGCAAGTCAGCCGACAAACCTATCTAAGTCGATGGATGTTTGCGGTTCCTACTGGACGGGAAACCTAATCCCCGTCCGGCACCCAGCGCATTAGTGGCTCCCGGTTGTCCGGGCACTTCGGCGATCTGATCTTCCGACTATCCTGCACTGGAGCAAAAAGATGACACTCGCCTTTCCAAACAGAAGCCGCAGCTATGACGCCGCGAGAAAAGCCATACGTTTCTTGGGATACGATGGCACGTTCGAAGTTCCGTTTTTCATCGAGGTTCAGGCTCTCAAGCCCGCACAGCCGGCCGCAGACAATGAAACACGATATCTTGCCGCCTTCGATGCGGCTCGAATTTCGATCCAGGACGTCGCTCGTGAAGTCTATTCCCACGGACGCAAGCGCTTGTATGTGCTGACCGCACACGACTTTAGATGACGCGCTGCCGGCCGGCCTTTGTCGGAGCCGCCACCAGGACGGCTCCGACAGGGACAGCTAGGCCTTGGTCGTCACGGCTCCAGTCGATGGCTCGCGGCCTGCACTGCGGTGCTGCCACCAATCGCCGAGAAGCAGCAGAATCGGCGCTGCGATGAAGATCGACGAGGTCGTTGCGATGAACACGCCGAAGACCATCGGAACGGCGAAGTTCTCGACGGCACTACCGCCCCAGATCGCCATCGGCAGCATCGACAGCAGGATGGCGACGGAGGTGTAGATACAGCGCGCGAACACCTGATTGATGCTCATGTCGATGATCTCGCGCAGCGGCATCTTCTTGTAGAGACGCAGGTTCTCACGCATGCGGTCGTAGACCACGACCTTGTCGTTGACCGAATAGCCGATGATGGTCAAAAGTGCTGCGATCGCCGTCAGGTTGAAGTCCAGCCCGAACAACGCGAAGAAACCGACCATCTTGGTGGTATCGAGCACCAGCGTGGCGATGGCGCCGATGGCGAAGTTCCACTCGAAGCGCCACCAGATGTAGACCAGCATTGCAAGCGCGGCCAACACCACGGCCAGGATGCCGGACTGCGCCAGCTCGCCGCTGACCTTCGGACCCACCACTTCGGTGCGTTCGAACTTCACGCTTGGATCGAGCTTCTGCACCGCTGACTTGATGGTGTCGACGGCAGCGGTCTGTGCTGCCTCGCCACCCTCCTGGCGCTGCACGCGGATCAGCACGTTGCCGTCGCTGCCAATCTGTTGCAACGCCACCTCGCCGATGTTCAGGCCACCGAGCGTGCTGCGCAGCTGTGCCAGGTCGGCCGGGGTCGACGTCGCGATCTCGACCTGGATGCCGCCCTTGAAGTCGATGCCGTAGTTGAGGCCCGGCTTGAAGAACAGGCCGATGGAGGCCAGCGACAGGAAGATCGACATGCCGATGCCTAGATAGCGAGCCTTCATGAACGAGATCGAGGTCTTCTCCGGGAAGAAGCGGACGAGCGGTTCGATGGTGATCGTCTTCAAGCGCTTGCGACGGACCACGGCGGCCATGAGGATGCGCGTCACCGAAACGGCGGTGAACATCGACAGGCAGGTGCCGAGGAACATGGTGATGGCGAAGCCGCGCACCGGACCGGAGCCGAACATGAACAGCAGGCCGGTGGCGATAAGCGACGTCACGTTGGCATCGACAATGGTCGAATAGGCGCGCTTGAAGCCATTGTCCAAGGCAGCAAACGCACTGAGCCCCTTCTTCGACTCTTCCCTGATGCGTTCGTTGATCAGGATGTTGGCGTCGACGCCGAAGCCGATGCCCAGGATGATACCGGCGATGCCAGGCAGCGTCAGCGTGCCGCCGATCAGGGTCAGGACACCGAAGGTCAAGATCAGGTGCAGCAACAGCGCGAAATTCGCGATCATGCCCCAGGTGCCGTAGAGCGCGACCATGAACAGCACGACCGCCACGAAGCCGGCGACGCCGGTGTAGATGCCCATCTTGATGACGTCGCCGCCGAGGTCGGGACCGACGGTGCGCTCTTCGATGACGGTCAGCGGTGCCGGCAGCGCGCCGGCGCGCAGAAGCGCCGACAGCGTCACCGTCTCTTCAACGCTGAAGCTGCCGCTGATCTGGCCCGAGCCTCCGGTGATCGGTTCGCGGATATTCGGCGCAGACAGCACCTTGCCGTCGAGCACGATGGCGAACGGCTTGCCAACATTGGCAGCGGTGATCTCGGCGAACTGGCGCGCGCCGACACTGTCGAAGCGGAACGAAACCAGCGGTTCCTGGGTGCGCTGGTCGAAGCCGGCGCGGGCGTCGGTGAGGCGTGCGCCATCGAGCGCGACGCGGTCCTCGACCGGATACTGCGCGCCGGACTTTGCGTCTGGCAGCATCGACACGCCACGCGGCAGCGGCTCGCCATTGGCGACGTTGGCCACCATGTGGAAGGTCATCTTGGCGGTGCTGCCGAGAAGCTCGCGCAAACGTGTCGGATCCTGCAGACCCGGCAACTGGACAAGCATGCGGTCGCTGCCGACACGCTGGATCGTCGGCTCGGCGACACCGACCTGGTCGACGCGCTGGCGCACGATCTCGAGGCTCTGCTGGAGTGCGGCGTCGAGCTTGTCGCGCTGGCCAGCCTCGGTCAGTACGACCTTGATCTGCTTGTCGGCAGTGGTGACCTCGATGTCGGGCTTGCCCCCACCAAGACCGAGGCCGCCGCTGACGGGAACGGCCAGCGCCTGCAGCGTGGCGAGGGCTGTCGCGCGCTGCGCGTCGTCGGCAATGTTGACGACGATGGCATCGCCGGCGAGCCGCGCCGAGGATGCGTTGATGCGCTCCTTGCGCAAAGCGCCACGCACATCGTCGAGCAGCGAGCGCAGACGGTCGGTCTTGAGTGCCGCCGCATCGACTTCAAGCACCAGGTGCGAGCCGCCCTGGAGGTCAAGGCCGAGCGTGACTTGCTGTTTTGGAAACCAGTCGGGCAATGCTGCCAGTTGCTTGGCCGTGAGGACGTTGGGAAGCGCGGCAATGATGCCGGCCAAAATGATGATGGTGTATGTCACCACCACCCATCGGGAGGTCCGCATATGATCTATCCTGTAAAAGCCATCGCCGCGGCGTCAGGGCACGCGGACAACGGCTGTTAGTTCAGCGGCGCGGCGTCGGGGCCGCACCATCACAAATGTTCAGGAGATGGCTGGCGGCGCGCGCGCGCCATAGGTCGGCCCAGAGGGCGAGACATCCGTCCGCAAGACGAGATCGGCCCGCGGACGGGCAATGGCCATCGCAAGCGTTTCGATCCTGGAAGGGATAATTGCCGACTTGCCGTCGTCGTGCTGCGGCATCGCCTTGGCGCTGCGCCAATCGACGACGACGAATGTTCGCTCGGGAATGGCGGGGCCGGTATGACGTCCGCGCACGTCCATCTGGCCTGGAGCGGGTTCAGTGGCCACAGATGCCAGAGGCATGCTGTCGACCAGCGACCCGCCAACCATGGCAAACATCACCGAAAGGCATAGCAGCATGGCCGGCAACATGCCGGTCGCAAGCGATCTATATGCCTTGGTCTGCTGCATCAGGCGGTGGCGCGGTCCGTGATCTCTGGGGCTGATTTGCCCAAGGAGCCTCCCAGTAAGGCATTTTGATGGATACGCCAAGCAAGTCTCGCCGCTCGCACAGTTGCTATCGGTGCAAACGCAAGTGCCTTATACTCGATCAGGCGTAGAGGTATCCGACCCCACGAATGGTCTTGATCACCTCCGGCTTTGTCGGATCAGTCTCGATTTTCTTGCGCAGTCGCGAAATGCGAATGTCGATGCTGCGGTCAAACGGATCCCAGCCCCGGTCATGCGCAAGCTCGAGCAACTGGTCACGATTGAGTATGCGCCCCTTGTTCTCGGCGAACACCTTGAGCAGCCGGAACTCCATCGGGGTGATTGCTATGTCCCCGCCTTCGGCATCGAACAGCTTGCGCGTTTCCAAATCCAGCCGACAGCTGCCAAATTGGGCGCTCTGGGGCCCAAGAGCATTTTCTGAAATACGGTCCCTGCCCGTCGTCCTGCGCAGCACTGCCTTAACCCGCGCCAGCAATTCGCGCAGGTCAACCGGCTTGCCGATGTAGTCGTCGGCACCGATCTCGAGGCCGACAACGCGGTCGATGATCTCCGCCGAGCCCGTCAGCATGATGATCGCAACCTCGGAATGCTCACGCAGGTAGCGCGCCAGGGAGAGGCCGTCCTCGCCCGGCATGCGGATATCGAGGATCACGACATCGACGGGCTGGCTCTCGACGATCTGGCGCAAAGCCGGCCCGGCATCGGCTGTCGTCACGGCATAGCCATGGCGTTCCAGATACTCCGCGACCATGTCGCGGACATCGGGCTCGTCATCGCAAACGACGATCTGCGAACTGGCAGTCACCGGGTCCTCACCTCAATTGGAAAAGTACCCCTCTTCGCCGAGGGCGGCAAATCAAACGGCTTCATTCACGCCTGCCTGACGACAGCCCTGAAACAAACCGGCGCAATTCGATCGGCTTCACCGGCTTTTCCAGAAAGGGCCGCTTGGTGGCACGCAGGAAGACCTGCGCATCGGGGCTGATCGTGTCGCCTGTCAGGAAAGCAAGCCTGTCGACCTCCGCCGGGTGGTAATCGGCGATGTAGTTATAGAGCCGCCGACCATCCATGCTCGGCATCTTCAGGTCGCTCAGGATGACGGCAAACGTGCGTTTCCTGAGCTGCGTCAACGCTTCTTCGCCCGACCTCGCGACGACGACAGTGAATCCGTCGCGCATTAGGACTTCGGCGATCAGGTCGGCAACCTCCCTCTCATCATCCACCACCAGGCACGAAAGGCCCGCCGAGCTAGATGGCTCTTCGTCGGCCGGCCCGGATACTTCGACGAGGCGATCGGAAGCAGGCAGCGAGACGACGAAGGTCGAGCCACCGCCGGGCATGGTTTCAACCTCGATCGTTCCCTGGTGCGCCTGGATGATGCGATGGCAGAAGGACAGACCGATGCCGGTGCCGGCGCCGACCTCCTTGGTGGTGAAGAACGGCTCGAAGATGCGGGGCAGGATTTCCTCCGGGATCCCGGGGCCGGTGTCGGTGACGCTGAGGGTGATGTTGCCGCATTCCGGGTGACGCCCCGTGGCAACCAAAATCTTCCTCGGGCCCTCCCAATGGTGAAGCGCGTGCTCGGCATTGACCAACAGGTTGATCAGCACCTGGCTGAGTTGATCGGGATCGCCCCAGATCGCCGGCAGATCCGGCTCGAGATCGAACATGAGCTGGATGTCGGAAGAGCGGATCGAATAGTTGACCACTTCGAGCGCAGCCGAAACAACCTCGTCTATCGCGACATTTGTCGCCCGCGTCGGCTGTTGCCTGGCCATGGCCAGGAAGGTCTTGACGATACGGGCGCAGCGTTCCGCCGCCTTGCTGATCTTGTCAGCTCGCTCGACCGTCTTGGGGTCGACCGATGTCTCTTTCAGCGTCAGCGACATGCCGAGCACCACCGACAGCGGATTGTTCAGCTCATGAGCAACGCCGGCAAGCAACCCGCCGAGCGCCGACAGCTTCTCGTTCTGGTGCAGCTTCTCGCGCTGGTGTTCGAGCTGCTTCTGCAACTCGATGCGGTCGCTCAGATCGTAGGTATGGGAAACAATGACCTGCTCGCCATGGAAATCGATCAGCCGCGACGAGATAGAACACCAGAATGCCTGGCCGTCGCTGCGCTTGAGCTGGGTTTCGAATTCGTCGACCGCGCCATCGCGCAGCAGCCGTTCGACATATTCGTCGCGATGCGCCGGAGTGGCGAAGTGGTCGAGCGCGCCGGCGACGTCGCCCAGCAGCTTCGTCGTCGCCGGGCTGCTATACAGCTGCTTGCCGTCATGCGCGCGCGTCATCTGGATGCTGACAGGGCTGGCCTCCAGGACCCTGCGTACCAGATCGTCCGCCTCCTTGGCCGCCAGTTCAGCTCGCTTGCGCTCGGTGATGTCGAGCCGGGTGACGACGAAGCCGCCCTCGCGGGTCGGGCTGTTCGAAACGAAAAACCAACCACCGTCGGCATGCTGGAATTCTTGCTGCCGGTACTCGCGCCGATCCCTCGCCCGCTCGGCCAGCCACTCGTCGATCTTGTCGCCGGGAACGCGGAACTGGCTGCGTTCGGCGGTTACACGCAGGAAATCGAACCAGTTCACTCCCGGGACCAGCACATCCGCGCAGATGGCATGCATCTTCCGATACTGGCTGTTGGCCAGCACCAGGCAATCGTCTTTGTCGTATAGCGCGAACCCTTCGGCCAGTGACTCGATCGCGTCGGTGAGACGGTTGTTTGCCTGGCGCGTCTGTTGCTGCGCCATGATCATGCCGTTGATGTTCGTCGCGTTGGAAACGATCACCTTCTTGCCCTGGAAGTCGATCAGCCGCGCCGAGAGCGAGCCCCAGAAAATGGTGTCGTCGGAACAATATTGCCGCACGCGGAAGTCGTCGATGCTGCCCTTGTCCAGAAGGGTACTGACCAGAATTTTCCTGTCGCCAGGGTCGACATAGTAGTCCGCAATGTGAGGGCGGTCGCCGTAGAGTTCCCGGCTGGCGGGATTGGCATAGAGAGTCTCGCCTTCGATCGTCGACATGCGTGTCGGCGATGGGCAAGCGTCCAGCACCCGCTGCATCAGCGACGTCGCTTCGCGCTCGGCCGCCTCGGCCTTCTTGCGCTCGGTGATGTCGAGCACGCCAATGACCAACGAGGGGCGTGAGCGGAAGACGCTTCGCCGCCAGTTCGTCGAGCACCAGACGTGTGACCCGTCTTCGCGCTGCATCTGGATCTCGCAGTCGCGCAGAATGTCATTGCCGTGGACACAGCGGCAGGCCTGATCGAATTCGTCCGGGTTCACAAAGTGGTCGGTGAGGCGCTGTTGCAGTTGCGGTTGCCATTTGCGGCCAAGCAGGTGCGACCCGTCGAGGCTCTCGTAGAGGATCTGCTTGCTTTCTTCGTCGACGACCCAGACCGGCAGCGGATGGCTGTCGGTGATGCAACGGAAGATTTCGGCGCTATCGATATGCGCGATCTGGGCCAGCTTCATTTCAGTGATGTCGGTGCTGATCAGCGCGATGCCGGCGTCGAGGCGGGGATGGCTTGTCAGCAGTTTCCAGCCGCCATCGACGGTTTGCGCCTCGATTGGCGGCACGTTCGGCTGCCGCCAGCGCAGCGCGGCGCGGCGCACGAAATCATCGGTCTGTTCTACAACAAGACTGTCGAAGCTGGCGAATTGACGAAGTACCAGGGCAACGGCTGCGATGACATTCATCGGCGGCTGCTCACCGCGCGGCTGGACAATGCCGCCGAAAATCTCGGCGTTGGCGTCGACGAGAATGTCGTTGCTGTCGAATAGCGCGTAGCCCGTCCGAACATTCACGGCCGGATCACCAGCTCGCATGATCGTCTCCTCAATCCTTGCGCGGCCACATCACGGCGGCGTGAGCGCGGCGGATGATTACAAGCGCTCTGTTTCGGTATGAGGTCGAAACTCACTCACTTTGTTTCAATTGTTTCGGCCTGAGAGCCATTTTCGCGCAATCACGCGAACTAACGAAACCTTTTCCCTCAGCTCAGAAAAAGCGCCGAAACAGGCCTGAGCTAACTTCCGCCATGTCGACTTCACTGGGTCGGCTCCCGGCATGCGGAAGCAGCCAGTCTATCAAAATCCCACGGGATGTTGATAGGCGGCCCGCAGGCGAGGAGCCCACTAAGTCGAGAACATAAACGTCCTCAAGGAGACATGAGATGCGATCGACCATTTTGGCTTTTTGCGCTGTTCTGCCGACCTTCGGCGTGGCGCACGCTTTCGACTTCGCTTCCACCTTTCAATTCCCGCCCGCCGGGATGATGTCGTCACGGCACGAGCCGTCGAACACGACATCCTCGCGGATTGTGAAGAAGCAGCGCGTTTCATTGGGCGCGACTCCAGGGCGGCTCACGTCGCGCCGACTGTTCGGGATCCTGCCTCTGTCTGCAACGGCCGGCAGCGGGCACGGCTCGATCGGGCTTTCGTCAGCTGCCTCGATGGCGATTGGCGGCCCTGCTCGTCCAGGCAGTCACCATGCACCCTGCGGCACCCCGCAGATCGACTGAACATCGCATTGAAACAAACGAAACACTTCTCCCCGATGCCGGGAACATGCCCGAAACAGGAGGGGTCTAGATCAGGAGCGTCGCCGACTTCGGCACAGCTCAAAGGAGTTCGACATGACTGCATTGACCATTCGATCACCCGCTGCCGGCCACGTCTTGTCGCTGGCTTCGCGGATCGCTGCTGCCCATCGGGCATTCTGGCTGCGTCGCGCCCATCGCCGCGCGGTGTGGAATCTCGGGGAACTTGACGACTACCTGCTCAAGGACATCGGCGTGGCACGTTCCGAAATCCAGTCGCTTGTCAGCGATCCATCCGGCGATCGGAAGCGCGGCCATGAACACGATGTGGAATAGCGCCAGCTGGCAGGCCGATCCGGGCCACATATGCCAGACGGCGCTCGGACAGCCTGTGCCCAGCAAGACTGTGCCAGCCTCGCCCGTACTCGCGCTGCATGGCTCCGCGAGTACGGGCGAGCTATGGCAAGGCACCGCAGACTACCTCCGCGGACGCCACCGGCTGATCGCGCCGAATTTATCCTGTCATGGCAACAGGCAGACCGCCCGCGATATCCCCGATATCGTGGGTGTCGTTCTCGGAACGATGACCGAGCCGATGCATCTTGTCGGCCATGGGCACGGTGCGGCGGTGGCATTGGAAATTGCACTGTTGTGGCCGGAACTGGCCAAAAGCCTGACGCTGATCGAGCCCGCATTGTTCCATCTGCTGCGCGACGGGGCTCAGTCCGATCTCGCCTTGTTCGCCGAGCTTGCCAGCATGGCCGAGAAACTGGCGACAGCAGCAAGTGCCGTCAGCCCAACCGCCGGCATGCGCACCTATGTCGACTTCTGGCATGGCGCGGGAGCCTGGCGCCGGACAAGCGAAGGCCTCCGGCAAGAGCTCACGCGCCACGAGGAGCAAGTGGGCAGCGATCTCGCCGCTGCACTTGCCGCGACCTGGCCGGCGAGCCGTTGTCGCGAACTCAGCTGCCCGACGCTTGTGGTGATGGCACTCGACAGCCCGATCGCCAGCTTGCGCGTCACCGAAATGGTGGCCGAGGCTATTCCAGGCGCAAGGCTTGCCATGGTTCCCGAAGCCGGACACATGGCGCTTCTCACCGACCCCCACATCGTCAACCCGATGATCGCAGCGCATTTGCGCGCTACCGACGGAGCGCGCACGGCCCGCAAGTCGCGGCGTCCAACGACGGCATTCTCCCATTCGTTTTGACCGACCGGCACTTTGCCGGTCGGTGCGTTCGCGTTTGCCCAGCCATTCGGCGGGTCTATCCCGCGCTTGCGGGATACGAGCAGATCTTTCCGCTCTCGCCCGCACTTCCCCATCCCGTCGCGTTGCAGCTGGTTCGACAGAGCCAAGATTGCCCCCTCGCGCTTGGCTGCAGCCATCACGACTGTCACCGCACCCAATCAACCCACGCTAAGCCTAATCGTCTTGCGCGCCTGTGCCTGGTCACAAACCATCGCGCCTAGGTGGCTGCAACGGCACCGCGGCTACTCCAGCAGCACACGGAGCCTGCCCTTTCCGGCCGGAAAGCATCGCAACGTTTCGCTTCCTGCCCGCGGCTGAAACAAACGAAACACTTATCGCCAGCTTCTGAAAACAGCTCGAAACGGGGCGCGACTAGAAATGGGACGTCGCCGATGTTGGCGTCACCTCCCAAGAAAGGAACTACCAAATGAAGAAGATCATCCTGGCTGCCGCATCCCTCGCCTTCATGTCGGGCGCCACCCTGGCATCGTCGAACAACGGCGTGGTCATGAAGTTCAGCCCGGCATCTCGCGTCATCACCCTCGAGAACGGCCACAGCTTCACCGTGCCGCGTGACGTCGCCCTTCCAGCTTTCCAGATCGGCGAAAAGGTCTCGATCCAGCTCAACGATGAAGGAGACAAGGTTACCAGCGTCCTGCGCTGATCGACGCCTCCGCACCGCCACAGAGCAGCTTGACGGCTGCCGCAAAGCCATGGGCCGCCCCTGCCCATGGCTTTTTGCCGTTTGCCGGCATGCGCGGACTAGGCCGCGTGCAATAACCGCGCCTGTTCAGGCGGCGGGCGTCTGGCCGTTCTTCTGCTGTCCCTTGGCCTTGGCATGCCAATCGAAATCAATCGAGCCCTCTTCCGCCTTGTGGAAGAACTGCGAACACACCAGCCAGCCCTTGAGCGGCCGCAACAGCGCCATGCAGCTCAGGACGGTCAGTGGCAAAGTGATGAACAGGTGCACCCACAGCGGCAGGCCGAAGGCCGTCTGGAACCAGGCGCCGAAGGCCAGTGCCGGCACCGCCGCGATGGTCATGGCGAAGAAGGCGGGGCCATCGGCGGGATCGGCAAAGGAATAGTCGAGCCCGCAGACCTCGCAGCGCGGCGCAAGCTTCAGGAAGCCCTGAAACAGATGCCCCATCTGGCAGCGCGGGCAGAGCCCCTTGATGCCTGTCTTCATCGGGTTGTCGGTGGGGGTGAACCCCTCCGCTGAATACCTGGACCGAGACATGTGCGTCTCCTCTTTGCGGGTCGCAAACACGCGGGCAACGCCACTGCGCGCCCCTACGTCCCAACACATAGGGCGCTTCCCACTTGTCGGCAAGGGTCAATATGCATATAATTCACATACATTCCGATCAATCTACGAATGTATGGAAAGTAGCCACGCCGAACGAGACCTGTGCGCGTCCGCCACATGGGGCAAAATGTCCCCCGGGGTGCGTCGACTTTCCGCGCTGCGCAGATCAAGATGGGGGTCTATTGCAAGGCGTGAGCAATACCTGACGACACTCGACGAGTATTCCGCTTCGACCAGCAATCGCGCGCAGGCCGATTGTACATGCAAGAGAGGTCCTTGATGTTCGGCCTAACCGCACTCGAACTGGCCCGCATACAGTTCGGCTTTACCATCTCCTTCCACATCATCTTTCCCGCCATCACCATCGGTCTCGCAAGTTACCTCGCAGTGCTGGAAGGCCTGTGGCTGTGGAAGCGCGATACGGTCTATCGCGACCTCTATCATTTCTGGTCGAAGATCTTCGCCGTCAACTTCGCCATGGGCGTCGTCTCCGGCCTTGTCATGGCTTATCAGTTCGGCACCAACTGGAGTTATTTCTCCTCCTTCGCGGGCTCGGTCACCGGGCCGTTGCTCGCCTATGAAGTGCTCACCGCCTTCTTTCTCGAGGCCGGCTTCCTCGGCGTCATGCTGTTCGGCTGGAATCGCGTCGGTCCTGGCCTGCACTTCTTCTCGACCATCATGGTTGCGGTCGGCACGCTGATTTCGGCGACCTGGATCCTCGCCTCCAACAGCTGGATGCAGACCCCGCAAGGCTTCGAAATCGTCAACGGCATCGTCATCCCGGTGAACTGGTTCGAGATCATCTTCAACCCGTCATTCCCCTACCGGCTGGCGCACATGACGGTTGCCGCCTATCTGGCGACCGCCCTGTTCGTTGGTGCGTCGGGCGCCTGGCATCTGCTGCGCGGCAACGACAACCGCCACGTCCGCACCATGATGTCGATGGCGATGTGGATGGTGCTGATTTCCGCGCCGGTGCAGATCCTGATCGGCGACCTGCACGGCCTCAACACGCTGAAGCACCAGCCCGCCAAGATCGCGGCACTCGAAGGCCATTGGGAAAACAAGCCCGGCGAAGCCGTGCCGCTGACCCTATTCGGCTGGCCCGACATGGAGAAGGAAGAGACGCTCTACGCGATCAAGGTCCCGAACCTGGGCAGCCTGATCCTGACCCACACCTGGGAGGGCCAGTTCCCCGGCCTCAAGGAATACGCCAAGGAGGACCGTCCGAACTCGACCGTGGTGTTCTGGAGCTTCCGGGTCATGGTCGGGCTCGGCATGCTGATGCTGCTGCTCGGCGCCTGGGGGCTTTGGCTGCGCTGGCGCAAGCAACTCTATGAAAAGAAGCTGTTCCTGCGCTTCGCCACATGGATGGGCCCGGCGGGCCTGATCGCCATCCTCGCCGGCTGGTACACCACCGAGATCGGCCGCCAGCCATGGATCGTCTACGGTGTTATGCGCACCAAGGACGCCGTGTCGAACCATTCCGTGCTGGCGATGAGCACCACCCTCATTGTCTTCATCGTCGTCTATTTCATCGTCTTCGGCATCGGCACGAGCTACATGCTCAAGCTGGTCGGCAAGGGCCCCGAAGTGGACGAGCACGATCCGGGCGAGGACGACATGAGCGGCCGGCCGGCGCGTCCGCTATCCGCCGCCCACGAACAAATCGACATGTTCGCGCCGACCCACGCCGACAGGAAAGGCTGAACCGATGGGCATCGATCTTCCAGTAGTCTGGGCCGTCATCATCGCTTTTGGCCTGATGATGTATGTCATCATGGACGGGTTCGATCTCGGCATCGGCATCCTGTTCCCCTTCGTTCGCGATCGCGAGCAGCGCGACACCATGGTCAACACCGTCGCCCCGGTCTGGGACGGCAACGAGACCTGGCTGGTGCTCGGAGGGGCTGCCCTGATGGCAGCGTTCCCGCTTGCCTATGCCGTCATCCTCAGCGCGCTCTATTTGCCGCTGGTGCTGATGCTGCTCGGGCTGATCTGGCGCGGGGTTGCCTTCGAGTTCCGCTTCAAGGCCGACCAGCATCACCGGGCCTTCTGGGACAAGGCCTTTGCCGGCGGCTCCTATGTCGCCACCTTCTTCCAGGGCGTGTCACTCGGTGCCTTCCTCGACGGCTTCAAGGTCGAAAACAACGCCTATGTCGGGGGTGCGCTAGACTGGATCACGCCCTTCAGCCTGTTCACCGGATTCGGGCTGATCGTCGCTTATGCGCTGCTCGGCAGCACCTGGCTGATCATCAAGACCGAAGACGTGCTGTATGACCGCATGGTCGCACTGGCGCGCCCGATAACGCTTGCATTGCTGGCGGTCATTGGCATCGTCAGCCTGTGGACACCGTTCGCCCATCCCGACATCGCCGAACGCTGGTTCAGCTTCCCCAACATCGTCTTCTTCTCGCCGGTGCCCATCCTCGTGCTCGTCGCCACCTGGCTGATCCTGCGCAGCCTGCAGGGCGCACCGCACGCTGGGCCGTTCATCCTGGCGCTGTTCGTACTGTTCCTTGGCTACAGCGGGCTCGGCATCAGCCTGTGGCCGAACATCATCCCGCCTGACATCACCATCCGCGAGGCCGCCTCTCCGCCGCAGAGCATGGGCTTCGCGCTGGTCGGCGCGCTGTTCATCATCCCGTTCATCCTCGGCTACACCGCATGGTCCTATTACGTGTTCCGCGGCAAGGTGAAGGCCGGCGAGGGTTACCACTGATGGCGGCTCCCTCCCAGGCACCGGTATCGTGGCCGAAGCGGATCGGCTGGCTGGTCCTCATCTGGGCAGCCAGCGTCCTGGGGCTCGGTGCCGTGGCTTACCTCTTCCGCTTGATGATGAATTTTGCGGGCCTCACCGTGTGAACTGAGGAACAATCTGATGTACAGCGACGTCACCCAGGCGCTCGGCCCGCGTGTGCTTCATGACCGGATTTACGCCGGCGATGTCCTTCGTTTCGAGGCACTTGCGCCGATGCGAGAGCTCGTAAGCTTCACCCAGGCATTCCTGGAAGATGCCTTCGCGCCCTTCGCGCCGGTGGAGATTCATCGCCACCTGTCGCATGACGCGCAGACGGAGAGCTTCGCCCAGCGCCAACGCGATTTCGCTCGGTCGCCGGAGGTCAGGCAGCTATGGCGCGATGTCTTCGAAGCCTGCGGCCTGAATGCCCAAGGGTTGGCCCGCGACGCACTCTATCTCAGGTTCCAGCCGCACCAGGACCCTGGTGCCGTCGTGCCGCGTGCCCGCACCACCGCAACAATCGCCTTCCACCGCGACACCTGGGGCTCAAACCTCTATGCCCAGACCAACTGGTGGGCGCCGGTCTATGACATCGATGCGGGGCGTACCTTTGCGATCTACCCCTCGCTCTGGGACCGGCCGGTCGCGAACACCAGCGCCGACTTCGACCTTGCCGCGCTGCTGGAGCGATCGAAGGCCGGTGGGCGCAATGCTGTCGATGCCGACGCGGCGATACCTCACCTGACCGAGGAGCTTGAGGTCGCCGACGCAACGCCGGTGGTCATAGCACCGGGCGAAATCATCGCCTTTTCCAGCGCTCATGCCCATGCCGGGGTGCCGAACTCGACCGGCCTGACCCGCATCTCACTCGAAACGCGCACGCTGTGGATCGACGATGTTCGCTCGGGTCGCGGCGCACCCAATGTCGACGGCTTTGCGCGCTGGATGTCGCCCGGCATGTTCCGCCGGGTGAGCGATGAGACCGCGCTACATGAAATCCTTGGCATGAACCGGATCGAGCACTTCGCCGGCCGAATGCCGGCCAACCCGGTCTCCGCGCTCTAGGCTACACAACCATCGACGACATCGACGACTGCTGGACAAGCAGGTCGGCGACCGTCTCGAGGCTCGCGGCAAGCGAAGCCTGATTGGACGCGGCACCCAGACCGAGGCGCACCGCCTCTGGAGCAGGGCCGGAAACCGAGAACGCGTCGCTGGTGACGACGCCAATGCCGACCGAACGCAGGCGTGCGGCAAAGTCGCTCCGGTTCCAATCCTCGGGAAGCTTCAGCCAGACGTGGAAACCTTCGGCATTTGCCTGCGCAAGGTTGGGCGGCAGCAGCTGAGAGGCAATCGCTTGCCGCTGCTTGGTTTCGGTACGGATTGCCGCCAGCACGGATTGGGCAACCCCAGTCTCGATCCAGCGCGTGGCAAGCGAGGCCGTCAACGGCGAGGCCATGCCGGCGGTCGCGCGGATGGCACCTGCCAGATGGGCGACCGTGCGCTCCTGCGGAACTACCACATAGGCCACGCGAAGGGCCGGTGCCACGCATTTGGCCAGGCCGGCAATGTGGTAAGTGATTTCAGGCGCGAGTGCCGCAAAGGTGGCCACCGGATTGACCGGCAAGGCGCCATAGGCATCATCTTCGATGATCAGCACATTGCGCTGGTGCGCGATCGCCACGATCCGCTCGCGCCTTGCCTGCGACAGCGTTGTCGTTGTCGGGTTGTGCAGCGTCGGCGTGCAGTAGAGCAGCTTCGGCGCGCGCTTGCGGCAGGCTTCCTCGAACGCTTCGGGGATCAGTCCTTCCGCATCCATCGCGACGCCAGTGACGCCGATACGCAGATGCTCGGTAACGGCAAGCAGGCCGGGATAGGTCAGCGCCTCGGCGCAGATCGTCTCACCGGGCGCAGCCAACGCTCCCAGCAGCGCCAGCAACGCTCCTTGCGCACCGGGACAGACCATCAGCCGGCCGGGGCCGATATCGCCAAGCCGGGGTGCCAGCCACATGGCTCCAGCAGTGCGGTCGCGCAACGTGCCTCCTGCTTCCTGGTAGCGCATCAACAGGCCGAGACCGTCGCCGGCCTGTAGTTCGGCGATGCCGTCCCACATCCTCGCGGCCAGTTCCGGATCGTCGAAGCGTGGCGGCAGGTTCATGCTCATGTCGACGACGCCGGTCACCGTGGTCGACGAACCGGCCGGACGACGGATCCTGACATAGGTGCCCTGCCCGACGCGGCCTTCGACCAGCCCGCGCTTGCGCGCCTCGGCATAGGCACGGCTCACAGTGGTGAAGTCGATGCCAAGCTGGTCGGCAAGCGTCCGCTGCGGCGGCAGCCGAAAGCCACCCGGCAGCCGGCCCGACGCAATGTCGACCGACAGGGCATCGGCAATCGCCAGATACAGCGGCCCGTCGGCCTTCGAGATCGAGGGAGACCAGATGTTGACTGTCATGACGCAGGTTCCATCACCGTTTTCCATATATAGGCATAATGTATGCTCATGCCACCATCAATGCCTGTGAAGTACTGCCCCCTGGGTCGCGCGAGCAGCACGTGCGGCAAGCCGCATCACGGTTTTGTTTGCCGTGCCGGACCCAACAGTGAATCGACGCCGGGATCGCGCGGGAATAAGCTGCCCGTCGCATAGTCGTCACAAGGCAACAGCAGACTGCCCGTTGCTGCAGACCCTGAAGCCGCAATCCGCCGGACCTTGCGACCGGTGGAGACCGCCCGGCCATTTCTTCAAAGCGACCTGCACCGCGCGCAAACGGCTCGAATTCAACAGAAGGAGACTGGTTATGCCATCGGTAAAGAATATCGTTCTTGTCCACGGCGCCTGGGGCGATGCCTCGCATTGGCGACATGTCATTCCACCGCTCCATGCCAAGGGCTACAAGGTAGCTGCGGTGCAAAACCCGCTGACTTCGCTTGCCGACGACATCGACCGGACGTCGAAACTTGCCGCGGCACAGGATGGTCCCACTCTGCTCGTCGGCCACTCCTATGGCGGCGCGGTCATATCAGGCGCCGGCCATGCCGCGAATGTCGTCGGACTTGTCTACATCGCGGCCTTCGCGCCCGACGAAGGCGACAGCCTCGGCAGCATCTTTGCCCGTCGTGAACCGCCTTCCGGCGCCGCCAGCATCCGCCCCGACAAGGAAGGCTTCCTCTGGCTCGCGCAGGATACGTTCCGCCAGAGCTTCAGCCAGGATCTGGATGAAACCGAAGCACTGGTGATGGCGGTGACGCAAAAGCCGATCGCTGCGCGTTGTTTCGAGGACAAAGCCGGCCCGGCAGCCTGGCACACCAAGCCGAGCTGGTATCAGGTCTCGAGCCGCGACAACATGATCCCGCCCGAGACCGAGCAGTGGATGGCCGACCGCATCAAGACGCGCAAGACCATCACGCTCGATGCCAGCCACGCCTCACTGGCGTCGCACCCCAATGAGATTGTGGCGCTGATCGAAGAGGCGGCAAAATCGTTCTGACCAAGACAGCCGCTTTCGCCCGGTCGCGCCAGCAGCGGCCGGGCGTCAGATCGAACGCCCACCCCGTCACTTACACGTGCAAAAGGCTGGATCTGCCGGTTTAAAACCGCAATCGACAGGCTATTCCTTGCAGCTTCCCGATCAATCTGATTCCCTGAGCCGGTCCGATTCGGGCAGGGGCGCTGCGCAGGAAACGGAACCATGAACACTTCCAAGAAACCTGAGATCTCGGAAATGAGGCCGAAGCTCACCGTTATCGGTGTCGGCGGCGGCGGCGGCAACGCCGTCAACAACATGATTGCCGAAGGTCTCGAGGGCACTGAGTTCATCGTTGCCAACACCGACGCCCAGGCGCTGACCATGTCGAAGGCCACGAAGCTGGTTCAGCTCGGCGCTGTGGTAACCGAAGGCCTCGGTGCCGGTTCCCTGCCTGAGGTCGGCCAGGCGGCGGCCGAAGAATCGATCCACGAAATCATGGACCAGCTTTCCGGCACGCATATGTGCTTCGTGACGGCTGGCATGGGCGGCGGCACCGGAACGGGCGCTGCGCCAGTCATCGCACGGGCAGCGCGGGCGGCAGGCATCCTGACCGTCGCCATCGTTACCAAGCCCTTCACCTTCGAGGGCAAGCGGCGCATGCAGATGGCCGAACAAGGCATCGAGCTTTTGCGTCAGGCTGCCGACACGGTCATCGTCATTCCGAACCAGAACCTGTTTCGCATCGCCAACGCCAAGACGACCTTCGAGGATGCGTTCGGCATCGCCGACAAGGTGCTTTATTCCGGCGTCAGCTGCATCACCAACCTGATCGTCAAGGAGGGCCTGATCAATCTCGACTTCGCCGACGTGAAGACGGTGATGCGCGACATGGGCCGCGCCATGATGGGCACCGGCGTCGGCAGCGGCGAAAACCGCGCCAGCAAGGCGGCCGAAGCCTCGATCGCCAATCCGCTCATCGACGAAAATTCGATCAAGGGCGCCAGGGGCGTGCTGATCTCGATCTCCGGCGGCATGGACATGACGCTGTTCGAGGTCGATGAAGCCGCCACCCGTATCCGCGAGGAGGTCGGCGACGAAGCCGACATCATCGTCGGCGCGATCTTCGACAACTCGCTCCAGGGCCAGTTCAAGGTGTCCGTTGTGGCCACTGGACTTGCGGCGCCGACCTCGCAAGGCGAGCCGGTCGTCAACATGCGCGGCGAACCCGCGCCGGGCTCGATGCAGCCCTACCACTGAGGCCGAAGCGCCGGGACCCAGCCGCTATTGCGGCTGGGTGACCAGCTGGGCTTGCTCAATCCCTGTTTCTCGTCATCTCGGCGGCAAAGGTAAAGTGGCGCATCACCAATGCCTGCAGGTGCTCTGGCAGGCCGGCCTTCTCCACCGCCTGGCGCATGCATCTCAGCCAGAGATCGCGCAGTTCCGGGCCGATCGCAACGTGCTCGTGGATTTCCTTCAGCCGCGAATGCCCATGCTTCTGCACATAGTAGCTCGGGCCGCCGAAGAAGCCTGAGAGATAATTGAACTGTTCCTCGCGCGAATGGGCGACGCCATGCCCCCGGCGGTGCAACAGGTGCAGCTCGGCGGCAGCCTCGTCCTGCTCGACGATGTCATAGAAGATTTCGACCAGCCGGCGGACGGCTTCTTCGCCTCCAAGCTCGAGATAGAGCGAACGCCCCTTTGGCTGCACAGCTTCATTCACGACAGGCGACCTCCTCCCAGTTGCGATGCGTGTCGCACTGACTGTCCGGACATCCGGCATCGCATGGTCAAAGCCTAGCAGCGGAGCCTCTCACGACAAGGCCGGCATGCTGCGACCTATTAGCCATCACTCATTCGTCGGTGACGATGATGTCCATCGGGATGTCGTGCGGCTGCGGGTAGATCGTGGCGATCCGGCTGCCTGCATAGCCGACGCCGATAACGAGTGGGCGCTTGGGCATGGCGGCGAGTGTGCGGTCGAAAAAGCCGCCACCATAACCCAACCGGTAGTTTGTATCGTCGAAGCCGACGACGGGCGCGATGACGATGTCGGGCAGGATCGCCGGCCCGTTGGCAGGGACCAGAATGTTCCAGACGCCCCGCTCCAGCGGATCGCCCGGTGACCAGGCGCGGAATTCAAGTGGCCAGGCCTTCTTGATGACGACAGGCAAGGCGATCCGGCCGCCGCGTCCGATCACACGCACAGCCCAGTTGCGAAGATCCGGCTCGCCGCGGAAAGGCCAATAGACACTGACGATCCGGCCGCTGACCTTGCCGATTGCCAGGTCGAGTTCGGCGGCGATACGCTCGGATCGAGCCTTGCGCTTCTCGGGATCGGCAAGCAACCGCTCGTCGATCAGGCGCGCCCGCTCCGCCTTGCGCCATCGCGCGACATCGGCCCATGCATCAAGGCTGGCAGTTTCGGCCCGGTAGCCCGGCTCAAGCTCATGCATGAAGCAAGGTGGCGAAGCGTATTCACGAATTTCGGGAGGAGCGCCTTTTTCGTCAGACATCATCTTCGTGTCCCGTTTTGGCGGCGAAACAGATCGTCGGCAGAGAAAAGGTGCGCCCCATTAATCTGTAAGGCAAACGGAATTAAATGCTGCATTGATGCAATTATTTTGCACTAATGAGCCGATGGACATCGACCGCGCCCGCACGTTTCTCGAGATCATTCATTGCGGCAGCTTCCTCAGGGCGGCCGATCGGCTCCATGTTACCCAGACGACCGTCAGTGCCCGCATCCGCACGCTCGAGGATGAACTGGGCCGTCAGCTGTTCGTGCGCAACCGCAACGGGGCGCAACTGACCCCGGCCGGCCGCGAATTCGAGCGCTTCGCCCAGTCCTTCGTCCAGATCTGGGAACGCGCCCGCTACCAGCTGGCCATTCCCTCCGGGCGGACAAGCGTAGTTGCGCTGGGCGGCGAGCTCAGCTTGTGGAACCCACTACTGCTCGACTGGCTGGTGTGGATGAAGAAGACCAGGTCGGAGATCGCCGTTCACGCCCATGTCGGCGTGCCGGACCAGTTGCTCGATCAGCTCAGGAACGGCGTGCTCGATATTGCCGTGCTCTATGCGCCGAAATTGCTGCCCGGCTTCAAGGTCGAGATCCTCCAGGAAGAGCAGCTCGTGCTGGTCAGGACCTTGCCCGGAAACGGCAGGCCGGAGGCCGACACCTATGTCTATGTCGATTGGGGACCACTGTTTGCCGCCCAGCACGATGCCAGTTCGACGGCGTTCGGTGAGCCCGGCCTCGTCGTCGGCCTCGGCCCGCTCGGCCTGAGCTACATCCTGCGCGCCGGCGGCATGGGCTACTTCCGCAAGGGCGTGGTTGCACCCTTGATCGCCGCGGGCGAGTTGGAAACCGTCGAAGGGGCGCCGGAGTTTACCTATCCGGTCTACGCCGTCTGGCCCGAAGCCAGCGAAGCGCGGGCCGACGTGCAGGAGGCGTTGGCAGGCTTGAGACAGACGGTCCGGTAAGGCACAACGCCAACGCAGGAGCACCCGCAACGCGCTCAGGCGCTGCCGATGACCCGCATCAAGCGCAGATCTTGGCTGCGGCGTTGTTGCCGGCACGCAGCAGCAAGTGCAGCACCAAGCACCTCGATGTCGGACGCTTCATGTGGGCGCCAACCGCAGGGGCAACCATCGGGGCAAGCGTGAACGTCGGCCACTTCGCGGTAGATCGACCCGACCGCCTGTGCGGCAAGGCGCATCACCGCAATCGGCGACAGTCCCGTCTTGTGCATGACTTCGCAGAACTCGTTCATGATCGTTGCGCGGATATGCGCCGACGCCTCTTCGCTGCGGCGCTCGATCTCGGCCATCTTTGTCACTCGATAGTCTCCAGCTGATGTGTTTTCCCTGGGCGGCCCGGCCTGCCTCAGGCGGGGCGGCGTAGGTCCATCGGGGCGGTCTTGTCCTGATCCATGGCGAAATCGGAGGCGATTGCCCGCAGCGCCTGGCGCGCGGCGTCAAGCTTGCGCATCGCCTCGAACATCGTCTCGCGATCCGCGCGGTGACGTTCGAGTTCAATTGCGAAGACGGCATTGCCGACGCTGTGGGGCTGGGGCACCGCGTTGACACGCTTCAGGGTCAGATCGGCCTGTCGCCTCGCCCGGCGAACCAGGGCGTCCAAGGCTTCGACCTCGGCGAACGTCTCGCGATAACGACTGATGTTGGCGCCCTGCGACTCGCCGGCCTCCTTGAAGGGATTGAAATGCATCATGACCTGCTGGCCTCCGGCCTGGGTTCGTTGTCGCGCACCCGTGAGAAAGGCTCGCGGCCAGCGATGACGACAGGCTCTTCCGCGGCGTAGGAGTCGGTCGAGAGTGGCCGGATCTCGACGCCTTTGCCGTATTGCAGTTTCTGCCAATGCCCAGCCTGCGGCCGGGCGATGTCATGGCGATCGCAGGCCTGCGCTATCTGCTGGTCGCGGACGCCAAGCTGCACGGCAATCTCGGTCATCGGTCGCGACCAGACCAATTGATGAAGCTCGGCGCGCGTCAGCTCGACAGCAGCGCTGGTTGCCCTCAAGCCCAGCCTGCTGATCCGATGCGTCCCGACATTCCTCGCCGAAAGAGCTATTGCCACGACCTGGTCCTATCGTGCCGACGGTGGCTGTTGCGGCCGTCCTGTCCCGAGCACAACGGGAACATATAAAACATGACTATAAATATCAAGTTTAGTTTGGTCACGAATTTTTGCCCTTTCGGCGAAGGCTGGAACCTTCGCCGAAAGGCATCACTGGGCGCAGCGAAAAACTCAGGCCGCGTGACCCGGCACGTCGTCGTCCTCGACCTCCGGCTCCGACTGCTCGAAGCCTGCTTGCCAGGCAGCGACCGTTCTGATGCGCGCCTCGTCACCAATGTGTTCGGCAAGCCGCGCCTTCTGCCGCAGGGCGACGCGCAACGCCGCGCGGGCCTGGCGCCCGGCGGGCGCCTGCCCGGGATCGAGATTCCTGCCCGCCTCCAGCGCTTTGTCGAGATAGGCCTTGCCGGCGAGAGCCTCGGCGGTGCCGAAGCGGCTCATCAGCTCCTGGAACTCGCTGTGCAGGGTCAGGTCGAACGGCCGGTCCTTGCCCAGCGGATCGATGACCGGATTGCCCGGATGCAAGCCGCCGACAGGCAGAAGGCCCGTCGGGATCGGCGTGTTGGCCGAATGCGTGCGACCGCCCTTCAGAAGCTTCGGCAGCAGATGCGTATGCGGCCCTTCCGGCGAGACCCCGCCCGTGTCCGGTCCGCCGATCCTCTGGTAGACCTCGACACGGCCAATATTGGTCAAGGCGACGCGATGCGGATGGGCAGCAAGGATCGCCGGCATCGCCTTGTTGCCATGCTCGAACAACGAGCGGCCGAGATTGGCACGCAAGGCGGCCAGCAGTTTCGGCTCGCTGGTGCGGATGCAGAAGTCGCATTGCGGCAAGGACAGGCCCATGTCGAACAGGATGCCGGTGCGGTCGATGCCCCGGATCGCGTGATCGTCGGGACCGAGCTCGCTCAGAACGTTCCTGCCGCTGCGCCGCGCCTTGGCTTCGGGGAGGCACAAGGCAACCGCCTGGCTCCAGCGATGCCGCTTGGGGCTCAGCGTCTCGTAGGCGACGGGCACCAGTTCGCCCAGCACGCCGCGATCGACGCGAATGCCGCCGCGCCGGGTGGCCCGGGTCAGAAGATGGGTATCGTCGATCACAGCGATCTCGCCGTCATCCTGATGGAACTCGGCGATGGCGCCGAACGTGCCCATGCTCCATCCACTGCGCCAGTCGGTCAGGTGGTGGCGCAACAATTGCTCGAGGTAAGTCATGGTCGTGCTCCGGTGTCGGCCGCAACGAGATCGAGCGGTTGGACAACCAGCCCGCCCGCTGTCTCGCCGAAGAAGGCCTCGACGCCATAGACGTCGCGCAGGGTTCGGGCGGTCAGCACTTCCGCCGGCGTGCCGTCGGCGACGATCCTGCCGGCGTCGATGAGCAGCAGCCTGGTGCACCAGCGGGCGGCGAGCCCGAGATCGTGCAGCGAAGCCACGACGCTTCGACCGCCAGCCGCCAGATCGGCAAACAGGCGCATCAGCGTGATCTGGTGCAAGGGGTCGAGGCCCGCCGTCGGCTCGTCGGCGAGCAGCAGCGGCGTCTCCTGCGCCAGCGCCCGAGCAATGAGAACGCGCGCCTTTTCGCCACCCGAGAGCTCGGTTGCGGCACGATCCCGGAAGCCATCGACTTCCATTTTGCGCATCGCGGTGTCGATGGCATTGCGGTCGGCAAGGCCGAGCGATGCGAAGCTTGGCCGATAGGGCGAGCGGCCAAGCCCGACCAGCATCTCGACCGGCACCGCCCAGGCGATCTCGCGCTCCTGCGCGACATAGGCCATGTGCCGGGCGCGCTCCTTGGTGGTGACATGAGCGGCGTCGAGCGGCCCCAGTGCAACCGCGCCCTCGGCAGGTGTGAGTCCGAGCAAAGCCCGCAGCAGAGTGGACTTGCCGGCACCGTTGGGACCGATCAGGCCGACGAACTCGCCCGCCATGATCGAAAAGGACACGCCCTTGAGCACCGGCCGGTTGCCGAGCGACGCAGTGAGATCTTGAACATCGAGCAGCATCAGGCGAGATTCCTTCTCGTGCGATAGACAAGCCACAGGAAGAACGGCGCGCCGACGATTGCAGTCAGAACGCCGAGCTTGAGGTCGCGACCGGGCGCGATGATCCGGACCAAAATGTCGGCTGCGAGCAGCATGCAGGCACCGCCCAGTGCACTCGCCGGCAACAGCCGCGACGGGCGCGAGCCGACAAGAGGCCTCAGCATGTGCGGCACGACGAGGCCGACGAAACCTATGGCGCCCGACACCGCCGTTGCAGCACCGACGGAAGCTGCGGTGCCGAACACAGCCAGCAACTGCACGCGGCGCATGTCGATGCCCATGCTCGCCGCGGTCTCGTTGCCAAGTGTCAACGAATCGAGCGCCCGCCCCAGCGCCGCAAGCATCGCCCAGCCGACGAGCATGAACGGCAAGGCGAGCCAGACATGGGTCATCGACCTGTCGGTCAGCGAGCCGAGCATCCAGAACATGATCTCGAGTGCTGCGAACGGGTTGGGCGACAGGTTGAGCGCCAGCGAGGTCATAGCACCTGCAAAGCTCGACATGGCGACACCTGCAAGGATGATGGTCAAGGTGCTGCCGCGCAGGCCGGCGAGTGACTGCACGACGACCACGGCGAGCACAGCTGCAGCCAATGCCGACAGCGGCAAGGCAAGCGGGAGGACAATGGTCAGGCCGGAATAGATGGCGATCACCGCGCCCAGCGAAGCCGATGCGCTGACGCCGATCAGGCCCGGCTCGGCCAGCGGGTTGCGCAGATAGCCTTGCAGTGCTGCCCCGGAAAGCCCGAGCGTAGCACCAACCATCAGGCCGAGCAGCGCGCGCGGCAGGCGGATCTCGCGCATGATCAGTTCGATGGCGCCGGCCTTGTCGGAAAACAATGCAGAGATGCTGTCGGCGAAGCCAAGGCCTGCCGGACCGACGGTGAGCGAAAGCAGGAACAAAACAGTGGCCAGGATGGCAAGAACGGCCAGCACCAGCCTGTAGCGGGAGATGTCGCTCATCTGGCGCCTCCCGTGGCCTGCCCGGCGGCATCACGCAGCAGGCGGGCGGCTTCGAGCGTGAAGGGCGCGCCGCAGATGGTGTAGCGCGATGGCACCGCCACAGCCCTGCCCTGCTCGGCAACCGCCCGATATGCCGGGTGGACGAAGTTTTCCTGGGCCAGTGCCGGAGCGCCATAGTCTTCGCTGCCACCGGTGACGAGATCCGGTTTGCTCAGCACCAGCATCTCCAGCGGCAACCGCGCCGTGCCGCTGAGGCCCAGCTTGTCGGCGACATTGACCAGCCCTGACAGCTTGACGATCTCGTCGACGAGCGTTCCGGCACCTGATGTGTAGCTGTTGGCATAGTAGGTTGCGACCGTCTTGTGCGAGGCGCCTCCCTCACCCAATTCGGCGACGCCACGATCAAGCGCGGCGACAAGCTCGGCCGCCCGCTCGCGCCGCTCCAGCACCTCCCCCATGCGCAGGATGTTGGTCCTGATGTCGGCGATGGAGCTGTCGGGCGCGAATTCCTCGACCCTGATGCCCAGGCGCCTCAGCAGCGCCACCGTCGTCCGCGTCGTGTAGGTGCCGGCGAGCACCAGATCCGGCTGCATCAGGAACACCTCCTCGGCGAGCCCATGATTGACCGCAAGGCCCTTGGCCCGGTCGGCCAGCACCGATGTGTTGGGATCACTTGCGAGATAGGAGACCGAATGCAACTGCCCCTCGCCGGCAACAAGTATCGCCAGCTGATCGGTGCAGACATTCATCGACACCACGCGCTCCGGCGGTTCGGCGGCCGCCGGCACGGATGCACCGGACACTGCCGCCAGACCTGCGAGGGCGGGCAGCCACGCTCGAAAACGAGCGCGGCCGAGACGATTGGTGGGCATGTTACCTCTCATCAGAACACACGCGTGAAACTCAGATTGAAGCTTCGGCCCGGCGCGCGATAGTTGGTGACAGTCGAATAGTGTTCGTCGAACAGGTTCTCGACCGAAAACTTCAGGCTCGACCGCTCGTCGAAAGTGTAGTTGGCGGCGAAATCCACCGTCACATATTCCGGCAGCTTGACGGTGTTGGCAGCATTTGCGTAGCGCGCCGCGCCGTAGAGCAGCTTGGCGGTAAGGTCGAGGCTGTCTGTGGCAGTAAAGCTCACCTCGGCCGCAGCCTTGAAGCGGTCGCGATAGGGGATGTAGCGGCCATTGTCCTGGTTCTTCGGCGAGCGGTAGTCGATCGAAACCTTGCCGCTCCAGCGGTCGTTGAACTCGTGCGACAGGCTGGCCTCGACACCAGTCACCTTGGCGCGTGCGACATTGAACGGCAGGTAGGTCGGCGGGTTGGAGGCGATCGCGTCGGTCAGCCAGGTCTGGTAGAAGGCGACGTCGAGAACGGTCCCGTCGCTCGGCCGCCAGTTGATGCCGATCTCATAGGACCGCGACTTTTCCGGCTTCAGGTTCGGGTTGGAGTAGTTGGGGTAATAGAGATCGTTGAAGGTCGGCGCGCGGAATCCGGTGCCGTACGAGGCGCGCGCCACTAGCTCGGGAACGATCTCGTAGCTGGCACCGATGTTGTAGGTGGTGGCGCCTCCAAACTGTTCGTTGTGGTCGTAGCGCAGGCCGCTGTCGATCGTCAGCGCGCCATATTCGAGCGAATACTGGCCGAACACCGCTGCAAGATCGCGCGAATTGACGCCGAAGTTGACAGTCGAATCCACCTGTTCGCGATAAGCCTCGGCACCGCCGATCAGGACATGCCTTGCTTCACGTGTTTCGAAGGACTTTTCCGTCGAAGCGAAGATGCCGTAGCGTTTGGTGTCGAACTCGTTGCTGCCGACGACGCCGTCGCGGAAATTGGTCGAATAGTCGAGGCTGCTGGAAAGCTCGACGGTCGAGTTCCAGCTGTCGGAATGCTTCAGCCGCGCACCGATCTTGCCGGCGAAGGTGTCGGTGTCGACTTCATTGGCGGAGGGGGCAGAGGCGTCGTACTGGCTGCGGCCGCGCGAGAACAGGCCGTCGGCATAGAGCCTGCCCCAGCCATATTCCTTGGCGGCAGCGAAGTTGAGCGAGCCCTGGAGGAACCCGTCGTCATCGGGTTCATGTCCCCAAGCCAGCGGTGTGGTGAAGTCGTAGCCGCGCGTGCCAAGGATACTGCCGCCGACGGAGTAGTCGATACCATCAGCAGTGCGGCCGCGCAGATCGCCTGACACAGATCCGCCCCAGGGATACGTGACGCCAGTCGTGACGCTGCCGCAGGCATCGCGGCCGTCGGCGCATTGGCCGCCCTGTTTGGTGATGATGTTGATGACGCCGCCGATTGCATCGGCGCCGTATTGGGCCGAGTGCGGCCCCTTGGCGATCTCGATGCGCTCGATCGTTGACAGCGGGATATTGAAGATCGAGCTCGTGCCGCTGGTAGCGGAAGCCGTTCGGATGCCGTTGACGAGCACCAGCGTCTGCCCGGCCGACATTCCGCGCAGATACACGTTCGAGGCCGACCCCTGGCCGCCATAGCCGATGATCGAAACGCCGGCGTAGCGCTTGAGCAGCGACGGCAGGTCGGGCGCCGACGACTTGGCGAGTTCCCGCTCGTCGATGACGGTAACCGACGATGTCGATCGCACAAGCGCAGTCTCGCGGCGCAACGGCGTGGTGACGACGAGGCGCGGCAGCACGGTCACGTCCCCGGTCGCGGGCAGCTGCTGCGCGTGGGAGGATGTTGGAATTGCCAGCGCCATGGCGCTCGCGGCTAAAGTCAGTTTCTGCATTTCTGCCCCCAAATGGTTTGGTGGGCGCGACAAGGATCGCACCCGGTTTCCAAACCGCAGGCAAGACAGGTCGGCAGGCAGACTTTGGGACAAGATTGACCCGACGGCCTTCCGCATGCGGCAACACTTTCGATGTCACCGCCACGAGCGACCGCGCCTGACCACACCCCGTGGACAAGCATGGGTGACTGGAACGGGCAGGTCTCCTGACTTCCGTGTCACAGCCTTTTTCCGCCTTCCCGAACGCGCGAATGCGTTCAGTGGCATGATGGAAGAGGCTCAACGGTTACAGTTGCGGGGGCAGTCGCGGATTTGGCCTTCGGCCTCACCGTGTTCCCTTTTCATCCGCCTCTCGGCGGAACCGATTCCGAGGTGGACGCTACTCAGGGATGCCGATGCTTGTCAATCGCGATCATGCGATAGGTCGTAAAATATATTTATTTTCAATTAGATAGGACTTCTGCAGATTGCCGTCAGAATGGCGGAAGATGACCTAGGGCAGTCAAACTAGATTGCCTCGACGATGGTTGCGCACCGGCCAACGACATGATCGTTGGCCGCGTCGGTATCATCGGCTCATGCTTTAGCCGAGCAAGGTCCTTGTCAGCGCATGATCCTTGTCGGCGAGCCCGTCGATGACACTGAAATGATGCCGGTCGGGTTCGACCACGGTCGCCGTCGCCGCACCAAGCCCGGTCCAGATATTGGCGAGCAATGCGTTCTGGCGCAGGAACTCGGCGCGCTCGCCGCCGCCGACCCAGCAGGTGATGCGGACGTTGTCCACTGGCCGCAGCAGCGCCGGGCTTTCGGCCAGCGCCTCGGCCTCGTCGATGTGAAGCGTCTTGTTCATGCCGGTGTTGACCAGCGGCCTGAGGTCATGGACGCCCGAGAGTGAGACCACATGGCGGATGCGAGACTGGACTTCGGGCGCAAGCGGCGAAGCAGCCGCGACCATCCGCGACACCAGGTGTCCGCCGGCGGAATGGCCGGTCAGCATGATCGGGCCGTCGACCAACGCGGCTGCCTGGCCGATCGCAGCACCTACCTCGCGTACGATTTCGCCGATCCTGACTTCTGGGCACAAGGTGTAGGACGGCATCGCTACCGCGTAGCCGCTGTCGATGGAGCCCTTGGCGAGATGCGACCAGTAGCTCTTGTCGAGCGCCATCCAGTAACCGCCGTGCACGAACACCGCCAAGCCCTTCGGCTTGCCTTCAGGCAGGAACAGATCGAACCGGTTGCGCGGCTTGTCGCCATAGACGATGTCGAGCTGCGCCCTACCGGCCGCCGTCTGGGCCTCGCGAAACGACTGCGCCGGCTCCACCCACGCAGCAGGCCAACGGTCGCCACCGGCGATGTTGGCGCCATTGGTGTAGGCGTTGTCCCAATCGGCGATACGGCGTTCGAGCATGCGGGCATCCCTCCAAGGTGGCGCAATTCAGGCGCATAGCAATGGCCAGCGCGCCGGATCGCGTCAATGGGCCAGCGACCAGAAACTTTATGCTTGAAATAATTTTGGTCCGGTGCAATTCTCAGCCATCAGTCGAGAACGTGGGAGGTCTCGCTGTGCCAGACGCCGATCGCATGACGATCGCACAAAGCCGTGGCTTGTGCCGAACGGCTACCCGTTGCGGCGCAGCACCTTCCCCCGAAGTAACGCATTCCAACGCACGCATGGCGCATCGTCATGCCGATGAGCAGGTAGGGGACAGCCGTAGAATGCTTGGACCGTCAGCGCATATCGACACCTTCACGCGCGATAACCTGCCCCCTCAGGAACAGTGGCCGGACTTTCTGCTCGATGGCTTCGACTATCCCGAGCACCTCAACGCGGCTGTCGAGCTGACCGATCGCCTGGTCGAAAAGGGCCTGGGCGACCACACCGCGCTGATCGGCAATGGCCGCCGCCGCACCTACAAGGAGCTGTCCGACTGGACCAACCGGCTGGCGCATGCGTTGGTCGAGAACTACGGCGTCAAGCCCGGCAACCGGGTGCTGATCCGCTCCGCCAACAACCCGGCCATGGTCGCCTGCTGGCTGGCCGCAACCAAGGCCGGTGCTGTCGTCGTCAACACCATGCCGATGCTGCGCGCCGGTGAGCTCGCCAAGATCGTCGACAAGGCGGAGATCACGATTGCGCTTTGCGACACGCGGCTGATGGACGAAATGGTCGCCTGCGCCAAGGACAGCCCGTTCCTCAAGACCGTCATCGGCTTCGACGGCACCGCCAACCATGACGCCGAACTCGACCGGGTCGCGCTCGACAAGTCCGTCATCTTCGAAGCGGTCAAGACCGGCCGCGACGACGTCGCCCTGCTCGGCTTCACCTCCGGCACCACGGGCGTGCCAAAGGCGACGATGCATTTCCATCGCGACCTGCTGATCATCGCCGATGCCTATGCCAAGGAGGTGCTTTCTGTCACCTCCGACGACGTCTTCGTCGGCTCTCCGCCGCTGGCTTTCACCTTCGGTCTTGGCGGCCTGGCCATCTTCCCGTTGCGCTTCGGGGCGGCCGCGACCCTGCTCGAGCAGGCGACACCACCCAACATGATCCACATCATCGAGACCTATAAGGCGACGATCTCGTTCACCGCGCCCACCGCCTATCGCGCCATGCTGAAGGCAATGGACGAAGGTGCCGACCTGTCGTCGCTGCGCGTCGCGGTCTCGGCCGGCGAGACCTTGCCCGGACCGGTGTTCGAGGAATGGCTGGCCAAGACAGGTAAGCCGATCCTCGACGGCATCGGCGCCACCGAGATGCTGCACATCTTCATCTCAAACCGCTTCGAAGACATGAAGCCCGCCTCCACTGGCAAGCCTGTTGGCGGCTATGAGGCCCGCGTCGTCGACGGCGACATGAACGAGGTGCCGCGCGGCACGGTCGGCAAGCTCGCCGTGCGCGGCCCCACCGGCTGCCGCTACATGTCCGACGACAGGCAGCTCGAATATGTCCGCGACGGCTGGAATGTCACCGGCGACGCCTTCTTGCAGGACGCGGATGGCTTCTTCCATTTCGCCGCCCGCTCCGACGACATGATCGTCAGCGCCGGCTACAACATCGCCGGCCCCGAGGTTGAAGCAGCCCTGTTTTCGCATCCGGAAGTCGCTGAATGCGCCGTCATTGGCGCCGAAGACAGCGAACGCGGCCAGATCGTCGAAGCCTATGTCGTGTTGGTTCAGGGCGTGGCAGCCGACGCCGCGACCGTCAAACGCCTGCAGGATCACGTCAAGGCAACGATCGCGCCCTACAAATACCCGCGCTCGGTGAAATTCATCGACGCCCTGCCCAAGACTCAGACCGGCAAGATCCAGCGCTTCCGGTTGCGCGCGGAGAAGATGAATTGAGCAAGCCATACGATCCCTCCACCGAGGGCGCGCAGATGTCGTTCAAGGACCGGATGTCCTACAGCGATTATCTGCATCTCGAGAAGATCCTCGACGCTCAGGCGCCGCTGTCGACCGCCCATGACGAGATGCTGTTCATCATCCAGCATCAGACGTCGGAGCTGTGGATGAAGCTCGCCTTGCACGAGATCGGCTCGGCCATCCGCTCGATCCGTGCCGACAAGCTCGAACCGTCGTTCAAGATGCTGACGCGCGTGTCGCGCATCTTCGAGCAGCTCAACAGCGCCTGGGATGTGCTCAGGACGATGACGCCGAGCGAGTACACCGAGTTTCGCGACTCGCTCGGCCAGTCCTCGGGCTTCCAGTCCTGGCAATATCGCGCCATCGAGTTCATGGCCGGCAACCGCAACATCGCCATGCTGCGCCCGCACGCCCACCAGCCCGAACTTAGCGAAAAGCTCGAGGCGGTTCTTGCCCAGCCGTCGCTCTATGACGAGGCGATCCTGCTGCTTGGCCGCAACGGCTTCGATATCGGCGCGGATGGCAAGCGCACCGACTGGCGCGAAACCCGCAGCGAAAGCGAAGAGGTGCTCGTCGCCTGGCAGGCGATCTATCGCGATCCGCAGCGCTACTGGATGTTCTACGAACTGGCCGAGAAGCTGGTCGATTTCGAGGATTACTTCCGCCGCTGGCGCTTCAACCACGTCACCACGGTCGAACGTATCATCGGCATGAAACGTGGCACCGGCGGCACGTCTGGCGCCTCGTATCTGAAGAAGATGTTGGAGGTTGAACTGTTTCCTGAACTCTGGAAAGTTCGCACCCGGCTCTAGGACTTCAAATCAAATAATCGGGAACACTTGGGAGGAGTAACCTAATGAAGAAAATCATTGCGGCTGGAATTTTCGGCCTTTCGCTGGCGGCATCCGGCCTGGCCTATGCCGAACCGGTGAAGATCGGCGTCATCACCACGCTTTCGGGCGGCGGCGCGGGCCTCGGCGTCGACATGCGCGATGCGTTCGCGCTGGCCATGAAGCAATCGGGCAACAAGGATGTCGAGCTTGTCGTCGAGGACGATGCCCAGAAGCCCGAGATCGCCGTTCAGCTCGCTGAGAAGATGATCCAGAGCGACAAGGTCGACCTTTTGACCGGCATCATCTGGTCGAACCTCGCCATGGCCGTGGTGCCAAACGCGGTGGCGCAGGACGTCATCTACCTGTCGCCCAATGCTGGCCCGTCGGCGCTCGCCGGCGCCAAGTGCAACAAGAACTATTTCAACGTCGCCTACCAGAACGACAACTTCCACGAGGCGATGGGCCAGTACGCCAACAAGGACTACAAGAAGACCTTCATCCTCGCGCCCAACTATCCGGCCGGCAAGGATTCACTGACCGGCTTCAAGCGCTATTACAAGGGTGAGTTGGCTGGCGAGGTCTATACCCAGGTCGGCCAGACCGACTACGCCGCCGAGATCGCCCAGATCCGCGATTCCGGCGCCGACTCGGTGTTCTTCTTCCTGCCAGGCGGCATGGGCATCTCGTTCATGAAGCAGTACGCCCAGTCGGGCGTGAACATTCCGGTCATGGGCCCTGGCTTCTCCTTCGACCAGGACATCCTGCCTGCTGTTGGCGATGCAGCCCTCGGCGTCAAGAACTCGGCGAGCTGGTCCAAGGACCTCGACAACGAGGCCAACAAGCAGTTCGTCGAGGCGTTCCAGGCCGAATACAAGCGCTTGCCCTCGGTCTATGCCGCCCAGAGCTGGGACACGGCAAACCTGATCCTGTCGGCGCTCGGCAAGGCCAGTGTCAAGGACAAGGATGCCTTCCGCGCAGCACTCAAAGCGGCCGATTTCAAGTCGGTGCGCGGCGAGTTCACCTTCAACACCAACAACCACCCGGTGCAGAACATCTACGTGCGTGAGGTGATCAAGGAAGGCGACGTGCTGACCAACAAGATCGTCGCCACTGCCTTCGAGCACCACAAGGACGCATACGCCGACCAGTGCAAGATGTAGGCTTGGCCGGCATCCGCACTCTCGAGCGCCGACCCCGCCCGGTTGGCGCTCGAGACAAGCTCATAGTCTCGACCTGATGCCGCCCATTCTGCGGAATGGCTAAGGTTTAGTCTGAACCGAAGACCGGATCGTCCCCTTGTCCATAGCACTGCTCCTCGAGCAACTTCTCAACGGGCTGCAGCTCGGGGTGATGCTGTTCCTCATGGCCGCTGGCCTGACGCTGATCTTCGGCGTCATGGGCTTGATCAACCTCGCTCATGGCTCGCTCTACATGATCGGTGCCTTCGCATGTGCTGCGGTAGCGGCTGCCACCGGCTCGTTCTGGATCGGTCTGGCGGCGAGCCTTGTCGCTGCGGCCGCGGCCGGCGCGATCATCGAGGTGACGGTCATTCGCAGGCTTTATGACCGCGACCATCTCGACCAGGTGCTGGCAACCTTCGCGCTGATCCTGATCTTCTCCGAAGGCACGCGCTGGCTGTTCGGTTCGTTCCCGCTCTATCTCGACATTCCGCCACTGCTGCAAGGCGCCGTCCCCCTGCCCGGCGGCGGTCAGTACCAACTCTACCGTCTCGCCATCATCGGCGTCGGCGTTGTGGTCGCGCTGGGCCTGTATGTGCTGATCTCGCGGACGCGGCTCGGCATGCGTATCCGCGCCGGCGAGTCCGACCGCGAGATGATCGCAGCACTCGGCGTCGACATCCGTACCCTCTACACCGTCGTCTTCGCACTTGGCGCCGCGCTGGCTGGCCTTGCCGGTGCGCTCGTCGGCGCATTGCAGTCGGTGCAGGTCGGCATGGGCGAGCCGGCGCTGATCCTTGCCTTCGTGGTTATCGTCATCGGTGGCATCGGCTCGATCAAGGGCGCGCTATTCGGCGCCATCCTCGTCGGCGTCGTCGACACGATGGGGCGTTTCCTGCTGCCCAAGGCTCTGGCCCTGATGATCCCCGCCGCCCAGGCGGGTCCAATCGGCGCGGCCCTCGCCTCGATGCTGATCTACATCGTGATGGCGCTCATCCTTGCCTTCAGGCCGAGCGGCCTGTTTGCGACGCAGTCGTGAGGCGCCCATGACCAACGCATCCTTCATGACCCGCGAAACCATCGTCAACACAGCACTCGCACTGCTTTTGCTCGGCTTCCCGCTGGCGGCGCAGGCCATGGGCGAGCCGTTCTACATCACGCTCGCCACGCGCATCGCCATCCTGGCGCTCGCCGCCGTCGGCCTCAACATCGCACTTGGCCTCGGCGGGCTGGTGTCGTTCGGCCATGCCGCCTTCTTCGGCCTCGGCGGCTATGCTGCCGGTATCCTCGCCACCCATGCCTTCGACGGCGCGCCGCTGTTCGCCGGCATTCCGGGCACCGCATCGATGCCGATCATCTGGCTTGTCGCGGTGATGGTCTGCGGCCTGATCGCCTTGCCGATTGGGGCCATCAGCCTGCGCACCACGGGCGTCTACTTCATTATGATCACGCTCGCCTTCGCGCAGATGATCTACTACTTCGCCGTGTCGTGGCCGGCCTATGGCGGCGAGGACGGGCTTTCGATCTATGTGCGCAACGAATTCCCCGGCGTGAACACCGCCCAGCCGCTGTCCTATTTCCTTATCTGCTATGCGGTGCTGATGGCTGCACTCGGTCTGTTCTGGCTGCTGCGCGGCTCGCGCTTCGGGGCGGCTTTGCAGGCGGCCCGGCAGAACGCCACACGGCTCTCCGCTGTCGGCATCGCGCCGTTCAACATCAGGCTCGTTGCCTTCGCCCTCTCGGCGATGGTCACCGGCGTCGCCGGCGCGCTGTTTGCCGACCTCAACAAGTTCGTCAGCCCCTCGATGCTGTCGTGGCACATGTCGGGCGAGCTCATCGTGCTGATCATCCTGGGCGGCAAGGGCCGGCTGTTCGGGCCCGTCGCCGGCGCCATGCTCTATGTCCTGTTCGAATTCGCCCTTGGCGGCATCACTGAACGCTGGCAGTTCTTCCTTGGGTTGATCCTGCTCGGTGTCGTTCTGTTTGCCCGCGGCGGGCTCCTCGGTCTGCTGGCCGGAAAGGCGCGTCATGGCTGAGCCAATCCTCGAAATCCGCGACCTCCGCAAGACCTTCGGCGCGCTGAAGGCCACCGACGGCGTCAGCCTCAACCTCCGGCCAGGCGAGATCCACGCGCTGATCGGGCCCAACGGGGCCGGCAAGAGCACGCTCATCCACCAGATCTCCGGCTCGTTCCGGCCGGACAGCGGCAGCATCCGCTTCCTCGGCCAGGACATGGCCGGGCTCGACATGGCCGCGCGCGCCCGTCTCGGCCTCGGCCGCAGCTTTCAGATCTCGTCGCTGGCGCAGGAGTTTTCCGCCCTGCGCAACGTCATGCTGGCGGTGCAGGCACGCCAGGGCACGAGCTTCCGCTTCTTCCGCCCTGTCATGAGCGACAAGAGCCTGACCGAACCGGCAATGGCGATGCTGGAGCGCGTCGGTCTCGCCGGGCGCGCCCACCTGCCCGCTGCCGAACTGTCGCATGGCGAACGCCGTCAGCTCGAGATCGCAATTGCGCTGGCGCTCGGCTCCAAGGCCTTCCTGTTCGACGAACCGATGGCCGGCATGGGTCCGGAGGGCTCGAAAGCGCTGACCCGGTTCCTCGACGGCCTGCGCCATGAAGCGCCGATCCTGCTGGTCGAGCACGACATGGATGCCGTCTTCGCCCTCGCCGACCGCATCTCGGTGCTTGTCTATGGCCGCGTCATTGCCACCGGCACTGTCGACCAGATCCGCAACGACCCCGAAGTCCGCCGGGCCTATCTCGGAGAAGCCGCGTGAGCCTGCTCGAACTCAAAGGCGTCGAAACCTTCTACGGCGCATCGCAGGCGCTGTTCGGCGTCTCGCTCGACGTCAAAGAGGGCGAGGTCGTGGCGCTCATGGGCCGCAACGGCATGGGCAAGACGACGACGATCAACTCCATTCTCGGCCTGGCGAAGCCGCGCTCCGGTGCCATCAGCTTCGCCGGCCGCCAGGTCGCTGGCATGCGTCCGCATCGCATCGCCCGCCTCGGCCTGGGTCTGGTTCCGGAGGGACGGCGCTGCTTTCCTAACCTGACCGTTCTGGAAAACCTGCTTGCCGCAGCCCGCGGCAGCGAGTGGACGCTGGAAAAAGTCGTCGAGCTGTTTCCACGCCTCGGCGAACGCCGCGACCAGTATGCCAACACGCTCTCGGGCGGCGAACAGCAGATGCTGGCAATTGGCCGCGCACTGATGACCAATCCCAGCCTGCTCATTCTGGACGAGGCGACCGAGGGTCTTGCACCCGTCATCCGTCAGGACATCTGGGCGGCGATACGCAAGCTCAAGGCTGCGGGTCAGTCGATCCTTGTGGTCGACAAGACGCTGTCGGAGCTGCTGCCGGTGGCCGACCGCTGCTTCGTGCTGGAGAAGGGCGTAACCGTATTCGAAGGCACACCGGACCGGCTGACGCCTGAAATTCAGGACCGCTATCTCGGCGTATGAAAAAGGGCGGCAATTGCCGCCCTTCTTCTTTTTCCATTCGACCTGAGATCAGGTCACTGCCGACTTGACGGCAAAACGGGCTTCCTTCCAGGCGCCGGTCCGCATGATGTCCTCAAGGATTTCGACCGCCTGGTAGACGTCTTTGAAGCCGACATAGAGCGGGGTGAAGCCGAAGCGCACGGTGGCCGGTGCGCGGAAGTCGCCGATAACGCCGCGCGCGATCAGCGCCTGCATGATGGCATAGGCGTTGTCATGCTCGAACGACACCTGGCTGCCGCGCTTGGTGCCGTCGCGCGGGCTTTCAAGCTTGAGGCCGTAGGCGCCGCACCTGGCTTCGACCAGTTGGATGAACAGGTCGGTCAGGGCGATGCTCTTCTTGCGCAGCTCCGCCATGTCGACGTCGTCCCAGTCATCGAGCGCGCCCTTGAGCGCCCGCATGGTCAGGATCGGCTGGGTGCCGCACAGGAACCGGCGGATGCCGGCGTCCGCCGCATAACCCTGCTCGAAGGCGAAGGGCCTGGCATGGCCCCACCAGCCGCTCAGCGGTTGCTGGACGTCAGCGAGATGACGGGTCGCGGCGTAGATGAAGGCCGGCGCGCCGGGGCCGCCATTGATGTACTTGTAGGTGCAGCCAACGGCGAAATCGACATTGGCGCCGTCGAGATCGACCGGCAGGGCGCCTGCCGTATGGCAGAGGTCCCAGACGATCAGGGCGCCGGCGGTATGTGCCTTCGCAGTCAATGCCGCCATGTCCCGCAGTTCGCCCGACTTGTAGTTGACGTGGTTGACGAGAACCACCGCAACCTTGTCGTCGATCAGCTCTTCGATGCTGGGCGCATCGACGCCTTCGAGGCGCAGCACGGCACCAGCCCGCGTCGAGGCAACGCCTTCCGCCATGTAGAGATCGGTCGGGAAGCTGTTGCCCTCGGCAACGATGACCGAACGGTCCGGCCGCATTGCAAGGGCTGCATGCAGCACCTTGTAGATGTTGGTCGAGGTGGTGTCGCAGACGACCGTCTGGCCGGGTGCGGCACCGATCAGGCGGCCGATGCGGTCGCCCAGCTCGGTCGGCATGTCGAACCAGCCGGCGGTGTTCCAGGCGCGGATCAGGTCCTGCGCCCACTCCTTGGACGCGGCCGCTTGAAGCTCGCTGAAGGCGGCGTGCGACGCAGCCCCCAGCGAATTGCCATCGAGATAGATCACTCCTTCCGGCAGGATGAAGCGATCACGCATCGAGCGCAGTGGATCGGCAGCGTCCATCGCCTCGACAGCGGCGAGATCGGGAATTGCAGTCATGATGCGGGCTATCCTTGCTTATTCGCGGATGGTTTCGCGTGCTTGTGCCGGTCCCCGGCTGCGACGCAGGCTCGGCAGCGCCAGCATGGCAAGCACGAACAGGCCGGTGGCGAGCTTGAGATCGGGGGGCGGCATGCCCGCGGCCAGACAGAACGAAACCAGCTGGTAGTAGACAACCGCGCCGACGAACGGGGCGGCGAGCTGGCGCAGCACTGTCTGCTTGCCGACAATGGCTTCACCGATCATCAGCGCGGCAAGGCCGTTGATCAAGATGCCGAGGCCCATGTTGACGTCGGCAAAACCCTGGCTCTGCACCATCAGCGCACCGCTGGTGGCAGAGAACGCGCTGGCAAGGCCGACGCCCCCAATGGTGGCGACCCAGACGTTGATGCCCTGTGCTTCAGCCATGTCGGGGTTGGCGCCGACGGCGCGGATCGCAGTGCCCTTCTCGGTCTTGAAGAACATGTTGAGCAGGATGAAGACGATTGCTCCGATCAACCCCGCCACGATGATCTTGGCGACCGGGAAGCCCGGCTGAACGAACGGCGCCCAGTCGAACACCGTCGGCGCGCCGAAGACTGAGAGGTTCGACTTGCCCATGATGCGCAGGTTGATGCTGTAAAGCATCGTCATCATCAGGATACCGGCGAGCAGCGTGTGGATACGAAACCGCAGGTGAATGAAGGCGGTGCAGCAGCCGGCGAGGAAGCCAGCGATGATTGCCACAGCAATTGCCGTCAGCGGGGAGGCGCCAGCTGCCAGAAGCACGCCGCAGACGCAGCCGCCAAGCGGAAACGCGCCCTCGCTGGTGAGGTCGGGGAAGTTGAGGGTACGGAACGGAATCATGATGCCGAGCACGACGAATGCCAGGATCAGGCTCTGCGCCAGGGTGACGGGAATGAGCGAGACGAAGCTCGTGAAAACGGTCTGGATAAAGTCCATGATGATCAGCTCGCCAGCAACATGCGGTCGGTTTTCACGGAGAAATGGCCGATCAGGTCGACAACAGTGACCTTGGCCTTTTCCTCGCCGGAGATTTCGAGCCGAAGCTTGCCGGCGTCCAGCATGATGACGCTGTGACCGAAATCGACGGCATGCTGCATGTTGTGGGTCACCATCAAGGTGGTGAGCTTCAGTGCTTCGACGGCACGCACCGTTGCCTTCATCACGATGTCGGCGGTGCGCGGATCAAGCGCTGCTGTATGCTCGTCGAGCAAAAGCAGGTCCGGCGAGCCGCCAACGGCCATGATCAACGACAGCGACTGACGCTGGCCGCCCGAAAGCAGTTCGACGCGGGTGTCGAGGCGGTTCTCAAGGCCAAGACCAAGGAGTTCAAGCCGCTCCTTGTAGGTGGCAAGGCGGGTGGCATTGAGACCCTGGCGCAAGGTGCGCTTCTTGCTGCGCAGATCGGCGAGCAGCATGTTTTCGGCGACCGTCATCGAGGCGGCAGTGCCTTTCATCGGATCCTGGAAGACACGAGCCAAGCGGATGGCGCGCTTGTGAACGGGCATTGCCGTGACGTCGTCACCGTTGATCAGGATTTGGCCAGAATCGAGCACCAGAGCACCCGAAATGGCATTGAGCATGCTGCTCTTGCCGGCACCGTTGGAGCCAATGACGACGCCGAATTCGCCTGTGGCGAGCTTGAGGCTGAGGCCGTCCAGCGCGACTTTTTCGTCGGCCTGGCCCTTGTAGAAAACTTTACGTGCAGATCGGATTTCGAGCATCCGTCCCTCCCGGAAAAGGTAACGGCGCCTTAGAGCGCCAGGGCGCTCTAAGTTTCCAAACCTGCGCATCGTGCCTTTTGGGCCGATGCGCCAGACGCCGCTACCAGTTTTGACGAAGCTGAAGATTAGTCGACGATGCAGCCGCAATCAGCCAGCGAAGCCGGGATTTCGATACCGAAGGCGGCCATGGCCTTCTTCGAGATCAGCGCGGCGTGGTCCTCATAGGCCGGACGCGAAGGCGCGATGGTCTTGGGGTCCTTGCCCTTCAGGATTTCGGCAGCAATTTTGCCGGCATTGACGCCCACCTGCTCGTAATTGACGGCAAAGCTTGCTGGCACGACACCATCGCGCACGGCGTTGTCGTCGGCATTGACGACCGGGATACCTGCCTGGCGTGCCGCAGCCGAAACGGCCGGAATTGCAGGCTGGATCAGGTTCGAGGTCGGGCCGTAGATCACGTCGACCTTGCCGGCCAGCGATGCGATGCGCTGCTGGATGTCGTTGACGTTGTCGATACCGACTTCAACCACTTCGAAGCCAGCGGCAGGTGCTGCTTCCTTGATCTTCTCGACCAGCGCGACGTCATTGGCTTCACCCGGATTGTAGGGCACGCCGAAACGCTTGGCGTTCGGCAGCAGCTTCTTGGTGAATTCCATCACCGCCTTGACGTCCTGCAGGTCGGTAGCACCCGTCATGCCTTCGTCGCCGGCTTCCCACGACGGAACCAGCTTGGCGGCGACCGGGTCGGTCACGGCCGAGAAGACGATGTTGATGCCCGAGCCGGCGAGCGCCTTCTTGGCGATCTGCGAGACCGGGGTGGTGACTGTGTACATCAGCTTCGGCTGTTCAGCCTGCAGCTTGGCGATCATCTGGGGAACCAGCGATGCGTCGAAATTGGTGTGGCTTTCGGTGAAGACGACATCCTTGCCGTCGACATAACCGTTGTCAGCCAGCGCCTTCTTGAAACCTGCGACGGCGGCGTTGAGCTGCGGGTGCTCACCGAAATTGGCGATGCCGATCTTGATCGGGTCAGCAACGGCGGCACCAAGGCTGACGGCAAGCGCGCCGGCCAGAACCAGGCCCGACATCAGACCGGACTTCAAATTTCTCATCTATTCCTCCCAGATTTGACAAGCACCGCTCCCCTGAACGGCAGCATGGGACAATCATGAGCAGTCCGGAGAGCTCTGTCAAACATTATATATAATTCTTGCCATCAGCTCCCATGATATATAATTTTTGCGGAGACAGGGACGGATCACCATGCAGGATGACGAGCACTCGACCAAGACGGAAGCGGCCTACCGGCTGCTGCGCCGAGACATTCTGACCACCCGTCTGATGCCAGGCGCCCCCCTCAAGTTGAGCGCGCTGCGCACGGCCTATGGCGTCGGCTGGACGCCGCTGCGCGAGGCACTGTCACGGCTCGAAGCCGAGCGGCTGGTGACGGCGATTTCCAATCGCGGCTTCACCGTGGCCTCCGTTTCTCGCCAGGAGCTGGAAGACCTGGCGAGGGCCAGGATGGTGGTCGAACTGCCGCTTCTGCTGGAATCGATCGAGAAGGGTGGCAGCGACTGGGAAGAGGCGGTTGTCACCGCGCATTATCGCCTGTCGCGCTGCAAGACCGCAGTCGAGGATCCTTCCGACGCCTCCGTCGATGATTGGGACGAAAAGCACGAAGCATTCCATTCGGCGCTGTTGAGCGCTGCAACCTCGAACTGGCTGTTGCGATTCCGTTCGACGATCTCCGACCAGCTCCGGCGCCATCACAGGTTCCTCGGGCTGGCACCCACCTTGCGCGCCGCCGCAGGCCAGAAGCAGGGCTACGAAGAGGCAATGGCAGCCCTTGGCGAGGCGCAGTCGATCGGACCGCACACCGCCCTCATGGAGGCCGCACTCGATCGCGACCTTGAAAAAGCGAAGGCATTGATGATCGACCACATCGGCTACACGCTCCATGTCTATGTGCATACCGAGGACTACAGCGGCAGCAGACACGCCGCCCGCGCCGGCAGCCTCAGAACGCCGTCGGCAGCCGAATGACCACCCCCTATCGGCCGTCGCTTGACGAGATCAGCGCCGCCCGCGCCCGGATCGCACCCCATGTGCCGCGCACGCCGCTGGTTCGCCTCGATCTCGGCCTGCCCGACCGGCAGATCTTCCTCAAGCTCGAAACGCTTTCTCCGATTGGGGCGTTCAAGCTCCGGCCGGCGCTGAACGCGCTCCTGTCACGCGACAGTGAAACGCTCGCAAAAGGCGTAGCCACAGCGAGCTCCGGCAACATGGCCTATGGCATGGCCTGGGCTGCCAACAGGCTCGGCGTGCCGATGGCCGCCTACATGTACTCGGGCGCGCCGCAAACCAAGATCGATGGCGTGCGCCGCCTCGGCGGCGATGTGCGCTTCATCTCCATGGAGACATGGTGGCAGTACGTCATCGGCGCCGACATGCCCGACTTCCCGGAACTGCTGATCAACCCGGTGACCGACCAGGCGGTGCTGTCGGGCAATGGCTCCATCGGCATGGAGATCCTCGAGGATCTCCCCGAGGTCGACGTCGTGCTGACGCCTTATGGCGGCGGCTCAATGACCACTGGTGTGGCAAGTGCAGTGAAGGCACTACGGCCCGAGGCAAGAATTTTCGCCGTCGAGGACGAGAACGCGGCACCGGTGACAGCCGCGCTCGCGGCCGGCAGCATCGTCGACATCGAGACGCGCCCTTCCTTCATCAAGAGCATCGGCGGCCCGTCGCTGGTGCCGCAGCTTTGGCCAGTCACGCGCGAGCTGATCGACGGCGCGGTTTCAGTCAGCCTGGAGCAGGTCACCGAGGCGATGCGGCTGCTGTTCGCCAAATCCAAGGTCGTCGCCGAGGGCGCGGGGGCAGCTTCGCTGGCTGCGGCGCTGACGAGCGAATATGCCAAGGGCAACGTCGTCTGCGTGATCTCTGGCGGCAACATCGATGCCGCGGCGTATTCGGCAGTGCTCGCGGGCAACATTCCCGCCCCGTGAACCTTTCAAGCTTGTACTATCGCGCGAAACGGCACTACAACTGCCCGAGAGGATAGCCGGCGCGCCGGCTCACGGCGAGGAAAGACCCTGACACAGATGGAAGAGCGCAAGGATACAACCGGCGCCGACGGCTGGGTGGACGGCGAGACCAAGGTGCTGGAAGCGCCTGCGGATCATGGCACCGAGCTTCGCCTTTGGCTGCGCCTTTTGACCTGCTCGACACTGGTTGAAACAGAAGTGCGCCGTCGCCTGCGCGAAGAGTTCGATTCCACCCTGCCCCGCTTCGACCTGATGGCCCAGCTTGAACGAGCCCAGGACGGCATGGTGCTGGGCGAAGTTTCCAAGCGCATGATGGTGTCGCCGGGCAACATCACCGTCCTGGTCGAGCGTCTCGCCGAGAGCGGCCATATCAGCCGTACCACCTCGCCGACCGACCGACGCGTCCAGATCATCGCGCTGACGCCCTTCGGCCGCGCCGAATTCGAGAAAATGGCCGCAGCCCATGCCGACTGGATCGGCGACCTGTTCGGCACCTTGTCGGCCAAGGATGGCGGCATCCTGCTCGACGAACTCGGCAAGCTCAAACGCTCGATCGTCGCGTCGCTGGGTAAGGGCAGCTAGATTTCTTGACGCAATTTCTATCGGAAAACCGCGCCACGTTTTTCCCGGAATTGCCTATGCCCGAAACCGGGCGCGATAATCGCTCGGCGTCAGACCGACGATGCGGGCAAAGATCTTGCGGAACGCGCCCGGGTCGCCATAGCCAACCTCCCAAGCTACCTTGTCGACCGTCTGCGTGGTGAATTGCAGCAGTTCGCGCGCCTTGCCGACGCGCAGGCGCTGGCCATACTCAGTCGTCGTGAGACCGGTCGCCTTCTGGAAGCGGCGCAGGAAAGTGCGCTCTTCCAATCCAGCCAGCGATGCCAGCACAGCCAGGTTCAACTCCTTGCCTTCGCCCGCCTGCAGCCAATGCTGGACCTTGAGGATGGCGGCGTCGCCATGGCTGAGCCGTGGCGCGAAGGCGCTGTAGTAGCGCTGCTCGCGTCCGGGCGGATCGAGCGCCAGGATCCGCGCCGTCTCGATCATCACGGTCGGCCCGAGGAAGCGGTCGACCAGCCTGAGCCCGAGGTCCGTCCAGGCCATCAGGCTGCCGGCGGTGATGATGTCACCGTCATCAATCAGCAGCCTGTCGGTGTCGAGCTTCGCCTCGGGAAAGCGCGACCGGAACGCTTCGTCATAGACCCAGTTGGTCGTCACCGCCCGCCCGGCCAGCAACCCAGTCTCGCCGAGCACGAAGGCGCCGGCACAGACGGACGCCAGCACGCTGCCCGCTCCGTGGCGCTCACGCAACCAGCCTGAAAGGGGAGCGATGGTTTCGCGCGAAATCGGATCGCTAAGCGCCGGCGGAACGACATAGACTTCCGGTACCCCTGATGCTTCCGGATGCGTGTCGAACACCCGCGCAGGGGCGTGTTCCGGCTGGTCCGCGCGCCAGTGACTGACGCGCAGCTGGTTCGGCGCCTCACCGCGGCTCTTGCGAGCAGCGGTGCGGTTGGCGAGCTCGAACAGATCGGTCATGCCAAGTACCGCCGACATCTGTGCGCCGGGGTAGAACACCAGCCCAATCTCGATGACACCAGCTTTTGCCATTTGTCGAAATCACCCCTTGTTATGTCGATATCGCCAATGGGCCGGCACCATAATCCATTGCATCTTCCATGCAACATCCTTCCCAACAGCAAAGGCATCAGGGACATGAGCAAGCGCGCGGTCATCGCCATCGACATCCAGAACGAATATTTCCCGGGCGGCCGCATGCCGCTCGTCGGCATCGAGCAGGCAACCGAAAACGCCGCCCGCGTTATCGAGGCGGCACGTGCCAAGGGCGACACTGTCATCCACGTCCGCCACCTCTCGAAGGCGGCAGACGCCCCGATCTTCGCGCCCGGCACCCCGGGCATTGAGATCAACGCCACAGTTGCACCGGCCGATGGCGAGAAAATCATCACCAAGAACTACGTCAACTCGTTCCGCGAAACCGACCTCAAGGCGACGCTCGACGCCAAGGGTATCGAGGAGGTCGTCATCGTCGGCGCGATGAGCCATATGTGCGTCGAAGGCGCCACCCGTGCCGCGGCCGATTTCGGCTACAAGGCGACTGTCGTCCACGACGCCTGCGCCACGCGCGATCTCGAATTCAACGGCAAGACCGTGCCAGCCGCCCAGGTCCATGACGCCGTCATGGCAGCGATCGCTTTCGGCTATGGCGAACTCGTGGATACCGCGGCCTACCTGTCGCGCTAGCCCATTCAGGTCCTATCTGGCCCCGGTCGGCGCCCGCCGCCCGGGGCCTTTTTGCGCTCACTTCCAAAAACAACTTTAAGCTTGAAGTTTTTTTGGAATGCGTCCATGGTACCTCCATGGTCAGGGTCGGGCACGCATGTCCACCTGACCGAACGGCTTCAGGAGGAGGACGGTATGCGCATTGTCTGTATCGGTGGCGGACCGGCCGGTCTCTACTTTGCCCTGCTGATGAAGAAGCAGCATCCCGAGCATCAGGTCACCGTCGTCGAGCGTAACCGTCCCTTCGACACCTTCGGCTGGGGCGTGGTCTTTTCCGACGCCACGATGCAGTCGATGCGCCAATGGGATCCGGCGACCGCCGAGACCATCGAGGACGCGTTCAATCACTGGGACGACATCGAGCTGGTGTTCAAGGGTCGCAAGATCCGCACCACCGGCCACGGCTTCGTCGGCATCGGCCGCAAGAAGATGCTGAACATCCTGCAGGAGCGCTGCATCGAGCTCGGCGTAGAGCTGGTGTTCGAGACCGACGTGCAGGGCGACCAGGACTTCCCCGACGCCGACCTGATCATCTCCTCCGACGGCGTCAATTCGCGCATCCGGCACAAATATGCCGACATCTTCAAGCCCGACATGGTGATGCGGCCGAACCGCTACATCTGGCTCGGCACCGACAAGCGTTTCGATGCTTTCACCTTTGATTTCCAGCGCACCGAGCACGGCTGGTTCCAGGCACACATCTACCGTTTCGACGACAACACCTCGACCTTTATCGTCGAGACCACCGACGAGGTGTTCAAGGCGCATGGTATCGACGAGATGGACCAGGATCAGTCCATCGCGTTTTGCGAGAAGCTGTTTGCCGGCACGCTTGAAGGCCACAAGCTGATGACCAATGCGCGCCATCTGCGCGGCTCGGCCTGGCTGAATTTCGGCCGACTAATCTGCGACAAGTGGAGCCACTTCAACGGCCAAAGCCACGTCGTCTTGATGGGCGACAGCGCCCACACCGCACATTTCGCCATCGGCTCGGGCACCAAGCTCGCCATTGATGACGCCATCGAGCTGACCCGCCAGTTCGACCTCATTGGCCATGACAAGGCCAGCATCCCGGCCGTGCTGTCGGCCTATGAAGAAGTGCGCCGCGTCGACGTCGCCCGCATCCAGAATGCGGCGCGCAACGCCATGGAATGGTTCGAGGTCGTGGGTACGCGCTATGCCGACACGCTCGAACCCGAGCAGTTCATGTACTCGATGCTGACCCGCTCGCAGCGCATCAGCCATGAGAATCTGCGCCTGCGCGACAAGGATTGGCTGGAAGGTTTCGAACGCTGGTTCGCCGAGCGCGCCGGCGTGTCGCCTGCCCCCAACGGCTCAGTACCGCCGCCGATGTTCACGCCGTTTTCAATCCGCGGGCTGACGCTGAAGAACCGCATCGTCATGTCGCCGATGGCGATGTATTCGGCGACCGACGGTGTGCCGGACGATTTCCATCTCGTCCATATCGGCGCGCGCGCCATGGGCGGCGCAGCACTCGTCTTCCCGGAGATGACCTGCGTGTCGCCAGACGCGCGCATCACGCCAGGCTGCCTCGGTCTGTGGAACGACGAGCAGGCGCAAGCCTTCAAGCGCATGGTCGACTTCGTCCATAACCAGACCCAGGCCAAGATCGGCATCCAGATCGGCCATGCCGGCCGCAAGGGTGCGACCAAGGTTGCCTGGGAAGGCATCGACCAGCCGGTCACCTCAGGCGGCTGGCCGCTGATCTCGGCCTCCGCCCTGCCCTATCTCAAGCATTCGGACATGCCACGCGCCATGACGCGCGAGGACATGGTCCGCGTGCTGGCCGACTTTGTCAGCGCCACCGAGCGCGCCCGCGACCTCGGCTTCGACATCCTCGAGCTGCACGCCGCCCACGGTTACCTGCTGTCCTCCTTCCTGTCGCCGCTGACCAATCTGCGCGACGACGAATATGGCGGCAGCCACGAAAACCGCGCCCGCTATCCGCTCGAAGTGTTCCGCGCCGTGCGCGCTGCATGGCCTGAAGACAAGCCGATTTCGGTGCGTCTCTCCACCCATGACTGGTACGAAGGCGGCAACACGCCGGAAGACGCGGCGATCTTCGCCAGGATGTTCAAGGACGCCGGCGCAGACATGATCGACTGCTCGTCCGGCCAGGTGGTGAAGGAAGAGCAGCCGGTCTATGGCCGTCTGTTCCAGACGCCGTTCTCCGACAAGATCCGCAACGAGATCCAGGTGCCGACAATTGCCGTAGGCGCGATCTCGGAAGCCGATCACGCCAATTCGATCATCGCCGCCGGCCGCGCCGATCTCTGCGCCGTCGCCCGCCCGCACCTCGCCGACCCATCTTTCGTCATGCATGAGGCAGCGAAGATCGGCTATGCCGAACAGGCCTGGCCGAAGCAGTATCATTCGGCCCGCGCCCAATATGTGAACAACCTCGCCCGCGCAGCAGCGGCGGCACCCACGGGCAAGGCATGAGCATGGCCAAACGTCACGCCCTCGTCACCGGCGCCGGAAGCGGGATCGGTAAGGCCATTGCTCTTGCGCTGGCAGCCAACGGCCACAGCGTCAGCCTGTGCGGACGGCGTGCCGCGCCGCTCGAGGCGGTGCGCGACGAGATCGCCAAGGTGGGCGGCAAGGCCATTGTGTTTGACGGCTTCGACGTCACTGATGCGCATTCGGTCGAGGCAGGCATCGCCAACGCGATTGCCCAGGCAGGCGACATCGCCGTGCTGGTCAACTGCGCCGGGGAAGCGCCGTCGGCACCGTTCGACAAGACCGACTTGGCATTGTGGAACCGGGTGATCGGCATCAATCTCACCGGCGCGTTCCTGGTCACACAGGCAGCGCTTGCTTCGGTCAAGCGCGCCGGCAAGGGCCGCATCGTCAATGTCGCCAGCACCGCCGGCCTGACCGGCTATGCCTACGTCTCCGCCTATTGCGCCTCAAAGCATGGCGTGGTCGGCATGACGCGCGCTCTGGCGCTTGAGCTTGCCCGCGCTGACGTGACCGTCAACGCGGTTTGCCCCGGCTTCACCGACACGCCGCTGCTCGACGGTGCCGTGGAAACCATCACCGGCAAGACCGGCCGCTCGGCCGAAGAGGCCCGCGCCACGCTCGCCCGCGCCAATCCGCAAGGGCGGCTGGTGACGCCTGAGGAGGTGGCCGACACCGTGCTCTGGCTCGCCTCGGAAAAGGCGACCGCAATCACAGGCCAGGCGATCCCCATCGCCGGCGGCGAAGTTCTGGGAGGATGACCATGACCAACCCGATGCAGGACAAGAAGCGTCCCTTCCAGGGCCATCAGGCGCAGCACTTCAAGTTTGAGACCGATGCCGACGGCAAGGTCGCGACCATCACGCTCAACCGCCCCGAGAAGAAGAACCCGCTGACCTTCGAGAGCTATGAGGAGCTCGGCAACCTGTTCCGCTCCCTGCACCGGGCCAGCGACGTGCGCGCCATCGTCATCGCGGGTGCCGAGAACAATTTCTGCTCGGGCGGCGACGTGTTCGAGATCATCGAGCCGCTGACCCGCATGCCGATGCATGACCTGCTCGACTTCACCCGCCTCACCGGCGATCTGGTGCGCCAGATGCGTGCCTGCCCGCAGCCGATCATCTCCGCCGTCGACGGCATCTGCGCCGGCGCAGGCGCCATCATCGCCATGTCGTCCGACTACCGCGTCGCCACGCCGGACGCGAAGACCGCCTTCCTGTTCACCCGCGTCGGCCTGGCCGGAGCTGACATGGGCGCTTGCGGCATCCTTCCACGCATCATCGGCCAGGGCCGCGCCGCAGAACTTCTTTTTACCGGCCGCGTCATGACCTCGGCCGAGGGCCATGCCTGGGGCTTCTACAACGCGCTGCATGAGCGTGGCACACTGCTCGCCGAGGCTCAGAAATTCGCCCGCAACCTGGCCGACGGTCCCTGGTTTGCGCATGCCATGACCAAGAAGATGCTCGACCAGGAATGGGCGATGGGCATCGACCAGCTGATCGAATCCGAAGCGCAGGCGCAGGCGATCTGCATGGCGACAGGCGACTTCCGCCGCGCCTTCGAGGCTTTCGCCGCCAAGGCCAAGCCCGAATTCAAGGGAAACTGAGCCATGGCCGCGCATTTGATGCCGACCAGTGCGCCGGCTCGCGACCATCTCGACTGGCCGTTCTTCGCCGAAAGCCATCGCGCATTGGCAGCTGAACTCGACGCCTTCATCGCCAGCGGCGGGCTGGGCGAGATCGACCATGGCAACGCCGACGGCGCCTGCAAGAAGCTCGTGGCGGCGCTTGGCCAGGCTGGTATTCTGCGCCACTGCGTGCCGGCTGCCTTCGGCGGCGCGTCGGACATGATCGACAGCCGCTCGCTCTGCCTGATCCGCGAGACACTGGCCTATGCCGACGGTCTCGCCGACTTCGCCTTCGCCATGCAGGGCCTTGGCACCGGCGCGATCAGCCTGTCCGGTTCGGATGAACTCAAGCAGGCCATCTTGCCGAAGATCGCCCGAGGCCAACTGATCTCGGCCTTCGCGCTGACCGAGCCGGAGGCCGGGTCCGATGTTGCCGCAATGTCGACCGCCGCACGCCGTGACGGCGACACCTACGTGCTCGACGGCGAGAAGGTCTTCATCTCCAATGGCGGCATCGCCGACGTCTACACTGTCTTTGCCCGCACCGGCGAGGCGCTGGGCACACGCGGTATTTCGGCCTTCGTCGTCTATGCCGACACGCCGGGCTTTTCGATCGCCGAGCGCATCGAGACGATCGCCCCGCATCCCCTGGCACGCGTCAGGTTCGACAATTGCCGCATCCCGGCATCCCACCTGTTGGGCGAACCGGGCGAAGGCTTCAAGATTGCCATGCGCACGCTCGACATTTTCCGGCCGTCGGTGGCCGCCGCAGCCCTCGGCTTTGCCCGTCGCGCGCTCGACGAAGCTGTGGCACACGCCAAGTCGCGCAAAATGTTCGGGGCGACGCTGGCCGACCTGCCGACCGCCCAGAGCACGCTGGGCGAGATGGCGACTGCCATCGATGCAGCCTCGCTACTGACCGTGCGCACCGCCTGGCGGCGCGACGTGCAAAAGCTGCCTATCACCCGCGAGGCCGCCATGGCCAAGATGACGGCGACCGAGAACGCCCAGTGGGTCATCGACCAGGCACTGCAGCTGTTCGGCGGCCGCGGCGTGCGCGTCGGTGAGATCACCGAGCGCCTCTATCGCGAGATCCGTGCACTACGCATCTATGAAGGCGCCACCGAAGTGCAGAAGCTGATCATCGGCCGCGAGCTGATGAAGGCCGCAAGGTAGGAGTGCTGACGTGCCCTTCCGCACCTCACGGCCGCTGCGTTTCGGAGACTGCGACCCCTCCGGGATTGCCTATTTCCCGTCCTACCTGAACATCCTCGTCGGCGTCTTGGAGGAATTCTTCGGCGATGCCGGCGCGCCTTGGAAAGGCCTGATCGCCCAACGCCGCATCGGCACGCCGACGGTGCGACTGGACCTCACCTTTGCCCATCCGGGCTTCCATGGCGACACGCTCGACTTCGAGCTGTTCGTCCGGCGCATCGGCCGCTCCTCGCTCGATCTCGAGCACAAGGTTTCGGCCGCCGGCACGCTGCTCTGGAGCGCTCGCCACAGCGTGGTCGCCACCTCGCTCGATACCCACAAATCGCTTGCCTGGCCGGACGATCTCCGTGCCGCGCTCGAAAGCCGCCTGGAGACGTCAGATGCATGAGATCCTGCAACCCGAAGGTTGGGCCAAGCCCATCGGTTATGCCAACGGCGTCGCCGCCAGCGGCCGCACCATCTTCGTCGGCGGCCAGATCGGCTGGAACGCGCAGTGCCAGTTCGAGACCGACGACTTCGTCGGCCAGGTGCGCCAGACGCTGGAAAACGTCGTCACCGTGCTGAAGGCCGGCGGCGCCGAGCCGCACCACATCACGACCATGACCTGGTACTTCACCGACAAGAAGGAATACACCGAGAACCTGCGCGGCCTCGGCCAAGCCTATCGCGATGTCATCGGCCGCCACTTCCCGGCGATGGCCGCCATGCAGGTCGTGGCGCTGGTCGAGGACCGCGCCAAGATCGAGATCCAGGCCACCGCCGTCATTCCCGAGTAAGGCCAAATGAGCGCAACGCGGTTTTCCGAGAGCGTTACGGGTGGCATCCGCGACGGCGTGCTGGTCGTTACGATCGACAATGCGCCCGTCAACGCCATCTCGGCTCATGTCCGCCAAGGGCTAGTCAAGGCCCTCGACCATGCGGCCGCCCTCGTCATGGTGGTCGGCGTCGTGATCACCGGTGCCGGCCGCGCTTTTGTCGGCGGCGCCGACATCAAGGAGTTCGGCAAGCCTCCGGTCGAGCCGACGCTGCCCGAGGTCATCGAACGCATCGAGAGTTACAGCAAACCTGTCGTCGCTACGATCAATGGTGCCGCGTTGGGCGGCGGCTGCGAAATCGCACTTGCCTGCCATGGCCGCATCGCCAGCGACAAGGCGACCTTCGGCATGCCCGAGGTCAAGCTGGGCATCGTGCCGGGTGCCGGCGGCACACAGCGCCTGCCGCGCCTGATCGGCACCGTCGCAGCGATCGACCTGATCGGCAGCGGACGCACGGTCAAATCAGGCGAAGCGCTTTCGCTTAGCCTCGTTGACGGCATATCAGCCGATCATCTCGACGCCGCTTTGAGCCTCGTCCATGATCTCGCCAGCGAGCCGCTGCGCCGCACCGGCATGTTGGAAGTCCCCGCCGCGGAATCGGCGGCCGTCGACGCTGCAGTGAAAAAAGTACTTTCCAAGGCGCGCGGTCAGGCCGCCCCCGCCGAGGCCGTCCGTCTCGTCAAGGCAGCCGCAAATGTCGACTTGAAGCAAGGCCTCGCCGACGAACGCGCGACCTTCCTGCGCCTGCGGGATTCCAATGAGGCCGCTGCCCTGCGCCACGTCTTCTTCGCCGAACGGCAAGCCGGCAAGGTCGACAAACTCGAGGGCATCGCCCCACGCAAGATCGAGACTGTCGGCATCGTCGGCACCGGCCTGATGGGCGCGGGCATCGCGGTCGCAGCGTTGACAGCTGGCTACCGCGTCGTCGGCATCGAGCAGACTGAGGACGCAGCTGCCAAGGGACGCGAGCGTATCGCAGGCATTCTCGACAAGGCAGTCCAGTCGGGGCGCCTTGCGGCGACAGCTCGCGACGAATGCCTTGCACGGCTGGCGGTGGCTGCGAACATCAGCAAACTCGCCGCAGCAGACCTCATTATCGAAGCTGTCTTCGACGATCTCGCGGTCAAGACCGAGCTGTTCCGGCGCCTCGACGGCATCGTCAGGCCGGATGCGATCCTCGCCACCAACACCAGCTACCTGAACCCCGACGAGATCGCGGCGGCAACGGCTCACCCTAAGCGCGTCGTAGGCCTGCATTTTTTCTCGCCGGCCAACATCATGCGCCTGGTCGAGGTCGTTGATTGTAAAGCAACTGCGCCCGACGTGCTCGCCTCCGCGCTGGCGTTCGCCAGGAAACTGGGCAAGCTGCCGGTGGTCTGCGGCGTGACCGAAGGTTTCATCGGCAACCGCATCTTCTCGGCCTATCGCCGCGAGGCGGAGTTCATGATCGAGGACGGTGCAGCACCCGAACAGGTCGACGCGGCGCTCGAAGGCTATGGCTTTCCGATGGGCATCTTCACCGTCTACGATATGGCCGGGCTGGAGATCGCCTGGGCAAGGCGCAAGCGCCAGGCCGCGACCCGCGATCCCCAGGCGCGTTATGTCGAGATCGCCGATCAGCTTTGCGAGGCGGGCCGTTTCGGCCGCAAGACCGGCAAGGGCTGGTATGACTATGCGTCTGGCGAAAAGGCCGTCGATCCAGAGGTCACTGCGTTGATTGCCGCCGCACGCAAGGCCAAGGACATCTCGCCCCGCAGCTTTACGCCCAACGAGATCGTCGACCGACTGCTGCGCGCCATGGCCGACGAAGGCGCTGCCTTGCTCACTGAGGGTATCGCTGCGCGATCGAGCGACATCGATCTGGTGATGATCAATGGCTACGGCTTTCCGGCGCACAAGGGCGGGCCGATGTTCGCAGCCGAAACGCACAAGGACATGACACCATGACCGAAGCATACATCGTTGGCGGCGTCCGCACCCCGATCGGCCGTTATGGCGGCGCGCTTGCCTCGGTGCGCCCTGACGATCTCGCCGCCCATGCCATTCGCGAGGCACTAGCGCGGTACCCTGGCATTCCCTCTGACAGCATCGACGAAGTCGTGCTCGGCTGCGCCAACCAGGCCGGCGAAGACAACCGCAATGTCGCCCGCATGGCCGCACTGCTTTCGGGCCTGCCGGAGACGGTGGCCGGAACGACAATCAACCGGCTCTGCGGTTCCGGTCTCGATGCCGTCGGGTATGCCGCGCGCGCCATCAAGCTGGGTGAAGCTGACATCATCATCGCCGGAGGCGTCGAAAGCATGTCGCGCGCGCCCTTTGTCATGCCGAAAGCGACGAGCGCGTTCCAGCGCAGCTCCGAGATCTTCGACACCACCATCGGCTGGCGTTTCGTCAATCCGTTGATGGAAAAGCAATACGGCATCGATTCCATGCCTGAAACGGCCGAGAACGTCGCCGCCGAGTTTTCCATTTCACGCGAGGATCAGGACCATTTTGCCCTGCGCAGCCAGGCTCGTGCCGCCGCCACGCAGAAGAGCGGCCGTTTTGCCCGCGAGATCGCTCCTGTCACCATCAAGGGCCGCAAGGGCGAAGCGACCGTCGTCGAGCACGACGAGCATCCGCGCGAAACGACGATCGAAAAGCTGGCGAGCCTTTCGGCCCCGTTCCGAGATGGCGGCACGGTGACAGCCGGCAACGCGTCAGGCGTCAATGATGGGGCCGCGGCAGTGATCGTTGCATCGGCACGTGCCATCGAGCGCTTCGGTCTCAAGCCGCTCGCCAAGGTCGATGGCATGGCGACCGCCGGCGTTGCCCCACGCATCATGGGCATCGGCCCGGTCGCCTCGACGAAAAAGCTTCTGGAGCGCGCTGGCCTGAGCATGGCCGACATCGACATCGTCGAACTCAACGAAGCCTTTGCCGCACAGTCGCTGGCATGCATGCGCCAGCTTGGCCTCGCCGACGACGCGGGCCACGTCAATCCGAATGGCGGCGCCATCGCGCTCGGCCACCCGCTTGGTATGTCGGGCGCGCGTCTTGCACTCACCGCAGCATTGGAACTCGACCTGCGCGGCGCCAACCGCGCGCTCGCCACCATGTGCATCGGCGTTGGCCAGGGCATCTCGCTTTTGATCAGCCGGCCGTAGCGAAACCACGTCTCGCTTCGGCCGGTCTTGGTGGCTTCAGCCCGCGGCCCGACGCAGCGGCTGGCGCAAGATCGCCGAGCCTCCTGCTGCCTGGACGGCAAGGCTGCCATAGGTGATGCCGGCGGCAAGGCAGGCGTCCTCGGACTGACCAGAGAGCCAAGCATCGATGAAACCAGCGTTGAAGGCGTCTCCTGCACCCGTCGTGTCGATGACAGGAACCTGTTCCGCCCGCCGGTGCAACAACTGGCCACTCGCCTTCAGCCATGCGCCCTCGCCACCCGCTTTCAGGGCAACGACAGGGAAGTCCCTGGACAGGATCTCGATCGCTGCGATCGGATCGTTCTCCCGGGTGATCGCGGTCGCCTCTTCCATGTTGGGCAGGAAGATGTCGACGCCGGCACAGCGCTCCAGCAGCTCGGCCTCATAGATCAGCGTCTCGTCCCAACTCGGATCAAGCGAGACGGTCAGCCCCTTCGCCTTGGCGCGGGTCACCAGGTCGGGGATTTCGTGCAGCGTGGCATATTCGGCTATGTGCAGATGGCCGGCATCGCTCCAGTCGAGCGCGGCATCGAGCGTAGCCGGCAGCGCGGTCCCTGCGCGCCGCGACAGGAAGGCGCGATCGTTGCCGATCACCGAGGCGACAGTGACCTGCGGCCCCGCGCCGGGCGAATGCTCGACGAAACGCAGGTCGACATTGCTGGCACCGAGTTCGGCCTCGATCCCTGTCGACAGCGAGTCGGTGCCAAGGCGCGCCACCAGAGCGACCTGACGCCCGGCATGGGCCATGTGGGCGGCGGCGATGAACGCCCCGCCGCCAGCAGCCATTTTCATGTCCTGCGCAAACACCTCACGCCCCGGCTCAGGCAACGACGCCAGGCCGGTGAAAATCAGGTCACAGTAAATCCGCCCGATGCTGAGCACCGCCGGACGCTTGGCATTTCCCGAAGTCATTGCCGGCCCAGGCTCTTCTCGGTCTTGGCGTCGAAGAGATAAAGGCTACCGGGTGCTGCGCGGCAGGTCAGCGTGCTGCCCGTCGCGGGAATGAACTTGCTCGGTGCGGTGGCGATCACGGCGCTGCCATCGACATCGAGGTGCACAAGCGTCTCGGGTCCGAGCGGCTCGACCGCCGTCACCGTACCGGTGAGCTCCAGACCGCCATCCGACTTCTCGACGGCTGCGGTCAGCTCGTGCGGGCGCACGCCGATCAGGATATCGCCGCCGGCAGCGGGCTCGATTCCCTTGCCGTTCTTGCGTCCGGGCACCAGGTTCATCGACGGGCTGCCGATGAAGCGGGCGGTGAAGACATCGACCGGGTTTTCATAGAGGTCGGTCGGCGTGCCCACCTGCAGGATGTGGCCGTCCTTCATGACAACGATGCGGTCCGCCATGGTCATCGCCTCGACCTGGTCGTGGGTGACGTAAACGGTGGTCGTCTTGAGCTTCTGGTGCAGGCGCTTGATCTCGATGCGCATCTGGGCGCGCAGCTGGGCGTCGAGGTTGGACAAGGGCTCGTCGAACAGGAAGGCCGAAGGGTTGCGGACCATGGCGCGGCCGATGGCGACGCGCTGGCGCTGACCGCCCGACAACGCCGCCGGACGGCGGTCGAGATACTTCTCCAGGCCAAGGATCTTGCCTGCCTCTTCGATGCGCTGGTCCTTCTCGGCCTTGGACAGCTTCGAGGTGTAGAGACCGAAGCCGATGTTCTGGCGCACGGTCAGGTGCGGGTAGATGGCGTAGTTCTGGAACACCATGGCGATGTTGCGCTGCTTGGGATCGCGCTCGTTGACCACCTCGCCGCCGATCTTCAGCGTGCCGCCGGAGATGTCTTCGAGGCCGGCGATCATGCGCAGCGTCGTCGACTTTCCGCAGCCCGAAGGCCCGACGAAGACCACGAATTCGCCATCGGCGATTTCAAGGTCGATGCCCTGGACGACGTCTACCTTGCCGTAGCGCTTGACCAGCTTTTCAAGTTCGATCGTCGCCATCAGAGCGCCCCTGCCAGTGCCTTGAATTTCTCACCGAGTTCTTTTGCGGCTTTCGCCTCGTGCCCGGCATGCTCCTGCGCAACGGCATCCAGTGCCGCTGCCTTCTTCCTGTAGACGCCGATCGCTTCGGCCATCGCCACCGGTGCCGGACCGCCGAAGCGGTCGCGCACGGCAACGAAATGTTCAGGCGAAACGATCTCCTCGAACTTGTCGCGGCCGAAACTCGGTTCGCGTCCGGTCGAATGCTTGAAGGCTTCGAGGAACGGCGCGTAGCCATCCTTGGCGAGCCCGCCGCCCGCCGCAACCACTGACTTGGCGACAGTCGCCGCGATCTCGTGCGCCTCGCGGAAGGACAGGCCTTCGATACGAACGAGCGAGTCGGCAAGCTCGGTGATGGTGATGCAGGAGCGGCGGATATTCTCGGCCACGCGCTCGGGATCGATGCGGATCGCGCTGACGAAAGCTGCCAACAGGTCGAGCACGCGCGATGCCGCGGTGAACGCCTCATAGCCCATCGACTGGGTTTCACCCTCGCTGTCGTTCATGTCGGTGAACGGCGTGTTGTGAATGACACCGAGCACGGTGCGGGCGCGGCCCATCGTCTGGCTGGCGAGCAGGCGCATATGCTCGATCGGCACCGGGTTGCGCTTCTGCGGCATGATCGACGAGATCTGCACGAAGGCGTTCGGCACATAGACCTGGCCGACCTCGAAGCTGGTCCAGAACTGGAAGTCCTGGATCAGGCGGCCGAGGTGGAGGAACATCAGCTCGATCGCCGAATAGGTCGAGGTGATGTAATCGGACGCCGCGATGCAGCTGTAGGAATTGCGCAAAGGTGAGGCAAAGCCAAGCAGATCGGCGACACGCTGCCGGTCGATCGGGAAACCCGACGTGGTGATGGCGGCGGCCCCCATCGGCGACAGGTCGACGATCTTGCGCGCCTCTTCGAAGCGCTCGATGTCGCGGATCAGCACCTCGATGGCAGCCGACAGGTAATGCCCGAAAGTCGAGGGCTGCGCCGGCTGGCCATGCGTGTAGGCAACGATCAGCGTCGCCTTTTCACGCTCGGCCGCGTCGATCATCGCGGCCAGCAGATGCCGCGCCTTGACCATCAACGCATCGATGCGCTGCTTGAGCCCAAGCTTGAACAGCGTGTGGTCGATGTCGTTGCGCGAACGCGAGGTGTGCAGGCGTCCGGCGACGTCGGCACCGAGGCGGGCCTTCAGTTCCTTTTCGATGAGGAAGAAGAAGTCCTCGACCTCGCCGGTGTAGACCAGCTTCTCCGGGTCGACTTCGCGGTCGATGGCTTCGAGGGCACCGGCGATAGCCGACGCCTGCTTGGCGTCGAGAATGCCAGTCTCGGTCAGCATCACCAGATGTGCCCGGTCGATGGCGCGGAAGCCGTCGACATGGTGGGTCTTGGCACCGTCGAAGAGCGGCCGAAGCACCGTCTCCTTGTAGACGGGATCGGGGAAGACGCTCTTGTCGGAGAGCCTGGGGTTCAGTTCAGACATTTTCTATCCCTTGAGCCCGGCGAGCATGACGCCGCGGACGATGTAGCGCTGGAGCACGAGGAAGACGATCAGCGTCGGCAGCGTGGCAATTGCAGCACCCGTCATGATCATTTCCCACTGGATGGACTGTTCGACGGCGAAGCTCGATAGGCCGACCGGCAAGGTGTAGAGCTCCTTGCTGGTGGTCACGATCAGCGGCCAGAAGAACGCCGTCCAGTTGCCGAGGAAGGTGAAGATGGCGAGCGCCGAGAGAGCCGGCGTCACCAGCGGCATCGCCACTTTCCAGAAGATCTGGAACTCGTTCAGGCCATCGACGCGCGCTGCTTCGAGGAAGTCGTTGGGCACGCCTTCGAAGAACTGCTTCATCAGGAAGGTGCCGAAGGCCGTCATCATACCGGGGAACATGATGCCCCAGTAGCTGTCCAGCCAGCCGAGATTGGCCGACATCAGGTACCACGGGATGACGAGCATCTCGGTCGGGATCATCAGCGTCGATAGGATGGCCAGGAATATGAAGTAGCGGCCGCGGAATTCAAACTTGGCAAGCGTGTAGCCGACAAGGCTGTCGAAGAAGACGTTCGACAGCGTCACCATGACGGCAACGAACATCGAATTGAAGAACCAGCGCATGAAGCGCCCGTCGGCCAGGATGGCGATGTAGTTGTTGAGCGTCGGCGCTGCGGGAATGAGCCTGAGGTCATAGACCTGGCCAGCTGTCTTGAACGACGTCGAGAACATGAAGGCCAGCGGCGTCACCATGATCAGGCCGCCGATGAACAGCAGCGTCCACGTCAGGATGCGGCCGGGCTTGACGTTGGCGTGGGACAGCGCCGGCGTTTGGGTGACGGCACTCATTTCTTTTCCCTCAGGATCCAGAGCTGCAACAGCGACACGAACAGCAGGATGGTGAACAGCACCACCGTCTGGGCCGCCGCATATCCCATCGCGTAGGACGAAAACGCCGTCTGGTAGATCATCAGCACCAGAGGCTTGGTCGAACCGAGCGGGCCGCCCGGATCGTTGGTGGTCATGTTGTAGACCTGGTCGAAGATGCGCAGGAAGCCGATCGACGAGAACACGACGAGGAACACGGTGGTCGGCTTGAGCAGCGGCAGCGTGATCTTGCGCAGGATCGCCCATTCGCCAAGGCCGTCGATGCGCGCAGCCTCGTAGAAGGTGTTGGGGATCGACCGCAGGCCGGCCATGAAGATGATGATCTGGAAGCCGAGGCCGGCCCAGATCGCCGTCAGCATGATCGACGGCAAGGCTTGGTCAACCGAGCGGATGAACGGCTGCTGGGGAATGCCAAGCGTGCCGAGCGCATTGTTGATCACGCCGATCGGTGCCGGCTGGAAGAACCAGCGCCATACCCAGGCCATGGCCGCAGCCGTGGTCAGGTAGGGCAGGAAATAGAGACCGCGGATCAGCCCATGCATGAAGCGCACGCGATCGAGGTGATAGGCAATGACGAATGACAGCAACAGGCTGATCGGCGTGCCGACGAGCAGATAGGCGAAGGTGTTCTTGAACACCTTCCAGAACTGCGGGTCTGCGAACAGCTTTTCGTAGTTGGCCAAGCCGATGAACTGCGGCGGCTTCAATAGGTCCCAGTTGGTCAGCGAAAGCCAGAAGGCTTCGATTGTCGGGTAAAAGCGGATCACCGAATAGAACAGGATCGGCAGAGCGAGGAAACTCCACACCCACACCAGCCGCTTCGTCCGCATGGAACGGCGTTCCCAGAAGGTCGCGCCGGGGCGGCTCAGCGCCGCCCCCTGTTGATCCGCTGTCACAGACATCAAGCCTTCGCCTTACTTCGGGGCTGCTGCGTCGATGATCGCCTGCTCGGCCGCTGCGGCCTGTGCGAGCGAATCCTTCACCGACTGGCCTTCGAGCAGCACGCGGTTGGCCATGTCGATGGTGGTCTGGCGCTGGGCCGCCTCATCAACGAACATGGTGGTGCGGGCGTATTCGAGACCCTTGAGGAACGGACCGTAGACCGGATCCGCAAGGTTGGCCTCGGTCATGGCGGCCGAACGGCGTGCCGGCAGCTCGCCGACAGTCTTCAGCCAGACGTCCATGGCCTCGGGCGACGAGATGTAGGCCAGGAACTTCTTCGAGGCTTCGAGCTTCTCGCCGCTGGTCGTCGCCGAGATGCCGTTGGCGAAGTAGCTGGCATAGTTGGAGCGAGTGCCGTCGGCATTGGCCGGCAGTTCGGTCACACCCCATTCGAAGCCTTCGATAGACTTGAAGGCGCCGAGACGGAAGGTGCCGTCGATGGTCATTGCCGCCATGCCGGCGCGGAAGGCTGCCTGGCCTTCATCCATGAAGCCGGCCTGGCCGATCTTCTTCTCGGTCTGCAGGTCGGTGTAGAACTTCAGCGCCTTTTCACCGGCTTCGGTGTTGTAGGCCACCTTGCGGTCGCCATCGGTGTAAGGCTGGCCGCCGAACTGGCGCACCAGCACTTCACGCCACCACTGATGGTCCTGGCCGGCCATGTCGAGGGTCGAGCCGGCAACGATCAGGTTGCCAGCGGCATCACGCTTGGTCGCCTTCTCGGCGGCAGCGACGAACTCGTCGAGCGTCTTGGGCGGGTTCGCCGGATCGAGGCCAGCTTCGGTGAACAGCTTCTTGTTGTAGAACAGCGCCAGCGAACGCACTGCGGTCGGCAGGCCGTAATAGTCTTCGCCGCGCTTCATGGCGCTGACGATCGGGAAGAATTCGCTTTCGATCTTGTCGTGCGGGAACGCGTCGGTGGGCAGCGGCTGCAGCAGACCGCCGGCAACGAACTTGTCGAGCCAGCCGTAGAACAGCTGCATGACATCGGGGCCCTGGCCGCCCATCTTCGCAGCGATGACGCGCGTCTGATAGTCGGCATAAGGGAAGGTCGTCTGCTTGACGGTGATATCGGGATTGGCCTTCTCGAAATTCTCGATCAGCTGGTCCATCGCCTTGACGCGCGAGTCGAAGACATACTGCCAATATTCGATCTCGACGGCTTGCGCCGCGTTCATAGCCAGCGTGCTGAAACCAGCGATCAAACCGGCAAACAAGGTTGCTCTACGCATATTAGCCTCCAAATGCGCCCATCGGATTTCCCGAACCACGGGCGACCATTATCCCCTTGGCCCGATTTTCCTCGCATTCGAGAAACGGGCCACTCGCCTAAATTCATGGGTCATCGCACGCGGGCGGAACACGCCCGACAAAACTGACACCAAGGAGCTGCGGATCCTCCCCGCACACTCCCTTTACGGTTCCCTTTCGTCGGCCATTTGTCAATAAGATAATCTACTTGAATTAATCTATTGCGGCTAACGTCGCTTCCGCGTTATCAATTTTGCAACTGAGGTCAGGATGGGCGAAATGGCATTTCAGCCGGGCAGCACACATCAGGTCACATTGGGCAACAACCCCGAGCGCAGCCGCGACCATAACCGTCGCGTGGTGCTCGACGTCGTGCGCCGCAACGGCGCCCTCGGGCGCATGCACATCGCCCGGCTTACCCATCTGACAGCGCAGGCCATCGCCAACATCGTCGACGAGCTGGTCAGCGAAAACCTGTTGATGGAGACCGGGCGCCTGCGCTCGGGCCGAGGCCAGCCGCCGATCCAGTTCGCCGTCAATCCCGATGGTGCCATGACCATGGGCATTGAGATGGCTTCCGACCATATGGTGTCGACGGTGCTCGACCTGTCGGGACAGCCGCGCTCCAGGCGAATCATGCCGGTCAGCGACACCAGCCCAAGCCAGGTCATCGCCCATCTGCGCGCCGAGCTCGACACGGTCAGGTCGACGTTCAAGTCGCGGCTGCTCGGCATCGGCGTGGTGATGCCCGGCCCGTTCGAGATCGAAGGCATGACCTCGGTCGGCCCGACGACGCTGCCGGGCTGGGCCAATATCGATGCCGCGAGCCTGCTCAGCGAAGCCTGCGGCGAGCCGGTGACTGTGGAAAACGACGCCAACGCCGCGGCTGTCGGCGAACGCTTCTTCGGTGCCGGCCACACCATCTCCAGCTTCTGCATGGTCTATTTCGGCGCCGGCCTTGGCCTCGGCATGATCCAGGACGGAACGCCATTTCGTGGTGCCTTCGGCAATGCCGGCGAAATCGGCCATGTCGTCGTCGTTCCCAGAGGCAGGGCCTGCCCATGCGGCCAGCACGGTTGCCTCGAGCGCTACGCCTCGGTTCATGCCCTGCGCGAAAAGCTTTGCGCCGCCGGCATCCCCGACTGCGATTTCGCCGACTTCTCCGAACTCCATGCCACGCGCCACCCGGTGCTGCTGGAATGGATGGACGAAACCGCGACCTATCTCGCCCCAATGATCGCGATGATCGAAAACATCCTCGACCCCGAAACGGTGATCCTTGGCGGCGTGTTGCCGGACGCGATCATCGACGAACTGATCGAACGGATGGGACCCTTGCCGATCTCGGTCGCCAGCCGACGGACCCGCGCCCTGCCCCGCGTCATGCGCGGCCAGACCGGGCAATACACGGCGGCACTCGGTGCCGCCGCCCTGCCGCTGTTCGAGGTGGTTACCCCCAAGCTCGAAACGGCCGCCACCGCGCCCACCGAATAGCAGACTGAAATACCGGAGGACCTGAATTGCCGAGCGCCCGCGAACGTATTGAAAAACAAAAGGCCAGCCCGTCGCTGCTCAGGCTTCACCGTGCCCTCAGCCGTCTCAGCTCCACCGTCACCATGATGAACACCGGAGCCCATCCCGACGACGAGCAGAGCGGCCTGCTCGCCTGGTTCCGCCTTGGCCTCGGCATGCGTGTCATCGTCGCCTGCTCGACGCGTGGCGAAGGCGGCCAGAATTCACTCGGGCCAGAGCGCCTTGGCGTGCTCGGCATGATGCGCACGCGCGAGATGGAAGAGGCCGCGCGCGAGCTCGACGCCGACGTCGTCTGGCTCGGCCATGGCCCCGATGACGAGGTGCATGATTTCGGCTTCTCCAAGGACGGCGACCAGACCTTCACCCGCTGGGGCGAGATGCGCACTGTCGAACGGCTGGTGCGCGCCTATCGCAGCGAACGGCCCGACATCGTCATTCCGACCTTTCTCGATGTCCCCGGCCAGCATGGCCACCACCGCGCCATGACCCGCGCCGCCGAAAAAGCGATCAGGCTTGCCGCCGACCCGCAAGCTTTCCCCGAACATTTCAAGGAAGGCATAAGCCCCTGGCAGGTGGCAAAATATTACCTGCCGGCGTGGTCCGGCGGCGGCGATACCTATGACGATGAAGTGCCACCTCCGGACGCGACTGTCGTCGTGGATGCAGTCGGCCGCGAACCGGCGACCGGCGTGGAATATGACCGCATCGGCGAATGGTCGCGCTACTACCACGCCTCGCAAGGCATGGGGCACTGGCCAGCTGTACCCGAGACCCGCTGGCCGCTGCACCTGCTGCTGGCTGCCAACGGTACAAAGGCCGAGACGTCGGTGCTCGACGCACTGCCGGCAACGCTCGCCGATCTCGCCACGTCGCGAGACCTCTCCTATGAAGCCGCGCAGGCACTGAAGGCCGCTGCAACGGCCGTCGACAAGGCAATTGCAGCTTTCCCACACGCCGATGCGGTCATTGCAGCGCTTACCGAAGCGGCTACCCAGCTTACCGCTACCCGCAACAATGCCTCGCCCGATTTCCTCGAACGCCATCGCCACCGCCTCGACCGCAAGGCACGTGAGATCGACGCCGCCCTGATCGAAGCCGCCGGCATCTTAGATCGCGCGACGCTGTCGCCGTCGACAATGTCGCCGGGCGAAACGGCTGAGCTCACCATCGATCTGGCCCCCGCCAGCGACAACCGCTCTGTGGAGATCGAAGCTGTCCTGCCCAACGCTGTTGCAGCCAAGGCGGAGACCAGCCCCGGACGCCGGCGCAGCCTGAAAATCGTTGCCGCAGCCGACGCCGCCTACACAAAGCTCTATCCGCCGTCATGGTCTGCTCTCGGCGGCAATGGCGACGCCCATGTCGTCATCTCGGCGAAGTTCGGTGACCATACCGCCCGCGCCACCTATGATCTCGAGGAGCCATTTGCCGTGCTGCCGGCAAGCTCGGTTGTGATGGAGCCCGAAGCGCTGATCGTGCCGCTCGACGGCACCAGGCGCGAATGGCCGATCAAGCCAGTCCTCGCCGGCAAGGATGCGCCCGTCTCGCTAAAAATGGAGGACGGCTGGACGCTTTCCCAGGCAGAAGGCGGCCAAGTCATCCGCGCGCCCGAAACACGCGTTGCCGGGCTCGCCACCATCACCCCGCTCGTTGGCGGCAGGTCGGCATTGCGGCTGACCCCGATTGCCTATCCGCATATCGGCCGCGTCACCCATCGCCAGCCGGAAGCGCTGCGCGTGCTGACACTCGACCTCAAGCTGCCGCAACGCGCTGTCGTCGGTTATGTCGGAGCAGGTGCCGACCGTGTCGGCCTTTGGCTGTCACGCATGGGGCTCGACGTCACCGAACTCGACGCCAAGGCGCTCGCCGGAGACCTCAGCCGCTACACCAACATCGTCGTCGGCATCTTTGCCTTCGGCATTCGCAAGGATCTGGCCGCCGCTACTGAGAAGCTGCACCGCTTCGTCGAAAATGGCGGCCACCTTGTCACCCTTTACCACCGCCCGACCGACGGTTGGGATCCACTAGCGACGCCGCCGAGGAAACTCGAGATTGGCTCGCCGTCTTTACGCTGGCGCGTAACGGATCCGACCGCCGAGGTTACGGTGCTGGTGCCGGACCACGTCCTGCTCAAGGGGCCGAACATCATTGGCCCGCAGGACTGGTCCGGCTGGAACAAGGAGCGCGGGCTCTACTTCGCCGCGCGCTGGGACGAGGCCTACCAACCGCTGCTGGCCATGCACGACGCCAACGAACAGCCGCTGATGGGTGCACTGGTCTCGGCTGCGATCGGCAAGGGCCGCCACACCCACACAAGCCTTGTCCTGCATCACCAGATGGACAAGCTGGTGCCGGGAGCATTCCGCCTGATGGCAAATCTTGTCCAGCCAGCCTGATCAGGACTTGCCGCTCCAGGCGGAAGAGGAGCGGCAAAAAGCCAACCGCGAGGGCGTCGTTTGGGTGCTCGCCGACATGCTGCTGGTCTCCGGCGGCATGACGGCCCTCGTCAAGGCGCAAGGCATGGTCTATCCGGCGTTTCAGCTGGTTTTCATCCGCTCGTTGATCGGCCTGCTGTTCATCCTGCCACTGATCTGGCGCCATCGCCGTCAAATCAGGCATACCAAGCATCCGTGGAAGAACGTCTCGCGCATCAGCTGCAACGCGATCGCGCTGACCAGCCAGTTCATGGCCTACACGCTGCTGCCGCTGGCGGTGGTCAACGCGCTGAGCTTTTCCAGGCCGCTGGTCACCATGGCCATGGCGGTCGCCTTCCTGGGCGAAACAGTTTCGCGGCTGCGCTGGGTGGGTGCCGCCTTCGCCTTCGCCGGCGTACTCGTCATGCTGGCGCCAGGCGGCGTCGAGTGGAACCTCGGCCTGCTTGCGGTGTTTGCCACGGTCATCTTCGGCTCGCTCGCCATCATCCAGACACGCATGCTGCGCGACGAAAACACCACCGTGATGATGGTGTTCTACACTGTCGGCCTTGCGGTCATCACCGCTGTCCCGGCAATCTTTGTCTGGCAGCCGGTCAAGACCTTCGACTGGGTGCCGCTGCTCGGCATCGGACTTCTGGCGCAGGCCGGTCAATACTGCTTCCTGCGCGCCTATCGCCTTGCCGACGCCAGCGTTCTCGCGCCCATCGGCTATCTCTCGATCGTCGTGACGACCGCCGCCGGCTACATCTTCTTCGGCGAAGTGCCCGACCAGCGTATCGTCATCGGCGCAATCGTCATCCTCGCCGCATTGCAGACGACCGCCTATCTCGAACGCCGCGCCAAGCGGAAGTGACCTTCGCCAAATCCGGGAGCGTCCTGCTCCAGGACGTGGGAGAAATCAGCCCCAGGCGGCTCCGTCGAGGGCATTGAGCGGGAATTTGAGATAGCGCTGGCCGTTGGCTTCCGGCTCGGGAAGCCGGCCGCCATTGATGTTGATCTGCAGCGCATGCAGGATCAGCTTCGGCATCGGCAGCGTGGCATCGCGCCCGTTGCGAAACGCCACGAAATCCTCTTCCCGCTCGTAGCGCGTCAGGTGAATGTTCTGGCTTTTCTGGGCGGCAACGGTGCTCTCCCACAAAGGCGTGCGCCCGCCCGGCTGGTAGTCATGGCCGACGAAAATACGGGTGTCGCCGGGCAGCGCCATGATGTCCTGGATCGTCGACCACAACGCATTGGCGCTGCCGCCAGGGAAATCGGTACGCGCTGTACCGCTGTCGGGCATGAACACGGTATCGTGGACGAAAGCTGAATCGCCGACGACATAGGTGACGGATGCCAGCGTGTGGCCGGGCGAGAACATCACACCCGTCTTGATGTCGCCGATCTCGAAGGTGTCGCCCTTGTCGAACAGGCGGTCCCATTGCGAGCCGTCAGTGCGGAGTTCAGGCCAGTTGTAGATGCCGGCCCACAGCTTCTGCACGTCGACGATGCGCGCCCCGATCGCCGTCGGCGCACCGGTCTTTGCTTTCAGATAGGAAGCTGCCGAGAAGTGGTCGGCGTGCGGGTGGGTGTCGAGGATCCACTGGATCTCCAGATCCTGTTCGCGAACATGGTCCAGCAGCTTGTCGGCGTTGACGGTCGCCGTCGCACCCGATTTCTCGTCGAAGTCGAGGACCGGATCGATGATCGCGCACTTTCGGGTTCGCGGGTCGGAGACGACATACTGCACCGACCAGGTGCGTGGGTCGAAAAAGGCGGCGACGTCGGGTCTTGCCATTTCTCAAGCCTCCGCCATTTCCGCAGCGCGCGGATAGAAGATCGCACGGCTGGCATCGAAATCGTAGCGATCCTGATACTGCACCGCGTCCGAAGCCAGCTTCAGCACCGCATCGAGGATGAACTGCACTTTCTCTTCCGGCAACAGCACGCTGAAATTGAGCCTGACAAAGCCTGGCTTGCTGATCTCGTCGCCTGCCAGGATAGCTTGGCGCATGCGCTCAGATTCCGTCTCGCCGATCGACAGCAGGCGATGGACATAAGGGCCGGCGCAAGCGCAGCCGCCACGCGCCTGGATGCCGAAACGATCGCTGAGCATGCGGGTGACCAGCTGCTGATGGACATAGCCGCCCTTGCCATCCTTCACGCGGAACGAAAAGATCGGCAGCCTTTGCGGTGCCAGGGCACCGAGCAACTCGATGTTCCCGGCGCCGTTCCAGGCGGCCATGGCGCGGTTCGTCAATTTAGCGTTGCGAGCCTGCATCGCGTCCACGCCTAGCGCTTCCTTGACCAGGAAGACAAGGGCCGCGCGGATGTCGCCGACCACGTTGGGCGTGCCCGCCTCCTCCCGCGCTTCCAGGCTGGTGCTGTAGTCGTGGCCAGCAGGCGAGACGAATTTGACGGTGCCGCCGCCGGGCCATGACGGCTTATCGGTGACGACGGCATCGCGGCGGACGATCAGCACGCCCGAAGCGCCCGGACCACCGAGGAACTTGTGCGGCGAAACGACGACGGCATCGATCTCGGCGCCTGATACCGGCGACATGGCGATCGGCATGTAGGGTCCCGCGCCGGCGTAGTCCCAGACGATCTTGGCGCCCGCCGTCTTCACCTGCCTGGTGATGGCAGCGACATCGGTAATGATGCCGGTAACGTTGGAGGCAGCCGAAAACGCGCATACAGTGAGGTCGGCCTCCCATTGCAGCACTTCGTCCAGTGCGGAGAGATCGGGTCCACCGGCAGCGCATTCGGCGATCTCGATCACCTCGGCTCCGCTTTCGCGCCAGGGCAGGATGTTGGAATGGTGCTCGTAGGGACCGATGATGACACGGACCTGCTTGCCGGCGGCAACAGCATCAGTGACGCCCAGGAGCTTGACCAGCCGATTGATGCCGGCCGTCGCGCCCGACCCGGCGAAGATGACCGCATGCTTGTCGCTCGCGCCGCAGCACTCGGCGATCGCCGCACGCGCCTCGCGGCGCAGGCGGGTCATCATGCCGCCACAGTAGGAAGCCTCGGTGTGGCTGTTGGCATAGTAGGGCAAGATCTCTTCGAGGACGAAGCGCTCGATCTGCATCAGCGCCCGGCCTGATGCGACATAGTCGGCATAGACCATGGGCTTGGGGCCAAACGGGCCGTCGATGCTTGCATCCTTGCCGACAAGGCCGCTCCGCAGCTCCGCGACGACGTCACGAACGGCAAGGCACTCCTTGAACTTGTCCAGCAAGCCGGTGCCGCCAGGCTTTTCGCAGCGCTCGGTGTCCATTGAATCTCTCCCGCAACCAACTGGAGGCGATTCTAATCGGATACGAGAGGTGAAACCTCATCGTTTTCGCGCGACTTTGCAACCGAGTTGGGTCATATGATCGTTTCAATGGAAAAAATCGACGAAATCGACCACAAGATTCTGGCATGCCTGCAAAAGGATGGTGCGATCTCGCAGCGCGACCTGGCCGAGCGCGTCGGCCTATCGCAAAACGCCTGCTGGCGCCGCCTGCAGCGGCTCAACGCATCAGGCCTGATCCGCGGCACCCATGCCGACATCGACCTTGCGGCACTCGGCTACGACCTGACGGTGTTCGTGATGATCCGCACCCGCCATCACTCCAAGGAGTGGGCGGACAATTTCCGCAAGCATGTCGAACGCATGCCCGAGGTAACCGACTTCTACCGTATCGGCGGCGATTGGGACTATCTGATCAAGGTCGTGACCAGAGGCATGTCGGGCTACGACGCCTTCTACCAGAAGCTGATCACCAACTTCGACCTGGCGACGGTGACCGGTTTCTTTTCCATGGAAGCGATCATCGAAAACCGCGCAGCGGACCTGGCCCGCCTTCGCTGATTTCCGCTCAAGCCAGCGCGTCGATCATGGTCTGTGCGACCGATGAGCAGAAGGCGGATTGCGCGCTTCTTCACTCGTTGCGGGCGCGCGTTTCTTCAAGGAACGTCATCAATGCGCGGCCAGCGCCGAGGATGTGGTCGCGGGTGAGTTCGGCAGCCTTGTCGGTATTGCCCTCGATGCAGGCGTCGAGGATGCCCTGGTGTTCGCGCCGGGCTCGGTTCATGCCGTCGGTCAATGTCAGCTGCGCGCGCAGGTAACGGTCGATACGGTCGAGCGAGGCGCGCACGATCTGCAGATAATAGGGCCGCCGCGCCGCCTCGTAGAGGCTGTAGTGGAAGTTGCGGTTGATCTCGCCCCACTTGGCCGAATTGGCTTCGCCGCCGAACGCCTCGCAATGCCGCCGGGCGGCGTCGAGCGTTTTTGTGTTCATGTTCGGCACTGCAAGCCGGATGACCTCGGCCTCGATGAGCGCGCGGAACTCGAAGATCTCTTCGATCTCCTCGATCGACAGGCCGGCGACGACCGCACCCTTGTAGCGTTGGGTGGTGATCAGGCCGTTCTGCTCGAGCCGCGACAGCGCCTCGCGTACCGGGATGCGGCTGGTGTTGAACAGCGAGGCGATCTGGTCCTGCCTGAGGTTCTCGCCCTCGGCAAGTTCGCCCTCGATGATCGCCTTGCGCAGCGCCTCGTAGACGATATCGGCCGCCGATGCGGCTTGCCTGATATCGACGGTCTCCAGTTTCATTGCGGTCCAACCTTGCAGGATTGCGGCAAACGGCCAAGGCTCGGTGATAGGTGCCGTGGCAGCAGGGGGCAACATGCCCAGCATTTTCTTCCCACACAATTGCATATTCCAGATTGTATATTGGATCCTATTTTTCTATGGATGCCAAACTCGCAGGGCCGAGGCACGATGCGAGAGGCCCGGCATCGTACCGGTGCGAGGACCGGTGCGAGGAACGAAGCGAATTCGCGAGGAGGCGAAGGATGCGCACAAGCAAGGTGATCCACATCGTTTCCTGCCACGCCGAAGGCGAGGTCGGAGACGTCATCGTCGGTGGTGTCGCGCCACCGCCGGGCAATACATTGTGGGAGCAGCGGCGTTTCATTGCCGAGGACAAGACGCTGCGCAATTTCGTGCTCAACGAGCCGCGCGGCGGGGTGTTCCGCCACATCAATCTTTTGGTGCCGCCGAAGGACCCGCGTGCCGCGATGGGCTTCATCATCATGGAGCCTGAAGACACCCCGCCGATGTCGGGCTCCAATTCGATCTGCGTTTCGACCGTGCTGCTCGACAGCGGCATCGTGCCAATGCAGGAGCCGGAAACGCGATTTGTCCTTGAGGCGCCGGGCGGTCTTGTCGACGTCGTCGCCTCTTGCCGCAATGGCAAGGCTGAGCGGATCACCGTCACCAACGTACCGTCCTTCGCCGACAGGCTGGACGCAAAGCTTGAAGTCGAGGGCCTGGGCACGCTGACCGTCGACACGGCTTATGGTGGCGACAGCTTCGTCATTGCCGATGCCAAGGCGCTGGGCTTTTCCGTCACGCCCGACGAGGCGCGCGAGCTGGCCGAAACCGGCATCAGGATCACCCGCGCCGCCAATGAACAGCTCGGCTTCTCGCATCCCGAGAACCCCGAGTGGGACCACATCTCATTCTGCCAGCTGGCGCTTCCGGTCGAGCAAAGGGACGGTGTCCTGCATGGCCGCAACACCGTCGTCATCCAGCCCGCCAAGCTCGACCGCTCGCCGACCGGCACCGGCTGCTCGGCACGCATGGCCGTGCTGCACGCACGCGGGCTGATGAAGATCGGCCAGCGCTTCAGCGGGCATTCGATCATCGACTCGACCTTCGACTGCCGCATCCTCGCTGAAACAACCGTCGCCGGCCGGCCGGCGATCGTTCCGGAAATCTCGGGCCGCGCCTGGATCACCGGCACCCATCAGGTGATGCTGGACCCGGACGATCCCTGGCCGGCCGGTTACCGGCTCGCCGATACCTGGCCGCGCCGGCAGTAGCGGTCAGGTCTCGGAGATGATGCGCGTGGTGCCAACCCAGAGCTCGCGCGCCGGCCCCGGGCCCACATTGCGGGCGCGGTGCGGCAGCGAAGCAGGGAAGTGCAGCGTGTCGCCGGCCTTGAGCAGATACTCCTTGCCGTCGATCTCGTAGAGCATCTCGCCCTCGATCAGATAGAGAAAGTCCTCGCCCTGATGGGTCGTAATCTCGGAGGCATAGCCTTGCGGCATGTGGGTGATGCAGCCATTGAGCTGGGCACCGGGAAAGCCGCGCTCGAGCAACTCATAGACGCGTTCCTTGGTTTCGACATTGTAGCCGCGGCGCGCGCCGGCATGCGAGACCATCGAATGGGTATGTTCCGGCGGCTGCGACAGGAAGGTGTCGACGGTGGTTTCGAGCGCACTGGCGACGTTGTAGAGCGAAATCAGCGACGGCGTCGAAATCCCACGCTCGATCTGGCTGATGAAACCTTCGGTCAAGCCCGCCTCGGCCGCGACCTGCTTCATCGTCTTGCCGATCAGCTTGCGGCGCGCCCGCAGCATCTGGCCGATCGAAGCGGCGGCAGGCATGTCCGGATGCGGCGCGTCCCCGTTGCCTGCGGCCGCGTCATCGATATCGAGGGGCATCACTGTCTTTCCGCTTGACTTCACAATTTCGATGAACTTTAGTCCAGCTAAAGTTGGTTGCGCAAGCCAAATGGCCACCGCGCCGCCGCTTTGATGGGGAACTGCACAATGCCTTCGCGGCAATCCGGACGCAAAGAAAATTGTCCGGCAAAATTGGATAAAATATCCAAACTGACCGCCGAGGTGTAGCGCCGGCATTGCCGGCAGGCCAAGAGGAGGAGAAGACATGAAACGCTTTTTGCCGCTTTTGCTCAGCGCATCACTGGGTCTGGGCGCCGCGACGTCGGCTTTGGCGATTGAGCGCGGCGGCTCGATGACCTTTGCCCGCTATGACGATTCCACCGTCATCGACCCGGTCTGGGCCGACCGCAATCCCGATCTGTGGATGATCACCAGCCTGTATGAGACGCTGCTGCGCAACGGCGCCAACGGTGCGATTGAGCCCGGCCTCGCCGAAAGCTACGAAGTCGCCGGCGACGGCAAGTCGATCTCGCTCAAGCTGCGCGACGGCCTGAAGTTCTCCGACGGATCGCCGATCACGGGTGGCGACATTGTGTTTTCGCTCGACCGCGCCCGCAACCCCGACGGACCGTGGGCCGGCCTGCTCGGTTCGGTCGAAAAGGTGACGACCGAGGGCGGCAAGGTCACGCTGTCTCTGAAGCAGCCCGATCCGACGATCCCCTCGATCCTCGCGACCTTCAACACCGGCATCGTCTCCAAGGCCGCGTTCGAGAAGGCCACGGGCGCCAACGACCAGGAAAAGGCCAAGGCCTATTTCGACAACAATCCAGTGACGTCAGGCCCCTTCACCATGAAGGGCCGCACCGCCGGCAGTTCCATGAGCTTTGCCAAGAACCCGAACTATTGGCGTGCCGGCGAGGATGGCAAGCCGCTGCCCTATCTCGATAGCGTCGATTTCGTCGTCATCCCTGACGACGCCACCCGCATCCTCAAGCTGCAGGCGGGCGAAGTCGACGTCGCCGAATTCATCCCGTTCGCCCGCGTCGGCGAACTCGGCGGCGACGCCAACCTGAAGATGGAGCTGTTCCCCTCGACCCGCATCATCTACGCGCCGATCAACACCCGCGACACCCGCAAGGACGGCTCGAAGAACCCGCTCGCCAACCTCAAGGTGCGCCAGGCGCTGAACTACGCCACCGACAAGAACATGCTGATCAAGCTGGTGACCTTCGACACCGGCAAGCCGATGACCTCGCTAATGTCGGCAGCAACCCAGCTGCACTATGGGCCCGAGCCGCTCTATCCCTACAACCCGGAAAAGGCCAGGCAGCTGCTTGCCGAAGCCGGCATCGATGGCGGCCTCGACATCACCTTCACCACGCTCGCCGGCAGCGCCGACGACGCGACTTTGTTCACAGCCCTCCAGCAGATGTGGGCGCCGCTCGGCGTCAACCTCAAGGTCGAGCAGGTCGACAACCCAACGCGGGGCGCCAAGAACCGCAACGGCGAGTTCGACATCCACACCTATGGCTGGGCCAATGACGTCAACGACCCGGCCCAGGTGACCGGATGGCTGGGCTACTACAAGCAGCGCCAGGCAGTCGGCACCGGCTGGAACAACGCGGAGTTCAACACGCTGTTCGAGGCTTCGAACTCCGAGGTCGATCCGGCCAAGCGCAAGGACGAATACAAGCGCATGCAGGAAATCTACTCCGCAGAAGCGCCACTGCTGTTCCTCTATGAGACGCCGTTCGCAGTCGCGGTGTCGAAGTCGGTCGAGGACTACGTCCAGACCCCGCTCGGCGCCAACGACTTCTCCGAAGCATGGCGCGCCAAGTAACCCAAGCGTGACCGCTGCGCGCCGGGCGGGACATCCGTCCGGCGCGTCTTTCTGCAAGGCGAGTGCTCAAAGGCGAAGCCAATGCCCTCTCTGTCCTATCTTCTGGCGCGGCTGCTGCAGATCATCCCGACCTTTCTGCTGGTCATGGTCTTCATCTTCCTGCTGGTGCGCATGCTGCCCGGCGACCCCGCCATCGCAATGGCCGAGGCCAAGGCGACAGACGCCCAGGTCGAGCAGATCCGCCACAATCTTGGCCTCGACCAACCGCTGCCGGTGCAGTTCGTGGTCTTCGTCAAGAACACGCTGACGGGCGATCTCGGCCGCTCGATCATGCTGAAAGCGCCTGTCACGGAGGTCATTCTCGACCGCCTGCCAACGACAATCTTCCTGGCGCTTTATTCGGTGGTGCTCGCAATCTGCCTGGCGGGACCGTTGGCATTTCTTGCCGCGGTTCGCGTCAACAGCTCAACCGACGTCGTCATTCGCAGCGTCTTCCAGATCGGGCTGTCGATGCCGGTGTTCTACATCGGCCTGGTGCTGCTCACGGTGCTTGCAGCGCAATTGCGCTGGTTCCCGGTCGGCGGCTACGGCACCAGCTTTCTCAACAATCTGCACCACCTGATTCTGCCGGCGCTGAGCGTCGCGCTCTACACCTCGGCGATCATCCTCAGAAACCTGCGCGCATCCTTGATCGAGGTGCTCGACGCCGACTATGTCCAGTTCGCCCGCGCCAAGGGTCTGTCGACGCGGATCATCATGACCCGCCACGTGCTGCGCAATGCGCTGGTGTCGACCGTCACCTTGCTCGGCCTGTCGATCGGCAACCTGATGAGCGGCACGCTGGTGACCGAGACAGTGTTCGCCATTCCCGGCGTGGGCCGGCTGATGCTGGAGGCGATCTTCGCGCGCGACTATCCGCTGATCCAGGGGCTGACATTGACCTTCGCCGTGCTGGTCTCGGTCGTCTTCCTGCTTACCGACGTCGTCCAGTCATTGCTCGATCCGAGGCTTCGCAAGGCATGAGCGCAGTCACACAATCCCTGCCGCGCAGGCCGAGCCGCTTCCGCGCATTCATAGGTCGCGCCTTTGCGCGGCCGTCATTCGCCATCGGCTTTGTCATCATCGCGATGTCGATCGCGCTGGCGCTGTTTCCGCAGGTCTTCGCGCCTTACGATCCACTCGCCTTCGACATGACGGCGATCCAGCAACCGCCGAGCCTCGCACATCCCTTCGGCACCGACAATTTCGGCCGCGATGTGCTCTCTCGGGTCATCTGGGCCTACCGTGTTGACATGCAGATGGCGCTGTTCGCGACCATTTTCGCGTTGACCATCGGCGTCACCATCGGCGCCTTCGTCGGCTATTACGGCGGCATTGCCGACACCATCTTCGGGCGCTGCGTCGACGCCATCATCACCTTCCCGTTCCTGGTGCTTGTCATCGCCATCGTCGCCGTGCTCGGGCCTGGCCTCGTCAACATGTACATCGCCATCACCATGGTGAACTGGGTCTACTACGCCCGGCTGACCCGCGCCGAGATCATGACGCAGAAGGCCAACGATTACGCCGCCGCCGGCCGGGTGCTCGGCTATTCCGACCGCCGCATCATCTTCCGCCACCTCCTGCCCAACGCGATTTCGCCGATCATCGTCTACTGGATGACCGACATGGCGCTCGCCATCCTGCTCGGCTCCTCGCTCGGCTATCTCGGCCTCGGCGCCCAGCCGCCGGCGGCCGAATGGGGCGTGCTCATCTCGGAAGGGCGCAACTTCCTGCTCACCGCCTGGTGGATGAGCCTGATGCCGGGCCTCGCCATCGTGCTCACCGGCTTGGGCTTCAGCCTGCTCGGCGACGCGCTGGCCGACCTGCTGCGACCAAAGGGACGCTGAGATGGCCGACCCCATGCGCAATAAAGTGCTCGAACTGCGCCATCTCAGGACCGAATTCGGTCCGCGCGAGCGCCCGCTGGTCGCGGTCGATGACGTCTCCTTCAGCGTCAAGGCGGGCGAAATACTCGGCCTCGTCGGCGAGTCCGGCTCGGGCAAGAGCATCACCTTGCGCTCGATCCTCGGCATCGTCCGTCCGCGTGGCCGCGTCGGCGGCGAAATCCTCTGGAAGGGCCGTGATCTCGCGGCACTTGACGAAGCGGCGTTGCGCAAAGTGCGCGGGCGCGAGATCGCGATGATCTTCCAGGAACCGATGTCGTCGCTCAACCCGCTGCTGACGGTGGGGCTGCAAATCTCCGAAAACCTCGTCGCCCATACAGAGCTCGACGCCAAGGCGCGCAAGGCGAAGGCCATTGAGCTGCTCGACATGGTCGGCATTCCCGGCGCCCGCAACCGGCTAGGCGACTATCCGCACGAGTTCTCGGGCGGCATGCGCCAACGCGTCATGATCGCCATCGCCCTTGCCTCGAACCCGCAACTGTTGCTGGCGGACGAGCCGACGACGGCGCTCGACGTGACGATCCAGGATCAGATTCTGCGCCTGATCCAGTCGCTGAGCCGCGATCTCGGCATGGCGGTGATCCTCGTCACCCACGACATGGGCGTCGTCGCCCAGACCTGCGACCGCGTGGCAGTGATGTATGGCGGCAGGCTGTGTGAAGTGGGCACGACAACCCAGGTGATCGGCGACGCCCGCCATCCCTACGCGCTGGGGCTGTTGCGCTCGATCCCGCGCGATGTCGCGCCACGCACGCCGCTCTACTCGATCCCTGGCGCGCCGCCGGCGCTCAGCGCGCTGCCTCCGGGCTGCGCCTTCACAGCGCGCTGCCCGGTCGCCGGACCCGAATGCGGGGATGTTCGGCCGGCACTTGCCGCCGTCGGACAGTCGCACGAAGTGGCATGCCACCGTCTCACCGAGGCGCTCGCTCATTTCCGTCAACACGAGGCGGCACAATGAACATGCTGACCATGGAGCCGGCCACGCCGCTGCTCTCCATCCGCGACCTCACCATGCGCTTCGAAAAGCCGCGTTCGCTTTCCGATACGCTGGCGGGCAGGCCGCGCCAGATCGTGTCGGCGCTCAACGGCGTCGACCTCGACGTCATGCCGGCCGAGACGCTTGGCATCGTCGGCGAATCCGGCTGCGGCAAGTCGACGCTCGCCCGTTGCATCGCCGGGCTGCACCAGCCAAGCGGCGGCGACATCCTGTTCGAAGGCGCGAGCGTTGTCGGGCTCAAGGGACTGAGACGTCGCGCCTACAACAAGCGCGTGCAGATGATGTTCCAGGACCCCTACACCTCGCTCAACCCGCGCATGACAGTGCGCGACACGCTGCGCGAGGCGATCTCGGTGCACGGGATGCGAGAAGGCGCTGCCATCGACCGGCGCGTCGACGAATTGCTCGATCTCGTGCGCCTGCCCGAGGGTGCCGCCGACAAATACCCGCACGAATTCTCCGGCGGGCAACGCCAGCGCATCGGCATCGCGCGTGCGCTGTCGCTCGAGCCGATCTGTCTCGTCGCCGACGAGCTGGTGTCTGCGCTTGACGTCTCGGTGCAGGCGCAGGTGGTCAATCTTTTGCTCGAGCTGCAGGACAATCTCGGACTGACGGTGCTGTTCGTCGCGCATGATCTCCGGCTGGTGCGCCACGTCTCGCACCGGGTCGCGGTCATCTATCTCGGCGCCATCGTCGAGGTCGGCCCGTCCGAGGCGCTGTTTTCGCGGCCCCGCCATCCCTATTCGCAAGCCCTGCTGGCCGCAGCCCCATCGCTCGATCCGGCCGACCGCAGGCGCGCGCCGGCGCTGACTGGCGAGTTGCCCAGCCCGCTCGATATCCCGCCGGGCTGCCCTTTCCATGTGCGTTGCCCGCATGCCGCCGAGCGTTGCCGTATCGAAAAGCCGGCGTTGCGAACTGTCGGCGCCGGTATGGCCGCCTGCCACTTCGCCGAAACCATTTCCGGGGCGTGAAAGCCGCCATCATCTACATATCAAGGACAGACGACATGACATCCACCGACAACAGGCTGGGGATTTCCGGCCGCGTTGAAGCACTGCGCCGCAAGCTTGTCGAGGAGGGGCTCGACGGCTACGTCATCCCGCGCTTCGACGAGCACCAGAGCGAATACTGCGCGCCGCACGATTGCCGGCTCGCTTACCTCACCGGCTTCACCGGCTCGGCCGGCGTGGCGATCGTCATGCACGACAAGGCAGCGATCTTCGTCGACGGCCGCTACCAGGTGCAGGTGCGCGACGAGGTCGATCTCGGCAGCTTCGCCATAGAGCATTTCTACGATGCGCCGCTGAAAGACTGGCTGGCGAAGCACGTGCGTGAAGGCCAGCGCATCGGCTTCAACGCAATGCTTTTGCCCTCGACCTGGGACCAGGATTGCCGTCGCGCCGTTGTATCAGCCGGTGGCAGCTGGGTCGCGTTCTCAGACGATCTCGTCGATGCGATATGGCCGAACCAGCCTGAGGAGCCGCTCGGCCCGATCATGGCCTTTGGCCGCCAGTATTCAGGCGAGAGCGTCGCCGACAAGAAGCGCCGCATCGCCGAACTGGTCGCGGCGCAGGGCGCCGACTTCCTCGTCGAGGCGCAGCCCGACAACATCTCCTGGCTGCTCAACGTGCGCGGCCGCGACGTGGCGTTCAACCCGATGCCGCATTCCTTCCTGATCCTTGACAAGGACGGCCGCACCGAATGGCTGGTCGACCACCGCAAGCTGCCCAACGATCTCTCCGAGTTCGAACTCGACGGGGTGGCGATCGCCGAACCGGCGCGCCTGCTGGAACGCGTCGCCGCCTTTGGTAAGGGCCGGACAGCGCTCGTCGATCCCGGTTTCGCGCCGTCGGCGGTCGCTCATGCCGCACGCGAAAGCGGCGGCGAGGCCAAGCTGGCCCGCAGCCCCATTACGCTCGCCAAGATGTTGAAGAACCACGTCGAGCTGCAAGGTTTCCGCGACTGCCACCGCCAGGACGGTGCGGCCTGGGTGCGTTTCCTGGCCTGGCTCGACCGCTACGGCCGCACGCGCGAAAGCCAAGGCATGCCGGTGAGCGAGTTGGAGGCTGAAGAGCGGATCCTGACCTATCGCCGCGACAGCAGGCTGTTCGTCGAGCCGAGCTTCCGCACGATTTCGGCCTCCGGCGGCAATGCCGCGATGTGCCATTACAACGCCACTGTCGAGACCAACGCGCCGATCACCTCGGCCAGCGTCTATTTGCTCGATTCCGGCGGCCAATATCTGACCGGCACCACCGATGCCACGCGCACGACTGCGTTGGCAGAGACCGACCCGGAGATCCGTCGCGCCTATACGGCCGTGCTCAAGGGGCTGATCTCGATGCTGACGCTGAAGTTCCCGGCGGGCACCTTCGGCCACCATGTCGATGCCTTTGCGCGGCGGCCACTATGGGAGCTCGGTCTCGACTACGACCACGGCACCGGCCATGGGGTCGGCCACTTCCTGTCGGTGCACGAGCAGCCGCAGCGCTTCGACAGGCGCGTCAACGAGATCGCCCTGCGACCCGGCATGGTGACGACCATCGAGCCCGGTTACTACAAGGCGGGAGAATACGGCATCCGCCTTGAAAACCAGGTCGAGGTTGTCGAGGCGGGCGAAGGCTTCATGACTTTCAAAAGCCTGACGCTGATACCGCTCGATCTGCGCCTTGCAGATATCGGGCTGCTGACACCGTCGGAGAGACGATGGCTCGACGCATATCATGACGATGTCAGGTCTGCTCTGAGCCCCCTGCTCGGCCGAGATGACCTGGAGTGGCTGCAGCGCATGTGCACGCCATGTCGGGACGCCATCTGAGCGGACATCACGTCAGCTCATTCACGACATAGTCTGACCGCAACAAATCACAGGCCTCCAATCGGAGGCCTGTTGGCGTTTCGGACAGACGCACTCCTGCCACGCGTCGCGGCGGAGTCGTTGCGAATGCCGGCTTCACCGCTCGTCGCCACGCATTCTACAACTACGGCCTGATCCCGGCAGCGCGGCTGGACTGGATCGGCAATGCGATCGGACGCGGCAGCGCCTAAGCCTCAGGCATTCACAGCCTCGACAAGCAGATCACGCAAAAGCCGGATGGCGTTGGGCTTTTGCGGAACGCTCGGCGCGAGAAAGGACAGCGACCGTTGGTGCGCATCCGCCTGCGGCACGGGGACGATGTTGAACCCCTCGGCGACGAGCCCCGGCCAGTGAGGCACAAGCGAACTGCCGATGCCCTTGGTTACCAGGATCGCGATCGTTTCCAGCGCATCCATGTCGCAACGCACATCAGGGTGGAGCCCCGCCTTTTCCATATAGCCGGCGACGATACGCCCGCCCCATGATGACGGGTCGTAGCGGATGAACGGCGTCTCCCGCGCATGCGTGACGATGTCAGCGGGCGCGACAGCATCGCGGGTCAGATACACCAGCGGCTCACGCGAAATGCAGGTGGCGTCGAGCAGTTTGGGCAGCGCAAAGGGCGGTTCGACGAGTACGGCGACGTCAAGCTGGCCGGCAAGCATCTGATCGTAGAGGTGTTCGGACGTTCCGGGCGTCAGCCGCAGTTTCAGGGCTGGCGCACGTGCCGTCAGCCTGCCCAGCACCGCCGGCACCAGCCCGGTGAGGACAGTCGAGATCGCGCCCACCCTGAGATCACCGGACAGGCCGCTGGCGTCGAGATCATCGACGAGCAGCGAGGCATCGCGAACAAGCTGGCGGGCCCGGGGCAGCAGCGAAAGGCAGGCCTCCGTCGGCCGCGCGGTATGGGCGCCGCGCACCAGAAGTGAGCAACCAAGCGTCCGCTCCAGTGCCTGGATACGCTGGCTGACAGCCGCTGGCGTAAGCCCTTCCCGCCGCGCAGCGGCAACGATGGAGCCGGTCTCGACCACCGCAACGAGGCTCTGCAGAAACCGGATATCCAATGGAATTCCTTATGCTGAGAAACACTTTTCCATAGTTTTCCTTTCCTAGCGGATCCTCTAGATGTCGGTCAAACACTGGGAAACACCTGATATGAAATCACTGTTCCATCTCGCCATTCACGTGACGGACCTGGACGCGGCGCGCGGCTTCTATGGCGGTGTGCTCGGCTGTGTCGAAGGGCGTTCGACCGACAGCTGGGTCGACTTCGACTTTTTCGGCCATCAGCTGTCGCTGCATCTCGGCAAGCCGTTCGAGGTCACCCGCACCGGCAAGGTCGGCACGCACCTCGTCATGATGCCGCATTTCGGCATCGTGCTTCCGCTCGACGACTGGTTTGCACTCGCCGATCGCTTGAAAAAAGGCGGCATCGCATTCGACATTCCGCCTGTCATCCGCTTCGAAGGTGAACCCGGCGAGCAGCGCACGATGTTCTTCTTCGACCCTTCGGGCAATCCGATCGAGGTCAAGGGTTTCAAGGATTTCGACAGCGTCTTCGCCGCCTAGACGAGACAGGTCACGCTCGACAAGTTCTGGAATGAGACCGCGTGCCTAGCGTGATCAGATCGCGATCGTCGCCGCATAGAGCGCTGCCGCCATGTCCGGATCGTCGGCGTCGGTGACTGCCAGCAGATCGAGGCGGTTGCCGTCGAGCTCAGCGTGAATGCCCTCGATCTTATACGGCCGATCAAGCCGGCGAACGAAACGCAGCTGGCCGTCGTTCCCGACGATACCGATGGCAGCCCCGACACATGCGCCGTCGTTGAAGGCGTCGTCCGTGTCTTCGGCAACCGCGCTGAACACCACATCGCCACCGGGCAGCGCCGTGGCATCCGTAAAGCACAGCGGCACGCCATCGACATGGCCGAGATCGAACCTGTCGATTGTCATCGGCCTGAGCGCATCGGCTCGTGTGCCGGTCACGACATCGATGACCGCCGCAAGCGGATATCGGATGATGGCATTGTCGGGATGCTGCTTGTTGCCGCGCTGGAACAGGCGCAGTTCGTCTCCGACAACGACCGCACCTTCGATATTGACCTCGGCGAAAACATCGGCAAGCGGAGCCAGGATGGCTGAGCAGTCGAGGCCTCGCGCAGCGCCGGTAATGGCACCCGATAGGTCGAGAGCAAGCAATGCGCCGCGGCGCCGGTTGGGCCGCGAGCCCGATCCGACAGCCAACAGCGCGCCATGGGGAAAACCCTCGAAAGCGGGCAGCGACGTGAGTGCTTCGAGGTCTGGCTTGTGCCGCTTGCGGGCAACTTTCTCGTCTGGCAGCGCGCCGTCGAACAACAGTACCAGCTGACCGGGACGATCGTCCTTTGTGGAAAAGACGCCGAGATGGAGTTCGTCGTCGGCAACGACATACATCGCCGAACCGAGGCAAACTAGGCCGCTGGCAGCACTCAGATGCAATGGCCGCCCAGCGCTTGGCGCAGCCGTCAGGGTCAGTTCGCGCTGCTTCTTGAGAGCGATCATGCAGAAGTCATAGCAGCTTGTGCGCGAATGGCTCCTACCTGCCGGGACATTGCCGCGGCCGCGCGACCGTCATTTCTTCTCAAGATCGATCAGCCCCTCCAGCAGGTCGAGCAGCTGTTCGTAACGCTCGTGCCCGATGCGCCTTTGGACGTCATCATAGATGGCGCTGCTCTCCGGCGACACTTCCGATATCAGGACCTGCCCTTTCGGCGCGATGGACAGCATCACACGCCGGCCATCGCCTTCGACCTTGCCGCGCGTGATGAGGCTGCGCTCTTCAAGCGCCTTGATGATCCGTGTCAGGCTCGGCGCCAGTATCGAGGCACGTTCGGCAAGTTCCGTCGCATCGAGAGGGCTCTGCTCGCCCAGAACGCGAAGGACGCGCCATTGCTGCTCCGAAACGCCATGCTGAGCGAGAATGGGCCGGAACTGGGCCATCACCACTTCACGCGCACGCAGCAGTGACATTGGCAACGAACGTCGGGTGCTTTGCAGCAAGGGTGAACTCCTGATGGCAGGCGACGGTTTGGCCGGCATTCCACTCTACTCCGATAATACCGGCGCCCCGACGGATCAACGCCGAGTGGCGGCAATCAGCTGAATTCTGACGGCATATGCGCCTTGACATCGATCCGCAAAACTACTTAACATGTTAAATATTGAAACGCCAATTGTGTGGGAAGACACGCCTTGCCTCACCTCACGCTCGAATATTCCGCCAATCTCGACGGCCGCGTCGACATGCCGATGCTTTGCGGAGAGCTGTCGCAGGCGATCCTCGACACCGGCCTGTTCGAACATGGTGCGGTCAGAGTGCGGGCACTGCGCGCCGACACTTATGCGGTTGCCGACCGCGTGGCCGAAAACGGCTTCATCGACATGAGCTTCAGGATCGGCGCCGGACGCACAGCAGAGGAAAAGAAACGTGCCGGCGCGGCAATCTTCGCTGCCGCGAATGCGTTTCTCGCGCCTCTTTTCGCCACGCCTCATTTCGCGCTTTCGCTCGAGATCCGCGAGATCGACGCCGAGCTGAGCTGGAAAAACAACGCCATCCACCCGCGTCTGCGGAACAAGTGACGGAAACCTCAATGTCAGATTTCGAAAACAACCTGCGCAAGGCTGAAGCCTATCTCGAACGCTTCAAGTCCGGCCGGGTCAGTAACCACATCAACGGCGAGGCGGTGCCTGCGCTCGACGGGACGACCTTCGAGACCATCTCGCCGGTCGACCTCAAGCCGCTAGCCCGGGTGGCACATGGCAAGGCGGCTGACATCGACATGGCGGCCAAGGCAGCCAAGGCAGCCTTTCCGGCATGGGCCGCCCAATCGGGCGATGCCCGCAAGAAGATGCTTCACGCCATCGCCGATGCCATCGTCAAGCGGGCAGAAGAGATCGCCTTCGTCGAATGCATGGATACCGGCCAGTCGCTGAAGTTCATGGCCAAGGCGGCCCTCCGCGGTGCCGAGAACTTCCGCTACTATGCCGACAAGGCACCCGAGGCGCGCGACGGCCGCACGCTGCAGGCGCCCGGCCAGCTGAACATCACCACCCGCGTGCCGATCGGCCCGGTCGGCGTCATCACGCCGTGGAACACGCCTTTCATGCTGTCGACCTGGAAAATTGCGCCGGCACTGGCCGCAGGTTGCACGATCGTCCACAAGCCGGCCGAGTTCTCGCCGCTGACCGCGCGGCTGCTCGTCGAGATCGCCGAAGAGGCAGGCCTGCCAAAGGGCGTCTGGAACCTGGTCAACGGCCTGGGCGAGGATGCCGGCAAGGCGCTGACCGAACACCCCGACATCAAGGCGATCGGCTTCGTCGGCGAAAGCCGCACCGGCTCGATGATCATGCGCCAGGGCGCCGACACGCTGAAGCGCGTGCATTTCGAGCTCGGCGGCAAGAACCCGGTGATCGTGTTCGCCGATGCCGACCTCGAGCGCGCTGCGGACGCCGCCGTGTTCATGATCTACTCGCTCAATGGCGAACGCTGCACCTCGTCGTCACGCCTGCTGGTCGAAGCTTCGATCCACGACAAGTTCGTGGCCATGGTGGCGGAAAAGGCCAAGCGCATCCAGGTCGGCCATCCGCTCGACCCGAAGACTGTCGTCGGCCCGCTGATCCACCCGGTGCACGAGGCCAAGGTGCTTTCCTACATCGAGCTCGCCCGTTCGGAAGGTGCTACCATCGCCGCCGGCGGTAACAAGGTCGACGGCCCGGGTGGCGGCTGCTACGTCGCGCCGACGCTGTTCACCGGCGCACGCAACGACATGCGCATCGCGCAGGAGGAGATCTTCGGACCGGTGCTGACCGCGATCCCGTTCGAGACCGAAGCCGAAGCGCTTTCGATCGCCAATGACACCCAATACGGTCTTGCCGGATATCTGTGGACATCGGATGTGACGCGCGCCCTGCGCTTCACCGAAGGGCTAGCTGCCGGGATGATCTGGGTCAATTCGGAGAATGTCCGGCATCTGCCGGCGCCGTTCGGCGGCGTCAAGAACTCCGGCATCGGCCGTGACGGCGGCGACTGGTCGTTCGACTTCTACATGGAAACCAAGAATATCGCCTTCGCCACGGCGGCCCACAACATCCAGAAGCTCGGCGGCTGAGCGGGAACACCACACATGCCATTGCCCACACCCAACCTCTATCCCGCCTTCAACATCGTACGGCTCAGCCATGTCGAACTGGCCGTAACGGATCTGGCGAAGTCTCGCGCGTTCTATGTCGACACGCTCGGCCTTCAGGTCACCGACGAAACGGCCGACACGATCTACCTGCGCGCCATGGAAGAGCGCGGCCACCATTGCATCGTGCTGAAAAAGAGCGCCCGGGCCGAAGCCCGTGACCTCGGCTTCAAGGTGTTTTCGGACGAAGACCTCGACAAGGCCGAGCACTTCTTCAAGGCGAAGGAGCTGCCGGTCGAATGGGTCGAGCGGCCCTACCAGTCGCGCACGTTGCGCACCCGCGACCCGCACGGCATTCCGCTGGAGTTCTATTCCAAAATGGACCGGCTGGCGCCGATCCACCAGAAATACGCGCTCTACAAGGGCGTGAAACCGTTGCGCATCGACCACTTCAACTGTTTTTCGCCAGACGTCGACCAGTCGGTCGCCTTCTACAACGAGCTCGGCTTCCGCGTGACCGAGTTCACCGAGGACAATGAGACCGGCCGCCTGTGGGCGGCGTGGACCCACCGCAAGGGCGGCGTGCACGACATCGCCTTCACCAATGGGCTCGGACCGCGCCTGCACCACGTCGCCTTCTGGGTGCCGACGCCGCTCAACATCATCGACCTGCTCGACCTGATGGCGACCACCGGTTACGTCGGCAACATCGAGCGTGGACCCGGCCGCCACGGCATCTCCAACGCCTTCTTCCTCTACATCCGCGATCCCGACGGTCACCGCATCGAGATCTATTGCTCGGACTACCAGACGGTCGATCCCGACCTCGAGCCGATCAAGTGGGACCTCAAGGATCCGCAGCGCCAGACGCTGTGGGGCGCCCCTGCCCCGCGCTCATGGTTCGAGGAGGGCAGCACATTCGCCGGCACCGAGCCGCGCCCGTCGGCGCTTGCCGCCTCGCCGATCATCGCACCGTGAGATCAGACATGACCGAACGGCCGCGTTTCGCCACTTACACCCACGCCGGCAAGACGAGCTACGGCGCGGTGACCTCCAAAGGTATTGTCGACCTGGCACCACAGTTCCCGCAATGGCCGACGCTGCGCGAGGTTATCGCGGCGAACGGTCTCGCTCGGCTTACGGAAGCCGCTGAACAGCGCGCGGCCGACATTTCGGAACCCGAGATCACCTACCAGATCCCGATCCCGGCGCCGGAGAAGCTGATCTGCGTCGGGGTCAACTTCCCCGACCGCAACGAAGAGTACAAGGACGGCCAGGCGGCGCCCGGCAATCCGTCGCTGTTCATCCGTTTCCCGCGTTCCTTTGTCGGCCATGGCGCGGCCATCGTCCGGCCACCGGAGTCACCGCAGTTCGACTATGAAGGCGAGATCGTCATCGTCATAGGTAAGGGCGGACGCCGCATTGCCGAGCGCGACGCGCTCGACCATATAGCAGCACTTTCGCTCTGCAACGAAGGCACGATCCGCGACTGGGTCCGGCACGCCAAGTTCAACGTCACCCAGGGCAAGAACTTCGACGCCACCGGCGCCATCGGCCCCTGGCTGGTGCCCTATACGGACGAAGCCCAGCTTGCCGACATTCGCCTGACGACGAAGGTCAATGGCGAGCTGCGGCAGGATGACCGCACAAGCCGCATGATCTTCGGCTTCCGCAAGCTGATCAGCTACATCTCGACCTTCACCACGCTTGTTCCAGGCGACGTCATCGTCACCGGCACACCGACCGGCGCCGGCGCGCGCTTCGATCCGCCGCGCTGGCTGGTCCCCGGCGACATCGTGGAAGTCGAAGCGGAAGGCATCGGCACATTGCGCAACACCGTCATGGACGAACAGCCATGAAGCTTAAGCCAGAGCAGCATCAGACAGCAGCGCAACGCCTCGACCAGGCCGAAAAGCAGCGCAAGCAGATCGGGCTGCTGTCGCTCGAACACCCTGAGATGGACATGGAGGACGCCTATGCCGTGCAGGCCGCATGGGTCCAGCTCAAGCTCGCCCAGGGTCGGCGCCGGATTGGCTGGAAGATCGGCCTGACATCGAAGGCGATGCAATATGCGCTCAACATCGACATTCCCGATTCAGGCGTCCTGCTTGACGACATGATGTTTTCGGACGCGGCGACAATCTCGGCCGACCGCTTCATCCAGCCCCGCATCGAGGCCGAGATCGCATTCGTTATGAAAGCGCCGCTGGACGGTCCGAACACGACCGTCTTCGACGTGCTCAACGCCACCGATTTCATTGCGCCCGCCATCGAGATCCTCGACACGCGCATCCTGCGTAGCGATCCAGCCACCGGCCGCACCCGCACCATCGTCGACACCATCTCCGACAATGCTGCCAATGCCGGTATCATCACCGGCGGCCGGCCGATGCGCCCGACCGAGGCCGACATGCGCTGGATCGGCGCCATCGTATCGCGCAATGGCGAAGTCGAGGAAACCGGCCTCGGCGCCGGTGTACTCAACCATCCTGCAGCCGGTATCGCCTGGCTGGCCAACCGGCTCGCCATGTTCGGCGGCTCGATTGCGGCCGGCGACATCGTGCTCTCGGGTTCGTTCATCCGTCCTGTGGAAGCGCGCCACGGCGACACCATCATGGCCGACTTCGGTTCCTTCGGCACTGTCAGCGCCTACTTCGCTTAGAGAAGCCCATGCCCGCACCACACAATCCTTTCAAAGCGGCACTGCTGAACAGCGAAGCGCAGATCGGCCTGTGGCTCGGCCTCGCCAATGCCTACACCGCCGAGATCTGTGCCGGCGCGGGTTTCGACTGGCTGGTCATTGACGGCGAGCACGCCCCGAATGATGTCCCCGTCATGGCCACGCAGATGCAGGCCATCGCCGCCTCCGGTTCCCATGCCGTCGTGCGCCCGCCAATCGGCGAAACCTGGATCATCAAGCAACTGCTCGACATCGGCGCCCAAACAATCCTGGTACCGATGGTCGAGACCGCCGATCAAGCCCGCGAGCTCGTCAAGGCGATGCGCTACCCGCCGCATGGCGTGCGCGGCGTGGGTGCAGCGCTTGCCCGCGCTTCTGCCTTCAACCGCATCCCCGACTATCTGGCGACAGCCAACGACCAGACCTGTCTGCTGGTCCAGCTGGAGAGCAGGGCCGGGCTGGCGCAGCTTGAAGCCATCGCAGCCGTCGAGGGCGTCGACGGCATCTTCATCGGCCCGGCCGACCTCGCCGCCGACATGGGCTACCTCGGCAAGCCCGGCGCGCCGGAAGTGCAGGCAGCCGTGGAGGATGCGATCCGCCGCATTGGCATTTCAGGCAAGGCTGCCGGCATCCTCACCTCCGATGTCAGTCTGGCCCAGCGCTACCTGGACCTCGGCGCCACCTTCGTCGCCGTCGGCAACGATGTCGGCCTGCTGGCGCAGGCGACGAGCGCACTTGCAGCGAAGTTCAGGACCAACAGCAAGGGCGAGCAGCAGGCAACTGGCACCAGCTACTGAGAATTCTCTTCGTCAGAAATGTAGAAAGGGCGGCCTCGAGCCGCCCCTTCTTTTGCTGTCCCGCGATCACCCGGCGCCAGCCGCAACCGCCTCGCACAGCTGAAACCATCGCTCGCTCAGCGCGTGATGTGGACCGTCTGCATCTGCATGTACTCTTCGAGTCCCCAGTGGCCGAACTCGACACCGATGCCCGATTGTTTGGCGCCGCCGAATGGCGCAGCAGGCGAGATCGAGCTGTGGTCGTTGACCCAGGCGGTTCCGCATTCCAGGCGCCGCGCCAGCACTTCCGCCTTCTTGATGTCAGTCGACCAGATCGAACCGCCCAAGCCGTTTTCGCTGGCATTGGCGCGCGCGATCGCATCATCGACATCGCTGTAGCGCACGATCGGCAGGATCGGGCCGAACTGCTCTTCGTCAACGATGCGCATGCCGTCGGTCACTTCGGTGACGACGGTCAGCGGGAAAAAGTAGCCTATCTCACCTGAAGCCTCGCCGCCGGCCAGGAAACGTCCGCCATTGGCCTTGGCGTCATCGGCGAGAGCGCGCACCAGATCGAACTGTGCCTTGTTCTGCAGCGGACCAAACTGGCTGGCCGGATCGCTGGCCGGACCGACCTTGGCGGCGCGCGCCAGGCCAGCGATCTTTTCGGCCAGAGCATCATGCAGGCTCTCATGCACGTAGAGACGCTTGAGCGCGGCGCATGTCTGGCCGCTATTGCCGAAAGATTTGGCGAAGATCACCGGCGCGATGGCGTCGATGTCGGCGTCGGGCAAGACGATCGCCGCATCGTTTCCGCCGAGTTCGAGCGTCAGGCGCTTCAGCGTGTTGGCGGCATTCGACATGATGTTGCGCCCGGTGGGCGTCGAGCCGGTGAAGACGATCTTGTCGATGCCGGGGTGGCTGGTGATGGCGCGGCCGATGCCGCCCTCGCCGGTGACCGAATTGAGCACGCCGCGCGGCAGATGCGCATTGGCAAGTTCGACAAGCCGAAGCGTGCTCAGCGGTGTGTAGGACGACGGCTTGATCACCACGCAGTTGCCCGCCATCAGCGCCGGCATGATGTGCCAGGTGGCAATCAGCACCGGATGGTTCCACGGAGTGATCGAACCGACCACACCTAGCGGCTTGCGGTGGACCTCGATCCTGACCTTCTCGTCGTCACGGATCACTTCGACCGGTGGCGTGAGCTTGGCCGTTTCGCGCATCCAGTGGATGGCAGCACCGATCTCGCCATGAGCGCTGGCACGCGGTTTGCCCTGTTCGGTCGACAGCAGCACCGCCAAGGCTTCCTTGTCAGCTTCGACGGCGTTCGCGATCTCGTTGAGCAGGCGTGCCCTCTCTTCGATCGCGGTGTCACGCCATGCCGGGAACGCCGCGCGCGCGGCCGCAACCGCTGCATCGAGATGCTCAGGGCTGGCGGCAGGACACTCGGCGAAGACCTCCGCCCGCGCCGGATCGATGACGCCGAAATTGCCCGCGGCCTCCACCCTTTCGCCATTGATGATCATCGCATGGGACTGCGTCATGGTTGTCTCCCTCGAATTTGAACCGCCGCAAATTGCGGCACTGGCCGCACAAGCGGCCACGCTTCATTCAGGCGGCATTGGCGGAAAAGCCGTCCAGCCAGCCTTCGCGTAGCTGCGGCACCGCTCGGATCAAGCTCTTCGTGTAGTCGGACTGCGGCTGTTCAAACACGGCGCGCGTATCGCCATGCTCGACGATCCGCCCTCCCTGCATCACCGCGGTCTTGTGTGAAAAGCGCAGCGCGAGCCCCAGATTGTGGGTGATGAACAGGATGCTCAGCCCCTCGTCCTTGATCAGTCGGGTAAGCAGTTTGACGATGCTTTCCTCGACCAGCGGATCGAGCGCTGACGTGATTTCGTCGCAGATCAGGATGTCGGGTTTGGCCGCCAGCGAGCGTGCGATGCAGACACGCTGCTTCTGCCCACCGGAGAGCGATGCGGGGTAGCGGTCGAGATAGGCCACCGGCAGCTCGATGGCATCCATCAGCTCGCGCAGCCGCTGTTCAGCACCAGTACCACGCAAACCGTGGAAATAGCTGAGCGGCCGGCCAACGACGTCGCGGATGGTCTGGCGTGGATTGAGCGCCAGGTCGGGCAATTGATGGATGTACTGGATCAGGCGTCGCTGGTCGAAGCTGCGGCGTTCGACCAAAGGCGCCAGCAGGCTGTCGCGCATGCGGATCTCGCCGGTGCGGGCCGGCTGCAGCCCGGCAATGCTGCGCGCCAATGTGGTCTTGCCGCTGCCGGACTCGCCGACGAGCGCCAGCACAGAACCGGAGCCAAGCCTGATCGAGGCGTCCTTCACGGCAGTAACACCGCCATAGCCGACGTCGACATTGCGTACATCGAGCAAGGTTTCGTCGCTGCCATTGGTACTGGCGTAGCTGCCATCACCCTGGTGGGCGACGAGACGCTTGGCGTATTCGGTCTGCGGGTGGTCGACGAGCTGACGCGTCGGCCCTTGCTCTACCATCTTGCCATTACGCATCACGACGATACGGTCGGCCATCTGCGACACCACGGCCAGGTCGTGCGAGATGTAGAGCGCACCGCAATTGTGCGTACTCGCCACCTTCTTGATCAGCCTGAGCACCTCGATCTGCGTCGTCACGTCGAGTGCGGTGGTCGGTTCGTCGAAAATGATCAGGTCTGGCTGGTTGATCAGCGCCATGGCGATCATCGCCCGCTGCAACTGGCCGCCCGAGACCTGGTGCGGATAGCGCCGGCCGAAATTCTGAGGGTCTGGGAGCTGAAGTTCCTCGAATAGTTCGGTTGCCATGCGCCGCCGCTGGGCGGAAGTCAGCTTCTGCGCCATGGCGGGGATTTCGGTGACCTGATCTTCCAACCGATAAAACGGGTTGAACGCCGCGGCAGCACTTTGGGCGACATAGGACGCTTTGGTACGACGGATGGTCTCGAGTTCGGCGGTTCCGAGCACCATCAGCGACTGGCCACCCAGCGTGATCGACCCCGCGGTCGGTCTACAGCCCGACTTGAACAGCATGATCGAGCTCAGCGCCAGCGTGCTCTTGCCCGCGCCTGACTCACCGATGATGCCGAGCACTTCGCCACGATCGACATGAATCGAGACGTCGTCGAGCAATACGCCCGTCTGTGTCTCGACTCGCAGATTGTCGATGCTCAGTATTCGATTTCCGCTCATTTCACGTCCGGTTTGTCTGAAAAGCGACCGACGAGCCAATCAACGATCCCGTTCACGCTCAGGCAGAAGAGCGCGATGCAGAAAGCCGGTATCAGCGGCGTCAGACGGCCGGTTGAAAGGGCGAGCGCATTCTCGCGGACAAGTCCGCCGAGATCGGCCGCGGGCGGCTGGATGCCAATGCCCAGGAAGCTGAGCGAACTGATGAAAAGTGCCGCGGAGGAAAGCCCCAGTCCGAACTGCGCCAAAAGCGACGGCACCATGTTAGGCAGTATTTCCTTGAACAAATACCAGTGCAGCCGTTCGCCACGCAGGCGTCCGACTTCGACATATTCCATCGCCGCCAGGTCGCCGGCGATCGGCCGTGTGACGCGGTAGTAGGTGCTCGACTGCAGCACCGCCATGGTCAGGATCAGCGTCGTCAACGACACGCCGGCAATGGCCAGGATGATCAGCGCGAAGATGATCTGCGGGATCGACATCAGGATGTCGACTGCACGGCCAATGACGATATCGACCCACCCCTTGCTCAAGCCGGCGATGATGGCCAGCGACACGCCGATCATGCAGGCCAGCGTGGTTGCGATCAGCGTCGCAACGAAGGTGTAGCGCGTGGCGTAGAGGATGCGGGACAGCATGTCCCGGCCGAGGCCGTCGGCACCCAGCACACCGCCCACGCCGGGCGCATCGAATGCGGCATGGACCATCTCGTTCGGCGGGAACGGCGCCAGCACCGGCGCAAGGATGGCAGCTGCCGCCATCGTTGCGAGTACGGCCAGGGAAACGGTCAGCGTCAACTTGCTCGACACGGTTCAGTTCCCCTTCCTGGGCAGGCGCTGGCGCGGATTAACGAGCATGGCCAAAAGGTCGGCGGTGAAGTTGAGCGAGATGAAGATCGTCGAGAACAGCACGCCGCAAGCAAGCACCATCGGAATGTCGCGATAGGCGACCGCGTCGACCATCAGCTTGCCCATGCCGGGATAGTTGAACACTGCCTCGATCACCACGACGTCAACGATCAGGTAGGCCATGGTGATCATGCAGATCGAGACGATCGGCGACAGCGCATTGGGCAGCGCGTGCTTGAGAATGATCCTGTTGCGCGGAATGCCCTTGGTCTCGGCCATCAGAATGTAGTCGGAACTCATCACCCCGAGCACGGCGGCGCGGGTGAGTTTCATCACATGGGCCTGCGCCACCAGAACCAGAGTCAGCACCGGCAATGTCAGCGCCGAAATCCATGTCGGCAGGCTGGCGCTGGAGCGGACCATCGACAGAGGTGGAAACAGCCCAAGCTTGACCGCGAAGATGAAGACCAAGAGGTAGCCGATCAGGAACGACGGCATCGACAGGAAGATCGCGGAGACCGAACCGGTTGCGGTGTCGAGTGCCTTGCCACGGTTGATCGCCGCGAGCAGCCCGACGCCGACAGCCAGCGGCAGAACGATTGCCGCCGCAGAAAAAGCGAGGATCAGCGAATTGATCAGTCGCGGCACCAACAGGTTGATGACCGGCTGGGAGTTGGAAAGCGAAGTTCCGAAATCGCCGTGCAACGCATTTCCAAGCCAATGGAAATAACGCACCGGCAAAGGTTGATCTAGGCCCAGCTCGGTACGCAGGGCCAAGACCGTTTCAGGGGTGGCATTCTGGCCGAGCAACGCATTGGCTGCGTCACCCGGCAACATCGACGTTCCCAGAAAGACCAGGAACGAAATGAAAAAGATCGACACGAGCCCGGACGCAACCCTGGCGACTACGAACGATTTCACCGGGGAATTGGCGAACAGAGTCATGCCGTCCAGTCCTGTCAGGCGAACCAGACCTGCTCGATGGCGCGGTAGCCCGCCATCTGCAGAGCCGAGGGCACGAAACCGTCGAGGTCGCTGGTCGTGCCTTCGACCGTGCTGGAGAAGAACGGAATGATGGTGCCGCCATCTTCCCGGCAGATTTTCTGCGCCGTCGCATAGAAGGCCTTGCGCTTCTCGAGGTCAGGCTCGGCGCGCGCGGCGATCACTGCTGCGTCGAAGTCCTTGTTCACCCACTTGCACTCGTTGTTGCCCGAGGTGCTGAGGAAGGCGACCGAGAAGATCGCATCTGCGGTCGGTCGGTCGGAACGGGCCGAGACGTGGAACGGCGTCTGGCCGACGATGGTCTCCCAGTAGCCGTCCGACGGCTCACGCTTGACCTCGATCGGAATGCCCGCCTTGGCGGCGTGCTCCTGGAAGATCACGGCCATGTCGACGGCACGTGACGAGATCGCTTCCGAAGTCTGCAGCACGAGCGGACCCTTGAAGCCGGTCTTGTCGAACAGTTCCTTGGCGCGCTTCGGATCGTATTCGGTCTGCGGCAGGTCGTCGGCAAAGACCGGATCGCTCGGTGCGACCGGCGTGTCGTTGGCGATACGGCCGACGCCAACCGAGACACGCTCGAGCATGTCGGGACGGTTGACGGCGAGCTTGAGCGCCATGCGCATGTCGGGGTTGTCGAACGGCGCCATGTCGGTGCGCATGTTGAAGCAGATGAAGCCGCGGCCCTCGGTGTTGTAGATCTTGAGGTTCGGCATCTGGCGCATCAGCGGTGCAGTGCGGGCGTCGAGCAGCGTGGTCAGATGGATCTGGCCGCTCTGGAACGCGCTGCCCAGCGCCGAGGCATCATTGATGGCGAGGAATTCGAGGCTGTCGACGAAAGCTGCGTCCGACTTGAAATAGTTCTCGTTGCGCTCGGCTTCGAGAACCTCGCCCGGCGAAAACCGCTTCAGCTTGTAAGGGCCGGTGCCGACACCGTCAAAGGTCGTCGTGCCAGCCGGAACGATGCCCAGCGAGAACGCCGTCAGCATGGCCGGGAACATGTAGTTGGCTTCGGGCAGGTCGATGATGACGCGGTTCGGGCCATCAGCGCGGATATCGGTAACGCTCTTGATGATGCCACGCATATTGGAGCGCGACGCCTCTTCGGCATGGCGCTTCAGCGAGAACACCACGTCATCGCTGGTGAACGCCTTGCCGTTGTGGAAGGTGGCGCCCTCGACCAGATCGAAAATCCAGCTCTTGCCGCCGTTGGCAGGCTCCCAGCTCTTGGCGAGACCGGGCCGCAGTTCCATGTCGAGGCCATGGACTTCGATCAACGAATTGTAGGTGATGCCGGACATGACCGCCGTGTAGGGCGAGCCGAACGTGCGCGGATCAAGCGAATCCGCCGTCGAGGCGCCACCGCTTGCCACGACAAGGTGGCCGCCGCGCTTGGGCTCGGCCGCCCATACACCGCCGCCAGGCAATGCCGCCATCAGGCCGGAAGCCGCTGAGATCTTGAGCAGGCTTCGGCGCGAAATCGTAAACATCTTCCTCACTCCCTTTTTCGCAAATTGACCCGCAACGTCGCTTCTCTTGCGGCGTTCAGCAGGCATTCCCCTCTGTATTTTCGGCTTGGAACCAAAGCGGCAGGGCAGGCCCGGCCGTTCCTCCATGGTCAGTCGCCGGCTTCTGCCTTCGCCAGGTCGCCCAGTTGGCGCGACTTGACGAACTGCAGACGTCCGTAAACGAGGTTTCTGGCCGCATCGGGCTCGCGGGCTTCGATGCAGGCGATCAGCGCGCGCTGGAATGCCACCGCGCGACGGGCCACGTCAGGCGACGATCCCCTGACGTAGAGCGGCATCAGAACATGGCTGAGCGCCCTGAACTGTGCTGCGAGCACCCGATTGTGGGAGGCTGCGACGACGCAGCCATGAAAGTTGATCGCCGCCCAGGTGAACTCCTCGGCGTCATCAATGAGCCGCTCGGCCTCGGCCAGCGCGTCATGCAGTGCCTTGATATCGGAGCCGTCGGCGTTGCTGGCAGCAAGCCCCGCCGCCATCACCTCGATGGCGATTTGCGTGTCGAGAAGCTCCTCGGTGCTGATGCCGATCAGCTTCAACTGGATGGCGATGGTTTCAGCCAGCCGTTCGGAATTGCCCTCGGCAACGAAGATGCCGCCCTTGATACCAACTTTGACCTCGATCACGCCAGATGCCTGGAGCGACCGCAAGGCATCACGCATCGTCATGCGGCTGACGCCGAACTGCAGCGCCAGTGACGCCTCCGAACCCAGGCGATCACCAGGTGCAAGCCGGCCGGCAAAAAGCACGGTGCGGATCTGATCGATCACGCTCGCCGAAAGCGTCGTCTGCTTGCCCGAGGACCACAGCCGCTCTGCCGGACCGACCATCTGGGTAAGACCGCTACCTTCAGCATCAGGCGCCTTTTGCATGTCGATCCCTTTGATACGATATTTAGGACAAAAAAGATCATTCGGAGTCAGAAATCAAGCGAAAAATGGCGATTGCGCAGCCTAAATTTTTAAACTATCATATATTTCAAGATCGGCGGTGACGAGCTCCCGCCTTCAACAATTTCAATCAGTTGAGTGGGACATGGTCACAGAAGATCTGATAGATCGCTCGTTGCGCATCGGCTCCGAGAGGGTCCAAGCGGCCGATCGCGACATTCTGCCGATCATCAACCCCGCCAGCGGCGAGACGATCGGCGAAATCCCCGTCGCAACCACTGCCGATCTCGACGACGCCCTGGCCGCGGCGACCGCCGCATACCGCTCCTGGCGCAAGGTTTCGGCATTCGAGCGCTACGCCATTTTGCGCCGCGCGGCGGGCTTGCTGCGCGAACGCGCACCAAGCATCGCCCGTGCCATGACGCTTGAGCAGGGCAAGCCGGTCGGCGACTCGATGGCCGAGGTGCAAGGTGCTGCCGACATCTTCGACTGGTACGCCGAGGAAGGCCGCCGCGCCTACGGGCGCATCATTCCTTCGCGTACCTCAGGTGTGCGCAGCCTGGTGTTCCGCGAGCCGATCGGCCCGGTCGCCCTGTTCACGCCGTGGAATTTCCCCGTCACGATCCCGGCACGCAAGATCGCCGCGGCACTTGCCGCTGGATGTTCCTGCATTGCCAAACCCGCCGAGGAAACGCCGTCGCCGACACTGGCGATCGCCCAGGCGCTCGCCGATGCCGGCCTTCCACATGGCGTGCTCAACATCGTCTTCGGCGTGCCGGATCAAATCTCGACGCATCTGATCGCGTCGCCGGTGATCAAGAAGATCTCCTTCACCGGATCGACCCGCGTCGGCAAGCACCTCGCCAGGCTGGCAGCCGACGGCGTCAAGCCGGCGACGCTGGAGCTCGGCGGTCACGCTCCGACAATCGTCTTTGCTGACGCCGACGTCGAGAAGGCTGCCGAAATGACCGCGCGGTCGAAGTACCGCAACGCCGGCCAGATCTGCATCACGCCGACCCGCTTCTATCTCCACGAGAGCATCCACGACAGGTTCGTTACCAGGTTTCGCGATGTAGCTGCCTCGCTCAGGTTGGGCGACGGCCTCGACCCGCAAACCCAGATGGGGCCTCTGGCGAACAGCCGCCGCATAGACGCAATGGACAGCCTGGTTTCGGAGGCGCAACGCTCTGGCGCGCGCATCGAGCTGGGCGGCGAACGAACTGGTGATCGCGGCTATTTCTGGCAGCCCACCGTTCTGACCGACGTGCCCAATGAGGCGCGGATCATGAATGAGGAGCCGTTCGGTCCGGTCGCGGTGACGCGCCGGTTCAAGGATTTCGACGAGGTCGTTGCCGAGGCCAACAGGCTTCCCTTCGGTCTTTCCGCCTATGCCTTCACCCGCGACACGACCACCGCCACGCGGATCGGCGACGAGCTGGAGTCCGGCATGGTCGGCATCAACAACATGGTGCTGACGACGCCCGAGACCCCGTTCGGCGGCGTCAAGGAAAGCGGCTACGGCTCCGAAGGCGGGTCGGAAGGCCTCGATAGCTATCTCGTGACCAAATTCGTGACACAGGGTTGAAGCGTAGCGCAATGACCGAGCATTCGATTCCCAACTTCCGTGAAATCGGCGAAATCACCGGCTCGACGGATTCCCGCGACGTGCTGGCGCACGCCACCAGGCAGGCGGCCAGGAATTTCGACGACTACCTTATCGTCGACGTCGACGCCCATGTTTCGGAGGACCATTTCTGGTCGGAGATCATCGACCTGATCGACAATGACGTGCTGCGCCAGATCGGCCAGCACCAGGTCAAGGGCTTTGGCGGTTCCAACGCCCTGCTCAACATTTCGCCCGGCCTGTCGCTGCAAAGCGTCGGCGGCCGCATCGGCCACCAGGGCCGGCGCGAACCGGTGACGGACGACAGCGTGCACCGCTTCATCTCGACAGCGCGCCGCAGCATGGATGCGATGGGGCTCGACTACCAGGTGGTGTTCCCGAGCGCCATGCTGCTGCTCGGAATGCACCCGCAGGACGAAATCGAGGTGGCGCTGGCCAAGGCCTTCAACCGCTGGATGATCGAACGCATCCTGCCGATCGACAGCCGCATGAAGGGCCTGCTCTACCTGCCGTTCAATACCCCCGAGGCCTGCGAGGAACTGGTCGAGCGCTACGGCGACACCGAAGGCATCATTGGCTTCACCGTCTGCTCGACCCGCAACAAGCCGGTCCACCACGACTGCTACATGCGGCTCTATTCGATGATCCAGGAACTGGACAAGCCGCTGGCCTTCCACTCCGGCTATCACTGGGGCGATCCGTCCTTCGCGCAGCTCAACCGCTTCCTGTCGATGCATGCGCTGTCGTTCACCCACTACAACCAAATCCACCTCACCAACTGGATCGTCAACGCCATGCCGGAGCGCTTCCCCAAGCTCAACATGCTTTGGGTGGAAAGCGGCCTGGCCTGGATCCCGTTCCTGATGCAGCGGCTCGACCATGAAGTTCTGATGCGCCCCAGCGAGGCGCCCGGCCTCAAGCGGCTGCCGAGCGAATACATGCGCGAGATGTACTACACGAGCCAGCCGCTCGAGCGCACCAACATGAAGCTTCTCGAAGCGACCATGGAGGCGATGAACGCCGAGACTCAGCTGCTCTACTCCTCGGACTGGCCGCACTGGGACTGGGATTCGCCTGCGACCATCGACTCGCTGCCGTTCCTCTCCGAGCAGGCCAAGCGCAACATCCTCGGCCTGAACGCCGCGCGGCTGTTCAAGCTCGACACGACGCGCCGCAAGCCGCTGGCAGAGGACGTCCTCGCCAATCGCCCGAAAACCGCATCGTAGTGGCACAGACAATGACAAATTCAGAACATGGCGCTGGTTTCAGCGCGGCTGCCGCGGCAATTGCCACAGCAGCAGACGAGGCCCTCGCCTCCGGAACACTCAACTGTGTGAGCGAGGCCGACATCGCCACAGCCCTGACCGCGCTCGGAAAGCTCTACGCCGCCAAGGTTGAAAAGTCGGACAAGATCTTCCCGCCCGTCGCTTCGGATGCGCTGACCGCAACCGAGACAGCAGTCTTGGTCAGCGAACTTCTGCGCGCCGCCGACCTCAACGTGTTCGACCTCGCCATGTGGTTCCGGAGGGCATCGTGAGCGCCCCCGAAATGACGGCGGCAACGTCGCGGCAAATCGTTTTGGGCCGTCATGACGAGCTCAAAAAGCGCCAGCGCATGGTCATCGACGTCGACGGCACGGGCATCGGCGTCTACTTCGTGGGCGAAGAAGTGCGCGCCTATCTCAACATCTGCCCGCACATGGGCGGACCAGTGTGCCAAGGCAAGATCATGCCGCGCACGTTGGAATTGGTGGCCGACAACGGCAAGAGCCTCGGCCTCGGCTTTTCCAAGGAGCAGTTGCACATCGTTTGCCCCTGGCATGGCTTCGAATTCGACATGCTGACCGGGCGCCACCCGATCGACAAGAATGTTGGACTGACGCCGATCCCGGTCGCGGTTAAAGACGGCGACGTAGTCGTGACGGTCGGAGGCATCCGGCCATGACCGCGACGGTCGAAACAGACGTGCTCATCGTTGGCGCGGGTCCTGTCGGGCTGACGCTCGGCATGGTGCTGGCACAGCGCGGCGTGGCGGTGACGATCCTGGAGACCCGCCATCGCGGCGAGCCACCGAACGTGAAATGCAATCACGTCTCGGCGCGTTCGATGGAGATCCTGAGGCGCCTCGGCGTCGCCAGCGCCGCACGCAATGCCGGCCTGCCGGAGGACTATGCCAACGACATCGCTTACCGCACCTCGATGACCGGCAAGGCGATCACCCGTATCCCCATCCCCTGCCGGCGCGACCGCTTCATGGCAACCGGTGGGCCCGACACAGACTGGCCGACAGCCGAACCGCCGCATCGCATCAACCAGCTCTTCCTCGAGCCGATCCTGTTCGAACACGCAGTGGCAATGCCGGGGCTGACGGTGCTCAACCGGACAGAATATGTCTCTCACGCTGAAACCGCCGACGGCGTGCAGATCAGCGCCCGCAACATCGACAGCGGCGAGGAGACGACGATCTCGGCGCGCTATCTTGCCGGCTGCGACGGCGGCCGCTCGCAGGTCCGCCGCGACATCGGCGCCAAGCTCGTCGGCGACGCCGTCGTGCAGCGCGTGCAGTCGACCTACATCCGCGCGCCGCAGTTGCTTGGCCTGATGAATGATCAACCTGCCTGGGCAAGCTTCTCGCTCAATCCCCGTCGCAGCGGCAACGTTTATGCTATCGACGGCCGCGAGACCTGGCTGGTGCACAACTATCTGCGCGACGACGAGCCGGATTTCGACAGCGTCGACCGCCACTGGTCGATCCGCGAGATCCTCGGCGTCGGTCCGGACTTTTCCTACGAAGTCCTGTCCAACGAAGACTGGTTCGGCCGTCGCCTCGTCGCCGACAGCTTCCAAAAGGGCCGGGTCTTCATCTGCGGTGACGCAGCTCATCTGTGGGTGCCTTACGCCGGCTACGGCATGAACGCCGGCATCGCCGACGCCGAATGCCTGGGCTGGCTGCTCGCCGCCAACGTCGCCGGATGGGGCAAATCAGGCATGCTCGACGCCTATGCCGCCGAGCGCCAACCGATCACCGAGCAGGTTTCGGTCTTCGCCATGAACCATGCCCATGCCATGGCCAAGGAGCGAAAGGTCGTGCCCGCAAACATCGAGGACGACACCACGGAAGGTGCCTCGGCGCGCGAGGTGCTGGGACGCAAGATCTACGACCTGAACGTCCAGCAATATTGCTGCGGCGGCCTCAACTTCGGCTACTACTACGACCGCTCGCCGATCATCTCCTATGACGGTGCGGCTCAGCCGGCCTACTCGATGGCCGACTTCACGCCGTCGACAGTGCCCGGCTGCCGCACGCCGCACATCTGGCTGGCGGACAAGCGCTCGCTCTATGACGCGATGGGTCCCGATTACACCTTGCTGCGGTTCGACCCGAGCCAGGACGCAGAGCCCTTGATGGCGGCGGCAGCGGCGCGCGGGATCCCGATCCAGCTGCTCGACGTCGTACCCGGCAAGGATGGCTCAGGCCCGTATGCCAAAGCCTTCGTGCTGTCGCGACCCGACAGGCATGTCGCCTGGCGCGGCGATACCTGCCCAACCGAGCCCAACGCGTTGCTCGACACCATCACCGGCACTGCCGCCTCGGCGAACTGAGGCGGGCCAATGCGAACCTATCTGGAATTCTGGAGTGCCCGATGAAGATCATCGACTGTCACGCACACATGGCGGTGCCGCATCAGCTTCCCGCCTACAAGGCCAGCATCCTGTCGCATCGCGGCGCGCATGGCCGCAAGGCGCCGCCTGTGTCCAACGAGGCGCTGGAGCAGGCCTTCAACCGCGTCGAGATGGCACCAATGGGCCACCTCGCCTGTCTCGACCAGGCCGGCGTCGACATCCAGCTCCTGTCGCCGCGTCCGTTCCAGCTGATGCATTCGGAAGAACCCAAGAAGCTGGTGCACTGGTACGTCGAATACGCCAACGACATCATCGCCCAGGAATGCGCGCTTTATCCCAAGCGCTTCTATGGCGTCGCCGGCCTGCCGCAGACAGGCGACAGCCCGATCACCGAGGCGCTGCCGGAGCTCGAACGCTGCGTCAAGGAGTTCGGCTTCCGCGGCTGCCTGATCAATCCCGATCCGTTCGAGAACAACGGCCGCATGGCGCCGCCAATGGGCGACCGCTACTGGTACCCGCTCTACGAAAAGCTCTGCGAGCTCGACGTCGTCGGCCACATCCATTCGGCGAGCTCACGGGCGCCCGAACGCGAGCCTTATTCGCTGCACTTCATCAATGAAGAGACCACTGCCGTCTACGGTCTGTGCAAGTCGACGGTGCTGGAAGACTTCCCCGAGCTCAAGATCCTGGTCAGCCATGGCGGCGGCGCGATCCCCTACCAGCTTGGCCGCTTCGATGCGACCACGGTGCCGCGCAACGGCATGTCGACATCAGGCGTGCGTTTCCGCGACCGGCTGCAGAAGCTCTATTTCGACACCGTGCTCTATTCGCGCGACGCGATCGAGCTGCTGGTCAAGGTGGTTGGCCCCTCGCAATGCCTCTACGGCGCGGAAATGCCCGGCGTCGGCTCGTCCATCGATCCGGAAACCGGCGAAACCTTCGACACCATCATCCCGCACATCAACGGTCTGTCGTTCATCTCCGATGATGAACGCAAGGCAATCCTGGGCGGCAATGCCGCACGGCTTTTCAACATCGAAGCCTGATCACCCCAGGTCACCTGAAGCGCAGCCTTGGCAAACATGGAGGCTACCCTATGGCGAAAATAGTCGGATTCATCTGCACGGCTCACGGGCCGCAACTGCACACCACCCCTGACAAGTGGCTGCTGCGCGTCCAGTCGGACCGCACCCGCATGCACCCCTTCCGGGGCGGCGTCTATTCGTTCGACCAGCTCTGCGAACTGCGCAAGGACGAGAACCTTGCCGAGCGCAGCACCATGGAGGCGATGACCGCCAATTATGAGAAGTGCCACATAGCCAGCGAACGCCTGGCTGACGCCTTCGACGCCATGCAGGCCGACGTCGCCATCATCTTCGGCAACGACCAGCACGAGATCTACGGCGAGGATCTGAGCCCGCCTTACATGATCTATTACGGCGACAAGATCCGCCACCATCCGGCGACCGAAGAGGGCCGCCGCCTGATGCCACCTGGAGTCGCCGAGGGCGAGGCCGGCCACGCGCCGGAAGAGTACCGCGAATACGATACGGTGCCGGAGCTCGCCAAGCACATCATCGGCAATCTGGTCGAGAACGAATTCGACATCACCGTCTCGCCCAAGCTGCCGACCCACAATCCGCGCACCACCGGCATCAGCCACGCCTTTGGCCACATCTATCGCCAGGTGATGCGCGACAAGGTCATTCCCAACGTTCCGATCTACCAGAACACTTTCTTCCCGCCGAACCAGCCGACGGCAAAGCGCTCCTACAAGTTCGGCCAGGTGGTGGGCGAAGCCATCCGTTCCTGGGACAGCGACGCACGCGTCGTCGTGTTCGGCTCGGGCGGCATGAGCCATTTCACCATCGATGAGGACTGGGACGCCCGCTTCATGCAGGCGATGCGCGAAAAGGATGCCGAGTTCCTCAAGAACATCCCGCTCTCGGAGCTCCAGTCGGGCACCTCGGAAATGAAGAGCTGGATCACCACCGCCGGTGTCATGGAAGCCTACAACACCGAGTACCACGAGGTCGCCTACGTACCGTGCTACCGCTCGGCTGCCGGCACCGGCACCGCGCAGGGCATGTACTGGTGGGGCGTCAAGCCATGAGCGCGGACCTGCTTGAACGGCTGCGCCGCCTCGACGCCTGTACAGTCTCGGACGCACTTGATGCGCTTGGCCTGACCGGCGCTGTCACCGGCATCGCCCGTCGCTCCGGTGGCGGCGTGGTGGCCGGACGTGTCGTCACCGTCGCCCTCGCCGAAGGCCCGGCGCCCGCGGGCGCACCGAAGGTTCACCTCGGTGCCCGCGCCATCGAAGCCGGCGACGCCAACTCGGTGATCGTGGTTTCCCACCCCGGCATCGACGCCGGCGGCTGGGGCGGCGTGCTGACCCAGGCTGCACGCCTTGCCGGCATTCAGGGTGTGATCGTCGATGGACCGTTGCGTGACGTCGATGAAGCCAACGGGCTCGACTTTCCGATCTTTGCGCGCGCGACCACCGTGCGCACGGCTCGCGGCCGCGTCCATGACGTCGCAACCAACGTGCCCATCACCATCGACGCGGTGATGGTGATGCCCGGCGACTACGTCATTTCAGACGGTTCTGGTGCGGTGTTCATTACCGCCGACAACGCGGAGAAGGTGATCCGGACCGGCGAGCGGATTGCTGCCAAGGAATGCCTGATGATCGACGCCCTGAAGTCCGGCAAGCCGGTCTCCGAGGTGCTCGGCGCCGACTACGAAGACATGCTCGAGGCAATGCAATGACCGACCAGGCCGTAGAACGCGCCGGAAAACACGACTGCGCCACCCTTTCCGACGCCATGGACAGGCTCGGCATTGAGGGCGTCTGCCGGGGCATCAAGCCGCGCGACCACAAGTTCAGGCTTGTCGGCCGCGCCTTCACCGTCCGCTACGTGCCGCTCGATGTGCTGGCACCGGGCAATGTCGGCGACTTCATCGACGACCTGCCGGCGGGTACGGTAGTCGTGCTCGACAATCGAGGCCGCGAGGACTGCACCGTCTGGGGCGATATCATGACCCAGCTGGCCAGCCACAAGGGCCTCGCCGGCACTGTCATCGACGGCGCCTGTCGCGATGTCGATCTTTGCCTCAGGCTCGGTTACCCGATCTATTCGCGCAGCTATTCGATGAAGACCGGCAAGGACCGCGTCCAGGTCGACGCGACAGGAATCACGGTCGAGATCGGTGGTGCGCTGGTTCGCCAGGGCGACATCCTGGTCGGCGATGCCGACGGTGTCGTCGTCATTCCGAGCGAGCGCGCCGAACAGGTTCTCGACCTCGCCGACGAGATCGCCACCGCCGAGAATGCCATCCGGCAAGCCATCACCGAAGGCATGTCGCTGCGCGATGCCCGCGTGAAGTACCGTTATCACTCGCTGCAGACGCGCCAGTCATGAACAAGGTCGTTCGCAACATCGAGCGCGCCGACAGCGCGACTATCGCCCGGCTGGCAAATGCCGGCGTTGCCACCACCCATGAAGCTCTTGGCCGGACCGGCCTGATGAGCTCACGTATGCGGCCGATTTATCCCGGTGCCGCCATATCAGGAAGTGCGGTCACCGTTCTGGTGCCGCCCGGCGACAACTGGATGATCCATGTGGCGATTGAGCTGATCAAGCCGGGCGACATCCTTGTCGTTGCCCCGTTCTCGCCTTCCGACGCCGGCTATTTCGGCGACCTGCTTGCAACCTCTGTCATGGCTCGCGGCGGCATCGGCCTCGTCATCGACGCGGGCGTGCGCGATATCCGCGACCTGACCCAGATGAAGTTCCCGGTCTGGTCGACAGCGATCTGCGCCCAGGGCACGGTCAAGGAAACGATCGGTTCGGTCAACGTGCCGGTCTCGTGCGCCGGCGCTGTGGTCAATCCCGGCGATGTCGTCGTCGCCGATGACGACGGTGTCGTGATCATCCCGCGCGAACTGGCCGACACCGTTGCGCATCTTTCCGAGCGTCGCATCGCCGACGAGGAAGCCAAGCGCACAGAACTCGCCAAGGGCGTTCTCAGCCTCGATCTCTTCAATCTGCGCGGGCGCCTGAAGGACAAGGGCCTCGAATACTGACGCCTGACACGGCGCCGCAAACCAGTCAGCAGCAATGGGTGAACTCATGAAAACTCAGGTCGGTATCATCGGCGCGGGGCCAGCCGGCCTGCTTGTGGCGCGTATCCTCCAGCTCAACGGCATCGACTCGGTGATCTTGGAACGGCGTACGCGGGCCTATGTGCTCGAGCGCGTGCGCGCCGGCGTTCTTGAATCGGGCACCGTCGACACGCTGCGGGCCTACGGCGTGGGCGAACGCCTGAACCGCGAGGGCATTCCGATGCGGTCGATGCAGTTGTGCTGGGACAAGCAGAAGGCCGACATCTCACTCGACGACGGCACCGGGCGGCACCTGACCACCTATGGCCAGCAGAAGATCGTCGAGGACTTGATCCTTCAGCGCGAGGCCGACGGCCTGCCGATCGTCTTCGAAGCCGACGTTTCGAAGCTCGAAGATATCGAAACCGCACCGCGCATCCACTACCGCCACAATGGCGAGGACAAGGTGCTGGAGTGCCAGTTCATCGCCGGCTGCGACGGCTATCACGGTGTCAGCCGCCGGCACATTCCGGGGTCAGACGAACATATCTTCCTGACCGAATATCCTTTCGCCTGGCTTGGCATCCTGGCCGAGGCGGCACCTCTCGCCGCCCGCCGCGGCTTTGCCCATTCGACGCGCGGCCTGGCCGTTGCCTCCGCCCGCTCCGCATCGGTCGGCCGGCTCTATCTGCAGGTCGAGCCAGACGCTGACCCCAACGCGATGAGCGACCAGCAGATCTGGGACGAACTCGACATTCGCATGGATGACGGTACCGCAGCGCAACTCAATCGCGGGCCGATCATCGAACGCTCGGTGGCGCGCCTGCGTGGCTATGTCTGCGAGAAGATGCGCCATGGCCGGCTGGCGATTGCCGGTGACGCAGCACACATCGTGCCGCCGAGCGGCGGCAAGGGGCTGAACCTCGCGGTTGGCGACGCGCGCATCATGGCCGAAGCGATCCGCCGGCTGCTGACGGCCAACGACACCGCCCTGCTCGACAGCTATTCGGAGATGTGCCTGCGCCGGATTTGGCCGACCGTCCACTGGGCCTGCTCGATGTGCGAGGCACTGCACATCTTCCCCGGCCAGACGAACTTCCAGACCCGGATGCAGTACCAGACGCTGAACCACTGGGGGAACACCGAGATCGGCCAGCAGCGGCTGCGCAAGGCCCAGCTCGGCCTGCCCTACGAAATCTGACTTTCCAAGGGTCCGGGACGGCAGCTGGCTGATCCCGGATCACTTTCCGAAGGCTCTGCAAACGAAAAGGGCGGCGCTCCGATGGAACGCCGCCCTTTTTTCATTCACGCGGACCAAGCCCGCCGTCGGTAACTCAGCCGCAGACGGCAACGATGGCGTTGGCGACGTGGCCGACATTGCTGTCGTTCAGGCCGGCGACGTTGACGCGGCCCGAGCTGGTGATGTGGACGTGATGCTCGACCTTCATCCGTTCGGCGTCCGCAGGGGTGATGCCGAGCATGGCAAACATGCCGCGCTGCACACCGAGGAATCCGAAGTCACGCGTCGTGCGGCCGGCAAGTGCTGCCACCAGCTTTTCGCGCATGCCATTGATGCGTCCGCGCATTTCGGCGACTTCGCCTTCCCAGGTCGTGCGCAGAGCCGCATCGCCGAGAATATGGGCAACCACCGAGGCGCCGTGATCCGGCGGCATCGAATAGTTGGTGCGAACGACCGGCAGCAGGTGGCCGTGCGCGCGGCTGGCCGTGGCTTCATCCTTGGCCACCAGCGTCAGCGCGCCGACGCGCTCGCGATAGAGCGCGAAGTTCTTCGAATAGGAGCTGGCAATCAGCATTTCCGGCAAGCGCTCGGCCAGAAGCCGGACGCCGGCGGCATCCTCATTCAGCCCGTCGCCGAAACCGAGATAGGCGAGGTCGATCAGCGGTGTGGCACCGGTCGAGGCGAGCAGCTCGGCGATTTCCGCCCACTGCGCCAGGCTCGGATCGGCGCCGCCGGGATTGTGGCAGCAGCCGTGGAACAGCACCAGGTCGCCGGGCCCCGCGGCGCGCAGCGCCTCGATCATCCGGTCGAACTGGAGCTTGCCCGACGCGACGTCGTAATAGGGGTAACGGACCACCTGGAGGCCGGCAGCCGCCAGCAGCGAGGGATGGTTCGGCCAGGTCGGATCCGGCAGGAAGACCTTGCAGCCCGGCTTCACGCTCTGGGCGAAATCGCCCGCGACACGCAATGCACCGGTGCCGCCCGGCGTCTGGATCGCCTGCGACCGTGCGAGCAGGCCGCTGTCGGCGCCGAAGATGAGTTCCCGCGTCAGGCGATTGTAGTCTTCATTGCCAGCCGAGGAGACGTAAGCCTTCGACTTCTGGTTCTCCACCAGGAAGGATTCCGCTTGCTTGACCGTCGCCAGCACCGGCGCTTTGCCCTGCCCGTCCTTGTAGATGCCAATGCCGAGGTCGACCTTGTCGGCGCTCGGGTCGTCGCGGAACTGCTGCATCATTCCGAGCAGCGGGTCGGCTGTCGGCGTGGAGAGATTTGAAAACATATCACCCTCTATTGTCTCGTATTATGAGACTTTATCGCGTATTTTGAACGTGGTCAACTCGGACTCATCAACCCGACCTCTTGTGGCGCGCGTCCTCTAGCATTTTTCCCGATGTTACACGACAGGCAGCCCGAACGGGTCTCAACTCGGATCGCGTATCGTGTTTTGTCGTTGACTAGCGAGACGATGTAACGCATTATGAGACGACTTTGCATTTCATGTGACTATTCGCAGGGCTTTGGGACGCCCCTAGATCGGCAAATGGCTTTGGGGAAGAGCCTGCCCTGCGATCGAAACCAACCGGAGAAAAGCGGCGTGAACAGGAATTACGAACCTATGGAGCTGACCGGAGGACAGGCGCTGGTCGCCCAGCTCCTGGAAGAAGGCGTGACCGACATCTTTGGCATTCCCGGCATTCAGCTCGACTGGGCGGTTGACGCCATCCGCAGCCAGCCGGACCGCATTCGCTACATCATGCCCCGCCACGAGCAGGCGACGTCCTACATGGCCGACGGCTATGCCCGTACCACCGGCCGCGAAGGCGTGTTCATGGTGGTGCCCGGCCCCGGCGTGCTCAACGCGCTTTCCGGCCTCGCCACCGCCTATGCCTGCAGCTCGCGCGTGCTCTGCATCTCGGGCCAGATCCCCTCGACCCTGATCGGTCAGAAGCACGGCATGCTGCACGAGATCCCCGACCAGAGCGGCATCCTCAGGTCGCTGACCAAGTGGCATGGCATCGCCCATCGCCCCGAAGACGTGCCCGCGCTCGTTCATGAGGCCTTCGTCCAGCTGCGCTCGGGCCACCCGCGCCCCGTCGCCATCGAACTGCCGCCAGACGTGCTGCAAGCCAAGGGCGTGACGAAAGTCCTTCCTCGTTCCGAATTCAACCGCCTCGAACCGCAGGCCGACGCTATCAAAGAAGCGGCCGCAATCCTGGCGCAGGCGAAATTCCCGGTCATCCAGCTTGGCGGCGGTGCTGCCGCATCCGGCGCCGGCAAGGCCATTCAGGCCCTAGCCGAACGTCTGCAGGCGCCTGTCGTCATGACCGACGGCGCACGCGGCCTGCTCGATGACAACCACCCGCTTGCCCTGACTTCGCTTGGCGGACGGGCGGTGTTCCCGCATGCCGACGTCATCGTTGCGGTCGGGACCCGGTTCATCGACGGCATCGCCAAGCCGACCCATGCCAGCGGCGAGACCAAATACGTCTACGTCAATGTCGATGCGGGTGCCGCCGGAACACCACGCAGGCCGGGCTGCTTGGTGCTGTCAGACGCAACTGCCGCGGCCGAAGCGCTGCTCTCGGCGCTACCGTCCGAAACGCGCGCCTCGTCAACCGACAAGATCGGCAAGGTCAAGGCTTGGTCGTCATCACAGACCGACGCGATCCAGCCGCAGACCGACTATGTCAGGGCCATTCGCTCCAGCATGGCCAGCGACGACATCCTGGTAAGCGAGCTCACCCAGGTCGGCTATTTCTCCAACATCGCCTTCCCGGTCCATGCAGCCAACTCCTACGTCACCCCGGGCTACCAGGGCACGCTGGGCTACGGCTTCAACACCGCCTTGGGTGCCGCCCACGGCAATCCGGACCGGCGCGTCGTTTCACTCAATGGCGACGGCGGCTTCGGCTGGGGCATGCAGGAACTGGCGACGCTGGCGCGCGACGGCTGCAACATGTCGGTCGTGGTCTTCGTCGATGGCCACTACGGCAATGTCCGCCGCATCCAGCAGCGCACGTTCGGCGACACCTTCGCGGTCGAACTTGCCAACCCCGACTTCGCCCATCTGGCAAGCGCCTTCGGCCTGCCTTTTGAAAAGGTGGACTCGCCGTCGGGGCTTCACGACGCACTGGTGCGGGCAAAAGACAGCAAGGGCCCGGCCCTGATCGCCGTCTCGGTCAGCGAGATGCCGAGCCCCTGGGCGCTGATCCACCCCTTCGTGCCCTCGCCCGTCACGCCACCAGCCAACCCGCTGGGCTAACCCCACCAGGCCCGGCATCCCGCGGACGCGCGGCCGGGTCTCCCTTGATACGGCTTGGGATGGCCGCAAAAATGAACGACGGTCATCAGCAGACTGCCGACGCGACGATCGAGGTCATCGTCCGTCGGATTTCCTACGAAACGCCCACGGTCCTTTCATATGACCTGCGGCCGACCAACGACGCGCGCCTGCTGTCCTTCGAGGCAGGCGCACATATCGACGTCCATCTTCCCGACGGGTTGGTGCGGCAGTACTCGTTGATCGGCACGCCGGACGCTTCAGACTACCGCATCGCCGTAGCGCTCGACCGGGCGACACGCGGCGGCTCGCGCTGGCTTCATGCAAGCGCCCGGCCCGGCGATCGCATAAGGATCTCGCAGCCGCGCTCGACCTTCGCGCTTGCAGACGCGAAGGCCACTTCGATCCTGATTGCCGGCGGCATAGGCATCACGCCCCTGCTCGCCATGGCGCGACAGCTGCACGAGGCCGGGGCCGACTGGACGCTGCATTATGCGGTGCGTTCGCGCGCCGAATGCGCGCTTCTCGACGAGCTCTTGGCGCTCGGCAACAACATCCAGCTTCATGTCGACAGTGAAAACGACGGCCTGCTCGATATCGCACGGATCGTCGCGCAGGCAGCGACGGAAACGCAACTCTATTGCTGTGGCCCAGTGCCGATGCTGGATGCGTTCCTCAGCGCCGCCTCGTCCCGCGATCCCTCGACTGTGCATTCGGAATCCTTCACGCCGAGCGTACCTGCCGCCGATGATGGCGGCTTCACAGTTGTGCTGAACAAGTCGGGGCTCTCGATCCAGGTCCGTGCCGACCAGACAATCCTCGATGCGCTCGAGCAGGCCGGGGTGCATGCGCCCTCGTCCTGCCGCAACGGCGTCTGCGGCACATGCGAGACCCGCGTGCTGGAGGGTGTGCCCGACCATCGCGACAAGGTGCTCAGCGACACCGAACGCACGGCCGGCAACACGATGATGATCTGCTGCTCACGCGCCACGACAGCGCTGCTACGGCTCGACCGCTAGGGAGGAAACCACAATGACCAAAGATGGATCGGCCTACACCTTGCCCAAGCCGACATACTTCGCCGAACTGACCGAGGTCGGGCGCGGAACGCCGATGGGCGAACTGCTTCGCCGCTACTGGCACCCGGTCGGCCTGTCGGAAGATGCCACCGCCACGCCACGCAAGATCATGGCACTTGGCGAGGAGCTCATCCTGTTTCGCGACGGCACCGGCCGGCCAGGCCTCGTGCATCCGCGCTGCGCCCATCGCGGCGCGTCACTCTATTACGGCCGCGTCGAGGAAACGGGTATTCGCTGCTGCTATCATGGCTGGCTGTTCGACACCGAAGGCAACTGCCTGGAGCAACCTTGCGAACCCGAAATGGGCGCGAAGACCCGCGGCCATATCCGCCAGCCGCACTATCCGCTGGAAGAGAAGTACGGCCTGATCTTTGCCTATATGGGCCCGCTCGACCGCAAACCCGTGCTGCCAAGCTATGACGTGCTGGAGAAGCTCGGCGAGGGCGAATTCCTCGAAACCGACGACAGCAGCATCGGCAGCGGCGGTCCCGTCATCGTCGATTGCAACTGGCTCCAGCACTACGAAAACGTGCTCGACCCGTTCCACGTGCCGATCCTGCACGGTTCCTTCAGCGGCGATCAATTCAATTCCAAGATGAGCCTGATGCCGCGCGTGACATTCCACTACACGCCGCGCGGCGTCTCCAGCCTGCAATTGCGTGATCTGGAAGCAGGCGAACATCAACGCATCACCGAAGCCGTCGTGCCGACCGTGCGCGCGGTGGCAAGTCCGGTCGCAACCGTCGACGGCCCGTGCAGCCTGCTCGGCTGGGTCCTGCCGATGGACGACACGTCGTTCCGCATCTATTCGGTCGGCCGCGTCAGGGAGGCCGGCACGCTGGCCAAGATCCGATCGAAATATGCCGGCAAGGTCTGGCACGAACTGTCGGAAGAAGAACACCAGAAGCTGCCGGGCGACTACGAGGCCCAAGTCGGCCAGGGGCCGATCACCTTCCACTCCGAGGAAAACCTGACCTCGACCGACCAGGGCATCGGCATGCTGCGCCGCGTCCTGCGCCAGCAGGTCGACGCGGTTGCCAACGGCAAGGATCCGATCGGTGTCGTCTTCGACCCGACCAAGGCGCTGGTCAAGCTCGAGGCAGGATCGCGCGTCGTGCCCGGGGCATGATCGAACAGCCGGCTCAGCGGCGTTGCCTGCGAGCCGGCAGCACTTAATCAGTTTGATTGCGTTGGCATCAGAGGTGGATTGACGCCGTCGGCGTACCGCTTCTGGATTTCGCTTGCGACCGATCTCACGGTCGCGAGCAACTGGACATCGGGCTCGGGCACCAGCAGCGACGACGACAAGATGACGCCCAGCGCGGCACAAATCTGGCCGTCCGCCTCGAAGATCGGCGCGGCGATGCCGCCGAGCCCGTTGCCGCGCGTGTCGGTCTCGAAGTCGACCCCATATGCCGTCAGGTTTTCGACGACCCGCGGCGGCACCGGCTTCTTGTTTTCGAAATAATAGAACAGCCGCGCCGCCGGCGATCCCGGCAAGCTCAACACCATGCCCGGCTGCACCATGATGCCGGGCTCGAACGGGTTGGGCACTGCGTGCACGACCATTGCACCACCCTTGATCGGCGTCGTCAGCAAGGCTGTATGGCCGGTCTGCGCGCACAGCTCGTTGAGATAGGGCCGCCCGATCTCGACGACATTGCTGCGGTAGACCGCGGCGCGTCCGAATTTGAACAGCTTGCGGCCGAAGACATAACCCTCGCCCTCCCGGGCGTGATCGACGAGACCGAGCCTGGTCAGCGTCTGCAGATGCCTGGAAACCCTGGCCTTGGTCATGTCGAGCGAACGGGCGAGCTCGGTCACGCGCACCGGACCCGGCGCGTCGGCCAGCGCATCGAGAATCTGGACAGCGACCTCGACGCTTTTTACCGTTGACGAGGATCCTTGCTCGTCGTCATTGTCCTGGTTCGACCGTCTCATGCTTTCCTTCCGCTGCGCGTAGCCTGTTATATGTCACGCATAGCAAGAAGTATTCACGAAATTCGAGACAACCGCTCCGAAATTCTCAATGTTGAAATAGGAAAAAGACAAACCCGGCGACTGGAAGCCGGGTTTGCCAAGGTCAGTTCAGCAATGGATCAGAACGAAGCGTCGAGGCGCAGGAAGCCCGAGAACGCGCCGTCTTCCTTAACAGCGGTAAGCGGATTGTCCTGGTAGCTGTCGCCATCGTTGTAGTTGAGGGCCAGCTTGGCGTTCAGGTTCTCGACGATCTTGTAGTCGACGACGGCGCCGATGGCCCAGTCGTTGGCGTTCAGGTCGACGGTCTGGCCGGTGGCGAAGTTGCCAACGTGACGGTCGCCGAAGTACTGGCCGCCGGCACCAACCGACAGGCTTGCGTTGACCTGGTACTTCACATAGCCGCCGATCGACCAGTCGTAGCCCGAGTACGGGCCAAGCAGGCCGAGCCAGGTCGCCCCCGACTCATAGGTCGCGATCGCCTGAAGCGCCAGGGCATCGGTTGCCTTGACGTTGACGATGCCCTTCAGAGCGAACTCGGAGAAGCGATCGTCATAGGCGGCGTACAGGTTGACCGAACCCCAACCCTGGGCGATCGAGACCTTGCCGGTCACGAGCGGCACGTAGTCGAAGTTGTTGTCTTCCTCTTCTAGGCCGACCGACACGGCGATGCCGTTGCCTGCGTCGAAGGTGTAGCGGATCTGGTTGATGAAGGTGCCGCCGCCCTTGTCGAACTCGCCGTCGACGCCGCCGTCGAACAGCGTGTCATTGCGGCCGATCATCAGGCCGCCAACCTCGAAGTAGGCATAGCGGATCCACATGTCGGTCGTGTCGGTGTACGGCCGCGGCGTGGTCGAAGTGGTACCGAACTCGCCACCATTGTTCTGCCAATGCAGTTCGATGTAGCGACGGAAGGTGCCGTATTCGGTTTCCGAACGTGCATCGAGCTTGAGGCGCGCCGCCGAGTACTTCTTCCAGCCATTGTCGGAGTCAGCCCAGTCGATCTGGTAGCGAACCAGGCCGCCTACCTTGAGGCAGGTCTCGGTGCCGGGGATGTAGTAGAAGCCCGCGCCGTAGACGTCGCAGATGCGGACATATTCCATGGGCTCCGGCTCGGCGACGACGACAGCGTCGGCCGCACGGGCGCCAGAAACTGCGAGCAAAGCCGCAGCAGAGCCGAGAAGAACGCTCTTGATATTCATTATCCAACCTCCAGTAGAATTAATCCAAATGGCACAGAGTACTTTCTTATATTGAAAGTGCCGTCGGTACCGATCCGCCAGAAACGTTTCTTGAATTTCGCTTCCGGTCAGATTGAATATCGCCATCTGACTGGATTGATAAACATCAAAATTCAACGCCACGTCAAAAATTCGATGAATCCGATTGTCTAGTGATATAAAAACAACAACAATACTACACAAATGAAACAACAAGTACATTTGGCACAAATAGAACGTTTGCTTTTACAAACAAATACGGAACCGAAGCCACGCTCCGCAGTTCGCGCGGCGAAACTTATGGCGCCAGGGAATGCTCTCTGGCCGCCGAGACGACGTCACCAACCAGGTCCTGCTTGAGCAAATCTATCGGGGTCCGGCCGTTCAGCACCGGCGAAGGATGGATCATCCAGTGCCAGGCCTGGCGCGGATGAGTGATATGCACCAGCACCTCGCGAATGCCCGACGCGGGCCTGCCATCGACGAACTGCGCCAGGGGGAATACGTGACGCTGCCGCCCCTTGCGCAATGCGATGACCTCGTTGCATCGGAACCACCGGTGCAAAGTTGACCGCGGAATGCGGAGGTTCTCTTCCAGATAGGTGGCTCCCGCGACACGCCCTGCCCACTCTTCGATGGTCATGGAGTCGAGATCGCCGCCGCGGACCTGACCTGGCGACATCAACCGGGCCGACGACTGCGCCAGCATCCCGGGGTCGCCGCCCTCGTTTACCAAGCACTGGCGAGACGCCTCAACAGCCAGGGCACGGATGAACTGGGAGGCGAGTCCAGGCAATTCGGGCGAAATGCTGCTCGGCAGTTGCGCCGCTGCCGCGCGAGCGACAGCATCGAACGATGCCCGCTGTTGCGCCGGCCATCCAGAATCTTCACGGTCAACCGCAAGTATATTCTTCAACTCACTGAAGAAGAACTCAGTGTATTTGTTGACAAGCGTTATTCCATGCGCATGAATATCTTCAACCATTTCCAATTAGTCCTTGCCAATGCAAAAGGAAGCATCAAGCTACATTCGATCCCAGGCGCTTCTCATTTTCACGAAGCTGCGCGTCGATCGGGCGGCGGTGAAAGTCGGCTCAACGCCAGACAATGCCGGCAGCCGTACAAGGCCGGCCATACCGTCGGCCACGCGAATGCAAGACAGCGTTCATCGATACCCTCCCCTCGATGCGATCTGCGCCACGATCCGCTCCCTTTCGGGCTCCTCCACGGTCGCGATGCTTAGCCAGGCACCTTTGTCCAATCGATGTCGTGGCCGATCATGCCTACAATGACTTCCGCACTGTTGGCATAGTCGATCCGGACGATGTCCCTGCCATTCCTTGAGCGCCCGCTAACATTCCCTAAGGGCATAGGGCGACAAGCCTGTGTGGGGGAGCGACCGGCCAGTCCCGCAGCATGGCGAGCGCGCCCAAGACATGGTACGCACGACTCCGTCATGAAGAGTGGGAGCGCGCGTGATAAGCCCGGAGCAATTTCTGGCCTCGGTATTCTGGGCGCGTGAACTGCCGGAGGATGAGCGCGAGCGAGCGCGGCGCGGCATCATGCTGCGCGTCCTGGAACCGGGCACCTATTTCATCCATCGCGGCGATCGCATCGACAACTGGATCGGCGTGGTCAGCGGCCTGCTGCGGTTGGGTTCGATCACCACATCGGGCAAGGCCGTGACCTATGCCGGCCTGCCGCCGAGCTGCTGGTTCGGCGAGGGGTCGCTGCTCAAGGACGAACCTCGCCAGTATGACGTGCTGGCCCTGCGCCGCACGCAGGTGGCGCTTCTCAACCGCGCGACATTCTTCTGGCTGTTCGAAAACAGCGTCGCCTTCGATCGGCTGTTGGTGCGGCTCATCAACGAGCGGCTCGGCCAGTTCATTGCGCAGGTCGAGCATGACCGTACGCTCGATTCGACCGGAAAGGTGGCGCGCAGCCTGGCCTCGCTGTTCAACCCAGTGATCAGCCCGTTCGTCGGCAAACACATCGATATCAGCCAGGAGGAGATCGGCTTGCTGGCCGGCGTCTCGCGCCCCGTCGCCAACCGAATCCTGCAGGAACTGGAAAAGGAAGGTTTGCTCCGCAGCGAAAATGGCGGCGTGACGATCCTGGATCTCGACAAGCTGCGCCACTACGGCGACTAGCATCACAGCGCTCAGCGCGGCCAATGCTCACAGCATAGTAAAATCAATAAGTTATGGGAATTTTCGCAGCTCGACCACACAAGGCCGGTAGCCAAGACTGAACATTGGCGTCCTGTCTGTCAAGCCAGCCCTTGAAAAAGCCTGCCAAGGTTGCGAGCTTCGATACAACGACCGGGAATACCCGGCGGCATACGAGGGAACGAAACGGGAGGCGTGCCTTTGGCACAAGGGAGCGAGACGCGCGAACGCGACACGTTTGCCAAGCTATTGTGCGAGCATGCACGGGTTCGGCCAGACCGCCCGGCGATGCGCCACAAGGATCTTGGCATCTGGCGGACGTGGAGCTGGAGCGAACTGGCCGAGACGATCCGCGCCTATGCTGCCGGCCTGCAGCAGCTAGGCCTCGAGCGCGGCGCAACAATTGCCGTCATCGGCGAAAACCGCCCGGCGATGTACTGGACCATCCTCGCCGCGCAATGGCTGGGCGCCATTCCGGTGCCGGTCTACGCCGACGCCGTTGCCGACGAGATGGCCTATGTGCTCGACCATGCCGACGTCGCTTTTGCAGCCGTGCAGGATCAGGAGCAGGTCGACAAGCTGATCTCCGTGCAGGATCGCGTGCCCAAGCTCCGCACGGTGCTTTATGACGAGCCGCGCGGCCTGCGCGACTATGACCACAGCCGGCTCCACGCCATCGATACCATCATTGCGAACGGCCGTGCCCTGTTGGCTTCCGACGACACCGCGATCAACGCCGAGCGCGATCGCGGCCAGGCCAGCGACATCTCGATCATCCTCTACACCTCAGGCACGACAGGGCGTTCCAAGGGCGTGCTGCTGACCGCCGGGGGCTCGATCGCGGCAGCACGTGATACCGTCACCTTCGACAAGCTGACCGACCGCGACGAGGTACTGGCATATCTGCCGCTGGCCTGGGTCGGCGATCACTATCTCAACTATGCGCAGTCGCTGGTCGCGGGCTTCTGCATTGCCTGCCCCGAAAGCCGCGAGACCGCTGAAGCGGATACCCAGGAGATCGGCCCGAGCTTCTATTTCGCACCGCCGCGTGTGTTCGAAACACTGCTGACGCGGATCACCATCCGCATGGAGGACGCGGGCGCGCTGAAGCGCTCGATGTTCAACTACTTCATCGGTGTCGCCAAGCGCTGGGGCGAACAGATCCTCGACGGCAAGCAGGTCCCGCTCGGCGCCCGCCTCGGCTACGCCATCGGCAACCTGCTGGTCTACGCTCCGCTGAAGAACGTGCTCGGCTTCTCCCGTATCCGCGTCGCCTACACTGCCGGCGAAGCGATCGGCCCGGATCTGTTTTCGTTCTACCGCTCGCTCGGCCTCAATTTGAAGCAGCTCTATGGCCAGACCGAAGCCTTCCTCTATGTCACCGCGCAGCCCGACGGGCAGATCCGCGCGGGCACGGTCGGACCGGCGACGCCCAATGTTGACATCCGCATCACCGACGACGGCGAGGTGCTCTACCGCTCGCCCGGCCAGTTCGTCGGCTATTACAAGGATGCGGAGAAGACGGCCGAGACGGTGACCGCCGACGGCTACGTGAAGACAGGCGATGCCGGCTTCTTCGATCCCGACGGCCACCTAAACATCATCGACCGGGCAAAGGATGTCGGCAAGCTGAGGTCGGGCGCGCTGTTTGCGCCGAAATACATCGAAAACAAGCTGAAATTCTTCCCCAACATCAAGGAAGCCGTGGCCTTCGGCCAGGACCGCGACTTCGTCACCGTGATGCTCAACATCGACCTCACGGCGGTCGGCAACTGGGCCGAGCGCAAGAACATCGCCTATGGTTCGTACCAGGAACTGGCGCAGCGGCCGGAGGTCTACGCGATGTTCATCGAGCATGTCGCCGAGGTGAACAAGGCGCTCGCCGCCGAGCCGCGCATGGCGGCCGCCCAGATCCATCGCTTCCTGATCCTGCACAAGGAACTCGACGCCGACGATGGCGAGATGACCCGGACCCAGAAGGTCCGGCGTAGCTTCATCGCCGAACGCTACAAGCCTCTGGTCGACGCACTCTACAACGGTGCCGAGGCCGCCGACATCTCGACCGAAGTGACCTTCGAGGACGGCCGTAAGGGCGTCATCTCGGCTCGAGTCCGCATCGCCGACGCCAAGGCCATGCCGGCCGCAAAGCTCGAGGCCGCAGCATGACCGCGACATCGGAAACTTTGCTGGCGGTCGACGGCGTGTCGTTGTCGTTCGGTGGGGTCAAGGCCATCACAGACGTTTCCTTCGATATCCGCAAGGGCGAGATCCGCGCCATCATCGGCCCCAACGGCGCCGGCAAGACCTCGATGCTGAACGTCGTCAACGGTTTTTACCATCCCCAGCACGGCCGCATCACCTACAAGGGCAAGACCCGCCCGCGCATGCGGCCCTACCAGGCCGCGAGCCAGGGTATCGCCCGCACATTCCAGAACGTGGCCTTGTTCCGAGGCATGACCACGCTTGACAACATCATGGTCGGACGCACGCTGAAGATGCACCGCGGGCTCTTCTGGCAGATGCTGCGCTACGGGCCGGCGATGCGCGAGGAGATCGAGCACCGGCGCGTGGTCGAAGACATCATCGACTTCCTGCAGATCGAGTCGATCCGCAAGACGCCGGTGGGCAAGCTGCCCTACGGCCTGCAGAAGCGCGTCGAGCTTGGCCGAGCGCTGGCGATGGAACCGGAGCTCCTGCTGCTCGACGAGCCGATGGCCGGCATGAACATCGAGGAGAAGGAGGACATGTGCCGCTATATCCTCGACCTCAACAAGCACTTCGGCACCACCATCGCCCTCATAGAGCATGACATGGGCGTGGTCATGGACCTGTCCGACCGCGTGGTGGTTCTCGAATACGGCCACAAGATCGCCGACGGCACGCCCGAAGTGGTCAAGGCCGACCCGAAGGTCATCGAGGCCTACCTCGGCGTGGGGCATTGAGCATGCAGCTGTCTGGTGGAGGAGAGAAATTCCGCATGAACGCGAGACACACAGTCAGCACAACATGCCGGCAGGCTCGTGCCATCTGCCAGCTCAGCTGAGGGGAAACAGATGCTCTACAACATCTTCATCGACCCCTTCGTGCAGATGATGCAGATGCCCGACCTGCTGGTTCAGACCCTGTGGGAGGGTCTGGTATCGGGCGTGCTCTATGCTCTGATAGCACTTGGATTTGTGCTGATCTTCAAGGCGTCGGGCGTGTTCAACTTCGCCCAAGGCATCATGGTGGTGTTTTCAGCGCTCACCCTGGTCGGCTTCTATGAGAAGTTCTCGGCTGCGGGTTTCTCCGGCCACACAGCGGCCTTCGTCGCGCTGATCCTGACCGCGGGCGTGATGTTCGTGCTGGCGATGCTGGTCGAGCGTGTCGTGCTGCGGCCGTTGGTCAACCAGCCCGACATCATCCTGTTCATGGCGACCTTCGGCATCACCTATGTGCTGATCGGCCTCGGTGAGATGGTGTTCGGCGGCGACCCAAAGCAGATGATCGCCAGCGAGCTGTTCCTGCCCAGCGGCTCGGTCGACGTCGAAATGCTGGGTGGCCTCGTCAGCTTCCAGAAGATCGATATCGCCGCCGCCGTCATTGCGTCGGCGATGATCGTCGGGCTTGCCCTGTTCTTCCAGAAGACCCGCATCGGCCGCGCCCTTCGCGCCGTGGCCGACAGCCACAAGGCAGCGCTTTCGGTCGGCATTTCGCTCAACCAGATCTGGGTCATCGTCTGGTTCGCCGCCGGCCTAGTCGCACTGGTAACCGGCATCATGTGGGGCGCCCGCTCCGACGTCTCCTTCGCGCTGGAGATCGTGGCCCTCAAGGCGCTTCCGGTGCTGGTGCTCGGCGGCCTGACGTCCGTGCCCGGCGCGATCGTCGGCGGGCTGATCATCGGCATCGGCGAGAAACTTGGCGAGTTCTACTGGGGGCCCCTGCTTGGCGGCGGCATTGAGAGCTGGTTCGCCTATGCCATTGCCCTGCTGTTCCTGCTGTACCGGCCGCAAGGCCTGTTCGGCGACAAGATTATCGAGCGGATCTGACAACATGTTCTATCGCGAAACTGGCCAGTTCAAGCAAAGCTACGCGGCCGACCAGGCGGTGTTCCCGATCCTGCAGGACAGGCTCGGCCTGGCCTTAATCCTGCTCGTTGCCTTCGTCGTCGTGCCGCTGTTCGGCAACGAGTTCCTGCTCGCCTCTGTCATGGTGCCGTTCCTGATCCTGTCGCTCGGCGCGATCGGGCTCAACATCCTGGTCGGCTACACTGGACTTTTGTCCCTCGGCTCGGCCGCCTTCATGGGTGTCGGTGCCTATGCGGCCTACAAGCTTTCGACCATCTTTCCAGGCGTCAACATCCTGGTCTGGATCCTGTGTTCAGGCTTCTTCGCAGCCGGCATCGGCGTGCTGTTCGGGCTGCCGTCACTGCGCATCAAGGGCTTCTACCTGGCAGTCGCGACACTTGCCGCGCAGTTCTTCCTGCAATGGTGCTTCGTGCGCATCAGCTGGCTCTACAACGACAATCCGTCGGGAGCCATCGAGGTCCCTGCCCGCACTTTGTTTGGCCTCGCCATCACCGGCCCGTCGGCCACACCCGTGACGCGCTATCTGGTCGTCTTGGTCATCGTCGTGGTCATGACCCTGCTCGCCTCCAACATCGTCCATGGCAGGATCGGCCGCACCTGGATGGCGGTGCGCGACATGGACATCGCGGCCCAGCTGATGGGCATCCGCCTGCTGCCGGCAAAGCTCTTGGCCTTCGCGGTGTCATCCTTCTATTGCGGCGTCTCGGGCGCGCTGATGGTGTTCCTGTGGCTCGGTGCCGCCGAGCCATCGGCCTTCGACATCAAGCTGTCGTTCCTGCTGCTGTTCATGGTCATCATCGGCGGCCTCGGCTCGATGATCGGCAGCTTTTTCGGCGCCGCCCTGATCCACATCCTGCCGATCGTCATCCGCGGGCTTCCGGAAGCACTCGGCCTGCCGATCGCTGCCGCGACCGTCGAGCACCTGACCTATCTGATCGTCGGCGCCCTCATCATCTTTTTCCTGATCGTCGAACCGCACGGCCTCGCGCGGCTCTGGCAGATCGCCAAGCAGAAGCTTCGTGTGTGGCCCTTCCCTTACTAGGGGCTGCCCACAAGACGGAAATGCAAACAAGTAGGGAGGAGAACGTCATGTCACTCAAGAACTGGTTATACGCACTTTCCGCAACAGCAGTGCTGACCTTGCCGGCCGTCCACGACGCGCAGGCCGAGGACTCGATCTATGTGCCGCTGTTCACCTACCGTACCGGGCCCTTCGCCGGCTCCGGCACGCCGATCGCCAACGGCATGCACGACTATTTGACACTGCTCAACGAGCGCGACGGCGGCATCGGCGGCGTCAAGCTGATCGTCGAGGAATGCGAGACCGGCTACGACACCAAAAAGGGCCTCGAATGTTATGAATCGGTGAAGCCCAAGAAGCCCGTCATCGTCAATCCGTGGTCGACCGGCATCACCCTGCCGCTGATTCCCAAGGCCGCCGTGGACAAGATCCCCGTGCTGTCGATGGCCTACGGCTTGTCGGCCTCGGCCAAGGGCGACACCTTCCCCTGGATCTTCAACCCGCCGGCGACCTACTGGGACGGCTTCACCCAGATCCTGCAATACATCGCGACACAGGAAGGCGGTGGCGTCGAGAAGCTCAAGGGCAAGAAGATCGGCTACATCTACCTCGACGCCAGCTTCGGCCGCGAGCCGCTTCCGCTGATCGAACAGCTGTCGAAGGAACTCGGCTTCGAAGCCAAGCTTTACCCGGTGGCTGCCGCCGACATGCAAAACCAGTCGTCGCAATGGCTGAGCGTCCGCCGCGACAAGCCCGACTACATGATCCTCTATGGCTGGGGCGCGCTGAACGCCACCGCCGTCAAGGAAGCGGTCAAGACCAACTACCCGATGGAGAAGTTCATCTCGATCTGGTGGCCGAGCGAGGATGACGCCAAGGGCGCCGGCGATGGCGCCAAGGGCTTCAAGACGCTGAACTGGCATGCCGTGGGCGCGGACTTCCCGCTGCTCGCCGACATCCAGAAGCACGTCGTCGATGCCGGCAAGAGCCAGGTCTCGGGCAAGGACAAGGTCGGCCAGGTCCTCTACAACCGCGGCATCTACAATTCGATGCTGATTGCCGAGGCGATCCGCAAGGCCCAGGAAATCACCGGCAACAAGGTCGTTACCGGCGAGGACGTCCGCCGCGGGCTCGAAGGCCTCAACATCGACGACGCCAGGCTCAAGGAAATCGGCCTCGAAGGCTTCACCAGCGCGGTCAAGCTCTCCTGCGCCGACCACAACGGCCACTTCTCGACCTTCGTCCAGAGCTGGAACGGCACCACCTACGAGAAGGTCTCCGACTACATCGCGCCGCTGAGCGACAAGGTCGGTCCGCTGCTCGACGCCGATGCCAAGGCCTATGCCGAAAAGAACGCGCCGTGGCCCGCCCGTTCCGAGGCCTGCGACGCCTCCTGAGGCCTACCCTGAACCCCGTCCCTTCCCCATCAGGGGAAGGGACAATGCCCCCGGAGCTTGCTGATGTCTGAACATGCTTCCAAAGCGGTCGAGCCGGCCCGGCCGATGCTGTCGGTCAACAACATCGAGGTGATCTACGATCACGTCATCCTCGTCCTAAAGGGCGTGTCGCTTGATGTGCCCCAAGGCGGCATCGTCGCCATACTTGGTGCCAATGGCGCCGGCAAGACAACGACGCTGAAGGCGATCTCCAACCTGCTCAGGGCCGAGCGCGGCGAAGTCACCAAGGGTTCGATCGAGTTCGACGGCGACCGCGTCGACCGGCTCAGCCCGAACGAATTGGTGCGGCGCGGCTGCATCCAGGTGATGGAAGGCCGCCACTGCTTCGGCCATCTCAGCATCGAGGAGAACCTGCTCACCGGCGCCTTTACGCGTCGCGACGGCAACCGCGCCATCCGCGACGATCTCGACATGATCTATGACTATTTCCCGCGGCTGAAGCAGCGCCGGTCGTCGATGGCCGGCTATACCTCCGGCGGCGAGCAGCAGATGTGCGCCATCGGCCGCGCCATGATGAGCCGACCCAAGATGATCCTGCTCGACGAGCCATCGATGGGCCTCGCGCCCCAGGTCGTCGACGAGATCTTCGAGATCGTCAAGGACCTGAACAGCAAGCAGGGCGTGTCGTTCCTGGTGGCCGAGCAGAACACCAACATGGCGCTGAAATACGCCACCTATGGCTACATCATGGAGACCGGCCGCGTCGTCATGGATGGCGACGCCGCTTCCCTGCGCGACAATGAAGACGTCAAGGAATTCTATCTCGGCATTGGCGGCGAGGGTCGCAAGTCGTTCCGCGAGGTCAAGAGCTACAAGCGGCGCAAGCGCTGGCTGGCGTGATCTTTTCCTAGCAGCGCGGCCAAGCCTCAACCGGGCGGGCGCGCTTGCCCCTCGTTCAAACTCCAGGTGAACCATGGTGACGAACGCACATTACGATGCCGGGGAAACCCAAGATCCGGCAGCCCGCGAGGCGGCACTTTTTGCCCGGTTGCGTTCGCTTCTCGAAGGCGCGCTATCCGCAACGCCTGCCTTGCGCCAGCAGCTCGAAGGAATTGCGTCGGACAGCTTCGTCGACCGCAGTTCCCTGCAGCTGGTGCCAGTCATCCGCAAGGGCGACCTGCTGACCTTGCAAGCCGAGAACCCACCCTTTGCCGGCCTCACACCCATCAGGCCCGGCGCACTCAAGCGCCTGCTCGTATCCCCCGGTCCGATCTTCGATCCCGAGGGGCGCGGCGACGATTGGTGGGGATCCGCGCGCGCCCTGTTCGCGTCAGGCATGCGCCGGGAAGACGTCGTCCACAACGCCTTCAGCTATCACCTGACGCCGGGTGGGCACATGATGGAAGCCGGCGCGCACGCGCTTGGCTGCGCGGTGATCCCGGCGGGTGTCGGCAACACCGAGCAACAGGTCGAGGCCATCACGGTGCTGAAGCCGACAGGCTACATCGGCACGCCGGATTTTCTCAAGATCCTGCTCGACCGCATCGTGGCGTCAGGTGCTGCCAGCCCATTCCGCCATGCCCTGGTTTCGGGGGCCGCATTTCCGGCCTCACTGCAGCAGGAAATCGCCGGCGCCGGCATCGATGCCTATCAGGCTTACGCCACTGCAGAGCTCGGCGTCGCCGCCTATGAAACGGCGGCGCGCTCCGGCCTCGTCGTCAATGAAGGCCTGATCGTCGAGATCGTGCGCCCGGGTACCGGTGAGGCGGTCGCCGACGGCGATGTCGGCGAAGTCGTGGTTACCCGGCTGAGCCCGGAATACCCCCTGCTGCGTTTCGGCACGGGCGACCTCTCGCGTGTCCTGCCCGGCCAGAGCGCCTGCGGCCGCACCAACATGCGGCTCGCCGGCTGGATGGGCCGCGCCGACCAGCGCACCAAGGTCAAGGGCATGTTCGTCGACCCGGCCCAGATCGCAGCGATCGGCCGGAAATTCCCAGCCCTTGGCCGCCTTCGCCTCGTCGTCAGCCGCGAGGCCGAGCAGGACGTCATGCTGCTGAAAGCCGAAGCCAGCTCAACCGATGGCGAACTGCAAGCGGAACTCGAAGCAGCATTGCAGGCCGCGACTAAGATGCGCGGCGGCGTCGAGATCGTCGCTCCCGGCAGCCTGCCGAACGACGGCAAGGTCATCGCCGACGAGCGGCCTGTTGAATAATCTACGGCAGAAGCTCGCGAGCACCCGCCGTCTGTAGAAAAAAGCCCAGCTCACGCCGGGCTTTTGTTTGTCTTGGGTGCGGATGTCCGAGCTGTTGGCTCAGTGATCCATGGCCTTGACGATTTCTTCGGTCATCTTCTTGGCGTCGCCGAGCAGCATCATGGTGCCGTCCTTGTAGAACAGCGTGTTGTCGATGCCGGCATAACCTGAACCGAGCGAGCGCTTGACGAACAGGCAGGTGCGGGCCTTGTCGACGTCGAGGATCGGCATGCCGTAGATCGGCGAGCTCTTGTCGTCACGCGCCGACGGGTTGGTGACGTCGTTGGCGCCGATGACGTAAGCGACGTCGGCCTGCGAGAACTCGCTGTTGATGTCCTCGAGTTCGAAGACCTCGTCATAAGGCACGTTGGCCTCGGCGAGCAGCACGTTCATGTGGCCGGGCATGCGGCCGGCGACCGGGTGGATGGCGTACTTGACCTCGACGCCATTGGCCTTGAGCTTGTCGGCCATCTCGCGCAGCGCATGCTGGGCCTGGGCGACAGCCATGCCGTAGCCCGGCACGATGATGACCTTCTGGGCGTTCATCATCAGATAGGCCGCGTCGTCGGCAGCACCCGTCTTGACCGTGCGCTGGATGCCGTCGTCGACAGCTGCCGCCGTCTCGCCGCCGAAGCCGCCAAGGATGACCGAGATGAACGAGCGGTTCATGCCCTTGCACATGATGTAGGACAGGATCGCACCAGACGAGCCAACCAGCGCGCCGGTGATGATCAGCGCGAGATTGCCGAGCGTGAAGCCGAGGGCTGCTGCCGCCCAACCCGAATAGGAGTTGAGCATCGACACGACCACCGGCATGTCGGCGCCGCCGATCGGGATGATCAAGAGCACGCCGAGGACAAGCGAGAGCGCCACGATCAGCCAGAAGATGGTGGTCGACTGGGTGGTGACCAACAGCACGATCAGCACGACCAGGCCGATGCCGAGTGCTGCGTTGATCAGGTGGCGGGCCGGCAGCATGATCGGCTTGCCCGACATGCGGCCATCGAGCTTGAGGAAGGCGATGACCGAGCCGGTGAAGGTGATGGCGCCGATGGCAACGCCAAGGCTCATCTCGACAAGCGCCTGGCCATGGATGGCGCCGACGGCACCGATGCCGAAGCTTTCGGGTGCATAGACGGCGGCAGCCGCCACCATGACGGCGGCCAAACCGACGAGGCTGTGGAAGGCAGCGACCAGCTGCGGCATCGAGGTCATGGCGATGCGGCGCGCGGTAACCGCACCGACACCGCCGCCAATGGCGAGGCCGAGCACGATCAGGCCGAGGCCGGTCGCGGACGGCTTGGCCAGCGCCAGCGTGGTGACGATGGCAATACCCATGCCGACCATGCCGTAGGTGTTGCCCTTGCGCGACGTGGTCGGATGCGACAGGCCGCGCAGGGCCAGGATGAACAGGATGCCGGAGACGAGGTAGAGGAAGGAAGCGAGGTTCAGGGTCACGTCACTTGTCCTTCTTCTTGTACATCGCCAGCATGCGCTGGGTGACGAGGAAGCCGCCGAAGATGTTGACCGAGGCCAGCACCAGGGCGACGAAGCCGAAGCCGGTGGCAAGGCCGGAGGCGGCGATGCCGACGGCGAGCAGCGCACCGACCACGATGACCGAGGAAATCGCGTTGGTGACGGCCATCAGCGGCGTGTGCAGAGCCGGTGTCACCGACCAGACGACGTAATAGCCGACGAAGATCGCCAGAACGAAGATGGCGAAGCGGAACACGAACGGGTCGATCGCACCGCCTGACACAGCATGCGCCGCATTGCCGGCAGCTTCCGCCGCACCTTCTGATGTGGCGAGATCCTGGACGCCGAGCCGGACGGCGGCGACCGCCTGGTCAAGCTGGTCGAGGGCTTTCTGAAGACCTTCCATCACGCGTCTCCCTCAGATGACGTCTTGGCGCCGGCGCTTGGGGCCGACTTCTTGGCAGCGGGCTTTTTCGCAGCGGCCGGTTTGTCCGATTTGGCGGCGGCCGGTTTCTTCGCTGCTGCCTTGGCAGGTGCAGCACCATCGCTCGCCGGATCGTCGCCGCGGTTCTGGCCCGGCACGATCGGTTTTGGCTTGTCCGCTGCCGCAGCCGCATTGGCGAAGTTGGGATGAACCACCTTGCCGCCGTCGGTCAGCATGGTCGCCTTGACCAGCTCGTCGTCGCGGTTGATGGCGATCTGCTTGGTGGTCTTGTCGACCATGGTCTCGAGGAAGGCGAACAGGTTCTTGGCGTAAAGCAGCGAGGCAGACGCCGCGACACGGCCCGGCACGTTGAGATGGCCGACGATCTTTGCCCCGTTGGCTGTCGTGACGACCTTGCCCGGCACCGCGCCCTCGACATTGCCGCCGCGCTCGACGGCGAGGTCGACAAGCACCGAACCCGGCTTCATCGAGGCAACCATTGCCGCGGACACCAGCTTTGGCGCCGGACGGCCCGGGATGAGTGCCGTGGTAATGACGATGTCCTGCTTGGCGATGTGCTCGGCGGTCAAAGCCGCCTGCTTCGCCTGGTACTCCTTGGACATCTCCTTGGCGTAGCCGCCGGCGGTCTCGGCGGCCTTGAACTCCTCGTCCTCGACGGCGAGGAACTTTGCGCCGAGCGAGGCGACCTGCTCCTTCACAGCCGGACGCACGTCGGTGGCCGTCACGATCGCGCCCATGCGGCGTGCGGTGGCGATCGCCTGTAGGCCGGCAACGCCGACGCCCATGATGAACACCTTGGCAGCAGGAACCGTGCCGGCCGCCGTCATCATCATCGGCAGCGCCCGGTCATATTCGGCGGCACCGTCGATGACCGCCTGGTAGCCGGCGAGGTTTGCCTGCGACGACAGCACGTCCATCACCTGGGCTCGGGTGATGCGCGGCATGAACTCCATGGCGAACGCCGTCACACCGGCCTTGGCCATCGCGGCAACCGCCGCATCATTGCCGTAGGGATCCATGGTGGCCAGCACCGCGGCACCTTGCTTGTAGCCCTTGACCTCGGCCTCCGAAGGACGGCGCACCTTCAGCACGACATCGGCCTTGGCGGCATCGCCGGCTTTGCCGATGACAGCACCGACCGCCGCATAATCGGCATCGGGAATGCGCGACAAGGTGCCGGCACCCGTCTCGACAACCACCGCAAAACCAAGACCCACAAGGCGTTTCACCGTATCCGGCGAAGCACCTACACGGCTCTCAATCGCATCCAACTCTCTGGGTATGAATATCGTCCCGGACATCCGAGGTCTCCGCGCAAATGTTCGTCCGCCGGGAAATTTCCCGGCGACGCTGATGCCGTTACTGCAGTATTCGCCGATTTGACGGATCGGCCGAACCGACTAGAGAGCCGCGCGTCCATGTAGAGGCGCCAAGGATGCCGCAAAGCGTGGAAGCCGTGCTTGATCCTATCCGAAAATCGGTTCCGATATTCGGACTGCTGGTTTAGTGAGCGACGAGAATGCCCTTGGCCTCGAAGATCGCCCGGATCTGCCGGACATAGCCGTGGTAGTCCTTGTCCTCGTGGGTCTTGCTCCACTGGCGCGGACGCGGCAGGTCGATCTTGAGGTCGAGGTCGACACGGCCGGGACGGGGCGACATCACCAGGACGCGGTCGGCCAGGAACACGGCCTCGTCGATGCCATGGGTGATGAACAGCACCGTGTTGCGCAGGCGCAGCCACATCGACTGCAAATCCATGATCATCTGTTCGCGGGTCAGCGCGTCGAGCGCACCGAAGGGCTCGTCCATCAGAAGCAGGCCCGGTTCCTGGATCAGCGCCCGGCAGATCGCCACGCGCTGGCGCATGCCGCCGGATAGCTCGGAGGGATACTTGTTGCCGAAGCCCTTGAGCCCGACCTGGGCAAGCAGCTCCTCGGCACGCGCCCGGTACCTCGCGACATCGAGCTTCTTGATCTCGATCGGCAGCAGGATGTTGTCGAGCACTGTGCGCCAGTAGAGCAGAAGGTCGGACTGAAACACAACGCCGGTCTTCGGGTGTGGCCTGGAGACGCCGTCGCCGTCGATGGCGATGCTGCCGGTCGAGGCTGGCGTCAGGCCGGCGAGAAGCGAGAGCAGCGTGCTCTTGCCGCAACCGCTGGGACCGACCACCGCGACGAAGCTGCCGGGTTCGATCTTGAGATCGATCTTGTCGAGGGCGAGGACATCATCGTCCTCGCGTGTCTTGTAGATCTTGGAAAGCCGCGAAATGTCGACCGCCGCGCCCATCTGGGTAGTGGCACTCATGGGATTGCCTCACTGAACCTGTTGTCGTTGCTCGGCCGCACCGGCGGCCGGCTGATTACTTGGCGGCGTCGCGCTTGTAGGTGACGCGGGCTTCGATCGTGTCGATGATGAAGTAGAGCATCACGCCGAGCCCGGAGATCGTCACAACGGTGGCAAAGTTGAGCGTCGTGTCGAACAGCGAGTTGGCTTGCAGCTGCAGGTAGCCGAGGCCGCGTTCGGCAGCGACATACTCGCCGATGACCGCACCGATGACTGCCAGCGACACCGCAACCTTGAAGCCGCCGAAGATGTTGGGCAAGGCTGCCGGCAGACGGACCTTGAAGAAGGTTTGCCACTCGCTGGCGCCCATCGAACGGACGAGATTGACCAGGTTCTTGTCGAGCGACTGCAGGCCGACCACCGTCGAGATGACGATCGGGAAGAACGAAATCAGGAATGCCAGCGTGATCTTGGGTGCCCAGCCATAGCCGAGATAGAGCACCAGGAGCGGCGCCAGCGCCACCTTGGGCACGGTCTGCAGCGCCACCAGGATCGGGTAGATGGCGCGTTCGAAAGCCTTGGAATAGAAGATCGCCAGCGCCAGCGGCATGCCGACCAGCACGCCCATGGCAAATCCCGCAACCACTTCGAACAGCGTGACATAGGCGTGGGAGGCGAGCAACGGCAGCTCGTTGACGATCCGCTTGGCAATTGCCAGCGGCGTCGGCAGGACAAACTCCGAAAGCCCGGACCAGGGAACCAGAACTTGCCATGCGCCGAGCAGCACTACCGCCAGGATGAGCGCCGAATAGCGCTCGAGCCATGGCCCTCGTGATTTCTTCTTGCTGCTCATGCCCTTGCCTTGCTTTTTCTGCGCCTGAGCGGCGCCGATTACATCCGTGCTCGCCACCGTAGCCTCACTGCGTCAGAAGTTCATTGGTATAAAAAGACGACATCGGCTTGGCGTCGCCGATTTCCTCGACACTGCCGATCAGCTTGATGGCGTCTGCAATCGCTTTTTCGTCGATGTACCCGATCGGCGTACCGGCGGGCGAATGGATCGATGCCGAGGTCGCCTCGATCTGCTGCTGCACGACCTTGTCGGAAGGTCCGGCCTGCCAGACCGCCTTGAGCGCGGCGGTGGCAGCAACCGGGTCGGCACGGGTCAGCTCGATGGCCTTGGCGTTGGCAGCCAGGAAACTCCTGAGTGCCGGCCCCTTCTTGGCAATGCCATCATCGCTGGCGACGACCGCCATGCCGGGCACGGCAAGACCGAATTCGGTGAGGTCCAGGGTTGGGAACTTGGTGCCGGTCTTGTCTTCCAGCACCGGCAGGTCGTTGGTCTTGTAGACGCTGACGACGTCGACCTGCTTCTGCAGGAACTGCGGCACGCGCGACTGCGAGTCCATCTGGACCTTGGAGACCTTGGCGCAGTCGATCTTGTTGATCTCGCAGAACGCGCCGAGATAGGAGGTGCCGGTCTCGCCGACGGCGTGCGCAATGGTCTTGCCTTCGAGATCCTTCGGGGTCATCACTGCCTTGTCGGGGTGCGAGATCAACGCAATCGGCGACTCCGGCTGATACAGCGCGATGATCTTGACCGGCATGCCCTTCTGGATCGCGGAGATGGCGAAGATGCCGGGCAGGATGACAGCGTCTTCCTGGCCTTGGATGAGCGAGCCGAGTGCTGCCTGCGAACCGGCACCTTCGCCGAGCTTCAGCGTCACACCAGCGTCCTTGTAGAGCCCCTTCTGCTCGCCGAGATAGAAGAAGCCGTATTCGCCCTTGAGCTTCCAGCTGAAGCGGACGTTGACGTCTTCCGCCATGGCGCTGTGACTGGCAAGAACGGTAGCGACGGCGGCTGTGGCGACAAGCGCCGTGCCGCGAATGAGACCTGTGGCGTACAACATTTCTCTCCTCCCTAAAGAGCACCTTTCAGGCGCCCCAATGGCCCGAAGGCCTGCCTCTCTCCCCGGAACAAAGCGCGACAGCCTTCGCTCTCGATCTTCATTCTTGATCTCATAGTGTGATCACATTTGATGATTGTCAAGCGATGAATCGGATCAGGCAGCGCACGAATTTGCATGCTCAATCGAAGCGTTGCCGCGAATTCCCTGCCGCTGCGGCAAGCATCGGAAATTGCTGGCGGATTCACCACGCGTCGAGACGACGCAACCTCACCCGCTCCGGGCGAGGCACATTCACAAGTCGGCAAACGGCCCAAGATCGCCTGAAAAATGAAGCGTGCCGGATCAGTCCGCAGCGGCGAAGGTATCAGGCAACGAGCGCTCGATGGCGCTGCGGTTAAGGTTGCGCGCGATGAAAACCAGCCAGCCGCGGGGCATGCCCTCCGGCCAGCGCGGCAGATACTCGGGCGGATACATCACGTGCTGGACACCATGGATGACCACCGGGCGCGGGTCGCCCCTGACCGGCAGAAGTCCTTTCACACGAAGGATCGATTGGCCGCGTCCGGCGAGCAGCAATTCCAGCCAATCGACGAAGGACGGCCAGTCGACTTCGTTGTCAATCTCGACGGTGAAGGTCTCGATGCCATCGCTGTGGCGGCCAGGCATCGGCGTATCGGCCATTTCGAAATGGCGCGGCTCCCAGCTGTCGTCTTGGTCGAAGATGTCGGCTGCAACCGGCATGCTTGCCCGGCTTGAAACAAGCTGTCGTACCCGAGGGTTGACCTTACCGACATCCTGGGCGAGCGCATCCAGCCGCCAGGGTTCGACAAGATCCGACTTGGTGATGACCACACAATCGGCCAGCGCCACTTGCTGCACGGCTTCGGCGAAACTGCCGATGGAATTGGCGCCACTGACGCCGTCGACGGTGGCAACGATACTGCCCGCCCGATAGCCGCGGCGGAGCTGAAGGTCGCTCATTACCGCCTGCATGATCGGCGCGGGGTCGGCGAGGCCCGTGGTCTCCACCACGACCCGGCGGAACGGCGCCACCTCGCCACGGCGGACCATCGCCAGAAGGTCCGCCAGAGTGGAAACGAGATCATCTCGCACGGCACAGCACAGACAGCCCGACGACAGCAAAACCGCGTCCTCGGACACTTCCCGCACCAGAAGATGGTCGAGCCCGACCTCGCCGAACTCGTTGATGATCACGGCAGTGTCGGCGAGATCAGGTTCGCCGAGCAGATGCCGCAGGAACGTCGTCTTGCCGCTGCCGAGGAAGCCGGTCAGCACGTGGACCGGAATTCGGTCGTCGGTCGCGGAAGCGGCAGGCAGCACGGTCAGTTGACCTCGAAGATGGCGTCTACCTCGACGGGAACGTTGCGCGGCAGCGAGTAGCAGCCGACGGCGGCGCGGGCATGGCGGCCGGCCTCGCCGAACACCTCGACCATCAGATCGGAAGCGCCGTTGATGACCTTGGGGTGATCCTTGAAGTCGGGTTCGGCATTGACGAAGCCGCCGAGGCGGATGACGCCAACGACACGGTCGAGATCACCGTCGAGCGCCTGCTTGAGCTGGGCCAGGATGTTGACGGCGCAGAGCCGCGCTGCGGCCTGGCCTTCCTCGACGGTGAAATCGGACCCGAGCTTGCCGGTGAACTTGTCCTTGCCGCCTTCAGCTGGGACCTGGCCCGAAACATAGACCTGGTTGCCCAGGCGGCGGGCGGGCACGTAGTTGGCGGCGGGCGCCACCGTCGCCGGCAGGCTGATGCCCAGGCGAGCAAGGTTCTGTTCAACTTTTCCCACCATGGCGGGATCCTCCCAGATCGTGATGTCAGTAATCGAATTGAATATCCGCCCCCTGCGCGAAAGGCAGTTCGATGCCTTGCGAGCCGGCGACGCTGAGCAGCGCCTTGCAGGTGGTGCGGATGTCGTGGACGATGCCCTTCTTGGCAGCGCTGGCGTTGCCTTCCTTCAAGGCGGCAAGGATGTCCTCGTGGTCCGAGGCGTTCCACGGCATCGAGGGGATCAGCAGCGACATGTACATGGTCGGGCCGAACTGCAGCCACAGCGACTCGATCAGCGGCATCAGCACGTCGGATGCAGCCGCCTCATAGAGCGTGAAATGGAATTTCTGGTTGGACGACAGGCAGTTCAGAATGTCGCGCTTTTCGATTGCCACCAGCAGCTGCTTGTTGATCGCGGCAAGTTCGCTGATCAGTGCTGGGGTCGCCTTCTTCGCGGCAAGCTCGGCGGCCATGCCTTCGAGCATCTCGCGCACGGCGAAAAGGTCGCTGAGCTTTTCCGGGCTCAGCCTGGGCACGCGCACCGAACCGCCCTTGGTTTCCTCAAGCGCATTGGCCGCCACCAGGCGGCTCAGCACCTCGCGAACCGGCATCGGGCTGGTGCCGAAACCGGCAGCCAGCTTGCGCAGGCTCATCACCTGGCCGGGCAGGAATGCGCCGACCATCAGGCCGCGGCGCATGTAGCGCAGCACATGTCCGTGGACATGGCCGCGCTCCTTCTTGGGCGCGTCACTGCTGCCGTTGCCGGCATCCTCAGTCTTATCTATCCGCACTCTGCTTCTCCGCCTCTCGCAAGCTCCTCAAGAATTGCGCTGTACGAGGAACGGCGTCTGGCGGCGAGCTGCCGCATACAGTCGCCGGCCGGGGGCAGAAGTTGACAGGCCGCAATCTGTGATCTCATATTGTGATCAATAAATGATCTTGACCGGAACGGCAACCATTAACTGCCCTGCCGTTTGACCGAGAACACCGCGGCAGCCCGACGCGCCGTCACATCCGCCCATCCGGAGACCCGTCCATGAACGCACCTGCCTTCGACCAGCCTGCCCTGCGCGACCAGATCGCCAACGGCGCCGGGCTGGGCCGTTACATCTTGCGCAATGTGCGTCTCGACAGTGCAGTGGCAAAAACTGGTACCGTCGATGCCACAGGGTACTTTCTAGCTGACGTGACAGTAGAGCACGGCAAGATACTGGCAACAACTGCTGCGCGCAGCCGTTCCATCGAAACCAGCGACGACAGCGCGATTTCGATCGATGCCGGCGGTCGGGTCGCCCTCCCCACCTTCGTCGACTGCCACACCCATCTCGACAAGGGTCATATCCTGCCGCGAACGCCGGCAGCCAACGGCACGTTCGATGGCGCGTTGGCGGCCACGCGCGCCGATCGTACGGCCAACTGGTCGGCCAGCGATGTCACCAGGCGCATGGATTTCGCGCTGCGCTCGGCGTTCCACTACGGCACGGCGGCCATGCGCACGCACATCGACTCACAGCCTCCGCAAGACGACATTTCCTGGCCTGCCTTCATGGAACTCAAACAACACTGGCGTGGCCGCATCGACTTGCAGGCGTCATGCCTGTTTCCCATCGACATGGCCCGCGACGATGCATTTCTCGAGCGTATCGCACGCCATGTCGCCGCTGCCAGCGGTACACTCGGGGCGGTCGCTTATCCGGCTCCCGACATCGACCATCTGCTCGACCTGATGTTCCGGAAAGCCCAGCAACATGGCCTCAACCTCGACTTCCATGCCGACGAGACCGCGAATCCCAAAGCCGATGGACTGCGCCGTATCGCCGAGGCCGCGATGCGATCGTCGTTTGGCGGTCAGGTGCTGGTCGGCCATTGCTGTTCGCTGGCAATGCAGGACGAAGCCAATGTCGAGGCCACACTCGACAAGGTCGCTACAGCGGGTGTCGCCGTCGTGTCGCTGCCGACCTGCAACCTCTATCTTCAGGACCGTCGCCAGGACGGCACGACGCCAAAGTGGCGCGGCGTGACCCTGCTGCACGAGATGAAGCGGCGCGGCATCCCGGTAGCACTTGCCTCAGACAACACGCGCGACCCGTTCCATTCCTATGGCGATCTCGACATGCTGGACACCTATCGGCTCGGCACGCGCGTCCTGCATCTCGACCATCCTGCCGGCGACTGGATCAGGGCCGTGACCACGACCCCGGCAGGCATCATGGGGCTCGATGGCAGAGGCAGCATCGCCGAGGGCCATGCCGCCGATTTCATCCTGTTTGAGGGCCGGTCCTTGTCGGAAGTGCTGTCGCGCGCCGAAAGCAATCGCATCGTCGTTCGCAACGGCGCGCCGATTACGACGTCGTTGCCCGCTTATGTCGAGCTAGACGGGCTTGAGGGTATGGCACCCGACTAAACGAGGAGCCAGAACAAAAAAAGGCCGCCGGAAACGGCGGCCTTTTCGTATCCGTACAATGCGCGATCAGGCAGTGGCGCCGACCTGGTAGAGCTCGACCTTGGTGCCGTCGGGGTCGGCGATGTAGATCGTCAGACCGTAAGGCCCGTCATGCAGGTCGGTGAAGTACTTCACGCCGGCCTTCTTCAGCTTGGCGTCCATGGCGCGGACGTCATTGACCTCAAATGCGATGTGGTCGAGCTGGCGATGATCCGACGTCTTGCCATGGATCAGCGCGATACCCTGATGGAAGGCGGTGAACGGACGGCCATCGGCCAGCGGCTTGGCCGGCCGGATCGTGAAGCCGAGCTGATTGGTATAGAAGGCGACCGACGTGTCGATGTCGTTGACCATGATCAGCTGGTGGCCGTAGTTGGTGACGCGCGGCTTGACCTGCTCGCCGATCCAGTCGAGCACTTCGGACGAGGGGGCGATCTCGCAGAAATACTGCTTCCACACCTGCTTGGCGGTGGCTTCCCACTCGGCATTGACACCGGACACGCAGTCATCGACGGCAATGACGTCGAGGTCGCGAAGATAGGCTTCGCGGATCGAGGTCTCGACGCAGGCATTGGTGGTGGCACCGGTGACGAACAGGTGCTGAGTGCCAAGCATCTTCAGCATCATCTCGAGCCGCGTCTCGTAGAACGCGCCGAAGCGGTGCTTGCGGATGACGAAGGCAGGGTCGAAATCGGCCAGCGGCTTCAGCTCGTCGATGATCTGCTCGTCCCAGCTGCCGGCCAGCGCCGACACCTGCTTGCGGCGGGCGGTGTGGCCGAGCAACTTCTTCTTGGCACGGTTCTGGTCGATCGCGAAGTGTTCCTGCATCGTCCAGATGACCGGAATGCCGGTGTCCTGGCAGCGCTTGATCAGCTTGGCCAGCGGCGGCACGATCGACGACAGGCGCTTGGTGTCGACGCCCGAAACGCCGAGCGTGCCCTTCTCATGGATGAAGGCGTTCTGCAGGTCGATGACCAGCAGCGCCGACTTGCGGTAGTCGAGAACGTCCAGACCCATCACTTGTGCTCCACCATGTCTATGCCGAGCACGCCGCCGCGGCCCCAGCTGTCCTTGGGCGTTTCGTGGATGACCACGTGCAGGTGATCGGGCTTGCAGGCGGCCTCTTCGACCATGGCCTTGGTGATGGCTTTGACGAGGTTGCGCTTCTGCTCGACAGTGCGCCCCTCCCACATCTCTACGACGACGAATGGCATCTTATTTCTCCTCTCTTTCGCTGGGCATGGCGCCGGAGGCCCAGACGGGCACGGCGGGCGCAAAGCCCGAAACCAGGTCGTTGTTGGCCCGATCAGTGCCGCAGAGCAGCCACAGCGGGCGGTTCGAATAGTTGACCAGCACCTGCTCTTCCATGCAGGTGCGGTTGGCCGGATGGTCAGCATTACGATCGAAACGGCTCGTCGCCGGCATCAGCCTGATGACATAGAGCGGGTCGGCCGGATCGAAACCGTCGAGTGCAGCTGGGCCCAACTTCTCCAGCCCGAAGACCCTCACCGAAAACTCGCCGCTGCCGAATGCCACCAGCACGACGGCGCCTGCGAGCGGCGTCACCGGCCAGTAGCGGCCTTCGCTCCCGGCGTTCAGAAACCCGGCGTAGCTGCCCGCCTCGGCAAACAGCTCGCTGTCCCACAGGATGATGTCGGGACCGATGACGCTCCGCGCGGCGTCAATAACGACCTGGCTCTCGCACAGGTCGAGAAAGCTCCATGGATCGGTAAGGCCGATGACATGGCCCCACGGATTGTGGATCCCCGACAACCGCTCCTGGCGGATCGTCGCCTTGCGGGCAACGATGCTTGCGACGGCTTCGCACACCGGCAACCGCGCCGGTGTCAGCGAAATCCGGCCGGCCAGGTCCAGCTGATCGGGGCTTGGTGTCATGACGGCAGGGTCACGCAGCGGCCGCGGCCGTAGTTGGTGTCGGCGACCACACCGTTTTCGTAGACGACATCGCCGCGCGCCACCGTCATCACCGGCCAGCCCTTAAGCTTCCAGCCTTCATAGATGCATGTGCCCTTGCCGGTGTGGGTGACCGTGCGCTCTTCGTCGAGGTCGACCAGCACGAGGTCGGCGTCGAAGCCGACATCGATGTGGCCCTTGCGCGGCCACAGGCCGAAACGACGCGCCGGATTGAACGAGTTGAGCTCGACAAGGCGGCTGAGCGGCAGCCCGCGCTGGTGCACGCCGAAATGCAGCATCAGCGACAGCTCCCACGGGAAGCTGACGACACCGGGGAATTCCGTCCACAAATCCTCAAGCTTCTTGGGCAGGAACGGCACGTGGTCGGTACCGAGGCTGTAGACCGAACCGTTGAGCATGCCGGCCCACAGGCCTTCGAGCTCGTTGCGGTCGCGCAGCGGCGGCGAGATCTTGGCGCGCATGTCGAGATCTTCGTCATAGCAGGTGCGCGTCAGGTAGTGCGGGCAGGTCTCGACGGTGACATGCACGCCACGTGCCTGCGCCTCGGCGGCAAGAACCGGGCCCATGCCGACCGAAGTGTGGACCAGATGCAGCGAGCAGCCGGTCTTCTCGGCGAGGAAAATCATGCGGCGGATGGTCTCGACCTCGCAGAAGGCAGGGCGCGATTCCGTATAGGCGCCGAGATCCTGGCGGCCGGTCGCGGCGATCTCCTTCTTGATCCACGAGGCGATCTGGGTGTTTTCGCAATGGACATTGATGACGCCACCGGGGATCTTCGACAGGATACGCATCGCCGCATAGACCCAGCCGTCGGTCGCCGGCACGATGCCGATCGGATTGTCGGGCTCGTAGCCGAAATAGCACTTGAACGACTTCACGCCGGTCTTGGCGACGATCTCCGGGATCTCGGCAATGTGCTCTTCGCGCTGGACGCCGAAGTGGAAGCCGAAGTCAATGACCGAGTTCTCCTCGCCCAGCGCCTTCCGCTCCTCGTAGAACGGCAAGTAGGATTCCTTGAGGTTGCGGATGTAGAGCAGCGCGGTGGTCACACCACCCGAAGCGGCAGCTGCCGTTTCAGTGCGCATGTCCTCGGCGAAGGGAAATTTCACGCCGAGATGGCAGTGCGGATCGATCAGGCCCGGCATCAGCACCCGGCCTTCGGCATCGATGGTGCGGGTCGCATCGGGCAGCGACTCGTCCGATCCGGTCAGGACGATCTTGCCGTCCTTGACCGCGACGCCGCCGTGGAATTCGCCGTCGTGGCGAACCACCCGTGCGTTCTTGATGACCAGATCCGCTTTCATCATTTCTGCTCCAGTATGCCTTCAATGCGTCGGACAATGCCGCTCCACTGGCTGCGGCCGACAGTGATCGGCGCGCGTGCGCCCATGCCGCGCGCCCAGACGGTTTTCAGCCCCAGTTCGGCCGCGGCCTCCCTGTCGATGGTGCCGGGGGGCGCCGCGACATCGACCAGCAGCGCATGCTTTGGCAAAAGCACCAGCTGTTCGCGTTCGAGCAGCCGCTTGGGCACGCTGCCGATGACGATGTCCATCTTCGGCAGGTATTCAGGCAATTGTTCGAGCGTCAGCGATTCAGCACCCGCCGCATAAGCGGCGGCGCGCTGCACCGGGTTACGCGCTGCGACGTGGACATGGGCGCCGAGCGCCAACAGCGTGTTGGTCAAAAGCGAGCCGATGGTGCCCTGCCCGACAAGGCAGATGTTGGATTTATGGATAGTGATCTGGGTATTTTCGATGATCACCTTGAGCACGCCCTCGACGATCGCCGGGCCGCGCAGCAGCATCAGGTCGACGTCCCACTCATACTCGTGCAGCGCGATGCCGAGTTCCGCGCAATGGCCCTTCAGATTGGCATCGCCCCAGCCGAGAATGATGTGGCCGGGCTTGCGCATGCCCTCCAGCATCTCGCGCGTTGGGATGATCTTTTCCGGGCACTTCGGCGCAAACAGGGCACCTTCGGCGGTGATACCGGGGATCGGGAACAGTGCGATATCGGCACCTTTCAGCGCGTCGGCGGCATCCTTGGCGTGATAGACGCCCTCGATGCCCTCATCCGGCCAGGGAAAACCATAAGCACGGACGGTGGCGCCGGCGCGGACGGCGCAGCGGGCAATCTCCTGTTCGCGGGCGTCGCCGGCAACGACGGCGATGACTGTGTTGTTCCAGCTCATTTCGCCCTCACCTTCTCTATGACCTGATCCCGGGACATGCCGGCGATGCCCATCGCCTCGGCGGTGCGGCCGCCCTTGCGATAATCGGTGCCGACGGCGATCTGCGCCAGGCTGTAGAGCGAATGCGCCACGGGCGTTTCGACGCCTGCGATCTTCGCGAATTCAAGGAAAGGCAGCAGGCCGTGGCCGAAATCTTCCTTGTAGTAGCGATACTCGAGCGAATCCGGACCCTTGATGCGCTTGTTGGCCTCGCCGCCGGCAATCGCGGCGCGGAAGTCGGAAGTGTCGATGACATCGGCCTCGACCGTGCCGAGCAGCTTCATCTCTTCGACAAGGTTGGGCAGATCATGCCCGAAGGCATTGGCCACCGCCAGCCGCTCGTCGTCGAGCTGCTTCATGACGCGGGCGACGCCAGGGGTCATGGCATCGACGTAGAAGGTGAAATTGCCGCCGGTCGCCTCGACCCAGGCGGCGGCAAGGACGGCCGCCGGCGGATGCAGGACCATGTTGACGTTGGAGAGGTCGGAAGCGATCACGTCAGCGACCGGGGTCAGACCCGGATATAGCTTGCCAGCGATTTCCAGCACCTCGGAGCCGCCCTTGAGTGCCGCTGCCTTGAGCTGCTTGGCGCGGCCGGAGACGGTGACGCCATCGGGGCGGTATTTGCGCGCGACATAGGTCAGCGTCGAGAACTCGACGACGGGCGGTGCCGCACGGCCGGTGCGCGAAAAAGTCTCGGCGAACTCAAGCGCGCCACCGGTGTGACCGGGGTTGAGCACAATTGGCTTGCCCGAGGACCAGCCGGCAGCGGCAAGCGCCGAGGCGATGGCCGAATGCGAAAAGGTCGGCAGGACGACGACCGCAACATCGACGCCATCGATTGCCGCCTTGAGGTCGGTGGTGATCAGCGCGGGCTTCGCCACGCCCTCGCCGAGCTTGCCTTCATAGGCGACGCCACCCAGCTTGACATGCGGCTCCAACGTCTCGGCCGAACGCGCCCAGAAATGGACGTCATGACCGGCCTGGACCAACTCTGCGACCGAGGCTGCACCGCCCGCGCCGGCTCCTAATACTGCAACTTTCATTCTCTCCTCCGGGGGCCGAAGTACGGCTATTTGGGCCGCACGACCTCATGCTCGAAACGGGTACTCCTCCCCATCCCTCGCGCCAATCGATTGTCATCAATCAGTTTGATCACACTTTATGATCACACTGGAAATTGTCAAGCAGAAGAATGCGCTTCCGCCACTCACGCAGCCTGATGCCTCAGCCCTGCCGCCTCGATGCCTGAAATGGCGGCGAGTTCGTCATTGTCGGATGTGTCGCCGGTGATGCCGACAGCGCCGAGCAGCTTGCCCGATGCGTCGCGGATCAGCACGCCGCCCGGAACCGGCACGATCCTGCCGCCGGAGACGGCGTTGAGCCCTTCCATGAAGTGCGGGCGCTCCTTGGCGGTCTGGTCGAGCCAGCGCGACCCCATGCCGACAGCGAGCGCTCCATAGGCCTTGCCCGAGGCGATCTCGTAGCGCAGCATCGAGGCGCCATCCTGCTTCTGGAACGCCTTGAGGTGGCCGCCTGCATCGAGCACAGCGACAGTCAGCGGCTTCATCTTCACTTCCGATCCCTTAGCGAATGCGGCTTCGATGATGGCGTTGGCCTTGGCGAGTGTCAGTTCGGACATGTTTGCTTCCTCAATTCGTAATCTTGGGTCGTGACGCGATGCGGCGCTGCTTCGCCTTGAGCTCGAGCCTGCGCTTGTGGAGGACCGGTTCGGTGTAGCCGTTGGGCTGGGCGCGGCCTTCGAAGACGAGATCGCAGGCGGCGCGGAAGGCGGTCGACTGGTCGAACTCGGGTGCCATCGGCTTGTAGAGCGGATCGCCGACATTCTGCCGGTCGACGATCGCTGCCATGCGCTGAAGCGAATCCATCACCTGGATGTGCGAGCACACGTCATGGCGCAGCCAGTTGGCGATGTGCTGGGACGAGATGCGCAAGGTGGCGCGATCTTCCATCAGCCCGACGTCGTTGATGTCGGGAACCTTTGAACAGCCGACACCCTGGTCGATCCAGCGCACGACATAACCCAGGATGCCCTGCGCGTTGTTGTCGAGCTCGCGCTGGACCTCGTCCGGCGTCCAGTTGGGACGCACGACAACAGGCACCGACAGGATGTCGTCGAGGCGCGCCTTGGGCCGGCTCTTCAGCTCAGCCTGCACCTGGTGCACGTCGACCTTGTGGTAGTGGGTAGCATGCAAGGTAGCT
>NZ_CAXUPX020000012.1:0-165626 GCF_964252895.1 Aminobacter sp. LjRoot7
TTTTGGTCAGCGTGCCGACGCGCCGCTCCAGCGCCGAACGGTTGACGCTGCGCATCGATTCCAGAAAGCCAAGATCAAGCGCCATGCCGGGATTGCGCGCAATCGCGTGCGTGTCGGACGCATTCGCAGCCAAACGTGACGGCAAGGGGGTGACTGTGGCGGACGACGGATTCTCGGCTTCGCGCAGCTTGCCGCTCATGTGACTGCCTTTCCTCCGGACGCCTTGTTGTCGGCGCGACATCTCAGGAGCCGTCGACGAAAGCCAAAGCTTTCAGCACGGCACAAACAAGAATAGCCCGTGTAGCTATGCTCCACGAGTCCCCGGGGCGGAAGATAGACGAAAAATCGAAACGACGAAGCGTTATTTTGACCGGATGGTCAAAACGCCGGACCGCTTGGCGATCCGGCGCGAAGGGAAGCGTCAGCCGACGAAGGCGCGCTCGACGACGAAGGTGCCCGGCTCGTGCAGCGAGCCTTCGACGAAGCCGAGGCTCTCGGCCAGTTCCTTGACATCCTTCAGCATGTGCATCGAGCCGCAGATCATGATGCGGTCGGTTTCGGGATCGAGCTTGTCGATGCCGAGGTCGCTGAAGAACTTGCCCGACGAGATGAGCGCGGTGATGCGGCCCATGCGCTCGGATTCTTCGCGCGTCGTCGAATTGTAGAGCTTGACGCGGCCATGGGTCAGTTCGCCGATGAGCGGATCGCTTTCGAGATTGGCGACCAGCTCCTGGCCATAGGTCAGCTCGGCAACATCACGGCAGGTGTGGGTGAGGAAGACGTGCTCATAGCGCTCATAGGTGTCGGGGTCGCGCAGCAGGCTGGCGAAGGGCGCGATGCCGGTGCCGGTCGAGATCATGAACAGGCGCTTGCCCGGGGTCAGCGCATCGAGCACCAGCGTGCCGGTCGACTTCTGGCGCATCAAAACGGTGTCGCCGGGAACGATCTTCTGCAGCTCGGAGGTCAGCGGACCATCCGGCACCTTGATCGAAAAGAACTCGACTTCATCGTCCCAGGACGGGCTTGCCACCGAATAGGCGCGGTAGACCGGCTTTCCGGCATTGGGCAGGCCGATCATGACGAACTCGCCCGAACGGAAGCGCAGCGACTGCGGCCGGGTGATGCGGAAGGCAAAGAGGCGATCCGTGTAATGCTTCACCGAAACCACGGTTTCGGCGTAGACATTGGCAGGGATTGGGAACTGAAGCGGCTTGGCTTCGGCCGTCTTCAGCGCTGCTGCGGTGTTCATCGATCAAACCTCTCGCCCGGCGCGGCGACGTTTCCATACCCGGCGCGCAGCGGAAATACAGGCAAATAATGGGACCTTGTTCGGGTTATTAATTAGTATACAAATGATATCAGCGTCAAGATTGTGGCATAAAACGCCTTTCTAAACTGGCACAGGAACGTAGTCCGGGCTTTTCGGGATTAGTCCATGGACGAGAATATTCCCGCAGAGGCGGGAAATGTCGTGGCAGGCATCGATGTCGGAGGAACCTTCACCGACCTGCTGCTGATCGACGGCAGGGATGGCGGGACGGTCCGCATCGCCAAGACGCCGACGACTGTCGAAAACCAGGCCCATGGCGTGATCGCGGCGCTCGCGGCAACAGGCTTTCCCGTCGCCGACATCGACCTCATCGTGCATGGCACGACCACCACCACCAATGCAGTCCTGGAGCGCCGGCTGGCGAAGACCGGCATGATCACCACGCGCGGCTTCCGCGACGTGATCGAGCTCGGCAGGCGCACGCGGCCGCAGCCCTATGGCATGACCGGCGTGTTCGTGCCGGTCATCCCACGCGATCTCAGGCTCGAGGTCACCGAGCGCGTTGAAGCCTCGGGACGGGTGCGCGCACCGCTCGACGAGGACGAGGTGCGGCAGGCGGTCAGCCAGCTGGTCGCCGCCGGCTGCGAGGCGCTGGTCATCCATTTCCTGCATGCCTACGCCAATCCCGCGCATGAGCAGCGCGCCGCTGAGATCGCGGCAGAGACATGGCCGAACGGCCACATCACGACAGGCCACTCGCTGCTGTCGGAAGCGCGCGAGTTCGAGCGCGGGGTCACGGCCTCGGTCAACGCCGCGGTGCAGCCGATCCTCGAACGTTATGTCGGGCGGCTGCGCGACGAGCTTGGCCAGCGTGGCTATGGCCGCGACTTCCTGATCATGAACGGCAATGGCGGCATGATCTCGGCACGCTTCGTCACCCGCGAGGCGGCAAAGACAGTCATGTCGGGGCCTGCCTCGGGCGTCATCGCCGCCGCTTATACCGGCCGCCGCGCCGGCTTTGGGCATCTCGTCACCTACGACATGGGCGGCACTTCGACCGACGTCGCGCTTATCCTCGATGCCGAGCCTGCGGTCTCCAACGAGATCGAGATCGAGTATGCGATGCCGATCCATGTGCCGATGGTGGCGGTGCACACTGTCGGCGCCGGCGGCGGCTCGATCGCGCGCGTCGATGCCTCCGGGCTGGTCCAGGTCGGGCCGGAGAGCGCAGGCGCCAATCCCGGGCCGGTCTGCTATGGCCGTGGCGGCACCGAGCCGACGATCACCGACGCCAATCTGGTGCTCGGGCGGCTCGACCCGAAGAAGCTGCTCGCCGTCGACGCACCGGTGCCGGCCGAGGCCGTGCGCCGTATCTTCGAAGACAGGATCGGCAAGGCAACCGGGCTCGACGGCGTTTCGGCGGCGGGGGCGGTCCTTCGGCTCGGCAACATCAAGATGGCGGGCGCCATCCGCATGGTGTCGGTGTCGCGCGGACACGACCCGCGCGATTTCACGCTGTTTGCCTTTGGTGGCGCCGGCCCGCTGCATGCGTCCGCGCTCGCCCGCGAACTCGGCCTGCCCCGCGTGCTGGTGCCGGCGCGGCCCGGCATCACCAATGCGCTCGGCTGCGTCGTCGCCGATCTGCGCCACGACTTCGTCAACACGGTCAACCAGCCGGTGGCGCTGCTCGACGAGAAGCGGGCACGGGACATTCTCGCCGGGCATCGGGCGGCTGGCGAGGCGCTGATCGCCCAAGAGGCGGTGCGGCCCAAGAGCATCCGCGTCAGTCACTCCGCCGACATGCAGTTCGTCGGGCAGACGCACATCGTTAACGTGCCGCTGCCGTCGGCGGACGTCGACCGCGCTACGCTGCAGGGCCTGTTCGAAAAGGCCTATTTCGCCCGCTTCAAGGTCGAGCTGCCGGAGATCCGCGCCAATCTCGTCAACCTCAACACCTCGGTGACCGGCGCGCGGCCCGAGGTCGACCTCAGCCGCCTGATCGATCCGGCGGGGCGGGCAGCGACGCTGGCTGAAGCGTTGCGCGAGGTACGGCCGGTGTGGTTCGACGGCAGCTGGCACGACACGCCGGTCTATCTCAGGGAGAAGCTGCCGCTCGACGCCGTGATCGAAGGCCCGGCAATACTGGAGCAGATGGACGCCACGACCGTGCTGGAACCGGGCGACCGGGCACGATCAGACCGGGATGGGAATATCATCGTCGATTTGGGGGCACGCGCATGAGGCCCCCCTCTCCATCTCGCTTCGCTCGCCACCTCTCCCCCGCTCCGCGGGGGCGAGGAACCCAAGCTGGAAAGACGCCGGTGCCAAAGCTGCGATTCCTCTCCCCCGGGCAGGGGGAGCTGTGGTTTGCACAGCAAACCGCTGAGGGGGTGCTTCACGCCCGTTGCGAGGTCTCCCCATGACCCTCGACGCCATCACCCTTTCCGTCATCCAGGCGGCGCTGCAGCAGACCTGCGACGAGATGGACCTGACCTTCTCGCGCGCGGCGTTTTCGCCTGTCATCGCCGAGGCCAACGACCGTTCCGACGGCATCTACTCCGCCGTCGACGGGGCTCTGATCGCGCAAGGGTCGCAAGGGCTGCCGGTGTTCGTCGGCGTCATGCAGCATTCGACGAAAACGATCATCGAGATGATCGCCGACGGGCGCGTGCTGCCGCCCGAGCAAGGCGACATCTACGTCGTCAACGACCCCTATCTCGGCGGCACGCATCTGATGGACGTGCGTTTCGCCATGCCAGTGTGGCGCCAAGGCAAGATCTTCTGCTGGCTGTCGAACACCGGCCACTGGCCGGACATCGGGGGCGCTGTGCCCGGCGGCTTCTCCGCCTCGGCGACAGCCGTCGAGCAGGAAGGCCTGCGCCTGCCACCGGTCAAGCTGTTCAAGAAGGGGGTCATGGATCCCGAGATCTACGCCATTATCTGCTCGAACATCCGGGTTGCCGACCAGCGCATCGGCGACATCCGCGCCCAGGCAGCCGCACTCCATGTCGGTCAGGACAGGCTGTTCCAGATCGTCGATCGTTACGGCGATGAAACCGTTGTCGAGGCGATCGCCGAATTGCGCCGGCGCGCGGCGGAACAGATGCGAGCGCATATCGCCGCCCTGCCCGACGGCACCTATTCCTCCAAGGCGTTCGTCGATTCCGACGGCGTTGTCGACACGCCGCTGACCATCGCGCTGTCGGTCGAAAAGGCCGGCGACACGCTGACCTTCGACTTTTCCGGCTCGTCCGCACCCTGCGCCGGGCCGATGAACAGCGTGCTGGCGACGACACTGTCGTCGGTTTACCTCGCCATGCGCCATATTTTTCCCGACGTGCCGATCAGCGCCGGGGCTTTCGAACCCCTGATCGTCAAGCGGCCGGAAGGCACCTTCCTCGACGCGCGTTACCCTCGCCCGGTCTCAGGCTGCGCCGCCGAGGTGTCGCAGCGCATCGCCGAGGCCGTTTTCGCCGCGATGGTGCAGGCGGCACCCGACAAGGTGACGGCGGCACCCGCCGGGTCGAGCGGCAATTTCGCGCTCGGCGGTAACGATCCGGCACGCGGCCGCGACTATGTCATGTACCAGATCTCGGGCGGCGGCTATGGCGGCAATTCAGGTCATGACGGGCTGTCGAACGGCTGCTCGACCATCGGCATTTCGAAATCGCCGCCGGTCGAGATCATGGAGCAGGCCTATCCCGTGCTCTACCGCCAGTATGCCTTGCGCGAGGGATCGGGAGGTGCGGGCAAGCAGCGCGGCGGCTTCGGCCTCGCCTACGAGATCGAGCTGCTGCGCGGCGAGGCGCGCGCCTCCTTCGTCATGGACCACGGCCGCGTGGGGCCGCAAGGCGCGCTCGGCGGGCGGGATGGCAAGGTGAACACGGTCACGGTGTTTCGCGACGGCAAGGCGCATGTGCCGCCCCATCTGTCCAAGGAGCAGGACATCCCGCTGAAAGCTGGCGACCGCGTGTCGGTCGGCACACCAGGCGGCGGAGGGTATGGCAACCCGCTGGAGCGCGATGCCGAGCTGGTTCTGCGCGATGTCGGGCTCGGTTATTATTCGCGCGAGCAGGCGGCTGAAATGTTCGGGGTGGTGATTGGGGATGGTGGGGTGGAAGTCGCCGCGACGGAGCGGCTGAGGCGGCGATAGCCCCCTCTCCGGCTCGCTTCGCTCGCCACCTCTCCCCAACTGCGTGAGGGCGAGGAACCGAGTTCTGGCAGGTTGCGCCCTTCGAGATTAGCGTTTCCTCGCCCCCATGAAATGGGGGAGAAGTGGCAAGGCGAAGCCGCGACGGAGAGGGGGGAATAGCCGCCCTCCCCGCATCAATCCCCTCAGCCCAGGACCTTGCCATCTTCACCGAAGCGATAGGTGCGCGCCGCATCCGGCGTAGCATAGAGCGTGGCGCCGGGGCCGGTCTGGTATTCGCCGAACAGACGGATGGTAATCAGGCCGGCCTTCTCGGTCTCAAGGAAGACGTTGGTGTCGGCGCCGAGATGTTCGGCATGGATCACGGTGCCCTTCCAGGTGCCCTCGGTCTGGCTGACCGCGATGTGCTCGGGACGAACACCGATGGTCTTGGCCGTTTCGCCGAGGCGGGCGCCGTCGATGAAGTTCATCTTGGGCGAGCCGATGAAGCCGGCGACGAACAGGTTGGCCGGCTTGTTGTAGAGCTCCATCGGCGCACCGACTTGCTCGATGCGGCCGGCGTTCAGCACGACGATACGGTCGGCCAAAGTCATGGCCTCGACCTGGTCATGGGTGACGTAGACCATCGTCGCCTTGAGGCGGTTGTGCAGCTGGGCGATTTCGAGGCGCGTGTTGACTCGGAGTGCAGCGTCGAGGTTCGACAGCGGCTCATCGAACAGGAACAACTTGGGCTCACGCACCAAAGCGCGGCCGATGGCGACGCGCTGGCGCTGGCCGCCTGACAGTTCGGCCGGACGGCGCTTGAGGTAGGGCTCCAGCGACAGCATGGCCGACGAGGCAGCGATGCGCTTGTCGATCTCGGCCGCCGGCGTGCCAGCCTGCTTGAGGCCGAGCGCCATGTTGTCGCGCACCGTCAGATGCGGGTAGAGCGCGTAGGTCTGGAACACCATGGCGATGCCGCGCTTGGACGGCGGCGCGTTGGTGACCCTGTCGCCGTCGATCAGGACGTTGCCCGAGGACGCGTCCTCGAGGCCGGCGATGATGCGCAGCAGCGTCGACTTTCCGCAGCCCGACGGGCCGACGAACACGACGAACTCACCGTCCTTGACGTCGAGGTCGATGCCTTTCAGCACCTCGACCGGACCAAAGGACTTCTTGACGTTTTCGATCTTGAGAGATCCCACAGGCTATTCCTCTCGTTTTCCTGACGCATGATCCCGACGAAAAGCGCTGAGCTTTTCGGGGCCACGGCTCTAAAGCTTGACGGCGAGACCGGTGCGGACGCTTTCGTCCGCGGCAAGGCACACGCGCAGTGATTTGACGGCGTCATCCATGTGACGGGTAAGGTCGATGTCCTCTCGGATGGCCTTCAGCACGAAGGCCTGTTCGCGATCACACAGGCCCTGGTGGCCCGGCTCGTCCTTCATCGACAGGTCCTCGTCGGCATGGACGAAGGTGCCGTCGGCGCCGAGCTCGGCGCGATGGACGCGGATCATGCTGGTCTTGGTGTGGGAATCGACGTCGTCCGACTTGGTGGCCGCCTCGTTGACGACGATCGACACGCTGCCCTTGGGCGAAATGACGTCCTTCACGAAGAAGGCCGTCTCCGACATCATCGGGCCCCAGCCGGCTTCGTACCAGCCGACCGAACCGTCGGCGAACAGCACCTGCAGGTGGCCGTAATTGTACATGTCGGGCGCGATCTCGTCGGTCATGCGCAGGCCCATGCCACGCACCTCGATCGGGTTGGCGTCGGTGATCTGGCACATAACGTCGAGATAGTGCACGCCGCAGTCGACGATCGGCGAGGTCGTCTTCATGAGCTGCTTGTGGGTGTCCCACTTGTGCGCCGAGGACTGCTGGTTGAGGTTCATGCGGAACACGTAAGGACCGCCGAGCGCGCGGGCTTCGCCGATCAGGCGCATCCACGAGGGATGGTGACGCAGGATGTAGCCGATCACCAGCTTGCGGCCATTGGCCTTGGCGCAGGCGACGACGCGCTCGGCGTCGGCCACCGTGGTTGCCAGCGGCTTCTCCAGGAAGACGTGGCAGCCCATCTCCATTGCCATGACGGCATAGTCGGCATGGCTGTCGGAATAGGTGTTGATCGAGGCCACGTCGGGCCTGAGCTCGCGCAGCGCGCCTTCGAAAGAGCGCTGGATGCCGTAGCCTTCCATGCCCTCGGGTAGCGGCACGTCGGAGCGGTTGACCAGCGCCGCGATCTCGAAGCCTGGGTTGTTGTGATAGGCGAGCGCGTGGCTGCGGCCCATGTTGCCGAGGCCGGCAACGACGACGCGAAGAGGCTTTTCAGTGCTCACTTGACTGCTCCGGAAGTGATGCCGCGGATCAGCTGCCGCGAGAAGAAGAAGTAGAGGATCAGCACCGGCAGGATGGCGAGCGACAGTGCCGCCAGCACGGCGTTCCAGTTGGTGACGAACTGGCCGATGAACACCTGGGCGCCGAGAGTCACCGTCTTGGTCGCTTCGGACGGCGCCAGGATCAGCGGGAACCACAAATCGTTCCAGATCGGGATCATGGTGAAGACCGCGACCGTCGCCATCGCTGGGCGGACCAGCGGCAGGACGAGGCGGAAGAAGATGCGGTATTCCGAGAGACCGTCGATGCGGCCGGCATTCTTCAGATCGTCCGACACCTGCTTCATGAATTCGGACAGGATGAAGACGGCGAGCGGCAGGCCCTGCGCGGTGTAGACCAGGATCAGCGCGGTCAGCGTGTTGACCAGTCCCGACGCCACCATCAGCTGCAGGATCGCGACCGTTCCGAGGCGGATCGGGATCATGATGCCAAGCGCCAGGTAGAGGCCCATCATGGTGTTGCCCTTGAAACGGTACTCCGACAGCGCGAACGCCGCCATGGCACCGAACAGCAGCACGAAGAACAGCGAGGCGACGGTAACGATCAGGCTGTTCTGGAAGTAGAGGAAGAAGTCGCCCTGCGCCATCACGGTGGTGTAGCCGATCAGGTCGAAGGTCTCGGCAGTCGGCAGCGACAGCGGCGAACGGAAGATGGCGTTGCGCGACTTGAACGAGTTGACGACGATGACGATCACCGGAAACAGCGCGATCGCGGTGTAGGTCAGCAGCACCGCATGTGCGCCGATGGTGCGTGGCAGGGAAGTGGCAGCCTTGCTCATGACGCCCTCAGAACTGGTAGCGGCGCAGCCGCGTCTGGATAAGGAACAGGTACAGGCAGACACCGGCGAGGATGATGAAGAACATCATCGAGGCGATGGTCGCACCCATGTTCTTGTCGCCGATCTGCAGCTGGAAGCCGAAGAAGGTGCGGTAGAGGAACGTACCCAGGATGTCGGTGGCATAGTTCGGGCCGGCCAACGCGCCCTGTGCCGAATAGATCAGGTCGAAGGCGTTGAAATTGCCGACGAAGGTGAGGATCGAGATGATGCCGATGGATGGCAGGATCAGCGGCAGCTGGATTTTCCAGAACTGCGAGAAACCGGTGACACCGTCGCATTCGGCAGCCTCGATGACCTCGTCGGGGATCGACAGCATGGCGGCGTAGATCAGCATCATCGGGATGCCGACGAACTGCCAGACAGAGATCAGGCTGAGCGTGGTCAACGCGTATTCTTCCTTGCCGAGCCAGGGCACGAACAGGCTCTTCAGGCCGACGAGGTCGAGCAGGTTGGGCGCGACGCCCCAGAGCGGGCTCAGGATCAGCTTCCAGGCAAAGCCGACAATGACGAAGGACAGGATCGTCGGGATGAAGATCGCCGTGCGGTAGAAGGCCGAGAAGCGCAGCTTGGGGCTCGACAGCAGGGCCGCCAGGATGACGCCGATCGGGTTCTGCACCAGCATGTGGATGATGAAGAACCAGGTGTTGTTGCCGAGCGCGTTCCAGAACGAGGCCGACCAGCGCGGATCGCCGAACAGGGTGCGGAAATTGTCGAAGCCTGCGAACACCTGGGCGTTATCGACGTTGCGGAACAACGACAGCTGCAAGGTGCCGAACAGCGGCAAGATCATCACCGCGGTGTAGACCAGCAGCGCGGGAGCCAGGAATACGGCGATATGCCAGCGCGTCGGTCTTCTGTCTTGGCTATGCTCTAGGCTTTGCTGCGACATGTCAAAATCCCTGGGTCCGGCCGCGAGGGGCCGTTGTTCATCATAGCGAGGATGGACCTCTGCGGGCTTCCCGCCAATGGCCGTCGGAAGCAGTAGCGCATCTTTGTGCGCCAGCATTCAACCCCTCTAGCCGATTCCGCGAGGTTCGAATTCGCCGAGGGGATGGAGAGCGCCGCGCGTGCGGCGCCCTCCAAGCGAGCATCAAGCCCGCCGCATCTTACTTAGCCGGCTTGTACCAGCTGTCGAGGCCCTTCTGCAGTTCGGCAGAAGCAGCTTCCGGGGTCTCGGTACCGTTGATGACGTTGGCCGACTTGACCCAGGTTTCGTTCTCGAGGTTCGGCGTGCCGCGCGACAGGACCTGATAAGTCGAGCGGATCGTCGGCTTGCACTTCTCGCGCCAGGAAACGAATTCCTGGGCCAGCGGATCTTCCATCTTCACGGCAGCCGAGTTCAGGCTGAAGAAGCCCGGCAGCGCGTTGGCGTAGATGGTCGCGAATTCAGGCGAAGCCACCCAGGTCAGGAAGGTCTTGGCGGCATCGGCGTTCGCGCTCTTCGGATTGAGGCCAATGCCGATGTCGTTGTGGTCGGAGATGTAGCAGGTGTCGCCAGCCTTCTGGACCGGCGGCGGGAAGGCACCCATCTTGAACTGGGCCTGGGTGTTGAAGGTCGAAATCTCCCACGAGCCGGCCGGATAGATGGCGGCGCGGCCGAGCGTGAACAGGTTCTGGCTGTCCGGATAGGTCTGGGCCTCGAAACCGTCGCCGAGATAAGGCTTCCACTTGGCCAGCGTCGCGTAAGGCGCAACCCAGTCGGCATCGGTCAGCTTCTGCTCGCCCTTGATCAGCGCCAGACGGCCTTCTTCGCCCTTCCAGTAGTTCGGGCCGATGTTCTGGTAGCCCATGGTCGCGGCTTCCCAGAGATCCTTGGTGCCCATCGCCATCGGGATGAACGTGCCGTCAGCCTTGATCTTCTCGAGCGCTGCGAAGAACTCTTCCTCGGTCGCCGGCACGGCAATGCCGAGCTTCTCGAAGGCGTCCTTGTTGTAGATGAAGCCGTGGATGACCGACGCCATCGGCACGCAGAACGAGGCCTTGCCGTCGTCGGTCTGCCAGGCGGACTTGGCGACGTCGGAGAAGTTCTCCATGCCCTTCAGCGAGGTCAGGTCGGCGAGGTGCCCCTTCTTGAACAGTTCGAGCGATGCGTCGAACGGACGGCAGGTGATCAGGTCACCGGCCGAGCCTGCGTCGAGCTTGGCGTTGAGGGCGGCGTTGTACTCGGTCGGAGCCGACGGCGAGAAGGTGACCTTGATGCCCGGATTTGCCTTCTCGAAGGCCGGGATCAGCTTGTCCTGCCAGATGGCGAGGTCGTCATTGCGCCAGCTTTCGATCGTCAGCGTCTTGTCCTGGGCGAGCGCGATCCCGGCGGAGCCGAGAATGCTGGACGCCATCAGAAGTCCAGTAAGCAACCTGTTCGTCATTTCATTTCTCCCTGTTTGTACTTTCTCTCGGGCCTCTACTGATGAGAGCCTCTGCTCCCCTCGAGCTTCGAAAGTGCGGACCTGAGCCGTTGGTCCGCCCCTTCAAGAAGTTGGTTTGCCGCTTCCGGGCTCGACGCGCCGGAAGCCAAAAGGATGGCGAGCTTGACCGAACCGCCGCTCTTTTCGAGCAGGGCCTGGGCAGTTGCCGTGTCGCAGCCTGAAATGGCCGAAACGATCCGCGCGGCACGTTCGTGCAGCTTGATGTTGTCGGCGTGCAGATTGACCATGTAGCCGTCATGGACGTGGCCGAGATGGATGGCGGCCAGCGTCGACATCATGTTGAGCGCGATCTTCTGCGCCGTGCCGGCACCCATGCGGGTCGAGCCGGCAACCACTTCCGGCGGCGTCGCCAGCAGCACGGAAACATCGGCGATATCGAACATAGGTGCGCCGGCGTTGTTGGCGAACGCGATGGTCGCTGCACCGCGGCGGCGTGCCTCTTCGAGCGCACTCATTGCATAAGGCGTCGAACCGCTGGCCGAAATGGCGACAAGGCAATCGCCCGCTTTCAGGCCGGTCGCGGCAACGTCGCTGGCGGCAAGGTCGACATCGTCCTCAGGACCGCCGGCGAGATTGACCAGCGCCTCGCGGCCGCCGGCAAGGAGGATGAACACCCGCTCGCGCGGGATGCCGAAGGTGCCGGGCAGCTCGAGCGCATCGGCCAGCGCCATCAGGCCGGAGCTTCCGGCGGCGGCGTAAACGAGGCGACCACCGCCTGCTAGGCAGGCAGCAACCTTTTCGGCAGCCTGGGCAATGGCTGGGATGGCTGAGTGGACAGCACGCGCAGCTTCGATCTGCGCATCGGCAAGCAGGCGAAGAACGGAATCGGGAGCCTGGGCATCAATGCCCCCGGCATCCTTGTGCACCGCTTCTGTACGCCTTGGCGCCATTCTGTCTCTCCCTTTCATCGACAATACCAAAAAAATACCACTTGTCCAGCGCCGTTAACAAATTCCTTTGCTGCAGCGCAAGGCAATTCAAAAACTCCATAAAATTCAACCAAATGGACATCTGGTTTCGCTGTCCGGAATTTAACACTTGGCTATTGGTATTTTATTGGTATTATCAAGCCCGAGGAGAAAACACCGTGGATCTTGTGCTCGGGATAGATGGTGGCGGCACTGGCTGCCGGGCCGCTCTGGCCAATGCAAGCGGCGATATCATCGGCCGCGGGCGTGGCGGGCCTGCCAATATCCGCACCGACCTTGCCGGTGCGTGCAACAACATCGTCGAGGCCGCCCGCCAGGCATTCGTGGATGCAGGCCAGGACCTGGCATCAATCGCTAGTGTCGACGCAGTGCTCGGGCTCGCCGGCGCCAATGTCGGCGACTACAAGCAGCGGCTCGAAGCCATGCTGCCGTTTCGAAACAGCTCCGTTGAGAACGACTCTTTGATTTCGCTCGAGGGCGCGCTCGGCGACCATGACGGCGCGATCGCGGCACTCGGCACCGGCACAGTCTATCTCGGCCGCAGGCTCGGCCAGTTCCAGCCCCTGGGCGGCTGGGGCTTCCAGATCGGCGACCTCGGCAGCGGCGCGCGCATCGGCCGCGACCTCTTGCAGGAGACCCTGCTGGTCTACGACAGGATCCATGCCGGCTCGGCGCTGACCGACATCATGCTCGAGCGCTTCAACGGCGACCCCAGCGACATCGTCGAATTCACCACCAACGCCAAACCAGGCGACTACGGCCAGTTCGCACCGATGGTGTTCGAGCATGCCGCCAAAGGCGACGCCATCGGGCAGAAGCTGGTCGACCGCGCCGTTGGCGACGTCGAGGAAACGCTTGCCGTCTTCGATCTCGCACCAACGGAGCGGCTCTGCCTGCTCGGCGGGCTCGCTGGCCTCTATGCGCCGCTGCTGTCGAAGCGCTACCAAGCGATCATGCACCCGCCGCTGCAGGACGCGTTGGGTGGTGCTGTGCAGATGGCGGTGAAGAAATTCGGCAAGGCGGGAGGCGGCCATGGATGATGCCGCTGAACGCATTTTCGCCGCCCTGCGCGACGTCAGCCAGTCTGGTGCGCCGCTCTATCTCCAGCTCAAGAAGAACATCGAGGAAGCGGTCAAGCGCGGCCTGATCGGCCCGGGCGATGCCCTGCCCTCGGAGCGCGACATCGCCGCCCAGGCCGACATTTCGCGCGTCACGGTGCGCAAGGCTGTGCAGGATCTGGTCAAGTCGGGCGTGCTGGTGCAGCGCCATGGCTCGGGCACCTTCGTTGCCCCGCGCATGGAGCGCGTCGAGCAGTCGCTGTCGCGGCTGACCTCGTTCACCGAAGACATGGCGCGGCGCGGCATGGCGGCGCGTTCGCAATGGCTCGACCGCGGCATCTACACCGCCTCGCCCGACGAGATGATGGTGCTCGGCCTCTCCGCCAGCGAGCTGGTGTCCAGGCTCAGCCGCCTGCGCATCGCCGACGAGACGCCGCTTGCCATCGAGCGCGCAACAATTTCTGCTTCCGTGCTGCCAGACCCTCACGAAGTGACATCTTCGCTCTATATGGCTCTTGGCAAGACCGGCCATCGCCCGGTGCGAGCCGTGCAGCGCATCTCGGCCGTCAATCTCGGCGAGCCCGAGGCACAGTTGCTCGCCGTGCCGGTCGGCTCGGCCTGCCTGCAGATCGAGCGCATTTCATACCTTGCCAGTGGCAAGGTGATCGAGTTCACCAAGTCGATCTATCGCGGCGACGCCTACGACTTCGTCGCGGAACTGAGATTGCCCGGCCCGGATGGGCAAGAAGGAGAAGGTACTTGAACGCGACTACCCATATGCGGCGCGAAATCGCCGAAATCCCCGAAGCGACCGCCCGCCTGCTGGAAGGCTCGGCCAAGGAACTGGCCGAGACCGGCCTGCACCTCAAGCGCGCCCAGCCCCGTTTCGTCACGACGGTCGCCCGCGGCTCCTCCGACCACGCCGCCTCCTTCCTCAAATATGCGATCGAGCTCAATGCCGGCCTGCCGGTGGCCTCCATCGGCCCGTCGATCTCGTCGATCTACGGCGCCAGGCTGAAGCTCGCCGATTCCGCCTGCCTCGCCATTTCGCAGTCGGGCAAGAGCCCGGACATCGTCGCCATGGCCGAGGGCGCCCGCGCCGGCGGCGCGCTGACCATCGCGCTGACCAACACAGCCGGCTCGCCGCTGGCCGAGGCGTCCGATCACGCCATCGACATCCGCGCCGGCGTCGAGAAGAGCGTCGCCGCCACCAAGACCTTCGTCAATTCGGCGGTCGCAGGCCTCGCCGTGCTTGCCCACTGGACCGGCGACGACAAGCTGCTCGCAGCTCTCGACGCGCTGCCCGAGCACTTCGCCAAGGCTGTCGACTGCGACTGGATGGGCATTGCCGGCGAACTGACCGAAGGCAACTCGCTGTTCATCCTCGGCCGTGGCCCGTCCTTCGCTATCGCCAACGAGGCGGCGCTGAAGTTCAAGGAAACTTGTGCCATGCACGCTGAGTCCTACAGCGCGGCGGAAGTGATGCACGGCCCGCTGGCGCTGGTGCGCCCCGGTTTCCCGGTGCTGGCACTCGCCGCCCGCGACGCCTCCGAGCCGTCGATCGCCCAGGCCGCCGACGGCCTCGCCGACCGCGGTGCCGCGATCCACATCACCTCGTCGCTGGCCAAGAAGGCCAAGGTGCTGGAGCATGTCGCCACCGGCCACCCGCTCACCGATCCGCTGATGCTGATCGCCTCGTTCTACGGTTTCGTCGAGGCTTTCGCCCGCCATCGCGGCCTCAACCCCGACGCCCCGCCGAACCTGCGCAAAGTGACCGAAACGATATGAGCGACCGTCTTGCCATAGCAGCCGGGCGCATCTTCGACGGTGACGCCTGGCACCAGGATGCCGCCCTGCTGGTGGCGGACGGTGTCATCGAGGGCATCGTCGCGCGCCGCGACATTCCTGCCGGCGTGACGATGACGGAGGCGGGCGCCATGCTCGTCCCCGGCTTCATCGACCTGCAGGTCAATGGCGGCGGCGGGCTGATGCTCAACGACAAGCCCGACGTCGACACGCTGGAGGTCGTCTGCAAGGCGCAGATGGCCTTCGGCACGACGGCGGTGTTGCCGACGCTGATCACCGACACGCGCGAGATCACCCGCTCGACGATCGCCGCCGGCGCGGAAGCCGCCAAGCGCAAGATACCTGGCTTCCTCGGCCTGCACCTCGAGGGCCCGCATCTGTCGCTCAGCCGCAAGGGCGCGCACGATCCGCAATTGATCCGTCCGATGGACGCCGACGACGAAGCGGCGCTGATCGCTTCCCGGCCGACGATGCCGGTGCTACTCACCACCGTCGCGCCGGAATCGGTCAAGGCCGAGCAGGTCAAGCTGCTCGCGGACGCCGGTATCGTCGTCAGCCTCGGCCACACCGACACCAGCTACCGCACGGCCAAGGACTATGCCGAGGCGGGCGCCACCATGGCGACGCACCTGTTCAACGCCATGAGCCAGATCGGCAACCGCGAGCCGGGCCTCGTCGGCGCCGCGGTCGACACCGGCACCTTGTGGGCCGGCCTGATCGCAGACGGCATCCATGTCGACCCGGCGGCGATGCACATCGCGCTCAAGGCCAAGAACGGCCCTGCCCGCATCTTCCTCGTCAGCGACGCAATGGCGACCATCGGCACCGACCTCAAGTCGTTCCAGCTCAACGGCCGGACGATCAAACGCGAGAACGGCCGCCTGACGCTGGAGAACGGCACGCTCGCCGGCGCCGATCTCGACATGATCTCGGCGGTGCGCTTCATGCACGAAAAGATGGACTACACGCTCGACGAAGCCATCCGCATGGCCTCGCTCTATCCGGCAGAAGCGGTCAAGCAGGACCATCGCCTCGGTCGGCTCGCCAAGGGCTTTGCGGCGAATGCCGTGCAGCTGACCGACGGGCTCGACGTGTCTGGCACCTGGATCGACGGCAAGAAGGTGTTTTCAGCCTAATCAGCGAGGGGGGGCAGTCTCGGCTGGCCCCCTCACCGTCACGGCTCCGCCGTGCCACCTCTCTCCCACTTTGTGGGGTCGCAGAACCCGACCTGATCCAACGTTGGAGCCGCCCCTCACCCGCCTGCCGGCACCTTCTCCCCGCAATAACGGGGAGAAGGGACAAGCGGCTACGTTGACGCCCCCTCTCCCCGTTCTTCACGGGGAGAGGGTAAGGGTGAGGGGCAGCGCAAAGGCCTCAGCTTAGGAGCTGTTTCGAACGGAAAGGCGGTCTGTCCTCAGATCGCAGCCTTGTCCGCAGCCGCCCGGATCGCCTCGATGTTCGCGGCGTAGGCCGCAGGCCCGCCCTTGAACACGGCGTTGCCGGCGACGAGCACGTTGGCGCCGGCGGCGGTGACCAGCGGCGCCGTCTCGGGAGTGACGCCGCCGTCGATCTCGATATCGATCGGGCGGTTGCCGATCATCGCCTTGACGCGCTTGACCTTGTCGATGACAGCCGGGATGAAGGCTTGGCCGCCGAAGCCCGGGTTGACGGTCATCAGCAGCACTAGGTCGAGGCGGTCGAGCACGTATTCGATGACCGATTCCGGAGTCGACGGGTTGAGCGACACGCCGGCCTTCTTGCCGAGATTGCGGATCGTCTGCAGCGAGCGGTCGAGATGCGGGCCGGCCTCTGCATGGACCGTGATGATGTCGCAGCCTGCGTCGGCGAAGGCCGCCAGATATGGATCGGTCGGCGCAATCATCAGATGGCAGTCAAACACCTTGTCGGTGCGATTGCGGATCGCCTTGATGACCGGCGGGCCGAAGGTAATGTTGGGGACGAAATGGCCGTCCATGACGTCGAGATGGATCCAGTCGGCGCCGGCGGCGACGATGGCCTCGACCTCCTCGCCGAGCTTGGAGAAGTCGGACGACAGCACCGAGGGCGCAATCAGGGTCTTGTTGCTCACGTTCAGGCCTTTCGAAAGGGGCAGAGCCGGTTTTCCGGACTGCCTAATGGCAGCGGCTGCCCTTGTCGAGCCGAGAATCCCGCCACATCGCCGCTCGGGGCAATTCCGGAACAGGTGTTACCGCGGTTTCCGCCCGGAATTGCAGAAAAGCAGAACGGTTCCGCAACTCGAAGAACGGCGAACCCCTCGGGCCTGAAAAGCAGAACCCCGCCGGCCAGGCCGGCGGGGTTCCATGCGTTCGCTCCGATCACTGCGGAATGATGTTGTTGTTGCTGGGCCGCTGAGGCTGCTGCTGCCTCTGTGGGATCAGGCCGCGGAACACATCCGGGTTGATCGGCATGATCTCGAGCGTCGGACGCTGGCGCGGACGGCAGTTTGGATACTTGCCGACCGTGCCGCGCGGGCATTCACGCTCGATTGTCATGCACTGGCCGTTGACCAGCACCTCGCCACGGCGGCAGACGGTGTCCTGACGGTCAGGCACGCAGCGGCCACGCACCAGCGACGTGCCTTCGGGGCACTGCACCGTCGGTGCCTTGCGGCAGGCGCCCCTGATCAGCTCCGTGCCACGCGGGCAAATGCAGCGCCCGTCCTTGGTCCGGATCTGGCCCGGCAGCAGCGTGCACTGACGCTGAGGCGGCACATCCTTGACGCAACGGCCGTTCCTCAGCTCGGTGCCGCGTGGACAGATGCAACGTCCGTCCTGCGTCCGGATCTGACCGGGCAGCAGCGTGCACTGACGCACCGGCGGCACATCCTTGACGCAGCGGCCGTTTCTCAGCTCGGTGCCACGCGGGCAGATGCAGCTTCCGTCCTGCGTCCGGATCTGGCCGGGCAGCAGTGTGCACTGCCGTTGCGGCGGCTGCTCCGGCCGCACGCACTTGCCGTTCTTGAGGTCCGTACCACGCGGGCAGATGCAGCGCCCGTCCTCGGTGCGGATCTGGCCCGGCAACAGGCGGCATTGCGGCTTGACCGGCGGAACCGGCGTCACCGTGCCGCCATCCTGGACGCACTGGCCATTACGGAACGTCGTACCGTTGGGGCAGACGCAGCGGCCTGCCTGGTTGAGCACGAAGCCTTCCGAGCACTGCTGCTTTTCCTCATGGTCGATCAGGAAGCGGTGGCAGGCATAAGGGCTGCCGCCAAGACCGCCCGGAACAGCGGTTCCACCGGCCAGATCAAGCCCACGAACAGGCGTGTCGGGCGGAAGCACGGCAACGCAGTTCTGGGCCGGCACCGGCCGAGGCAGATTGGCGAGACGGCCGTCGTCGGGGATCACCACCGTCACCCTGTGGACGCGGCTTTCGCCGGCCCCGAGGCTGATGTTGGCGACGCAGGACAGCGGCAGCGTCGCCGGTTCCGGCGAGCAGCCGAACGGCGGTTCGATCGAGCTGATCGCAACGCCATCCAGCCTGCCGAGCCCATCCACGCCGATCGCATCGCCGATGCGGACCGAGCCATTGAAGGGACCGGTGCCACTGTTGGTGATGGTGATATCGAACGTGCAGGGCTGGCCGGTCCGGCACAGCCGGTCGCCGGTCTTCTGGACGCTCAGCTTCGGCCGTCCCGGATGCGGGATGCGCATGTCAGCACAGGCCTTGTTGTTGGCCAGCACCGTCTCACCGGGAATCGCCCGCACTTCGCCGCAGTTGCGGATCGTGTCGGACTGGTAGTCCGCCGGCACGATGGCAACCACGGAAAGCGGCACCGACGCGCCCGGCACCAGCGCCACGCCCGGATGATCGCAGCGGAACTGGCCGGGACCGGCCGGACCGCAGGCCCAGGGCGGGCTCGGGCCGAAGGTCGAGGACGACGGCGCTCCCGTGGGATAGTCGTCGATCACGGTCAGCGGGCCAACATAGTTTTGGGTACCGTTGTTGTAGACACGGATCAGGAAGCTGCAGACGCCATCGGCGCTGCAGGACACCGAACGCGGGTTCTTGGTGATGCGCAGGTCCACCTTCTTTTCGACAGGCGGACGGCAATCGGGATCGCCGCGCTTGCAGATCGGAATTGTGGCGCACGCCTTGTCGTTGTCGGTACGGCCAAACACTTCGGGCTTTTCGCTCGCAGTGTAGTCATACTCGGCACAGTTGCGGATGAAGCGCGCCTCCCAGCCGGGTCCGGGCTTGAAGCCGATCTTGAGTTCGACAAACTCGCCGGGATTAAGCGTGGTCGCAGGATGCTCGCAGCTCATCGGGCTGGTTGCCGGCAGACAGGTCCAGGGCGGATTGGGCCCGGAATCTATCGTCGCGTTGCCGGGCAAGGTCACCTCGTCGAGCACAATCTTGCCGTTGTAGGGGCCGTCGCCGACATTGGTGACGCGGATGGTGAAGTTGCAGCCGCCAAGCACCGTGCAGCGGGCCACGTCGGCACGCTTCTCGACCTTGATGTCGGGCTGCTTCTCTGGCGGACACCTGAGATCGGGCGGAATGACGATGTCGACGGTCTGGGTGCAGCACAGGCCGACGCCCTCTTCCGGACCAGCATAGGTCTCGATACCGGTGACGATCAGATGCACGACGTCGCCGGGGCCGGCGCCCTCGATCTCCCAGTGCAGCACGCCACCACCAGGCGGAACGAGTTGCAGCGGCGGATCGATGGTGATGCCGGGCGTGGTGGTGCGAAGCTGCACCCAGCGGCCGGCCATCTCGGGCCCGACAGGCATGTTGTAGATGTAGGCGCCGCCGCCGGGCACACAGTCGACATCGCCCGTCTCGACCTTGAAGCACGGCCCGTCACCACCCGGAGGCGGGGGCGGAGGCGGCTCGCAGTCGGTGACGTCGATGCGGATCGAAGTTTTCTCTCCGGTGCGGAAATCGCCGTCGTCAGGCTTGGACGGATCGTGCGAGGGGATCTCGATCGAGCCGGGGCCTGCCGACAGCTTGACGAAGCCCTGGTTGTCGACGACCGCGGGCGCCGGGAAGGCGGCGTGGTCGATCAGGGCGGTGATGCGGATATCGATGTAGCGCTCGTTGGGTGCGCCGACCCCGTCGAGATCGGTCGCCGACAGCCGGAAGTCGGATATCGTGGCCGTGTCGTTGGGGTTTGCCGTGGTGCCTATGGCAGCTGCCGGCAGCGGACCACCGACAGCATCGGTGCCATCACCGGAGGCCTGGACGTTGACGATGGTCAGTCCAGCTGCGACCTGGTCGCGGAAGTCCATCCGCAACGTCTTGAGGCCGTTGGTGAAGGCCGGATCGAAGAACTTTTCCGGATTGCCGCGGGCACCGAAGCGCAAGTTATAGACGACATAGTCGCAATTGCGCTGGACGCCCTTCTTGGTGAAGAACGGCACGACGTCGTCGTGGCCGGGATGCGGTATGACGCGGTCGAGCCTGAGTTCAGGCACGACCTCGGGCAGTGGCTGGGCCGCTGCTGGCGACAGGGGCATGGCGGCGAGCGCGATACCTGCCGCCACCAGCCAGCGCGCGCCGCGCCTGGCAAATGACAGGGGTTTCATGATCGTCTCCATGACGGTTGGGTTGCTCTGCGTGGCGAGCGGGACGGGAGCGTGAGTGTTCATCTCTCCCTCCCTCACGGTTCGCAGCTGACTTGGGGCGTTGCAAGCGGCACCACCACTTTGCAGCAAGGGTAGTAGCCACCCTTGTCGGCGTCGGACTGCTTGTAGAAGCACAGACCGACATTGACAGTGTCGCCGGGGAAGTGGCCCGTCACCCCGATGGTGAACGGCGCACCTGCCGGCTTGCTCTGCTGAAGCGGTGTGATGCCAACGCCCGGCGTCCTGGAATCGGCCTTGACGGAATCGCCGCCGATACCCGCAACGTCACGGACATAGAGATCGGCCTCGAGCCCGGCCGGGGTGCAGAAATACTCGACCGCCTCGACGTCGAGGCAGGGCGGGATGTTGCCGGGCGGCGGGAAGTCCGGCGGCCACAGCGGCGTCGGATAGTCGCCCGGATAAGGGATCTGCTCGTAATAGCCGGCGCGGCCCTCGCATGGCCGCCATATCTCGACGTCGCCGACATGGCCCTCGACCTCGGGGTCTTCATAGAAGCTGTCGAAGTCGACGAACCACGAGCCGAACGGTGGAACGTTCGCCGGCTTCACAAGTGAGGTCGAGGTGATCTGCACGCCATGGACGGCGAGCGGACCGCCAGCTGCGAGCTGCTCGGCCAGTGCCGGATTGTCCCGCAGCTTGTCGCCTGTCTTGACGATGGTGTCGGTGCAGGCATTGGGGTTGATGAAGCCCTGCGCGTCATAGCCATATTGCAGGTCGATGCCGCCGGCCGACTGGCGATTGCCTTCGGGAAAACCGACGGCATATTCCTGCGGCACCGGCACCCAGATGCTCTCGGTCGCCGGATCGTCAGGGCTTTCGCGCCAGTAACGGATGACCTCGCCATCGCCCGTATCGGCGAACTGGCTGTAGTCGAAGCGGTTCTCGATCTCGCCGCGCTGGGCCAGATACATGAAGCCCTTGTTGTCGAAGGCGATGTCGGTGACCGGCAGGTCCTTGTCGGCCTCAACCGTCAGCTCCCAGCGCGGGTCGCCGGCGAACTTGCCGTCGCGGGCGATGCCGACCGACCAGATTTCGGCCTTGTCGCCGACCGCGTAGTAGACGCGGCCGCCGTGGAAGGCTGTGCCCCAGACGCGACGTTCATCCTGGGTATAGCCCCAGGTGCCGGGGTCCTCGCTGTCGAAGGCAACACCTTCTATGTCCATCACCGCACCGTCGTCGGCAGTGGGTGCCAGCCCGCGTACCGGGCGCCCCGTCACACCGTGGTCGAAGGTGTCGACCAGGGCGCCCGTTGCGTCGATGCGGTGGATCAGGCCGGTGTCGAGATCGGAGGCGAAGAACTGGCGATGAACCTTGTCGAAGGTGACGTCGCCAATGCCGGGACCACTGTTGGTGTCGATGTCGGCGAACTTGGTGACGGCACCCGAAATGCCGTCGATCCGCCAGATCGTGCCGGGTCCACCGCCATTCTCATCGCCGAACTGTCCGGCCATGAAGATGGCACCGGCCTTGCCGCGTCGCTCGCGCTCGGGGCGCCCATCGTCGTCGGCATCGGGCGTGACGATGCGGATGCCGTGTAGCGAAGTCGCGCCCGCGTAAAGATCGGGCACACCAGACGGGGTGCCGTCGCGGACGCCGTCGTCATAGGTCAGCGCGAAGACCTGGCCGATCTGGCTGGCCAGGACCTCGAAGGGCTGCGGCGTGTTGACGAGTTGTCCCGTTGGCGGACCACCGAGAGCCGAAACGTCAAAAACGCGCAAGGTTGCGCGCTCGGTGTCGATGAAGGTTTCGTCGACCGGATCGACGCCGGGCGGCAGCCCTTCCTCGAACCCCGGGATCACGGTTCCGGAAAAGCCGGTAACCGCCATCGATCCGGGATTGATGATGTGGGTTTCCTGGGCCTGTGCCGGTGGCGCGAGCCAGAGGCTTGCGGCAACCGCCAAGGCCATCATGCCGGCGTTGAAGGCGAGTGCTTTCAGGCGGGCACCTGACGGCTCGAATGGCCGCGCACGCGCACCGGAACCACCACGAAAGCACGGCATGGCACCTCTCCCGAGTTGTGTGGAAGAAGGTGCTGGAGCGCAAGCAAGTGCAAAGCGCTGATACCCGGCACTTTCCTCCCTTGCAGTCCTTAGAATGTCCCTCGGAGCGACGATACGCCGGGGCTTACCTAGGGTCAATGGAACAAGCCCGAAGCCCAACGCGTCCACCCTCTCCCTGAGGCGGTGGTCGCGCCGTGCTCCGGGTGCTCGCGGTGACCCGCAACACCTGGTGTCTGTGGTCATTGGCTTCTTTCCTTTGCTGACGCCGCATCATGCGGGGCCTGCGCTGGGTCGCGGCCGAGCAGGGAAAGGTTCACGCGAGATGAGGCAGGGAACAACGATTTCAGCCGGGACGGCGTGACGTAATCGCCAGTGCGACACCCGACAGGATGCAGATGCTGGCAAGCAGCAGCCGCGCGGACAAAACTTCGGACAGGAACACCGTGGCGCCCACGGCGGCAATGACCGGAACAGTCAGCTGGACAACAGCGGCTTGGGTGGGCGTGAGGCCGGGCAAGGCGCGATACCAGATCGCATAACCCAGCCCGGAAGCGGCTACGCCCGAGGCAACTGCAAGGGCAATGCCCCGTGACGTGATGCCAGCGCCGAAGGTGGGCAGCAGAGCGAGCGGGATGCAAATCAATCCGGCGCGCAGGAAATTGCCAGCGGTGTCGCCAAGGGGACTCGCCGAGCCTCGGCCACGCAGCGAATAGATACCCCAGGCGATGCCCGAGACCACCATCAGCACGCTGCCGACCGGGTCCGGCGCGTTGAGGCCGGGCAGCACGAGATAGAGGAACGCCGCAAAAGCGACGACCAACCCGGCAAGCTCGCGCACGGTTGGCCGGTTTCGTCGGACAATGCCCCAGAAGATCATGGTGCCTTGAACGGAGGCGAAAAGCACAAGCGCCCCCACCGCCGCCCCGAGGCGGAGATAGGCGAGCGAAAATGCCAATGCATAGGCAAACAGGGCAGCAGCCGACGGCCAGTTGCCCGGTGGTGTTCGAAAAATACCGCGTCCACGCTGCCAGGAGATCAGCAGCATCAACGCCACTGCACCGGAGCACAGCCGGACGGCAGTGTAGGCAGCCGCATCGATAGCTGAACCATCGAGGGCTGAACGCGCCAGCAGCGAGTTGGCAGCGAAAGCGATCATCGCCAGGACCGTCAGCAGAATGGTCACCGAACGGACCTCGTCTGTTTAATAGCGACTGCTTTGTGCTGCTGGACCCGCTGACGGGCCAGCGGTGCCAGCGTAACACGCCGGGAGCAGCCAGTCGCGGCCCGCGCCTGGACATTACCCCGCCAAAACAACGGAAAATGGCGATTGAAATCGATTACATTTTCAGCTTATGATCCCTTGCAGCAGTTTTTCTGTGCATCGGGAGGAGTTCATGAGGAAATTTTCAGCACTGGCGCTCACCACCGTCGCGGCACTGGCCGTGTCGGCGTTTTCGACCCAGGCGGCCGACTACAAGATCGGCCTGTCCAACGGCTGGGTCGGCTCGGAGTGGCGCACGCAGATGATCGAGGAAGCCCAGGCCGCAGCAGCTGCCTGGAAGGACAAGGGCGTCAATGTCGAGGTCGTGGTGCAGAGCGCCAATGTCGATGTGCCCGGCCAGATCGCGCATGTCCGCAACTTCATCAGTGAAGGCGTCAACGCCATCATCATCAACCCGAACAGCCCGACGGCCTTCGACCCGGTCTTCGCTCAGGCCAAGGAAGCCGGCATCCTGGTGATCTCGACCGACGCCGAAGTGTCGTCGCCTGACGCCACCTATGTCGGCATCGACCAGAAGGCATGGGGTGCAGCCGGCGCCAAGTGGCTCGCCGAAACGCTCGGCGGCAAGGGCAATGTCGTTGCCATCAACGGTGTCGCCGGCCACCCGGCCAACGAGATGCGCGTCGCCGGCTACAAGGAAGTGTTCGGCCAGTATCCCGACATCAAGATCGTCAACGAAGTGAACGCCAACTGGGATCAGGCCCAGGGCCAGCAGGCGATGCAGAACCTGCTCGCCACCTACCCCGACATCAACGGCGTCTGGGTGCAGGACGGCATGGCTGCGGGCGCCTGGAAGTCGATCATCGACGCCAAGAAAGAATCGTCGATCGCCGCCACCGGCGAGATCCGCAAGGACTTCATCGACATCTGGACCAAGGACAAGCTGAACTCGGGCGCTTCGGTGAACCCGCCCGGCGTCATGGCTTCGGCGCTCAACGTCGCCGTGCTGATGCTGCAGGGCAAGGAACTGAAGGAGCCGGCAACGGCTGGCCAGTACAAGAACGCCATGTACCTGCCGATCCCGTTCATCGACAGCAAGAACCTCGCTGACGCTGCGAAGGCGATCGAGGGTAAGCCTGGCTACTACTCGTACACCAGCCAGCTTTCGATCGCAGACGCCGAGGCGCTGTTCAAGTAAGCTTCCTCCCAAGACGGGGGACGCGGCACCTGTCCTGCAGGCCCGCGTCCCCGCGACCGACGAAGCACCGGGAAGCCACCACCATGTCGAAACTCATCATGCGCGGCGTAAGCAAGGCTTACGGCGCCACCCTGGCCTTGCGCCGTGGCGACCTCACCGTCGAAGCCGGCGAAGTGCATGTGCTGATCGGCTCGAACGGCTCGGGCAAGAGCACCCTGTGCAAGGTCCTGGCCGGCAGCGTGCGGCCTGACGGCGGCGAGATCCTGATCGACGGCAAGCCGGTCACCATCACCGGCCCGCATGCGGCACGCGCCGCTGGCATCGGCATCTTCTACCAGGAGCTCAGCCTCGCCGGGCATCGCACGGTGGCGGAAAACATCTGCCTGCCCGACATGCCGGGCGGCATCTTCGTCGACCGCGCCGCACTAGAGAGCCGGGCTCAGCGCTACATCGCTTTGTTCGACACCGTGTCGGGAGAAGGTTTCTCGGCCGAGGCAGTGGTAGAGAACCTGCGCGCCGACCAGCGCCAGCTTGTCGAGATCATGAAGGCGCTGGCGACCGAAGCCCCCATCACCATCTTCGACGAACCGACCTCGGCGCTCGACCGAGCCCAGGTCGACCGCTTCTTCGACATCCTGCGCGGCCTCAAGGCCGAGGGCCGCAGCATCATCTTCATCTCGCACCGCATGGACGAAATCTTCGCCATCGGCGACCGCGTCACCGTCATTCGTGACGGCGAGACTGTCGGCACCGAAAACATCGCCGACACCAATCCCGCCCAGGTGATCCGGCTGATGGTCGGCGGCCAGGACGAGCTCGCGCCCGGCGCCAGCGCACCGCCCGCGGAGGCCGCGGACCGCAAGGCGCCGGTGCTGACTGTCGCCAATTTCTCCGGCAAGGGTTTCGCCAATGTCGGCTTCGAGGTCGCCAAAGGCGAGATCCTCGGTTTCGGCGGCCTGCATGGCCAGGGACAGTCGGCGGTGCTGCGCGCCATCTTCGGCGCCAACCCCTCGAATGGCGGCTCGCTCGCGCTTTCGGGTTCGTCCTTCACCCCGTCCGACCCGCGCGCAGCAATCCGGCGCGGCCTTGCCTATGTCTCCGGCGACCGCAGCCGCGACGGCGTGATCCAGGGCCGGCCGATCCTCGAGAACGTCACGCCGATCCATTATCTCCGGCAGAAGCTGTTCCTCGCCCGGCCTTCGGCGCTGGCCGAGCGGGTCAAGCCGGCACTGGAGGCGCTGCACACCAAGTTTGCCGGGCTCAGCCACCCGATCAATTCGCTGTCGGGCGGCAACCAGCAGAAGATCGTCATCGCGCGCTGGCTGATCGACCGCCCCGACGTGCTGTTGCTGGACGACCCGACCAAGGGTATCGATCTTTCCGCGAAGGCGGATCTGTTCGCGCTGATCCGCAAGCTCGCCGCCGAGGGCATGGGCATCGTGCTCTACTCCTCGGAAGACGCTGAGCTGCTCAACAATGCCGACCGCATCCTCGTCTTCAATGGCGGTGCGGTGCGGCGCGAACTCACCGGCGCGGACAGAACGCGCTACAATCTCTACCAGGCAGCTTACGAGGCCGCGTGATGACAGCCGCGACCCTTCCTTCCAGCAAGCCGGGCGGGCTCAAGCGCCTCGTCGAGCGCTACCCGTTCCTGCCGGCGCTGGTCATCGCCATCGTCTTGCTTGCGCTCAACGGCCTTTACCAACCGCGCAGTGTCAGCTTTGCCGGCATCACCGGTCTGACCAAGACCTATCTCGCGCTGATGATGCTCGCCATCGCCCAGACCTATGTCGTCTATGCCGGCGACATCGATCTTTCCGCCGGCGCCATCGTCTCGCTGGTAAATGTCGTCATCGTGGTGACGATGGAGAAGCTGGGCGGCAGCGGCTTCTCGGTGGTGGCGGCACTCGGCATCGGGCTTTTCGTCGGCCTCGCCTGCGGCGTCATCAATGGCATCGTGGTTGCGGCGCTCCGGCTGCAGGCGATCGTCGCCACCTTCGCCACCTCGATCTTTTTCACCGGGCTGGCGCTCTACGTCATGCCGGTGGCCGGCACGCCGGCGCCCGCCGCCTTCTGGCGCACCTATGGCGGCCGCTTCTTCGAAATCCCGTTTGTCTATTTCGCCGTGGTTCTGCTGGCCATCGTGCTCTACGTGCTCGCCCGCACCAGGCTCGCAACCCAGCTGCTCGCAGTCGGCGACGATGCGCAGGCGGCCTACCAGAGCGGCCTGCCGGTGACCAAGATCCGCATCCAGGGCTACGCGCTGTGCGGCCTGTTCGCAGCCCTCGCCGCCTTCTGCATTACTGGCGACACCGCCAGCGGCGACCCGCTCGTCGGCGGCAAGATGACCCTGTTCTCGGTGGCAGCCGTGGTGCTCGGCGGCAGCGCGCTGTCGGGCGGCTTCGGCACCGTCGTCGGCTCGATCATCGGCGCGCTGATCATCGGCCTGATCAACTCGCTGGTGTTCTTCGTCGGCACGCCGTCGGAATGGCAGAACCTGGTCCAGGGCCTCGCCATCCTTGTCGCGCTGATGGCAGGCATCCTCGTTGGCCGGAGGGCACGCGCATGAGCGCCACCACGCAAACGCAAGCGGCAGTCCCCTCGCCGGTGCTGGCCTTCCTCAAGCAGCCGCTGGTCGTGGCGCTGATCCTCATCGCCGCGCTTTTGCTGCTCGGCGAGGCGCTGTCGCCCGGCTTCGCCTCGGGCCAGCAGATCCTGCGCCTGCTCATCGTCGCCGCTCTGCTCGGCATCGTCGCAGCGGGCCAGAACCTGGTCATCCTCGGCGGCCGCGAAGGCATCGACCTGTCGGTAGGCGGTGTCGTTTCGCTCAGCGCCATCATCGGCGGAAATCTGATGAACGGCGCGGACAGCGGCATCTTGTCGGCGATCCTCGGCTGCATCGCCGCCGGTGCCGTGATCGGCCTGTTCAATGGCCTCGGCGTCACGCTGCTGCGCATCCCGCCGCTGGTGATGACGCTCGGCATGCTGGGCGTCCTGCAGGGCCTTCTCGTCGTCATCCGCAACGGCATCCCGTCGGGACGCGCCGCACCCGGCCTGTCGCAGTTCGTCACCCAGCCCTTCCTGTTCGGCCTGCCCGGCATCATCTGGCTGTGGGTGGCGATCGGTCTGCTGATGGCCTTCATGCTCGGCCGCACCGTGTTCGGTCATCGCATCTACGCCATCGGCTCGAACGAGCAGGCAGCCTTCATGGCCGGCGTTCCGGTCAAGCGCACCCGCATCGCGCTGTTCATGCTGTCGGGCGCCTTCGCGGCCGTCGCCGGCATGTGCCTGATCGGCTATTCCGGCTCATCCTTCGCCAATGTCGGCGAGCAGTACATGCTGCCCTCGATCATCGCCGTGGTGTTCGGCGGCACGCCGCTGTCGGGCGGCAAGGGCGGCTACACCGGAACCATGGCGGGTGCGGTGCTGCTTGTGGTGCTGCAAAGCATCCTGACCACAGTTCATATCGACGAATCCGGGCGGCAAATGGTGTTCGGCGCGACCTTGCTGATCCTGATGCTGTTCTACGGCCGTGGCAGGGCGATGCGCGCATGAACGAACGACCCAAGATCAAGGACATCGCCGAGCGGCTGGGCGTTTCTGCCGCCACCGTGTCGCGCGCGCTTTCCGACAGCGGCCTCGTCGCCGAGCCGACGCTGAGCCGCATCCGCGACATGGCGCGCGAGATGAACTACCGGCCCAATGTCAGCGCCCGCAACCTGCGCACGCAAAAGGCGATGGCGGTGCTGATGGTCGTCCGCGACGTCGGCAACCCGTTCTATCTCGAGATCCTCAAGGGCGTCGAAGCCACCGCCCGCGCCGCCGGCTATTCGGTGCTCATGGGCAACACTGAAAACGACTCCGATCGCGAGATCGAGTATTTTGACATGCTGCGCGACGGCCATGCCGACGGCATGATCCTGATGACCGGCAAGCTGCCCGAGCGCGAAGGTTTCGTTGCCTCGGTCGAGGGCGGCGCGCCGATCGTGGTGGCACTGGAAGAAATCCAGGACGCCGGCTTCCCGCATGTGATGATCGACAATGCGGCCGCCGCCCGCAACGCCGTCGAACACCTGATCGGCCTCGGCCACACGCGCATCGCCCATGTCTCCGGCCCGGTGCCCGAGATCATGAGCATCGAGCGCCGCGACGGCTACCGCGCCGCCATGCAGGCCGCGGGCCTCGCCATTCCCGAGGGCTACGAGCAGCGCGGCGACTATCTGCTGCACACCGGCCAGCGCCTGTGTCGGGCGCTGTTCGAACTGCCCGAGCCGCCGACGGCGATCTTCGTCGCCAACGACGAAATGGCCTTCGGCGTGATCCACGAATTGCGCAAGCTCGGCCTCGACGTGCCCGGCCAGGTCTCGGTCGTCGGCTTCGACGACCTGTTCCTCAGCGAGGCCTTTTATCCGCCGCTGACGACAGTCAGCCAGCCGCGCACCGACATCGGCCGCGCCGCCATGACCATGCTGCTCGACCTGCTGTCAGGCGGGCTCGCGCCGCGCAAGCCGGTGATGTTGCCGACCACGCTCAAGGTGCGCGGCACCACGGCGCCTGCGCCGAAATGATTTCAGTCTAGGGGACCTCACATGACCGGATTGCCCAAACAGCGGCTGCGCGTCGGCTTCGTCGGAAGCGGCTTCATCGCGGAATTCCACCTCAAGGGCATGCTCGGCGTGCGCAATGTCGACGTCACGGGCGTGTTCAGCCGCAAGGCCGAGAACCGCGCCCGCTTCGCCAACCGCGTTGCCGAACTCGGCCTCGGCGACTGCACCAGCCATGACAGCCTGGAATCGCTCGTCAATGCCGACAATGTCGACGCGATCTGGATTCTCTCGCCCAACTACACCCGCCTCGACGTTATGCGCACGCTGCATGCCGAGGTGAAGGCCGGGCGCAGCAAGGTGATTGCAGTCGCCTGCGAAAAGCCGCTGGCCCGCACCATCGCCGAAGCACGCGAGATGCTCAGGCTCGCCGAAGACGCCGGGCTCAACCACGGTTATCTCGAGAACCAGGTGTTCTGCACGCCGGTCATCCGCGGCAAGGACATCATCTGGCGCCGCGCCGCCTCGGCCACGGGCCGGCCTTATCTGGCGCGCGCGGCGGAAGAGCATTCCGGCCCGCACGAGCCGTGGTTCTGGCAGGGCGACAAGCAGGGCGGTGGCGTGCTGTCCGACATGATGTGTCACAGCGTCGAGGTGGCCCGCCATTTGCTGACCAAGCCGGGTGCCGCGCGCAAGTCGCTGACCATCAAGCAGGTCAGCGGCACCGTCGCCAACCTCAAATGGACGCGGCCCAACTATGCCGACCAGCTGCGCAAGCGTTTCGGCAGCGATGTCGACTACCGCAACCGCCCGTCGGAGGATTTCGCCCGTGGCACCATCCTGCTCGAGGACGAGGACGGCAACGAGCTGGTCATCGAGGCGACGACCTCCTGGGCCTATGTCGGTGCGGGCCTGCGCATCCAGCTCGAACTGCTCGGGCCGGAATATGCGATGGAGTTCAACTCGCTCAACACCGGGCTCAAGATCTTCATGTCGCGCGAGGTCAAGGGCGAGGAAGGCGAAGACCTGGTCGAAAAGCAGAATGCCGAGCAGGGCCTGATGCCGGTGCTCGAGGACGAAGCCGGCGTCTATGGCTACACCGACGAGAACCGCCACATGGTCGAGTGCTTCCGCAAGGGCGAAACGCCGATGGAAACTTTCCATGACGGCCTCGCCGTTGTCGAGATCCTGATGGGGCTCTACCGCTCGGCGGAGATCGCCGGCTCGGTCAGCTTCCCGGCGCCGGAGCTCGAAAACTACGTGCCGGTGGTCGCCCGCACGGGCGCCTGACCCTCCACCGACCAGATGCGATCGCCAGATGGCGGTACTACCAGCCACAGGCAGTTCATGACAGTTCCGGCCCTGCTCGTTCTCGGCAACGTCAACGTCGACCTCGTGCTCGGCGAGGTCGACGGCTGGCCGGCCGTCGGCACCGAAGTGATGGTCGACCGCTCGGAGATGCGGCCGGGTGGCTCGGCCGGCAACACCGCGCTGGCACTGTCGGGCATGAAGGTGCCGCACCGCATGATCGCCTCCGTCGGCGACGACCCCAACGGCGCGTGGCTGAGCGGACGGTTCGACCAGGCATCGACGGAATGGATCGTCGAGCCCTGCGAAACGACGCTGACCGTAGGTATCGTCCACAAGGGTGGCGACCGGGTGTTCTTCACCACGCCAGGGCATCTGCTGCGTGCCAGTCTCGAAAACCTGATCGAGCGCCTGCCCGAGGCGTCAGGCGAAAACGCCTTCGCGCTGATCTCGGGCGGCTTCCTGATACCTGGCATCGAGGCCGGCACGATCGAGCTTCTGTCGGCACTCGCAGCCAGGGGCTGGCGCACGGCCATCGATCCCGGCTGGCCGCCGGCAGGGTGGACCGAGGGTAACAAGCAACGGATGTTCGAGTGGATATCGGCCGCCGACATCTCGCTGATCAACGCCGAGGAAGCCAAGGGGCTGTCGGGCCAGGACGATCTCGGCGCAGCGGTCGGCCAGCTCGTCGAATGCGTCGGCCCCAGCCACACGCTTGTCGTCAAGGACGGCTCGCAAGGGGCGCACGCCCATGCGGCAGGCGCGCATGTGCATGCGGTGTCTCCAACGGTCGAAGTCATCGACACCGTCGGCGCCGGCGACACCTTCAACGCGGCATTCCTCGCCGCCCTGGCCAAGGGCCGGACCCTCGCCGAGGCGCTCGCCCACGGCACCGACATTGCCGCCCGGGCGATCTCGACCTTCCCGCGCCGCTACTGCGGCAGCTGACAATCCGGGGGCGAGCCGAACCGCCGTGTTAATGACCTTTGCGTGAGCCGCTCAGGGCAACAATCCGCAGGGTCGTCAAATCGCTCGAAGCACGTTATGATTTGCTTAGGTGAAGGTCGCGGTTTGGCGTGACCACTGATGCCAAGCGCGAGCCGCGACCCACCCCAACGGAGGAGTGGTCATGGCAAGTTTCCATGTGTACGCAGGCGCCACCAATACGATCGAACATCCCGCCATTCGGCGGATAACGGTCGCTGATGTGTTCGACGCGCTGCGACGTGGCTTGGACGACTTTTGGGACAAGCCTTCGCATTACGTTTTCCTGTGCCTGATCTACCCGATCGTCGGGGTGTTCCTGATCACATGGACATCGGGCGGCAACGCCCTGCAGCTCATTTTCCCGCTGATGTCCGGCTTTGCCTTGCTTGGCCCGTTCTTCGGCATCGGCCTCTACGAGATCAGCAGAAGACGTGAGCAAGGCCTCGACACGTCATGGAAGCATGCCTTCGATGTCAGGCATTCGCCGGCCATTCCGGCGATGGTGGCTATAGGCATCATGCTGCTAGCGCTCTTCGTTGCCTGGCTCTTTGTCGCGCAGGCGCTCTACAGCTGGCTTTACGGAGCCGACGCCCCGCTGACGATGGCAGCGTTCTTCAACGATCTGTTCACCACGCAGCGCGGCTGGACGCTTATTCTGCTCGGCAATCTGATCGGGTTCGTATTCGCCTTGTTGGTCCTCTGCACCACCGTCGTAGCGTTTCCGCTTCTGCTCGACGCCGACGTCGGTGCCTATGCCGCGATCGAAACCTCGGCACGGGCGGTGCGGGACAACCCGGTGCCGATGCTGCTGTGGGGCCTGATCGTCGCCGTCGCGCTGCTGATCGGGTCGCTGCCATTCCTGGCGGGCCTTGCCGTCGTCATCCCGGTGCTCGGCCATGCGACCTGGCACCTCTATCGTAAGGTCGTGGACGTCCCGGCCGACAAGAAGACGCCGCTGCCTCCGTCTCCTGAAAAGGGGGAAGATAGTCACTTCCCGTACTGGCTTCGCGGGTCCTAACCGAACCTGACGCAACCTTCTCCCTAACCGGGGAGAAGGTTTTCTGCCGCGATGGGTCGAAGTTGCCGACGCGCCACCGACATTGCCGCGTGGATAACTTCGACCTTTCCGCGCGTCTAATGCAGCTGACGGCTTGGCGCCTTGGCATTCGCCTTTGCAGCCGGCGAAGGCGCCGAAAGCCGGTCAAGATGCATGCGGATATGGGCGGCTTCGGCTGCCGTATTGGCCAGCGCGATCGCCCGGTCGAAGGCCTCGCGCGCCTCGTCGGTGCGGCCAAGCTGCATCAGCAGCCCACCCCTGACGCCAAAGAAATGGAAATAGCCCGACAGCTTCGGCGCCAGCGGCTCGATCAGCTTGAGCGCCGCCTCGGGCCCGCGCAGCTTGGCGAAGGCAACCGCACGGTTGAGCGTGACGACAGGCGACGGCGTCATCGATTCCAGCACCGAATAGAGCAAGTCGATCTCGGCCCAGTCGGTGTCCTCGGGCTTGGCGGCACGGGCATGTAGTGCTGCAATCGCCGACTGGATCTGGTAGGGGCCGGGCCGGCGGTGGCGCATCGCCTTGTCGATCAGCGCCAAGCCCTCGTCGATCAGCGCCTTGTTCCACAGCGTGCGGTCCTGGTCGTCCATCAGCACCAGTTCGCCGTTGGCGTCGAAACGGGCGGCGGCGCGGGCATGCTGGAGCAAAAGCAGCGCGGTCAGGCCCATCACCTCCGGCTCGGTCTGGAACAGGCGCAGCAGCAGACGCGCCAGCCTGATCGCTTCCTCGCACAGCGGTGCGCGGTTGGCGATCTCGGTGGCACCGGCGGAATAGCCTTCGTTGAAGACGAGATAGACCATCGCCAGCACGGCCGCGACGCGTTCCGAGCGCTCGACCGGGCCAGGTGCCTCGAACGGCACGTCGGCGTTGGCGATACGCGCCTTGGCGCGGGTGATGCGCTGTTCCATGGCGCTTTCGCCGACAAGGAAGGCGCGGGCGATCTGCTTGACCGACAGGCCGGAGACGATGCGCAGCGCAAGCGCCACCTGCTGCGTCGCCGGCAGGTCGGGATGGCAGCAGATGAACAGCAGGCGCAGGATATCGTCGCGATAGTGCTGGCCGTCGAGCCGCTCGGCGATGTCGGTCTCGGCGTCGTCGAGGTCGGACACCAACTCTTCGGCCGGCAGCGGCGCCTGCTTGCTCTGGCGGCGGGCGGCATCGATGCCGGAATTGCGGCCGACGAAGATCAGCCAGGCGGCCGGATCACGCGGCGGTCCTTTCTCGGGCCATGTGCGCAAGGCGCGCAGGCAGGCCTCCTGGAACGCCTCTTCCGCCGTGTCGAGATTGCGGAAATAGCGAAGCAGGGCCGCCACAGCCTGAGGCCGGGCGGAAGAAAGTGCCGTGTTGATCCAGGCCGGGTCGGTCATGTTGCCTCTTTTCCGGGGAAAAATGCGCCGATCGGGCGCAGTTCGTAAGAGCCGCCGCCAGGATTGGCTTCCGCCAGGTCCTTGGCCACGGCCACGGCATCGTCGAGCGTCTCGCAGTCGACGACGTAAAATCCGAGGAACTGCTCCTTGGTTTCGGCAAAGGGCCCGTCGATGACCAGCGGTTCATCCTTGGTCTTGCGCAAGGTGGTGGCCGCCGTCGTCGGCAGCAGCCGGGCAACAGGCCCGAGCCTGCCCTGGTCGCGCAGCTTGCCGGTGACCACCTGCAGGCGCGCCATCACCTCGTCATCCTGCTCCTTGGACCAGGCGCAGACGACGTCTTCGTTGTTGTAGCAAAGGATGGCGTAGAGCATCTTTTCAGTTCCTTCATGACTAGGACGCGCGAACATGCGCCATTCCGACAGAGCATCTGCGATTTTTTTACTGTCCGCGAGGACCAATGCGTTCGACCAACGTGACGGCTTGTGAAAAACCAGGAGAGGTGCAGATATGACGCCGGTTTGGCGCCCACAAGGTGCCGGCGAGGTTGGAGGACCACCGATGAAAAACGCCGAAATTTCACAGCGCAAGATGCAGACCATCGCCCGCGGCGTCGGCATGACGACGCAGGTCTATGCCGACCGCGCCGAGAACTCCGAGATCTGGGATGTCGAGGGCCGCCGCTACATCGACTTCTCCTCCGGCATCGCCGTGGTCAACACCGGCCACCGCCATCCGCGCGTCATCGAGGCGGTCAAGGCACAGCTCGACCGCTTCACCCACACCTGCCACCAGGTGGTGCCTTATGAGAGCTATGTCCGGCTCGGCGAAAGGCTGAACGCGATCGCGCCGATGAAGGGCGACAAACGCACCATCTTCGTCACAACGGGCGCGGAAGCGGTCGAAAACGCCATCAAGATCGCCCGCAACGCCACCGGCCGCCAGGCCGTCATCGCCTTTGCCGGCGGCTTCCACGGCCGCACCTTCATGGGCATGGCGCTGACCGGCAAGGTGCAGCCCTACAAGGCAGGTTTCGGCGCCATGCCGGGCGACGTGTTCCATGCGCCCTTCCCCGTGCCCCTGCACGGCGTGACCACGGCCGACGCGCTGGCAGCACTCGACCGGCTGTTCAAGGCCGACGTCGACCCGGCCCGGGTGGCTGCCATCATCATCGAGCCTGTGCAAGGCGAAGGCGGTTTCTACGAGGTGCCGCGCGAGTTCATGACGGCGCTGCGCAAGATTTGCGACCAGCACGGCATGCTGCTCATCGCCGATGAAGTGCAGACCGGCTTTGCCCGCACCGGCAAGATGTTCGCCATGGACCATCACGAGGTCGCCCCCGATTTGATGACGATGGCAAAAAGCCTTGCCGGCGGCTTCCCGCTCGCCGCCGTCACCGGCCGGGCCGAGCTGATGGACGCGCCCAATCCGGGCGGCCTCGGCGGCACCTATGGCGGCAGCCCGATCGGTGTCGCCGCAGCACATGCCGTGCTCGACGTCATCGAGGACGAGAAGCTCTGCGACCGCGCCAACCAGCTCGGCGCGCGGCTCAAGCAGCGGCTGGAATCGCTGCGCGACGACGTGCCTGAAATCGCCGACATCCGCGGCCTGGGCTTCATGAACGCTGTCGAGTTCAACGACGCGAAGACCAAGCTGCCCTCGGCCGACTTCGCCAATGCCGTCAGGCTCAAGGCGCTCGACAAGGGCCTGATCCTGCTCACCTGCGGCGTCCACGGCAACGTCATCCGCTTCCTGGCGCCGATCACCATCCAGGACGAGGTCCTGACCGAAGCGCTCGATATCCTCGAGGCGTCGATCCGGGAAGTGCGGACGGGGTAAGGAGCCAACTCGCTCAGTTCATCGCGGGCAGACTCGGGGACGGAAGCAAGAACCTAAGACGCGCGCCGCAGTAGCCCTCATGGTGAGCCTGTCGAACCACGAGGGCGCTAGGCGCGCCAAGTCCTACACGTCCCAAAACCTATGGTCCGACAGGCTCACCATGAGGTTTTGGGAGCGCCTGCGGCTCGCCCCGATGGGCAGGGGACGAGGGGCAGTGCCAACGTTGGCCGACAGCCGAACTACCCCGCCGGCAACGCCGCCAGTGCCGCCTTCAGCGCATCAGTGCCACCCGCCACCTGCTCCGGCGTCGGTGAGAAGCGGAGACCTAGCATCTTGCGGCCGAGCATGTGGTCGGCCGGTCGGTTGACGGATTCGATGGCGACGAGACGGTCGCCGATGAAATGATACACCGAGAAGCGGTTTTCGGCCGGGTCGCCCGACAGGATCTGGCGGCCGCTGCCCATGGTCAGGCCGACCATCTGCAGCTTCATGTCGCCGATGTCGGACCAGAACCACGGCACGGCAGTGTAGTCGCCGGGGTGGCCAATGATCGTGCGGGCGGCGAGCTTGGCCTGGTCGGTGGCGTTCTGCACGGATTCCAGCCGCACATCGCCGCCGGTCTGCCAGTGGCGGTAGCTGGCATTGTCACCGATGGCGAGAATGTCGACCACCGAGCTGCGCATCGCGGTGTCGACGCGAATGCCGTTGGCGATCGTCAACCCAGCCGTCTCGGCCAGCTCGACATTGGGCACGACGCCGATGCCGGTGATCACCATCTTCGCCGGTAGGTGTTCGCCAGCCGAAGTCAGCACGCCCGAGACATGGCCGCCCTCGCCTTCAATGCGCTTGATGGTGGTCTTGAGCAGGATGCGGACGCCTGCCGCCCTCAGGCGCTGGCGCACATGTTCGGCGATCAGCGGTGCCACAGCGCGGCCGAGCAAGCGGTCGAGTGCTTCGATCACCGTCACCTTGCGGCCGCCGGCGGCCAGCGTGGCTGCGATCTCCAGGCCGATGAAGCCGCCGCCAATGACGACGACCTCCTCGCAGGCCGCACTTTGTTCGCGGATCAGCCGGGCATCGGCCACCGAGCGCAAAGACAGCACGCCAGCGAGATCGGCGCCCGGCAGCGGCAGGGCGCGCGGGCGCGAGCCGGTGGCAAGGATCAAATGGTCATAAGCAAGGTCGTCGCCGCCGGCGAGTTCGAGCCGGCGCGCGGCGGCATCGATGCGTTCGACCAGCGTTCCGGGCCGGAAGTCGATTGTGTGGCCGGTGTAGAAGACCTCGCCGCGCAAGGGCTGCGGCTGGGCGGCGGCATCCTTGATGAAGGTCTTGGACAGCGGCGGCTTGTGATAGGGCAGCTCCTTCTCGTCGCCGAGCAGGATGACCGGGCCATCATAACCCTCCTCGCGAAGGCTGGCTGCAGCCTGCACGCCGGCATGGCCGGCCCCGACAATCACCACACCGTTCTTCATGCTCGCCTCTGCAACACCGGAAACCTCTACCGAAATGACCGCTAGGGGCTCCCGCCGCAAGGGGTCATGACGTGATTTCATGGCCGACAGGCAGGATTTCATGGCCGACAGGCGGGCAGGATCGTGCCATGCTCGGCGCCCTGATCATCCCGCGTCGCGGCGCTACCTGATGTCGCAGCGGGTGCCAGGTTCTTCTCGCCAGGTCCCGCGCCATGTCTCGACAAATCAACGGCTTGGCCTGAAGAAGCGCTGCTGTAAACTGGACAGAAACAGTTTAGAATCATTCCAAACTATTGATCCCGCTACGCTTTTAGCCGAAATTGCGTTGACTTTTGACGCCGCTCGGCTTTTATGAAGTCGTGCATTACAGCGCCTGTCTTTGATGTCTGGGCCTTTAACCCTTTCGATTGGAGCTATCTGGGTGCCTGCCTTCGTCGAACCGCGCCATGGCGCGGCTGTTTGCAGCATGGTTGCGCTGTGCCCGAAAAGGGCCTCGAACCCCGCGCATGTCCGAAGCAGGATAACCCTTCAGCTTTCATTCGAGTCCATGCCGCCGATCCAGCAAAATGCTGGCGGAACACGATTTTTCGGCGCTTGCCGGCGCCAACTGGTTCATTGAGGAGAGACCATGCCTGCATCCATCTCGCGCAACCGTCATTACGGCAGGCTCGCCGCCATTGCCGCGACGACTGCGCTGACCGCTGCGATCTTCGTGCTGCCGGCCAAGGCCGCGAGCGACGCCAAGGCCGTCCTCACCACCTATTCCGACATCGCGCTTGCCAAATACGAAGACTCGCTGACCACAGCCAAGGCGCTCGACACAGCCATCGAAGCGCTGATCGCCAAGCCTTCGGATGAGACGCTGAAGGCCGCGCGCGAAGCCTGGAAGGCCGCCCGCATCCCCTACCAGCAGACGGAAGTCTACCGCTTCGGCAATTCCATCGTCGACGACTGGGAAGGCCGCGTGAACGCATGGCCGCTCGACGAAGGCCTGATCGACTATGTCGACAAGGGCTACGGCACCGAATCCGACGAGAATTCGCTCTACACCGCGAATGTCATCGCCAACCCGTCGATCGAGATCAACGGCCAGAAGGTCGACGCCTCCAAGATCACGCCGGAGCTGCTGTCCGGCACGCTGCAGGAAGCCGGCGGCATCGAGGCCAACGTCGCCAGCGGCTACCATGCCATCGAATTCCTGCTCTGGGGCCAGGACCTGAACGGCACCGGACCCGGCGCCGGCAACCGTCCCTACACAGACTATGATACCGCCAACTGCACCGGCGGCAATTGCGACCGCCGCGGCCAGTACCTGAACGCCGCTTCCGACCTGCTGGTTGCCGATCTCGAAGAGATGGTCGGCAACTGGAAGGCTGATGGGGCTGCGCGCAAGGCACTTCTCGACGGCGACGCCAAGGCTGGCATTTCCACCATCCTGACCGGCATGGGCTCGCTGTCCTACGGTGAACTGGCCGGCGAGCGCATGAAGCTCGGCCTTTTGCTGCACGATCCGGAAGAGGAGCACGACTGCTTCTCCGACAACACCCACATCTCGCATCTCTATGACGCCGTCGGCATCCGCAACGCCTATCACGGCAGCTACAAGCGCATCGACGGCTCGACCGTCGAAGGCCCGTCGGTTTCGGATCTGGTCAAGGAAGCGGACGCAGCGCTCGACACCGAACTCAGCGGCAAGCTGGACACGACGGTTGCCAAGATGGAAGCGATCCAGGCGCGCGCCGTCGGCGGCGAGGCCTATGACCAGCAGATCGGCGAAGGCAATGCCGAAGGCAACGCCACGGTGCAGGCTGCCATCGACGCCCTCGTCGACCAGACCAAGTCGATCGAACGCGCCGTTGCCTCGCTCAAGCTCGACGCCATCGCATTCGAGGGTTCGGACAGCCTCGATTCGCCGGACAAGGTCTTCCAGTGAGGGCGCAAGACGCCTAAATTTCTCTAGCCACACGGCGCGCCAAAGGGAGCGCGCCGTCAGCCACGGTCAGTCGAAACCATGCTCATTTGCCATTGCAATCTGATTACCCAAAAGGAGATCGAAGACACAATCGTCGAGCTTTTGGACCGGGACCCGTGGACACTGATCGTGCCCGCGAAAGTCTATCATACGCTGCAAAAACGAGGACGTTGTTGCGGCTGCTTTCCAAATGTGGTCGAAACGATAATTCGGGTCACCGAAGCTTATCACGCTCGTTCTGAATCGGGCGAGATGGATGTCGTTTCACACCTGGACCGCGTCAGAGAGTTGCGCGTTCAATTTGGGAGCAAGGCAAATGAAGGGCGAAAAACAGGTCATCGAGCGGCTTAACGAGGCACTTTTCCTCGAGCTAGGCGCCGTCAACCAGTATTGGGTGCACTACCGCCTGCTTGAAGATTGGGGCTACGGCAAACTCGCCAAGAAGGAGCGCGAGGAATCGATCGAAGAGATGCATCACGCCGACAAGCTGATCGCGCGCATCATTTTCCTCGAAGGTCATCCCAACCTGCAGTCCATTTCGCCGCTTCGCATCGGCCAGAACCTCAAGGAAGTGCTCGAGAGCGATCTCGCCGGAGAATATGACGCCCGCACCTCCTACAAGAAATCCAGGGACATCTGCTCCCAGCATGGCGACTACGTATCGATGAAGCTCTTCGAGGAACTGCTTGCCGACGAGGAAGGTCATATCGACTTCCTCGAGACCCAGTTGCAGTTGCTCGCCGAGATCGGCGACGAGAAATACGGCCAGCTCAACGCCGAACCAGCTGACAAGGCCGAATAGGACATGCCGGAATGCGGCGCACTTTTCTGACCACGCGCCGCGCGACTACCGGCAAGTTCCCCAATGACCACATGAAACGACAGCGAAGCGCGCCAGCGCTTCGCCTCCTGTTGCTAGCCGGCCTGACACTGGCTCTGCCCATGAAGGTGGCGATTTCAGGCGAAGCGGTTCCCACCGGCCTGGCCACCGAGCGCACCGACCTCAATCCCAAGGACAAGGCGCGCGTCGAAAAGACCATCCGGCCGACCACCGACTTTAGCAAGCCCGAGCAATTCGAGCGCATGCAGGGCGGCGCCGGCACCTCGGAAAAGCGCGTCAACCAGGATGCGTTCTCGCATTCCTCGGCCAACATCACCTTCGAGGAAGAAGGCACCTTCAAGCTCGGCAACGGCATGTTCCGCAAGCTTTGGGTGTCGTCGCCGTCGTCGACCCAGGCGTCCGACGGACTGGGGCCGCTGTTCAATGCGCGCGCCTGCCAGAGCTGCCATCTCAAGGACGGCCGCGGCCATCCGCCGGAAGGCAATTCCGACGCCACCTCGATGTTCCTCAGGCTTGCCCGCACGGCGGAGACGGCAGAAGAAAAGGCCGCGATCGCCGAACGTAAGGTGCTGAACTTCCCCGATCCGGTCTATGGTGGCCAGTTCCAGGACCTCGCGGTTCCCGGCCTCAAGAGCGAAGGTCGGATGGCGATTTCCTACCAGCAGTTTCCGGTCCAGCTTTCTGGCGACGTCAAGACCACGCTGCGCTGGCCGATCTACTCGGTGACCGATCTCGGCTATGGCCCGATGGACCCGAAGACGACGCTGTCGCCACGCGTCACGCCGCCGATGATCGGCCTTGGCCTCGTCGAGCAGATCCACCCCGCCGACATCCTCGCCAATGCCGATCCCGACGACAAAGACGGCGACGGCATTTCGGGCAAGGCTTCCATTGTGCGCGACCACAAGACAGGCGAGCTGACGCTCGGCCGCTTCGGCTGGAAGGCGTCTGCGCCGTCGATCCGGCAGCAATCGGCCGATGCCTTCGCCGGCGACATCGGCATCTCGACGCCCGACGTGCCCAAGCACTGGGGCGACTGCACCGACGCCCAGACAGCTTGCCGCGAGATGCCCAACGGCGTGCAGGAGCGGCTTGGCACCAGCGAAGCCCCCGACCCGATCATGGATCTGGTCACCTTCTATTCGCAGAACCTTGCGGTGCCGGCCCGGCGCGACATCGACGACCGCCAAGTGCTGCGCGGCAAGCAGATGTTCTACGAGGCCGGATGCGCCTCCTGCCACATGCCGAAATTCGTTACCCGCCGCGACGCGCCCAACAAGGCGCAGAAATTCCAGCTGATCTGGCCCTATTCCGATTTCCTGCTGCACGACATGGGCGACGAACTCGGCGACGGTCAGCAGGTAGGCGATGCCACCGGCAACGAATGGCGCACGCCGCCGCTGTGGGGCATCGGCCTGACCAAGACTGTCAACGGCCATACCTTCTTCCTGCATGATGGCCGCGCCCGCAACCTGAGCGAGGCGATCCTCTGGCACGGCGGCGAAGGCCAGAAGTCGCGAGATCACTTTGCTGCGCTGCCAACGCAAGACCGCGATGCGCTCGTCAAATTTCTGGAGTCGCTCTGATGGCTAGACGTCCCCTGGCAGCTGCCCTCGCCTTCTGCATGTTCCTGCCTTCGACCGCCGCCCACGCCAGCGAAGCGTCCAGCAAGGTCATCGCCGACGCCATCGACAGCTTCATTCGCCCGGCCTATGGCCGGCTGGTTGGAACGACAGCCGAACTCGGTAAGTCTATGGTTACGCTTTGTGCGGCGCCGTCGCCTGACACTCTTGCTGCAGCACGCGCAGCATTCGGCCGGACCACTGCCACCTGGTCGGAGGTCGAGATCATCCGCTTTGGACCGATCACCGAGCAGAACCGGCTTGAACGCCTGCTGTTCTGGCCCGACCGCAAGGGAACCGGGTTGAAGCAGGTGCAGTCAGCGCTGGCCGACAAGGATGCCACCGCCACCAACGCCGCCACGCTCGGCCAGAAGAGCGTTGCCATGCAGGGGCTCGGCGCGCTGGAATTCGTGCTGTTCGGCACCGGCGCCGACGAGCTCGCCGGCACCGCGTCTGCCTATCGCTGCGCCTATGGCCAGGCGATTTCGGGCAACATCGGGGCCATAGCCGCCGAGGTCGACGCCGCCTGGCGCGACGACAAGGGCTTTGCCAGCCAGTGGAAGAACCCCGGTGCTGCCAATCCGCTCTACCGCGACGACAACGAAGCCCTGACCGAACTGCTCGAAGTCTATGTCAACGGGCTTGAGCTGGTGCGCGACGTGCGCCTCAATGGCTTCCTCGGCAAGAATGCGGCGTCCGACAAGCCGAAGCAGGCGCTCTACTGGCGCTCGGAAGGCACCGGCGCCTCGCTTGCCGGCAATATCGCAGGCATGGAGGCGCTTTTCGTCGCCTCGAAATTCGGCGAATTGGTGCCGGCCGACGAGCGCTGGGTTGCCGAGTCGATCGGCTTCGAGTTCACCAATGCACAGGCGGCAGCGGCCGCCGTCACCGGACCGATCGATGCGGCACTTGCCGACCCCGCCAAGCGTGAGAAGCTCGGCTATTTCGCGCTGGTGACATCCAGCCTGTCCGAGCAGTTCGGCACCCGGCTTTCGGGAGCGCTCGGCCTGACCGCCGGTTTCTCGTCGCTCGACGGCGACTGAGGAGGCAGCACAATGCGCACGCCGCTGTTTGACCGCCGCGATTTCCTCAAGGCAGCTGGCGCGGGCTTCGTGCTTTCGCTCAGTCCGGCGAGACGCGCGCTGGCGCTCGAAACCGACGCCATGTTCGCCACGGCTTACCAGGCCAGGACCGGCGAGTATGGTGTGGCGATCCTGTCGGAGGCCGGCAAGATCCTGCACAGCGTCACCCTGCCCGAACGCGGACACGACGTTACGTTCGATCCCATCTCGCGCAAGTCGGTGGTGTTCGCGCGCCAGCCGGGTACCTTCATGCTGGTCTTCGACCACACCGGCAAGGACGCGCCGCTGACAATCCCGAGCATCGCCGGCCGCCACTATTACGGCCACGGCGTGTTCTCGCCCGATGGCGCGCTGCTCTACGTCACCGAGAACGACTTCGACAATGCCGTCGGCATGGTCGGCGTCTATGACGCCCGCGACGACTTCCGCCGCCTAAGCGAATTCCCGACCCATGGCGTCGGCCCGCACGAGCTGATCCTGCTTGGCGACGGACGCACGCTCGCCATCTGCAACGGCGGCATCGAGACCCACCCGGATTTCGGCCGCGCCAAGCTCAACATTCCGACGATGAAGCCATCCTTCGTGCTGGTCGATCGCGTCTCAGGCGATCTGATCGAGAAACACGAACTGCCTGAAAAGCTTCATCAATTGTCGATCCGGCATATGGATATCGACGCTGAGGGCACGGTCTGGTTCGGCTGCCAGCACGAAGGGCCGGCAACCGAGAAGCCGCTATTGATTGGCCGCACCGCGCGCGGCAAGGAACTGGAAATGCTCGACATGCCCGAGGACATCCTCGGCGGTTTCCGCAACTATATCGGCTCGGTCGCGGCCAATCGCGACGCCGGGCTGGTCGCCGTCTCCTCGCCGCAAGGCAATGCCTGGGCGATGATCGAGGCGAAGACGGGCAAGGTCGTGGCAAAGAACGATCTTGTCGAGGTCTGCGGCCTCGCGCCCGACCGCAACGGCTTCCTCGCCACCACGGGCGCCGGCCTCGTCGTCGAGCCCGACGGCAAGCAGACGGATGACCCCGAGCATGTCTGGGACAACCACATGCTGCGCATCGATCTGCAAAATACGTAAGTTGTTACTTACCTATATCAGGCCGGACACATCAGAGAAGGCGACGGCCTTGCGCAGCACGGCCAGGAAGCGTTCACCGGCGATTTCGGCCGGGCCGCTGTTGTCGATCGCGACATGGCCGGGGCCACTCAGATCATGCGGCGCGGTGCGCGCCAGCCGCGCCAGCACCTCGCCGCGTGATTCACGACCGCGCGCGGCAAGCCGGGTGGCCAGGATTTCCGGCGATGCAGTGATTTCAACGACGGCGACATTGGCATAGCGCTGGCGCAGCGCCGGGATGACCCCGCGCGAGGTGTTGGCGACAACGACGTGGCCGACCGATATGGCATCGTCGACGGAAGCCGGAATGCCGTAGCGCAGTCCATGCGCTTCCCACGACAGCGCGAAGGCACCCGAAGCCTCTGCCTCGATGAAGGCGGCGTCGGCGAGCGTGTCGTGGTCCTCGGTGGCGCCGTCGCTGTGGCGGGTGATGACGCGGCGGGCGAATTCGACGTGATCGTCGTCGGTCAGGCGCTCGCGGACATAGGCAATCAGCGTGTCCTTGCCGGCACCGCTGGGGCCGACCACCGCGACGAAGACGCCATTGCGGACAGGCGAGCCAACGCGGGTCAGTTCACGCTCGATCAATGCTGAAACCATCATGCGACGTCATTTCCTCCATGCCAGAGCCCCCACCCTGGCGGCGCCGGCCCTTTTCAGCAAGCTCGGCGCATTGAACATCTCCAGTGCCGGCCTGTCACGCTCCATGGCTTGGACCACGAAGCGGGCGGCGGCACTGCGATGCCATTAGGCGATTTGCATGACGGAATGACGAAACGAGAATGCGGAGCGGCAAATCCGCCCCGCATCCAGGATCAGGCAACCTTGTCGCGGACCTGGTAGTCCTTGATCGCGGCGAAGCGGATCATCTTCCAGCGCTCGGCCTCGTAGTTGAGCGAGAACTCGTGCTGGGCGAGGAACACCGGATCATTGTCGAGGTCGCGGGCGATGTCGCCGCGATGGCTTTCGATGAAGCGGTGCAGGTCGGCCTTGTCGTCGGCGTCAATCCAGCGGCAGACCGAGAAGCGCGCCATCTCGAAATCGACCGGCAGCGTGTATTCCACCGACAGGCGTTCCTTGAGCACGTCGATCTGCAGAGCGCCGACGACGCCGACGATCGCCGGCGAGCCATCCTCGGGCTGGAACAGCTGGACCACGCCCTCCTCGGCCATCTGGTGCAGCGCTTCCTTGAGCTTCTTGGCCTTCATCGCGTCACCGAGGCGGACGCGGCGCAGGATTTCGGGCGCGAAGTTGGGCACGCCGCGGAACAGGATGTCCTCGCCCTCGGTCAGCGTGTCGCCGATGCGCAGCGTGCCGTGGTTCGGGATGCCGACCACGTCGCCGGCATAGGCCTCGTCGGCGGTGATGCGCGAGCGGGCGAAGAAGAACTGCGGCGCCGACAGGCTCATCTGCTTGCCGGTGCGCACCAGCTTGGCCTTCATGCCGCGCTTGAGCTCGCCCGAGCAGACGCGGACGAATGCGATGCGGTCGCGGTGGTTGGGGTCCATGTTGGCCTGGATCTTGAAGACGAACGACGTCATCTTCTCTTCCGTCGCCTCGACCTTGCGCGCGTCGGCCTCTTGGGCGCGCGGCGCGGGGCCAAAGTCGCCAAGCGCCTCGATCAGGTCGCGGACACCAAAATTGCGCAGCGCCGAGCCGAAATAGACCGGCGTTAAATGGCCTTCACGGAACGCCTGCAGGTCGAACGGACGGCAGGCCTCGCGGGCGAGTTCCAGCTCCTCGATGAAGGCCAGGCGCTCATTGTCCGGCAAAAGGCCGGCGGCGCGGTTGGAATCGGGGCCATGCACCGGCGTGCGCTCGGCCTCGGCGTCGCCGCGGCGCACCGCGTTCTGGGCGAGGTGATAGGTGCCGGAGAAAGTCTTGCCCTGGCCGATCGGCCAGGTGATCGGGGCGGTGTCGAGCGCCAGCTTCTCTTCGATCTCGTCGAGGATCTCGAAGGTATTGCGCGCCTCGCGGTCCATCTTGTTGACGAAGGTGATGATCGGGATGTCGCGCAGGCGGCAGACCTCGAACAGCTTCAGCGTGCGCGGCTCAATACCCTTGGCGGCGTCGATGACCATGACCGCGCTGTCGACCGCCGAAAGCGTGCGATAGGTGTCGTCGGCGAAGTCCTCGTGGCCCGGCGTGTCGAGCAGGTTGAAGACGTTGTCGCCATACTCGAAGGTCATGACCGAGGTGACGACCGAGATGCCGCGTTCGCGCTCGATCTTCATCCAGTCCGAGCGGGTCTGGATCTTGTCCTTCTTGGCCTTGACCTCGCCGGCAAGCTGGATCGCGCCGCCGAACAGCAGCAGCTTTTCGGTCAGCGTCGTCTTGCCCGCGTCAGGGTGCGCGATGATCGCGAAAGTACGGCGGCGCGCCACCGCCTTTTCGATGTCTTCAGCCATCGGGGATTCCTATTGTGCAGTCGGGAGACAGCCAGTTACCCGGCCCGAAGGCCAAAGCCGCCGCGGATCACCGCAACCGGCAGGATACGGGCCGTCCGCCACTATTCCTTGCGCGGGCTTCTAGCAGCGGGACCGGCGGCTGTCGAGGAATTGGCGCAGATCACCCCTTCAGCTCGAACCCGCCTTCGGCCACCGTCTCGCCGTTGACGATCAGCTCGATCAGGTGATGGCCGGGATAATGCTTGCGGGTGGTGAAGTCGCGCACCGCCTGGCTGATCGAAAGCTCTCGCTGGCCGCCCGGCGCAAGGTTGATTTCCTTGAGCTTGAACACCTTCTTCGAGCTGCCGCCGCTTTTCTTGACGTAGTGGACGGCATAGTCGACCACCAGCTGCTGCACGGTCTCGGCAGTCGAGGCGATGTTGGCCTTGAGCGTGATGCGGCCACCGAGCAGGATGGCGGCCGGCTGGATCGCGAAGGTTTCGACACGCACCATCGGCTTGCCCGTCGTGCCGATCGCGCCCAGCGCGCGCGGGTCGCCCTTCTTGATCATCGTGCGCAGCGCATGCTTGACGATCCAGGCGGTGTTTTTGTCTTCCATGTCCCATGCCGAGATGCGGTCGATCACCCGGTCTGGATGGTCCTTGGAAATGTCGTTGAGGTGGTTGGCCACCGATTTGCGCACATAAAGGCTGGGGTCGCTGCGCAGCGCCTCGAGGATAGGTGCCGTCGGCGACGGATCCTTGATCAGCTGCTTGAGCTGGAAAGACCACGGCAGCCTTGGGCGCGAACCCTCGCTGGCCAGGCGGCGCACATGCTCGTTGTCGTCGAGTGCCCAGCCACGCATCACCTTCAGCGTCCCGTCGAAATCCCTGGCCAGGAAATGCCGGATGGCGAACTCGGCCGAGCCGAAGCGGGTGAAATGGCTCAGCGCCTGCATCGACAGGTCGAAATGGCCCTTGCCATAGAGCGCGACATATTCCGACAGCACGATCGAGGCGAAGCCGTGCTGGATACGCGGTGCAAGCTCGTGCAGCACATCGACGGCACTCTCGAAGCTGCCCGGCAAGGCGCCGTGCAGGCTGGTTGCCGTCTGCCGCAATCGCTGCATGATGCCGAGATCGTCGAGATTGGCGGTCGCCAGCGCCATGAACTTGTCCGCATCGAAGGCGGCCGAGATGGAAGCTGTCTCGGTGGCGATGTGGCGAAGGCGCTCGCGGTCGAAGATTTCCTTGAGTGCCGGGGCGGCTAGCGTCTGGTCTTCCGTCATCTATTTTCGTCCTGCATGGCGCCCCCGCGCCGGCCCTTGGGCATCCATCCGGATGCAGGGCTTGCAGCGCAGATACGAATCGAACCTCGAAACTACAATCCCTCTCCTGCCAAGGCGCTGTCAGGAGACTGGCGACGGCCGCGCTTCCGAGGCCGCAGCTCGGCGTTGACGCCGCTGCCGGACAGGCGGAAAATATTCTCAAGGCGCGTAAGACATGTCGCGCCATGCCAGGAGGTCGCCATGACCATCCATCAGGAAGTGCATATCAAGGGTTCGCCCAAGAACATCTACGAACTGCTACTCGATTCAGCCCGCTTCCAGGCGATGACGGGCGGGCGCGCGGCCCATATCTCGACGCACGAAGGCGGCGAGGTCTCGATGTTCGGCGGCGACATCGAGGCGCGCAATGTCGAGCTGGTGCCCAACCGCCGCATCGTCCAGGCATGGCGCTCGCGCGTCTGGCCCGAGGGCACCTATTCGATCGTGCGCTTCGAACTGCAGGCCGACGGCACCGGCACGAGGCTGACCTTCGACCAGGCCGGCTACCCGCGCTCGGCACATGCGGCGCTGGATGAAGGCTGGACGAAGATGTACTGGGAGCCGATGAACCGAGCGCTGACGCATCATTGAGCGGCGGCCACCCCGCAACGCGCTTCAGGCGTCTGCCGCCTGGCGCGCCAGCGCGACACAGTCGGCGACATGACGGTCATCGATGTCCGACAGGGCAAGGAGCTTGATATGGCGCCGCAGCTTGCCCTGCCCCAGCAGCACTCCGTGCGGATCTGGCAAGGATGCACCTGCGCTGAACTCCAGCGTGACGTGACCGGCATACGAAAAGACGCCGCAAAATGCGGACCGCGACGAAAACAGGAGGCCGCCGTACTTGATCTCCTCGGAGACAGCAGGACCGGACTGCTGCACGATTTCGTGCACCCGCGACACGATGGCGAAATGGTCCGCCCGATGATCGCGCATCTCGTCCAGGAATGCTTGAACGCGATTACCGGTCATGGGCAACCCGTGGCGCATAGAACTGCCTGAACTCGGCGGATGGTTCCCGGTTGGAGTAGATGTAGAGCGTGACGCCGTTGGGGTCCTGGATCGCGAAACCACGATCGCCCCACGGATGGTCCTCGATCGGCATGACAGGCACCAGCCCGGCCGCAGTCATCGACCGGTAGTCGTCATCGACGTCGTCGACGCAGAAATTGTAGGTCAGCCCTGCGGTATTGCACAAAGCTTGCTCTCCCTGCGGCTCCATGAACTGCAGCGAAAGCCCGCCTCCGAATTCAAGGCTGACGAACCATCCGCAATCGAAGGCGGGATATGCGCCAAAATGCCTGATGTAGAAGTCGCGTGTCTCGACGACGCGTTTGGTGGTGATGCAGGGAGATGCAGTTGTCGGGCGCATTGCTGTCGGCCTCGGTTCGGGTGTCGATTGGTTGTGCAAGTGAGCCGGCGATCAGTCCGGCATGGCCGAAGCGATCTCGACAAGGCAGCCATTGAGGTCGCGGACATAGCCGACGACCTGGCCCCATGGCTTGTCTTCAGGCGGCTTCACCGGCGTCGCACCTGCGGCAACAGCCTGGCGATAGGCGCCGTTGGGATCGGCAAAGATCAAGGCGAGCTCGAACCCTGCTGCCAGGTCACTCTTGCGGTTGGCACGAATGGCAAGCCCGTTCATCTCGGCCATGGCCTCGCCGGCGAAAGACAAGGTCGTCTCGCCGGTGTCCATCTCGGCGTAGAGATTGCTCTCGTGGATGAACTTGCGTCGCAGGCCGAATGCGGCTTCGTAAAACGACACGGTCGCCTCGACGTCGGCAACATAAAGGATCGTATAGCCAAGGCGTGCTGACATCGCGAAGTCTCCAGACAATGGGGCCGCGACGAGCAGACACGCGTCAGGTCAGACGCGGGCGCATTCATCCGGCTATTGGTGGATCATTGCGCCTCGCTCCGATTCCATCTTGAACAAATCGGACATCAGTCGCGCAGGCTGACGAGGGTGACATCGGGAAGTCGCGCCGGCGAGAAACCTCCCATGCGCCGGAACACCCGGCTCATATGCGCCTGGTCCGAGAAACCGGCCTCCAGGGCGGCATCGGCGGGGCTCAGGCGGTGATCCCGCAGCAGCCGCAAGGCGCGATGAAACTGCAGGACGGCCGCAAAGGCCTTTGGCGCCAGCCCCGTCGCCTTGATCACCAGGCGATGCACCGTCCGCTCGGAAACACCGTGCATGCCGGCAACGTCGCTTACGCGCAGGCGTCCACCGGATGCGTGGAACGCGCTGATCACGCTGCGGCCCAGCGGCGTGGGCCTGAAATGGTTGTCGGCGACGCGCCGGCGAACGAAATCCGTCATCCGCGCGACAAGCTCGGCCTGGTCCTGCGCAGGCACACAGAGCGAGTTCAGTGCAGGGCATACCGTCAAGGCGTCAGGACCGATCAAGTTGGAATTCGCCATATCTGCTGGTTCAAATCCGAGCACCCTCTCGAAACAGCCCGGGCGAATGCGAACGCCGACAAATCCCATGCCGGGTTCAATGGCGACATCATAGAAGCGCGTTATCGGGCCGGTGATGACGACAGTCATGTCGGTGATCGGCTTCTGCCCGGCATCGAACCTGACGATGATATCGCAACGGCCGTCCGGCAAGACGCGGTAGCTTCCGGCGCGATCGCTGACGGAAGTCCACACCGCCTCGACCTCTTCAGCGAGGTCCGCGGCCAGGCCCAGTTCCGAATAGCGCGCCGACAAGGTCATTTCTCGAGCCAGCTCGATCTGTTTGCGCGAAATGGTGATTGCCGATTCAGCTCGGTAACGCGTCGTCAGCAGATAGCAGATCTCAGCCGGCCAGTGCCAGTTGGGCCAATGCCGGCTGGAACGGGCGGACGGTCATTTCGTCCGGCGTCATGGCGACGAAGCTCGACGGCGGCACCGCCTGCCAGCTCTGGCCTTCGCGGTCGAAGGGTTCGGAGACAATGCAGCGCCCGGTTTCGCCGTCACGCGTATAGAGCGTCGGCGCATGCCCGTCGGTGGCAAAACGCACGGCAAACAGGCTGGTCCCGTCGCTGAAGGCGGCAGTCAGTTTCAGCTGCGGATCGATGCCGGCGCTATGGGCGGCTGCAACAACACGGCCGGTGGCGCGCGCGACAGCACCCTGCGGATCGGCATCGAGCCCTTCCTCCAGCATCAGCATGAAGAACAGCTCGGAATCGGTCGTTCCCTGGCGCTGCTCGTAGAGGTCGTCGTTGATGCTGGCCTCGAGCCGGCGCCGGATCTTCTCGAAGCCCGAGATCTGGCCGTTGTGCATGAAGCTCCAGCGGCCCGAGACGAACGGGTGGCAGTTGGCGCGGCTGGTGGCGCCGCCGGTCGATGCCCTGACGTGGGCGAGGAACAGGCCGGACTTGATCTGCCGGCACAGGCTTTTCAGATTGGGGTCCGACCAGGCCGGCAGGATGTCGCGATAGAGGCCAGGCTCCGGTCGCTCGCCATACCAGGCAAGCCCGAAACCGTCGCCATTCGTCGGCGACTTGGCCTCCTGCGCGCAATGGCTCTGTGCGATCAGCGAATGGCACGGCGCCGTCACGATGTCTTCGAGGAAGACCTCTTCACCGATATAGGCGGCCCACCGGCACATGCGCTTCAGCGTCCTCGATTGTGCGTCCGCTCGTACAGCCGGCGGATGATCGTGCTTGCCGTAGATTCGAACAGGAAGGGTAACAAAGCGTGAATGAGCGCGGCGCTCGCCGCCATGAACAGCTGGCCGGCGAACCAGCCGGCAAAACGCATATGCTCGAAATAGGTCTCGTCGACCGCCTCGGGGTGAGCCGTGAACAGCTTTGCGATACGTGCGGACATGAGGACCTCCCTGGCTGATATGAGTATCGTCGCACAGCCACGAGGTTCATCGGTCCCAATCCGTCCTTGCCATTGGCATAAATTTGGGACAATCATCCCAAATGTCTGGAGAACTCGATACGATTGATCGAAGAATCCTCGCCGAGCTGCAGCGCGACGGCACGCTTTCGGTCGACCAGCTGTCCGAGCGAGTCGGGCTGTCGCGCAATGCCTGCTGGCGCCGGGTCAAGCGGCTCGACGACGAGCGCTTCATCACCGGCCGCGTGGCGCTTGTCGACGCCGACAAGCTCGGCCTCGGCCTGTCCGTGTTCATCCTGGTGCGGACGTCGAGCCACGACCCCGAGTGGCTGGCCAAGTTCCGCGCCGGCGTGACCTCGTTTCCCGAGATCACCGGCGTCTATCGCATGTCGGGTGACCTCGACTATGTCTTGCGTGCCCGCGTCGCCGATGTGAAAGCGTATGACCGTCTCTACCAGCGCCTTATCGCCAAGGTGCCGCTGTCGGATGTGTCGGCCTCCTTCGTCATGGAGGAGATTCGCGAAACGACGGTCGTGCCGGTGGAAATTCGCTGAGTGCGACCTCTTGTGAATTGACCTCATCTGGACGCTGTCCCATAGGATCGCCGCCATGACATCGACCGCCGCAACCTCTTCCGCCCCCGTCATCGGGATCGTCCGCTTGCCGCATTCGGGCGAGCTGCCCCTGCCCTCTTACGAAACATCGGGTGCCGCCGGCATGGACCTGCGCGCCGCCGTACCGGACGACCGGCCGCTGCTGATCCTGCCCGGCAAGCGCGCTTTGGTGCCAACCGGCCTGATCTTCGAAATCCCCGAAGGTTTTGAAGGCCAGGTGCGCCCGCGCTCCGGCCTCGCTTTCAAGCACGGCATCACCTGCCTCAACACACCAGGTACCATCGACAGCGACTATCGCGGCGAGGTCAAGGTGCTGCTGATCAACCACGGTGACGAGGACTTTTATGTCGAGCGCGGCATGCGTATCGCCCAGATCGTCATCGCATCGGTGACCCGCGCCGAGGTCGAAGAGCGCGACCTCGCGGCGGAAACGACGCGCGGCGCCGGCGGCTTCGGCTCGACGGGCACCGCGTGAGCACACCCAAGCTCGTCATCTTCGACTGCGACGGCGTGCTCGTCGACACCGAGCCGCTGGCCAACCAGCGGCTTTCGGCCTGGCTGACTGAGGCGGGTTATCCCGTCAGCTACGAGGACTGCCGCCGCCAGTTCGTTGGCCGCAGCCTGGTGTCGGTGCAGAAGGAAGTCGAAGCGACAGGCGTCAGCCTCGGTCCGGACTTCGTCGAGCGCTGGTACCGCGAGCTGCCGGAATTGTTCGAGACGGGCGTGCAGGCGATCCCCTACATCGAGACCTTCGTCACCGCCGTGCAAACCGCCGGCATCGCCTATTGCGTGGCCTCGTCGGCGCGCGTCAACAAGATGCACATGACGCTTGGCCAGACCGGGCTTTTGCCCTATTTCCGCGACGTGCTGTTCTCCGCCACCATGGTCGAGCGCGGCAAGCCGTTCCCCGACCTGTTCCTGCACGCCGCCGGCACGATGGGCTTCGCGCCCGCCGACTGCATCGTCATCGAAGACAGCGTCGCCGGCGCTGAGGCCGGCCGCGCCGCCGGCATGCGGGTGTTCGGCTATCACCGCGACCCGCACTCCGACTGCGACGGCCTCGCGGCTGCAGGTGCCGTGCTGTTCGACGACATGCGCAAGTTGGCAGGACTGATCCCGATCGCCTGAAACAGGGTTTGAGCCCTCCGGCGCGCCGGTCTAATATCGCCTGTCGGTTCGGATCGAGGGCGATGACATGGACAAGGGCGCGGTCTTCCGGAAACTTCACGAGGCGCCGGGCGCCTTCATCATCCCCAATCCGTGGGACATCGGCACCGCCAAGCTTCTGGCCTCCTTCGGCTTCGAGGCGCTGGCGACGACGAGCGCCGGCTATGCCTTCTCGCGCGGGCGGCCCGACGGCGACGTCGGCTTCGAGGAGATGATCCACCATTGCCGCGATCTGGCGCACGCCACCGGCCTGCCGGTTTCTGCCGACCTCGAGAAAGGCAAGGGCGACAGCCCCGAAAGTGCCGGCGAGACGGTCTTTGCAGCCGAAGCCGCCGGCCTTGCCGGCTGCTCGCTCGAGGACCACACCGGCGACGCCGACAAGCCGATCTATGATTTCTCGCTGGCGGTCGAACGCGTTACGGCTGCCGCCGAAGCGGCGCGGGCGCTGAAGCACGACTTCGTGCTCACGGCGCGCTCGGAGAACTTCCTCTGGAACCGCCCAGACCTCGACGACACCATCAAGCGGCTGCAGGCCTTCGAGAAGGCCGGGGCCGACGTGCTTTATGCGCCTGGCATCACCGACATCGAGATGATCCGGACGCTGTGCGGTTCGGTGTCAAAGCCGGTCAACGTGCTGGCGGTGCCGGGCTTCTCGGTCGCGGTGCTGGCCGAGGCCGGCGCCAAGCGCATCTCGCTCGGCTCCAAGCTGACCGCATACGCCTTTGGCATGATGGAGCGGGCATCGCGCGAGATGCTGGGCCAGGGCACGTTCGAATTCGCCCGCGACGGCATCGCCTATGCCAAGCTGCAGGCGATGTTCGGCCGCGAGGGCTGAGCGCGCCTCACGCCCGCACCATGGCCGGGCGACGCTCAGCCGCCGACACGCTCTTGTGCAGATGCACCATCATCGCCGCGGCGAAGAGCGGGGTGAGAAGGTTGAGGATCGGCACGGCGAGGAAGGCGGCGATGACGAGGCCGGCCATGAACACCGTGCCGGCATTGCGGCGGCGCAAATCCTTGGCGTCCTGCTCGGAGCGGAAGCGCATGGCGGCGAATTCGAAGAACTCGCGGCCGAGCAAATAGCCGTTGACGATGAAGAAGGCGCCGATGTTGACAATGGGGATGAACATCAAAAACAGCGCCAGCAGATTGCCCAGGATGACGATGCCGAAGAATTTGATCGCCAGCACCAGTGAGCGCAGCGCCGGCACCGGCTGCCCCGGACGCTCCATGGGATAGTTGGTCTTCTCGACGACCTCGGCGACGTCGTCCAAAAACAGGCCAGCGACGATCGCCGTCACCGGCGCGATCAGCAGGGCAAGCCCCAGCGCCAGGCCGATGCCGGCGATGATGGCGGCGATCAGGCCGAGCCAGCCGGTCCAGGCCGGCAGGCCGGGCAGCATGGCGTCGATCCACGGCCAGGCGAGCCAGTCGAAGACCTCGCGAATGCCGAACCAGAGCGCGACCAGCGCAAGCAATGTCAGCCCCAGCGTCTTCAGGAACACCGTGCGGAACTCTGATGTAAAGAGCTGGCTTGCGGCGGTGCGGGCGGCGTCGAGGATCATGTTGGCGTTGCGGCTCCCTGTTTCCGCGCTGAGATAAGGCGCCGTAAGGCCGGCCTCAAGCGGCGTTCGGCAATTTGCCGGTAGGCAAACGCTGCGCGAGCCGCTAAACGCAATCCGTTTTGCCGACCCCTCGGCCCCTTTTTCGGCGAAAGCGCCGCGGAGACCCTGATGAGCCAATATGACGTGCTGTGCATCGGCAACGCCATCGTCGACATCATCGCGCAATGCGACGAGGCCTTTCTCACCGACAACGGCATCATCAAGGGGGCGATGAACCTGATCGACGCCGAGCGCGCCGAACTGCTCTATTCCCGCATGGGCCCGGCGATCGAGGCCTCGGGCGGCTCGGCCGGCAACACGGCTGCCGGCATCGCCAGCTTCGGCGGCCGCTCGGCCTATTTCGGCAAGGTTTCCCGCGACCATCTCGGCGAGATCTTCAGCCACGACATCCATGCCCAGGGCGTTGCCTTCGACACCAAACCGCTCGACGGCACCCCGCCGACGGCGCGTTCGATGATCTTCGTCACCCCCGACGGCGAGCGCTCGATGAACACCTATCTCGGCGCCTGCGTCGAGCTCGGGCCCGACGATGTCGAGGCCGACAAGGCGAGCGGGGCCAAGGTCACCTATTTCGAGGGCTATCTGTGGGACCCGCCGCTGGCCAAGGAGGCGATCCGCATGACAGCCGCCCACGCGCACGCAGCCGGCCGCGAAGTGTCGATGACGCTGTCGGATTCGTTCTGCGTCGATCGCTACCGCGCCGAGTTCCTCGAGCTGATGCGCTCGGGCACTGTCGACATCGTCTTTGCCAACAGCCACGAGATCAAGTCGCTCTACGAGACGTCGTCGTTTGACGAAGCGCTGTCGCTGATCCGCAAGGACTGCAAGATCGCCGCCATCACCCGCTCCGAGAAGGGCTCGGTCATCGTGCGCGGCGACGAGACGGTGGTGATCCAGGCGACTGAGATTCGCGAGCTCGTCGACACGACCGGCGCCGGCGACCTCTACGCCGCAGGCTTCCTGTTCGGTTACACGCAAGGCCGCTCGCTCAAGGACTGCGGCGACCTCGGTTCGCTCGCCGCCGGCCTGGTGATCCAGCAGATCGGCCCGCGCCCGCGGCAGAATTTGAAGCGCGAAGCCGAGCAGGCGGGGTTGCTGTAGGTCTCTTTTTCCTTCGCCCCGTTTACGGGGAGAAGGTGCCCCGAAGGGGCGGATGAGGGGCGGCGCAAACCTGCCCGCTCTCGTTCCTTCCCACCCCCCTCTGTCCTGCCGGACATCTCCCCCGCAAGGGGGGAGATCAGCCGTCACCTCGACTTTCGCCACCCCCAACCTCCTATTGCTGCCATCGCAGAACGGGCGTCACGCCTGACGCTGCCAATCTCCCCCTTGCGGGGGAGATGTCCGGCAGGACAGAGGGGGGTGCTGGCCCGCACACCTCTCCCTCGCCACGCCCCGTTTCCGGTCTGGCCATTGTGATGAAAAATCCGGGAAGCGGGGCGCGAGGCCGTGCCTTCCAATTGTAAGTTAGTGGCGCGACGTTCGCGCCCCGCTCGGTGTTCTTGCCCCGCTCAGTCGCCTCGGCTTTCACCGCCAGCCGCCGCAAGGCCCGGGCTTGGGGGCTCATCACCCAGCAGGAGAACCGACCTCCTGCCAGCCCGGCACCGACGCTTCCCCCCGCTGCCCGGTGCGCACCGGGGTCCCGTGGAAGATCGCAAGGAGAATGATACGGGAGGTGGTGAGGGCGTGGAGAAATGGGGGCGGCTATCCACGGTGGTTGCTGACAGATGGTGACAGGCTACATGTCCAAGCTCAGTCAACCGAAACAGACAAAGCCAGATGCATTCAAGCGCTTGCGCCCATCTTCAGCAGGGGCGGGTCATGCACTTCTCGAAATACCTGACAGAACGCGCCGTTAATATAACATCAACCACGTTCTTCTAAATAAGTGAAATATTCCGGTTTGGGGGAAATAATGAAATCGATTCTTCTTGCTACAACTTTGTTCATCGCAACTGCGGGGGCTGCCCTTGCGGCGGATGCTGTGCCTGTCGAAGCCGCGCCTGAGGTGGTGCCCACCGGCTTTGTCTGGACCGGCGGCTATGTCGGCCTGCAGGCCGGCTATCTCTGGGGGTCGACCTCGGTGGCATTTCCGGAGGAGCCGACCTTCTATTCCAACCCCGATGCTGACGGCTTTGTCGGTGGCGTCTATGCCGGCTACAATCATCAGTTCAGCAACGGCTTCATAGCGGGTATCGAAGGCGATTTCGCATTCTCGACCGCCGATGGGAATGACGTGTTCTGGGACGAAATCGGCTCGAACCCCGATGAGACCTGGACCAGCGACATCAGCTGGACGGCTGCGATCCGGGCACGGCTCGGCTATGCGATCGACCAGCGCACCATGCTGTACGCCGCCGGTGGCGTAGCTTTCGCCGGCACCGAAGCGACCGTCAGTGATCTTGGCGTCGTCAGGGAAAAGATTTCCGACACGCTTGTCGGCTGGACTGTCGGCGTGGGCGGCGAACACGCCCTTACCAACAACCTTATCGCCCGCGCCGAGTACCGCTATTCGGACTTCGGCTCAAACAGCCACACCGGTCTTCCCAGCGGCATGCTTGATACCGACCTTGAGTATCAGACCCATGAGGTCAGGCTGGGTCTGGCGTATAAGTTCTGAGCGAACCGCAGATTGTGAGAAGCCCCGGCTAAGCGCCGGGGCTTCTTTTGTTTGGGACAGGCTCAGCTCATCAACCGTTGCTCTCCACACATCAACATCAGATACTTTTCGAGACGATCTAGGAGCGATTCGGTGCCTAGCGTATTCTTTTCATATTCCCATGCCGACGAGACGTTGCGTGACGAGCTAGAGAAACAGCTATCCATGCTCAAGCGGCAGGGATTGATCGAGACTTGGCATGATCGGCGTATTGGCGCTGGGGAAGAAATCGACAAGGCAATCGATGAGCGCATCAACAGGGACGACATTATTCTCCTGCTTGTTAGCCCAGACTTCCTAGCATCCAATTATTGTTACGACATAGAGATGAAACGAGCCTTGGAACGCCATGCCGCTGGCGAGGCGATTGTCATTCCTGTCATTCTACGGCCCTGCGATTGGCATCCGGCGCCATTTGGCAAACTGAACGCCACGCCACCTGACGGAAAGCCGATCACCAAATGGGCAGACAGGGATGAAGCATTTCTCGAGGTAGCAAAAGCATTGCGCGGAGCCTTGAAGAAGCTTGGCGCTGCGACTGCCACTGACGATACAAATGCTTCTGGTAGAACGGCGCCAATTCTTCACGCGACAGCCACTCGATCGACGGGACCGCGCTCCAGTAACCTCAGGACTACCAAGGTGTTCACGGAGCGCGACCGAGATCGGTTCAAGCTAGAAACCTTTGAATACCTGGCTCGCTTCTTCGAGAACTCACTCGAAGAGCTAGGCAAGCGAAACCCCGGTATCGAAGGTAGTTTCCGACGCGTTGATGCCAACCGCTTTTTTGCAGCCGTCTATCACAATGGGGAGGCAAAGGCTCGATGCACTGTCTTTATGGGCGGCGGATTTGGCGACGGAATTTGCTATGTCAACGGCGAGTCGACTGACGGCAACTCCATGAATGAGTCGCTTCGGGTCGAGGCAGATGAACATGCCTTGTTTCTGAACAGCATGGGCATGGCCCGTTATCGCTACGGATCCGAGCAAAAACTGTCACAGGATGGGGCAGCTGAGCTCTACTGGGGATTTCTGATTGAACCGCTTCAACGAAGGTGATGCCAAAAGATGCTGAGCGTAGGCGAGTTTACCTCCGGAACGTTGAGTGACGCGCACCCGCTTGCCTTAGTGCTGCCGCGGAGGAAGTACGACGAGCCTTTTCTCGTTGGTCAGTCCGGCGATAAACGTGTCGCCGTATTCATCGGCGACAATCACGCGTTCCTCTACTTTACGTATGACACGTCGGATGATTGGTCAGGGCTCATCATCAATGGCGTCTGTATCGAGATGGATGAGACCAGTATCTTTGATCCTGATTTCGATACGGCGCCGCTAGGTTCGATTATTCGTCAAGAAACTCAGCTCTGCATTTTTGCAGCTAGCGAACGTGGCTTTAGTCGCCTGCCGGTCGTATTAGTCGACCAGCTTGCGCCGATACGTGAACGGTCTCGAGTTGGCTTCTTGCGCTGGCAAATTGTCATAGGCCAAGATATGGGGCGGAAAGTGCTGAGGACCGTCGACGTTTCTCCAAAAGCGTCCGCCTGAACGTCTCCCGGATTACTTAAGCCTCGCGATCCTTCGCACCCCCCTCTGCCCTGCCGGGCGTTCGTCGTTCGAAAAGCCAAGCAATTGGCTTTTCGTTGCCTGCGGCAACCACTCCTCACCCCCACAAGGAGGGAGATTGGCAGCTTTGGCGCCTCGCCCAATCGGCTAGCGGCGCAAGGAGGGCGGCAGCGCTAAGTCCTTCGACGGCTATGCCCTTCGCTACGGCTCAGGGCCTAAAGCCGCTCGAAAAGCCCGTTTGGGGGCTTTTCGTTCGCTGGCGCGCCCTCAAGTCCCCGCGTTATACGCCGCGATCGCCGCCATGTTGACGATGTCGGAGTCCTTGGCATTCAGCGAGACAATCTGGACCGGCTTGTTGAGGCCGACGAGAAGCGGGCCGATGACGGTGGAGCCGCCGAGTTCCTGCAGCATCTTGGTCGAGATCGCCGCCGAGTGGAACGCCGGCATGACCAGCACGTTGGCGGCGGCCGAAAGGCGGCAGAAGGGGTATTGCTGCTGCATCAGGCGGTGGTTCAAGGCGACGTCGGCGGCCATTTCGCCGTCATACTCGAAATCGACGCGGCGCTTGTCGAGGATCTTGACCGCTTCCTGGACACGCTCGGAGCGCTCGCCGGCGGGGTGGCCGAAGGTCGAGTAGGCGAGCATGGCCACGCGGGGTTCATAACCCATCCTGCGGGCGAAGTGGGCGGCTTCCTCGGCGATGTCGGCGATCTGCTCGGCATTGGGCATGTCGTGGACGGCGGTGTCGGCGACGATCACGGTGCGGCCGCGCGCCAAAACGATCGACACGCCGATGACGCGGTGGCCGGGCTTGGCGTCGATGACGCGGCGGACGTCTTCGAGCACCGTCGAGTAGTTGCGAGTGACACCCGTGACCACGCCGTCAGCATCGCCAAGGGCGACCATGCAGGCGGCGAAGTGGTTGCGGTCGTTGTTGATCAGGCGCTGGCAGTCGCGCAGCAGGTAGCCCTTGCGCTGCATGCGCTCGTAGAGGAAGTCGGCATAGATGCCGTTGCGACGCGACAGCCGCGCATTGATGATCTCGAGGCCCGGCTTGTTGAGGTCGATGCCGGCCTGCCTGGCGTTTTCCTTGATGATGTCGTCGCGGCCGAGAAGGATGGCGGTGCCGAGCTTCTGGTTCACATAGGAGACGGCGGCGCGCATGACCTGCTCCTCCTCGCCCTCGGCGAAGACGATGCGCTTGGGCTGGCGCCGGACGCGGTCGTAGATGCGCTGCAAGGTCGAGGCGATCGGGTCGCGGCGGGCGGACAGCTCGTTGGCGTATTTGTCGAGATCGAGGATCGGCCGGCCGGCGACGCCCGATTCCATGGCAGCCTTGGCAACGGCGATCGGGATCGCCGAGATCAGGCGCGGGTCGAACGGCACCGGGATGATGTAGTTGGGGCCGAATTTCGGCCGGTTGCCCTGATAGGCGGCGGCGACATCGTCGGGCACGTCCTGGCGGGCAAGCTCGGCGAGCGCGTTGGCAGCCGCGACCTTCATGGCGTCGTTGATGGTTGTGGCGCGGACATCGAGCGCACCGCGGAAGATGTAGGGGAAGCCGAGCACGTTGTTGACCTGGTTCGGATAGTCCGAACGTCCGGTCGCCATGATGGCGTCGGTGCGGATATCGGCGACCTCTTCCGGCGTGATCTCCGGATCGGGATTGGCCATGGCGAAGATGATCGGGTTCTTGGCCATGGACTGGATCATGGCCGGGGTGAGCGCGCCCTTGGCGGAGAGGCCGAAGACGATGTCAGCACCATCCATGGCGTCGGCCAGCGTGCGCGCCTCGGTCTTGACCGCATGCGCCGACTTCCACTGGTTCATGCCTTCGGTGCGACCCTGGTAGACGACGCCCTTGGTGTCGCACAAAATGACGTTGTCAGGGGTGAAGCCCATCGACTTGATGAGTTCGATGCAGGCGATGCCGGCGGAACCGGCACCATTGCAGACGAGCTTCGCCGTCTTCATGTCGCGGCCGGTGATTTCGAGCGCGTTGATCAGGCCGGCAGCCGCGATGATGGCGGTGCCGTGCTGGTCGTCGTGGAAGACGGGGATGTCCATCAGCTCGCGCAGGCGCTGCTCGATGATGAAGCACTCGGGCGCCTTGATGTCCTCGAGATTGATGCCGCCGAAGGAGGGCCCGAGGAAACGCACGCAGTTGATGAATTCGTCGGCGTCCTCGGTGTCGACCTCGAGGTCGATGGAATCGACGTCGGCGAAGCGCTTGAACAGCACCGACTTGCCTTCCATCACCGGCTTGGAGGCCAGCGCGCCGAGATTGCCGAGGCCGAGGATGGCGGTGCCGTTGGAGATGACGGCGACCATGTTGCCACGGGTGGTGTAGTCATAGGCGCGCGAGGGATCCTCGGCGATGGCCTTCACCGGAACCGCGACGCCGGGCGAATAGGCAAGCGAGAGGTCACGCTGGGTCGCCATCGGCTTGGTCGGCACGACCTCCAGCTTGCCGGGCCGGCCCATGGCGTGGAACTCGAGCGCCTCCTCCGCGGAAACGGAGGGACCGGAATTGTCGGGTTTCCTGGTAGTTGCCATGGCGAGAAGCGTTCCTGTCCCTTAAAATTTCTTTTTGTGGAGCGTTTTGGATTAAGGCTACACATCGGCGCTGTAAACCGCCAAGCAGACGAGGGAATTTCCTTTTTTCGAAGGTTCAGGCGTGAACGATCGACCGATAATCGCTGCGGAAGCTGACTTTGCGGAAGCCGGAGGGGAAACCCGGGCCGACGCCCCGGTGCATGCCGCACCGACGCCGATGATGGAACAGTATATCGAGATCAAGGCGGCGAACCCGGATTCGCTGCTGTTCTATCGCATGGGCGACTTCTACGAGCTGTTCTTCGACGACGCCGAGAAGGCCTCGCGCGCGCTTGGCATCGTGCTGACCAAGCGCGGCAAGCACCAGGGCCAGGACATCCCGATGTGCGGGGTGCCGATCCATGCTGCGGACGACTATCTGCAAAAGCTGATCGGGCAAGGCTACCGCGTCGCGGTGTGCGAGCAGATCGAGGATCCGGCCGAAGCCAAGAAGCGCGGCTCGAAGTCGGTGGTCAAGCGCGACGTGGTGCGGCTGGTGACGCCCGGCACCATCACCGAAGACAAGCTACTGGCGCCGCAGGAATCGAGTTTCCTGATGGCGCTGGGGCGGGTGAAGGGATCGGGTGAAGCCAGCCTCGCACTCGCCTGGATCGAGATCTCGACCGGTGTCTTCAGGGTCGCCGAGACGACGCCGGACAAGCTCGCCGCCGACATCTTCCGCATCGACCCGCGCGAGCTGATCGTCGCCGAGCCGGCATTCCATGACGAGGAGCTCAGGCCCACGTTCGACCTCGTCGGCCGCATCGTCAACCCGCAGCCGCCGTCGATGTTCGATTCGACCTCGGCGCCGGGGCGCATCGCCCGCTTCTACGAGGTGGCGACGCCGGACAGTTTTGGCGCGTTCTCGCGGGCAGAACTGTCGGCCATCTCGGGCGTCATCGCCTATGTCGAAAAGACCCAGAAGGCCGAGCGGCCGCCGCTGTCGCATCCCGAGCGCGAGCAGGAAGGCTCGACGCTGTTCATCGATCCGGCGACGCGCGCCAATCTCGAACTGTTGCGCACCCTGTCGGGCGGCCGCGACGGCTCGCTGTTCCGCGCCATCGACCGCACGGTGACGGGCGGCGGCGCCCGCCTGCTCGCCGACCGGCTGATGTCGCCGCTGACCGATCCGGAAGCCATCGGCGGACGGCTCGACGCGGTGTCGTTCTTCATGGGCGAAACCCGGCTTGCAGATGCGCTGAGGCTCAGCCTGAAGGGCGTCGCCGACATGCCACGCGCGCTGTCGCGGCTGGCGCTCAACCGTGGCGGCCCGCGCGATCTCGGCGCGCTGCGCTCGGGTTTTTCGGCGGCGCAGACGATTGCCGGGCTGTTCGCCAATCTGGCGGTGCCGCGTGAGCTCGCGACCGCGCTCGAAGCCATCGCTGCCCTGCCCGCAACCTTTGCCGGGCATCTCGACGCCGCCCTTGGCGAAGAGCTGCCGCTGCTCAAGCGCGACGGCGGTTTTGTCCGCGCGAACTATCATCCCGAGCTCGACGAGATGCGGGCGCTGCGCGACCAGTCGCGCCGGGTGATCGCCGGCATGGAGCGCGACCTGATCGAGGAGACGGGCATCCGCTCGCTCAAGATCCGCCACAACAACGTGCTCGGCTACTACATCGAGGTGACGGCCAACAACCAGGCAGCGCTGAACGGCAGCGACGAGGCCAAGGCGCGCTTCATCCACCGCCAGACCATGGCGAGCGCGATGCGCTTCACCACCACCGAGCTTGCCGGGCTGGAGACCAAGATCGCCAACGCCGCCGACAGGGCGCTGACCATCGAGCTCGCCGCCTTCGACGCGCTCGTCGAGGAGGCGGTCACCCACGCCGACACGATCCGCGCCGGCGCCAACGCGCTGTCGGTGCTCGACGTATCCACCGGCCTGGCGGCACTTGCGGCGGGCGAAGCCTGGTGCCGGCCGCAGGTCGACCGGAGCCTGGCCTTCGAGGTCACCGGCGGCCGCCATCCGGTCGTCGAACAGTCACTCAGGCGGACGGCCTCGGCACCCTTCGTTGCCAATGACTGCGACCTGTCGCCCGCCGCAAACGGCCGCAACGGCGCGGTCTGGCTTTTGACCGGCCCGAACATGGGCGGTAAGTCGACCTTCCTGCGCCAGAACGCGCTGATTGCCATCCTCGCCCAGATGGGTTCGTTCGTGCCGGCGGAGAGCGCCCATGTCGGCGTCGTCGACAGGCTGTTCTCCCGCGTCGGCGCCTCGGACGATCTGGCGCGCGGGCGCTCGACCTTCATGGTCGAGATGGTCGAGACCGCCGCCATCCTCAACCAGGCGAGCGAGCGTTCGCTGGTCATCCTTGACGAGATCGGCCGCGGCACCGCCACCTTCGACGGCCTGTCGATCGCCTGGGCGGCGGTCGAATATCTGCACGAGAAGAACCGCTGCCGCGCCGTCTTCGCCACCCATTTCCATGAGCTGACCGCACTTTCGGGCAAGCTCGAACGCCTGCACAACGTGACGATGCGGGTGAAAGAGTGGGAAGGCGAAGTGGTGTTCCTGCACGAGGTCGGCAAGGGTGCCGCCGACCGCTCCTACGGCGTGCAGGTCGCCCGCCTCGCCGGCCTGCCCGACGCGGTGGTGGCGCGCGCCAAGGAGGTGCTGCACCAGCTTGAGGAAGGCGAGACATCAGGCAAGGCCAACCGCCTTGTCGACGACCTGCCGCTGTTTTCCGTCGCGGTGAAACGCGAGGCGGCCAAACCCGTCGCCAACGACGCGCTGAGCGAGGCACTCAAGGGGCTGAGCCCCGACGAAATGACCCCGCGCGAGGCGCTGGACGCGCTGTACAAGCTCAAGGGGCTGGCGGGACGCTAGGCCCGAGCAGCGGCAAATCGGAGACCGGCATGCTTCACCACATCTCGCTTGGCGTCTCCGACATCGACCGCACTGCTGCCTTCTACGACGCGGCCCTAGCGCCGCTCGGCTATGTCAGGGTCTGGGAAGACCTTGTGCCCGGCGCCGACAACCAGGCCGTCGGCTACGGTGTATCAGGCGGCGGCGACAAGCTGGCACTCAAGCAGCGTAGCATCGGCCAGCGCCCGCCCGGCCCCGGCTTCCACCTCGCTTTCGCCGCTGCCGACCAGGAGGCCGTGGTGGCGTTTCACGCAGCAGCGCTTGCCCATGGTGGCACCGACAATGGCGCTCCCGGCCTGCGGGAACACTACGGGCCGAACTATTTTGCAGCGTTTGTGATTGATCCGGATGGGCATCATATCGAGGCAGGCGATAGGGAGGGCTCAGCATGCTAGGCAAACTTAAGGGCTTTGCTGGCAGCTAGGCCGATAAAGCTTGCCGGCCGTTAAGCGCCTTCGGATGTAGAGCCACCCAGCGGCGTTTCGAAAGCGGACCATGCTAAGCACAGGCGAGGTTGCATACATGCGTCAAGAAGAACCGGTTATGTCATGGCACGCGTGGCCGGCGTTTCTTTCTGACCCAATCGGTGGATTGCCCGAGAATCTGATACATCTTCGCAATGGATCATAAGAGCTTTCGTACGACCACATCGCGAGTGGCCATGGACGCCGCTGGAGGACAATCGAGCGTATTCATCAGGTCCGGCTTTGCGAAGTTCATGCGCCCGCCGACGCAGGTGCGATTTAGCAAGAACCCAATGGACATGTACCCAAAGGGAACGAAAGCGATTGCAGCCCTCATGAAGCGCCTTTCCGATACGGACGATGCGCGACTTTTGGTGATGATATGGGCTATGCACACCCTGCAGGGGAAGCGGGCAGCTCTAGCTCATAAGTATATTCGCTTCCCGATGGAGGCTTACAACGCCCAGATTGGCTCACTGTATTTCGCGCCGAAATGGGAATTGGAAACGCTGGCCTCGCTGACATTGAACACGCCAAAGAACGTGTTCCCGGCTCACATGCGTGATCCGATCGACACCGAGGAATTCAGCCACTTCGCGCACCTTCTCAATCTGGTGAAGGAAGTGGAGGACGACGACAGCCGCCAGCGCGTCAACCTCGACACCATCGCGCGCGAGTTTCATAAGTTGGGCCATAGGCAGTTTCCATGGCAGACCGGCTGGGACAACATTGCAAGCCTCTACCGGCACGTATTCATTTATGGCGATGGGCCATGTGCAAGGTATTTCGAAGATACATACGGCCTGTCTGTCTCAGATTTCGTCGGTTGCGCCTTCGCGCTTTACGTCCAGATGGGGTTTTACCCGTTTTGCCCGGCGCTTGAAGCCGTGCCCTTCGCAGTAGCAGACGGAGCTATCGCAAAGACTTTGGCAATGGTGTCGCAGGACTTGTATCGGGCTCGTGCAGAATCCCGGGCGCTATATGCAAGGTTTCGAAATTCGCTTGGCCCCATCCCCCTAGCCTACCATCCAAGCTACCTGCGAATGAAGCCTGTTATCCGGTACACGGGTGTCAAGAACCACTACATCGCCCCCTTCCCAGAGCTGGTACTGATGCGGGCGACGGTCGGATTGTATTATGACCTCATCGGGGCGAATACATCGGTGATGAACCACGCTCGCACTCGGTTCGAGGTATATGCCCGCGAAGTTATCAAGGCCTACTGCCCTGAGTTCGATCCGGAGCCTGCCATCAAATATAGACACAACAACAGTGACGCAGAAACGCCAGACGTTCTCTTGAAGCGCGCCGATCAGGTGGTGTCTGTGTTCGAGTGCAAGGCAACAAAGCTATCATTTCAGGCTCAGTATGGCGACAACCCGGCCGAAGACGCGAAGGACCAATACAAGCAGATTGCCAATGCGGTGTTTCAACTGTGGCGGTTTTTCTCACACGTCAGGCGCGGCATCATCAATGTTCTGCTGGCGGACAGCGTGAATGCCGTCGTTCTTACCATGGAGCCGTGGACACAGACCTCCAAAGAGCTACGCAAGAAGATGATTGAGGAGGCCGAGAAAATCGCGGCAGTAAAGGAGCCTGAAATGACGGAGGCCGACAAGCGCCTCCCCCTATTTGTCTCCATTAACGAACTAGAGTATTTGCTCGGGCATTCCGTCGGCGACCAAATGCTTGCGACATTCAAAGCGGCGACCGAAGATCGCTACGCGGGTTGGGGAGCTCGTGAAATCCGCCGCGACTTGGGCAACATGCCGGAGACAGTGAAGCCATACCCGTTCACCCCTGGCGCATTCTTGCCGTGGTGGGACCACGCTGCGGCGCGAGCGCGCGAGCGATTGGCCGTGGACAAGGAAATCAATGAAGAAGTGTGAGACGTGCAGTGCGAAAAGCCGTGCTGCGCAGCGGGCTGACCACCGCTGCCGTGCCCCACGACCATGCCGCCGGCGACGACGCGATCCTGGCGATCGCCTTCAAGGCGAGCGGCTTCCGGCCTCAGGCTTGATTGACGGCTCCGGTACGGCGCCGGAGGGTTGCGACGCCTACCGTCAATGTCACCGCGAACATCGTCGCCGTCACGACGATCAGCGCGCTCGACAGGGATGCAGCCGTCAGCACCGCGCTGGCAAAAATGATGCCTATCGCACTCGACGTGCGCAGCAAGGCAAACACTTCGGGCCGCCTGCGTGGTGGGGCCAGCCGGTCGAGGACGAGCGAGTAGTAGGTGCCGAGGGGCGCCAGCACCAATCCGATGAGAATGGCGCCGACGACCGTTGTCGCAAGCGACGGTCCGAGCGCGGCGAGTGCGGCGCCAAGCGTCAGGACGCACAGCAGCAAGACGACGGCCCTGCTGCTGACCATGCGGTTGCGCACGCTGACCCAGATGCCACCTGCGACCGAGGCCAGGCACAGCGGCACCGTGAACAGGATGGCCAGCGTCGGCGGGTAGCCGAATTTCAGGGCGAGTGCGACGGCTCCGATCTCGATGGCCGCGACAGTGGACGAGCCTGCGGCCGCACAGGCGAGCCACAGCAGGATGGAGGGGCTGAGCACCGAACCCTCGGCATGAGGCACGTCCTCGACATGGCTCTCGCCCGCCTGCGGCACCAGCAGGGCCGGAATGGCGCCGAGCAGCGTCAGCGCGAGCAAGGCAAAGACCGGCGAGACGGCGCCAAGGGCGGATGCCACCACCGGACCGAGCACGAAGGTCAATTCATTGAGGGTGGCGGCGATGCCGAGCGTTCGGGGCAGATGCGACGGAGGCGTGAAGTGATTGAGCAATGCGCGCAGATAGCCGAATGCCGCGCCATTGACCAAGCCGGCTACGGCCGCGAAGACGACAAGCAAGGCAAAGGGCGCCTGGTAATGTGCGCACAGGACGACGGCAGCCAGCGCGAGCGTGCGGAAGGCCACCAGCAGCCTCAGGAAGGTCGCGGCCGAGCGGTTCCGTCCGAGCCGTGTGATCGGGATGGCGCCGGCGACCTGTGCAAGGGTCATTGCCAGGATCATCGCGGCACCGCCCCGTGCATCGCCCATGACGCCCAAGGCGACGAGCGAGAACGCCACCGGCGCGGAAGCCTGGGGAACGTTCAATGTCGCCGACGAGGCAAACCAGCGGAGCAATGGCCAGCGGCTCAATGGCCTGTCGAGCGGCTCGGAAGCGATGTCGCCAGAGGGTTGGGCGCCAAGGTCGGTCATCTTGAATTTCATACCAGTGACATCATCAGGCGCGGTCCATACCCGGCAGCATGATACGCAAACCGGGGTTCCTGAAACGTCTCGGCTGTCAGCCGGCCGTTTTCAAGAAAACGCGCGAGAACTGGATGCAGGCGGCGCATGAACAGGCCCCTTGATTGGGCCGGGCCGTTCCCGGACATTCTTTCCCTTGTGGGAGAGGACGTTACCTCGCGGGCAGGAAACTAGCCGCCATGTCAGGCATGTCAAGGCGCGGCCGTCGTTCGAAACGGCTTGGGCCCACAGCTATCGGCTATGGCCCGAACGATGCCGGCTGGCTGCTGCCAGTGCACCCTTGCCTCCTCTTCCAACTCCGGCGACACTCCCCTCGCGGGGAGACTGGCGGCAGAGATGCATGAAGTCGTGACACTGGAGGGGTGGTCGTCGCCGCACGTCGAGTCGGTGACGCGGACCAGGTTTGGCAGCGGCGGCTCTGTGAAGATGCAGCCGGACGGGTGCTGGGACGTGGTCATTTTCCGGAACGCGGACACGACCACCGTGCTGCGCACCGGGCTGACCACTGCTGCCGTGACCCACGACTATGCCGCCGGCGACGAGATCCTGGCCATTGCCTTCAAGCCGAGCAGCTTCATGCCGCTGATGCCGGGCGAGGTGATGCGCGACCAGGGCGTGGTGCTGGACCTGATCGGCAAGGACCGCTTCCGGCTCGGGTCCGACGTGCTGGAGATCCCGACGCTCGATACCGTCGACGGCTTCGTGCGCAAGCTGGTGCGCAACGGCAATGTCGAGGACAACCGGGTGGTCGCGTCGATCGTCTCGGGGCATCCCATGGCGATGTCGGAGCGGACGCTGCAGCGGCATTTTCTGAAGACGACCGGCGTCACCTACAAGACCTTCACCCAGATCGAACGCGCCCAGAAGGCGCTCACGCTGTTGCAGCAGGGGCGGCCGGCGGCCGACGTCGCCTTTGCGCTTGGGTTTGCCGACCAGCCGCACATGATCCGCTCGGTCAAGGCGATCATGGGCGTCACCCCCGGGCAGGCCGCCCGCAGCTGAAACTGTCGGAAATCTTCAATCCATAAGACCCGGCCGCCGGCTAGAAAGGATGCACTTTCAACCCCGTGCACGACCTCTGATATCGCAACGATGTTCGAACGGGACCGTGCACAAAACCAAGATGGACACGCGGCAATGTCTGACATCACCCCCTTCAAGATCGCCATTCCAGAGGCCGAGCTGACAGACCTCAAGGCGCGGCTCGCCAACACGCGGCTCGCCAACGAGATTCCTGCTACAGGCTGGAGCTACGGCATGGCATCCGCTTTCGTCACCCGCGCGATCGAACGGCTGAAGAACGGCTTCGACTGGCGCGGCCAAGAGGCTGCAATCAACAGCCACCCGCAATTCGTCACCGAGATCGACGGCCAAAAAATCCATTTCCTGCATGTGAAGTCGCAGGCCGCCAATTCCGTGCCGCTGCTTCTGCTGCATGGCTGGCCGAGCTCGTTCGTCGAGTTTTTGGGCGCGATCGGGCCGCTGACCAAGGCCGGGTACGATCTCGTCATCCCCTCGCTGCCCGGCTTCGGCTTCTCCGGCCCGACGCGCGAGGCTGGCTGGAATGACGGCCGCATCGCCAGCGCCATGCTCGAGCTGATGTCGCAGCTTGGCTACCAGCGCTTCGGCGTGCAAGGCGGCGATGCCGGTGCGATCATCGCGCCCGCCATCGGCCGCGCGGCGCCGGACCGCGTCATCGGCGTACATGTCAATGCGGCGACGATGGGCTTCATTCCGCTCGGGCCTATCGAGCCGAGCGAGATCGCCACGTTCAGCGATGCCGAGAAGAGCCGCCTGCAGCGCCTGCAGCAGTTCATGGCCGAACGCTTCGGCTTCAACGCGCTGCAGTCGAGCCGGCCGCAGACGCTGGCCTATGGCATTTCGGACTCGCCGTCGGGGCTGATCGCCTGGCTGGGCGACATGTTTGCCGGCTTCGGCGACAGCCCGGATGCGGTTGAGTTGGATAAGTTCCTGACCAATGTGCTGGTCTACTGGTTCACCGGCACCGCCGCCTCGTCGATCCGGCTCTATTACGAAAACGCCCACGACCCCGAGGCCTGGTCGCCGAAGCCGAATTCGGGCGTGCCGACAGGCGTCGCCGTCTTCGCCCGCGACGAGGTCGCCATCCGCCGCTATGGCGAGGACGGCAACACCATCCTGCGCTGGACCGAACTCACCAGCGGCGGCCACTTCGCGGCGATGGAAGTGCCCGGAGTCTGGGCGGACGAGGTGGCGGCGTTCTTTGCGGGCTTGCGGCGGTAAGAAACGCGCGAGAAAAAAGCCGGTCTCAGGCAACCGCCTGGGGCCGGTTTGTTTGCACTTGCTAGAAGCAGTCGAGGATTGTTCATTGTGCCGAGCAGGGGGCAGAATGACGGAAGAGTTCGCGACGGCAGCAAGGGTGCGGGACGGGCTCGACAGGGCTCGCAACGTCGAACTCGTGTTGGACGAGCGTGGCGGCTTGGTTGGGCGATGGGCGTCAGGCGATTCTGAATTTCGGCTCGGTTGCGAACTGCGGTTTGGATTGCAGGGGAACTCCATGGCTTGCGACCGGACGCTTCGGGAAAGCCATGTTGTCCTCGGCAAGCAGTGCCGGGTGAATGTTTGTATTTCCACATGGCGAGAGGAAATCGCCTCGCCGTGGGGGCCTCTGAACTTTGCCGGCCTGCAGAAGGCGTCCGGACTTGTCTGTCATGTCGCCGTGGAGCGCATCAATTACGCTGATGCGAGGCGGCCTGCGGTCCAGGGCTTGAGCCAGGACGATCTGGACGGCATCGCTGCCTTCATCAGGCGTCCCCTGGAGGCGCTTCTTCGGCGCACAGTCGAAGAATTCCAGGATCACATCGGGAACCGTTACGCGCGGCCGGTCACCGGCAAGCTGCATTGGAACTGGCGAAACCCTGCTCCGGAAATCGCAAAGCTTCACGAAATCGGCGCGGAATTCACCTCAACATTCACCCCGGAACGCGTGACGGCGCTGCCTTTCGACAAGTATGCGCGCGACAGCAATTCTGGTTACGGCGAGCGGTTTCAGGTGAAGGATGAGCCGGACGTCCGGGTGTTCATTCATCCCGTGGATCGGGATGATCCTCGCTTCCGTTGGTGCGAGGTGGAGTTGGGCGAGATCAAAGTCCCGCTTCATGTGCAGAACTTCGCAGACGTGAATCTGAAAGAGCTTGGATTGGTGCCCATTACGCCGCTTCCCCTGCTGTCCGTTGATCTCATTTCGCACCCTTTCAGCCTTCTGCTGACACCCAAATCGAAACCGCCGGCTGCACTGACACCCGCCGCGGCGGATCGCGCGATCGAACACCTGCGCACGGCGTGGCTTATGCCCAAGCCAAGCGACTACTTCAGCGATGTCCTGATAGTCTGACCGGGGAGGTCACTGACGAGAACCGCATCCCGCACCGGCCTCAGGCAACCGGCTGGGGCCGGTTTTGTTCGCGCCAGGAGGCGGGGCTGAGCGTGGTGACGCGGCGGAACTCGCGGTTGAAGTTGGACTTGGTCTGGAAGCCGGCGTCGAGCATGGCCGATGTGACCGACATGTCGGTGTCGCGCAGCAGGCGGCAGGCTTCCGAAATCCTGATGTCGTTGATGTATTGCGAGACGTTCTTGCCGGCGAGGCGGTTGACCGCACCCGAGATCTGCCGCGCCGGCACGCCCGCGCGGCGGGCCAGCCGCGACAGGGTCAGGTTATCGTCACGATAAAGCTTCTGGTCGACCAGCAGGCGCTGGACCTGGTCGAGCACCTCGCGGTCCTGCTCGGACGGCGACGGCTCGGGTGGATTGGGCTGGGTCGTAGCTGCAGGATGGGCGCGCGAGGCGACGAAGGCGGTCAGGCCGATGAAGAACAGGCCAAGCAGATTGGCGTTGCTGGCAATGACGGCGGCGTTTTCGCCCTGCCACCTTTCGAAGGCGAGCAACACACCGAGGTCGAACAAGGCAGAGAGGCAGAGTGCGACAGCGGCGATGACCAGGGCGCGATGGGCGGCGACGGCGCTGTCGAGGCGCGCCTCAACCAGGGCGTCCGGGCCGCTGCGGCCGAGGTGCAGCACGGCGATCGCGTAGCCGACGAAGAGCACGACAAGTGCTGCGTCGATGAAAGCGGGCGCGAACAGTACGATGGCGGTCATGACCACCGGCGGCAAGGCGTGAAGCCAGCGCATGTGGCCGTCTTCCAGATCGTCGCGCTGGAGCAAGGTGCGAAAACTGAAAAGCACCAGCGGCGGCAGGCCGGCAGCCAGGATCGGCTGGATGTAGCGCGCCGCCTCGACATGGTAGCCCCAGCGCAGGCCGACGACGACCGACTGCACGGCGCAGAGGGCGACGAGAAAAAGGAAGGCCGTGTTGCCGCCGGTGGTTTCCCGAGCGCGCAGCGCCGAGACGAGAAGGATGACCAGCAGCAGGGCTGCGACAAAGGACAAGGGCACGAAGATCAAGGCGAATCCCACCGAAGAAGACGACCGATCATGGCCTGCATCGCGATCGAGCACGACCTGAATCGCGATCTAGGACGCTGATGACGGCCGATTTCGCCATTTGTGGCTCGTCTTCATTCGCAAACAGAGCGAGGTTCCCATGCTCCAGCTACTCACCACCATTCCCGCCCTCATCGGCTTCGTCTCCGCCTGCTTCGCCTCGGAAGCGGGCGTCAAAGAGGTGTCGGTAGCGCAGCCCGGCCGCGATCTTGCGGTTACGGTCTGGTATCCGGCCGGCTCCGGCGGCAAGCCGACCGTCGTCGGCGACAACAAGGTGTTCAAGGGCGCGGCAGCCAGCGTCGATGCACCTGCGGTGCCGGGCCGCCATCCGCTGGTGCTTCTGTCGCACGGCTCGGGCAGCAGCGTGAAGGCCATGGGTTGGCTCGCCACCGAGCTCGCCAAGGCTGGCTTCGTCGTTGCCGGCCCCAACCATCCGGGCACGACCAGCGGTTTTTCCACCCCGGCCGAAACGCCGAAGCTGTGGCAGCGCGCGGGCGACCTGTCGGCCGTCATCGACGCGCTGGTCAAGGATCCGGCCTGGAACAGCGTCGTCGACGCCGACAGGATCGGCGTCGTCGGCTTCTCGCTCGGCGGTGCCACGGCCATGGAGCTGTCGGGCGCTCGCGCCAATCTCGAGGCCTATGCCAGCTATTGCGACGGCTACAAGAAGTGGGACTGCGCCTGGTTTGCGAGCGGCGTCGGCTACGTCAATGACGAGAAGGTTACTGTCGACAAGGTAGACCTGCGCAGCATCGATCGGGCACGCTTCGAGCAGTCGAACCTCGACCCGCGGATCAAGACGGCGGTGCTGGCCGATCCCGGCCTTGCGCAAGCCTATGACGCCAACAGCCTGAAGCAGATCGATATCCCGATGCACTTCATCAATCTCGGCGAGGGCGACAGCATTCCGCTGGCTGTCATCTCCGACCAGTTGGCGAAGCTGACGCCGAAAGGGACATATGCGACGGTGGCAGGCGCGACGCATTTCAGCTTCCTGCCGGAATGCAAGGAAGGTGCAGCCGAACTGCTCAAGTCGTTTGGCGAGTTCGACCCGATCTGCTCTGACGAGGCCAGCCGGCCGCGCAGTGAACTGCATGCCGAGATGATCGGGCTGGTGAAGGATGCGCTGGTGCGCGACCTGATCGCTCCAGGGCAATGAGATTCCTGCCCGGCACCGGCCGACGGCAGGTGCCGGTGCTTATGCCCGATGCCTGGCGCCTGGCCCGAAGGCGGCGAGGAAGATGCGCACGCTTTCGGCGGCATGGCCGCGGCAGGCCTCGGCGGGCAGGATGGCGCTGTCGCCCAGAAGCATGGCGTCGTTGACCGGGGCGCCCATCACCAGCCAGTTGAAGAATGACGCCGCGGACTCGAGGTCGTCGGCTTCGATCTGGCCCAGCCTGCGGTAGCGCTCAAAGGCGCGCGACAGGCGGGTGATCGAGCGCTGCGGCCCGAGCGCATGCAGCGCCCTGCCGAGTTCCGGAAAGCGCTCGACCTCGCCGATGACCAGCCGCCTCAGCTGCATCAGCTCTGGCGTCATGACGATTGTCAGCTGGAGTTCGGCGAATTCCTGGAGGTAGTCGGCGATGGGACGGTCGTCCACAGGGTCGGCGACCTGCTCCTGGTGGACGTCGCCGGCAACGCCGGTGAGCCCCCTGACGACGTCGAGGAACAAAGCTTCCTTGCTGTGGAAGTGGGCATAGACCGTCTGCTTGGAAACGTCGGCGACCGCGGCGATCTCATCCATGTTGGCGCCGAGGAAACCGTTGCGGAGAAACAGTCCGGCGGCGGCATCGAGGATCGTGTCGCGTGTCCGTTCCTGGCGCGTTTTCGCAGTCTTCATCAATGCACTTCCCTGTATCGGCAGCCGCGATTTCGAGCATAAGCCGAAGTCGTTGACAAATCAAACTGGACGGTCCAGTCTAGTTTCAACATTGACCGACGAGGTGATGACATGGCTGAGAAAGACATGCGACGGGTCGCCTGCAGGTGCGGACAGGTGGCTTTCGAAGCGAGCGGCACGCCGATCGTCGGCGCAATCTGCTATTGCACCAGTTGCCAGAAGGCGGGCGGGATTTTCGCCGCGCTGCCCGACGGTGCGCCAGTGCTCGAAAGCGATGGCGGCACGAACTATACGCTCTACCGCAAGGACCGGATTCGCTGCGTGCATGGCGCCGAGCTTTTGCGCGAACATCGGCTGAGCCCGACGGCGCCAACCCGGCGCGTGGTGGCCACATGCTGCAATTCGCCGATGTTTCTCGAATTCAAGGGCGGCCACTGGCTGTCGGTCTATCGCGATCGCATCAATCCCGCCGACCGTCCGCCGGCCGAGATGCGCACGATGACAGCCGACCGCAGGCCCGGCGTCGAGTTCTCCGACAGCTTGCCGAGCTATGCCAAGCATTCCGGCCGCTTCATGTGGCGGCTTTTGACGGCCTGGGCGGCGATGGGTTTTCGCGCCCCAAAGGTGGAATACGTAAAGGGAGAGCTTGATGTCCAAGGCGGCTGAAAAGATCGAGATCCGCAACATCGTCTCGCCCAACCATGTGGTGCGCGTCGACAAGGCGAAGTACACCGCCATGCGCGACGCGCTGCTGCAAGTGCTGCCAGCGACGACGCCCGGCCTGACGGTGGCGGAGACCAAGGCTGCGGTGCTGCCGATCCTGTCCGAGGAGCTGTTTCCCGGCGGCGACAAGGCCGGCTGGTGGCTGAAGGCAGCCCAACTCGACCTCGAAGCGCAAGGCATCATCCAGCGCGAGGCGACAAAGCCGCTCAGGCTTCATCGGGCTTAAAGAGCACGTCCCGGCTCAGGGGCGCGCATCAGCCCTCGCGACGGCTTCGGCAGCGGATTTGAGCTGGCCGAGATCGACACCCATCGCCCGCAAAGCGCGGGCGGCAACGCCGTGCGGCATGGCGGCAAGGATGGCGACGACATGCGCGCCGAGCAGCGGGCCGTGCTGGCTCCGGCTTGCCGCCAGCGCCTGCATGACCTCTTGCCCGGAAGCTGACGCGTTGAATGCGCCCGGCCTGGCGGCCAGTTGCTCCTGCCCGGCCGCTGCAGCCAATGGCGAACCGATGTCCAGCCCAATGGCGGCAAGGGCGTCGCCATACTGGCGGGAAATGGCATGCTTCAGCGCTGCTGGGTCCGCGCCGACCTCTTCGAAAGCGCGGCGCGCCGTGCCGTCGGGCAGGTCGAGTGCGGCGAGCAGGAAGTGCTCGGCGCCGGGCTCGCGCTGCTGGTCCCGCAGCGCGTGCTGCTCCGCGCCGGTGCATAGCGTGCCGATCGTGCCCATGTCGTTGAAACGCGCCTTGATGCGGCTGAACATGCATGTCTCCTAGGTAGCCGGCCCATCGCCGATGTCGGAAAGGCGCTTGTGCGCCGCCTGCTTGCTGACGCCGAGCGCCTGGGCGATCCGCGCCCATGACCAGCCCTGCCCGAGCGCCGACCTGACCGCGCGCTGTTCGAGCGTGTCGGCCAGCCGCCGCAAGGCAACAACCGCCGCCAAGGCCTCTTCGGGATCGTCGGGCAAATGCAGGGCGTTCAGGTCAATCATTCGTCAACATTAGTTGACGCTTTTTCGTCTGTCAACAAAGGTTGACGCTCAAAGCTAACGGCAAGGCGAAGCATCTTTTGCATTGACGGATAGCCTCGCTAGCGCAATGATACAGACCTGTCTCACCCCTAAGGTGAAGAGGCCTGCAAATGCCAACACCCTACGGCAATCGCGAGAAGCGCCAGCACATACTGGAAACGGCCTATAGGCTGTTCAAGCGCGACGGCTTTCACGCCACCGGCATCGACAGGATCATTGCCCAGGCTGATGTGGCCAAGATGACGATGTACCGTCACTTTCCCAGCAAGGACGGCCTCATCGTCGAAGTGCTCGACTGGCGGATGGAGCGCTTCGAGCGCCAGCTTGACCAACTCGCAGAGGCCGGCGGCACGCCTGAAGACAAGATCGACAGGATCTTCGACTGGTATGGCCGCTGGTTCCAGAGTTCCGATTTTCATGGGTGCCTGTTTGCCCATGCGCTGGCGGAGTATGGCGACCCCGCGCATGCGGTGTTCAAGGCTGCCACCGGCCAGAAGAACAGCCTGAAACGGCGCATCCACGAGATTGTCGCAGAGGCGTTGCCTGACGGGCGCGCCGGAACCGTGGCAGCCGCACTGCTCATGCTGATCGAAGGCGCAACGCTTCTGGCACAAATGGGGCAAGGCGAAATCGCCATCCGGGATGCCCGGAAAGCGGCGTTGGGCTTTTTTGCCCAGTCGACAGCGCCGTCATGAGCGCGGTCGTCATCGGGCTCGCGCTGTTCGCCGCCATCCTGCACGCGACCTGGAACGCGTTCCTACGCACCGGCACAGACAGGCTGTGGACCATCACAGTGATGAGCTTTGCCGGCACAATTATCGCGCTGCCGTTTGCCCTCGCCTATCCAATGCCGGCGTCTTCGGCATGGGTCTACATCGTGCTCTCCGCATGCCTTCAGGTCGGCTACAGCGTCTTTCTGGTCGCCGCCTACAGATATGGCGAGCTCGGGCAGGTCTACCCCATCGTCCGCGGCTCGGTGCCGTTGCTGGTGACCCTCGGCGGACTGATGTTCGCCGGCGAGCACCTCGTCGTGCTGCAAATGCTGGGTGTCGCGCTGGTGGCAACGGGCATCATCAGCCTGTCATTCGGCAAGGGAAGAGCCGGCATTTCGTCGATCCTACTGGCATTGGCGACCGGCGCGATCATCGCCAGCTACGCGACGGTCGATGCAATCGGCGTGCGCCTTGCCGGCCATAGCGGCACCTATACAGCCTGGGTGCTGCTCCTCTACGGCCTGCTGCTGCCTGTGGCCTTCGTGCTGACGCGCGGCAGGCTGGTTATCGATCTTCGATCTCCGGAAACGTGGAAGGCGCTGGCGGGTGGGGTCATCGCCCTCGTCGCTTATGCCGTGGTGGTGGCGGCGTTCGCAATTGGGCCGGCCGGTCCGATCACTGCGTTGCGCGAGACAAGCGTGGTGTTTGCGGTGCTGATCGGCTGGCTGTTTCTCGGAGAGACACTGACAGTGCGGCGCATCATTGCATGCGCCGTCGTCGCTGCCGGCGCCATTTGCCTCGGCGCTTGATCGGCAGACAGTCGCGGCATCAGCCAATCAACCTTCCGCTACGTCACTATTCTGAATATCTACTTTGAACCTTACAGGGAAAGGAATTTTAAAGCTTGCTCATATAGGTATTGCAACTATTCGCGCCGGAAACGCGAGGAGAACAAGCTGGGGGGCGAGTTCGTTCGCCATACATGTGACGAGACAACGCGACATCAGATCCAGGTTTCAGCTCATCGGGCTGCTGTGGCCCTTCATCGCCGTTGTCCTGATCCAGACCATCATTGCCGGTGCCAGCCTCTATACCTTGTCAGCCGTGCGCGCCTATGCCGCCGGTGAAAGCGCCTGGTCGAAAGGCCACAAGGACGCGATCTACTATCTGACGCTGTATGCCAATTCCGGCGATGCCGAGTATTTCGAACGTTTCCGCCACGCCATCGCGGTACCGCTGGCCGACCGCGATGCGCGGCTGGCGATGGAAAAGCCGCTGCTCGACTATGATGCCGCCTATGACGGCTTCATTCGCGGCGGCAACCATCCGAACGACAATCCCGGCCTGATCTGGCTGTTCAAGAACTTCCGCCACGTCCCCTATCTCTCCAATGCGGTCGACCGCTGGGTCGATGCAGATCCGAAGATCCTGGAGATCGCGGCACTCGGCGAGGCCATGCATGCCGGCATCTCGACTGCCTCCGAACAGCAGCTTGCTGCCTGGAAGGAAGACATCCACCGCCTGCATGAGGAGACGGCGCCGCTGGCCGAGGCCTTCTCCGTCTCGCTCGGGCGCGGGTCGCGCGACATCACCGTGCTGCTGCTCTGCGTCAACGTGGTGACGGCAGGCGCGCTGATCCTGCTGGCGATGCGCCGCACGGGCAATCTTCTGGAGCAGCGCCGGGCCTTTGAAAGCGCTTTGAACGCCGAGCGCGAACGCGCCCAGATCACGCTGGCCTCGATCGGCCAGGCTGTCGTTGCGACCGATGCGGAGGGCCGGCTCGACTACATGAACGAGGCGGCGGAGCAAATGCTGGACTGGCATGGCGCCAGCGCCAAGGGCAAGCCGCTCGACCAGCTGTTCAGGCTGGTCAGCGAAGAAAGCGACGAAGAGGACAATGGCTTCATCGCGCGCGTTCTGGCCGGCGAGGCGATCGGCGGCAGCGGCGTGCCGCAGCAGCTGATGCGGCCTGACCTGTCGAGTGTCGCAGTGTCGCTGGTAGCCGCCCCGCTCTATGTCGACGGCAAGGTCGCGGGTGCAGTGCTGGTGTTCCACGACCGCACCAAGGAACAGGAATTCATGGCGCAGCTGTCGTGGCAGGCAAGCCATGACACGCTGACGTCGCTGGCCAACCGCCGCGAATTCGAGGCGCGGCTGAACGCGTCGCTCGCGGGCCTGGCCAAGCGGCCGGCGGTGCACGCGCTGATGTATCTCGACCTCGACCAGTTCAAGATCGTCAACGACACCTGCGGCCATGCCGCCGGGGACGAGCTGTTGCGCAAGGTGTCGGCGGCACTGCACAGCCAGCTGCGCCCGACCGACCTGCTGGCGCGGCTGGGTGGCGACGAATTCGGCATCCTGCTGGAGAACTGCCCCGAGGAGCTCGCCGCCAGCACCGCCGAGGGCCTGCGCAAGGCCGTCGACGAGCTGAACTTCGTCTGGGCCGGACGCGCCTTCAAGATCAGCGTCAGCATCGGCGTCGTCGGCATGTCGGATGCCAGCATGACGCTGGAAGAGATCCTGCGCAGCGTCGACGTCGCCTGCTACATGGCCAAGGAACGCGGCCGCAACCGCATCCAGATCCAGCAGATCGGCGACATGGAGGTGGAGCAGCGGCTGAGCGAGATGGCCTGGGTGCAGCGCCTGCGCGAGGCGCTGGAGCAGAACCGTTTCCGCATCTATGCGCAGGAGATCGTGCCGCTGCATGGCGACGGTGCGGCCGGCGCCCATGTCGAGCTGCTGGTCCGGCTGGCCGACGCCGAAGGCAAGCTGATCGCGCCCGGCGAGTTCATCCCGGCGGCCGAACGCTACGGGCTGATGCCGCTGATCGACCGCTGGATGGTGCGTCAGGCCTTCGGCATTTTGGCCCGGCAGACGGCTGATGCGACGCCGATCACCACCTGTGCCATCAACCTGTCGGGCGCGAGCTTCGGCGACGACAGCTTTGCCGACTTCGTGCTGGAGCAGTTCGCCCGCAGCGGCATCTCGCCCGCCACGATCTGCTTCGAGATCACCGAGACGAGTGCTATCGCCGACCTCGACCGGGCGGCGCACTTCATCACCACCCTGCAGGCGCATGGCTGCCGCTTCTCGCTCGACGATTTCGGCTCGGGCATGTCGTCGTTCAGCTACCTCAAGGCCCTGCCCGTCGACTACCTCAAGATCGACGGCGGCTTCGTCAAGGACATGCTGGTCGACCGCATCGACCGCGCCATGGTCGAGATGATCCAGCATATCGGCGAGGTGACCGGCAAGCGCACCATCGCCGAGTTCGTCGAGAACGACGACATCGCCAGGGTGCTGCGCGACATCGGCGTCGACTATGCGCAAGGCTTTGGCATCGCCAAGCCGCGGCCGTTCGGCGAGCACTATGTCGGCATCAAGAGCCGTAGCTTCGAGTCGCTGATCGATACGCCTGACGTGGCGCTGGCGAGCTGAGCCCCCGATTGCTTGCGGAAAGGGCTGTGCGGCGCGACAATGCTCGCTCGTCATTCCGACATGGGGGAAGCTGAAATGATCAGGACTTTTGCCTGCATGGCCGTGCTTGCGGCCACCTTCGGACTTGCGACGCAAGCACATGCGGCGATCCCGCTGCTCAACGCCACCTGCCCCGGCAACATCGAGGTCCACGCCGACGAAGGCGGGCCGGTCTACATCAACGGCAAGGAAGGCGCGCTGAAGAAGTTCAACGACAACTACTTCGAGATCAAGGGCGCGGGCGTGACCATCTCGCTGAGCATCAACCCCGATGGCTCACCGAGCGTCTCCTATACCGGCAAGGGCGGCGCCAACGGTGTCTGCACCGTCAAGGCGAACTGACCGGCGTTCGCGACCAGTCAGATCATCTCGAGCGGGCGCTTGCGTGATGGCGGTGGGAACAGGCGGTCGAGCTCGGCCAAGTCCTCGGTGGTCAGCCTGATATCACGCGCGGCGGCGTTCTGCCTGACATGTTCGAGGCGTGTCGCCTTGGGGATGGCGATGACGCCTGTTTGCGCCAGGACCCAAGCGAGTGCGATCTGCGCAGCGGTCGCGTCGTGGCGGGCGGCGATGTTGACGAGGCCCTTATTACTGGCCAGCGCGCCCTGCTCCACCGGCGAATAGGCCATGACAGGCATGCCGCGCTCGCGACTCCATGGCACGAGGTCGAACTCGATGCCGCGGCGGGTAAGATTGTAAAGCACCTGGTTGGACTGGCAGGCGCTGCCCCTGGACAGACGGTTCAGCTCTTCCATGTCGTCGGCATCGAAATTGCTGACGCCCCAGTGGCGGATCTTGCCCGACTGGCGCAGCTCCTCGAACACGGCGATGGTTTCCGACAGCGGCACGCCGCCACGCCAGTGCAGCAGGTACAGGTCGATCCGGTCGGTGTGCATACGCTTGAGGCTTGCCTCGCAGGCACGGATGACACCATTGCGCGAGGCGTTGGACGGCAGCACCTTGGAGACGAGGAACACCTCGTCGCGGCGCCCGGCAATGGCCTCGCCCACCACTTTTTCCGCACCGCCGCTGCCATACATCTCGGCGGTATCGATCAGCGTGACGCCGAGATCGAGCTCCAGCCTGATTGCCGCGACCTCATCGGCGGCGCGGTTGCGGTCCTCGCCCATCATCCAGGTGCCCTGGCCGAGGGTCGGCACGGCTTCGCCCGAGGGCAGCGTGGTGGTTGCGAAAGGCATGACGGTCTCCTCGGCGATTTGCTGCAGCTTACCGCACCGGGGCACGTTGGCTACAGCGTGGACGCTGCAACTGTTTTCACGCCGCTTCGCTGGATGTTCCTGCTGGCGAGCAAATCCGGACAGAAGGCCAATACGCCCGTCTTCGAGAGGTGTTCCAGATACGCTGGATGGGACGGACATCGCCGTCCGCACGCGCTTGTGGGTCACTTAAAATCGCTTTGCTTAAAACTTGACTCCAAATATCAAGTTAATGTAGCTCAGCTCCATGGCCGTCGACCGGCCGGCGGGGTGGTCAAGCAACATACTGATATATCGATGTCTTCTCTCGGAAGCCTGAACGAGAGTCCGACCGCCCGTGCTTCGGTTCTCATTGCCAGTGTTTTCAATGGCGCGTTGAGAGCGGGCTCATCACCATCATTCAGGCGACAGGTCTTCGCAAGCGAAGACACGCATCAGAAGCTAGCAGTTCTTTCTCCACAGCAAGCCACTGATTCCCAGCATACCGAGGAACACAGTGAACAATCGCCCTATCATCCGTTGCAGCACATTCGCGCTCGCGGCCGTCTGCAGCACAATCGCCCTCAGCGTGGCGAACGCCCAATCCCCCAACAGCGCGGAACAGCCGCCCAAGCTGGTCAAATCGGACCGGAAGGCCCCGGCAGCAACCAGCCCATTGGTCCTGCCGCCCATCACCGTCAGCGCCGGCAGCGACACCAAGGCGCCCTTCCAGACGCCCGGTGGTGTCAGCGTGATCGACGGCAAGATCGTCCAGGAGAAGTTTGGCGGTGACGCCAATGCCATTGTCCGCAGCATGCCGGGGACATTCACCCGCATGTCCTCCAGCCAGCCCGGTGTCTCCGTCAACATCCGAGGCTTCGAGGCCGACGGACGCGTCAACACGATGATCGACGGCGTGCCGCAGACCTTCAGGAACACGGCAGGCCACGCCTCCACGGGCGGCGAATTGCTCTACATCGACACCAATCTTCTTGCCGGCATCGGCGCCGAACGCGGTGCGGTCAACGGCGCCTATGGCATGGGATCGCTGGCGGGTGCCGTCAATTTCCGCACCATCGAGTTCGAGGATGTCGTGCTCGAAGGCCAGGACCGCGGCGTCAAGACGACGGTCAAGGCAGGCAGCAACGGCTATGGCGCCTCGGGAATGGTCGCGGCAGGCGCGCGTACAGATCTGTCCGGCGGCGGGCAGGCATCGATCGTCGGCGCGTTCAGCTATGGCGAGCATGGCAACTACCAGCGCGGCGACGGCAGCTACAACAAGCCCGATGCCAGCAACAAGTCGGGGTCCGGCCTGGTGAAGCTGCATTTCCAGCCCGACGACGTGCACGACCTGAAGCTCGGCGCGCGCTGGTACAAGAACGACTTCCTGGTTTCGGGCTACAACTGGGGTGTCGACAACGCGACCTATACGGCCAACTACAAATACCAGCCGGGCAGCGACTGGATCGACCTCAGGATCAACGGCTACTACAACCGCACCGACATGTCCTACGATCCGACGACGGGCGGATCGTATCGCAAGCGCAACACGCGCGACTTCGGCTTTGGCTTCGACATCGCCAACACCAGCCGGTTCGACATCACCGACGAACTCAGCGCGCGCTGGGACTATGGTGCGGCCTATTCGTCCAACGACTACAAGGTCAACCTGTTCCGCGGCGCCAACCCGCCCGGGCACATGCAGAAGGCGCGCGCCTTCTCCGACCTCACCCTGTCACAGGGCATCTTCGAACTGAGCGCCGGCCTCAACTACGACTATTGGGACCTGAGCGGGCGCCAGAGCCCATGCAAGCCGAATATCGGCTTCTGCCCGCCGACCGGCGGCAATGTCGACGTCTCCAGGCACGAGTCCGCGCTCAACCCGAAGATCACGCTGTCGGCCAAGCCGCTGGACTGGCTGCAGCCCTACGTGACCTACTCGCACACCTTCAGGCCACCATCGGCGCGCGAGGCGCTATGGGCGCTGGTGCCAATCGGATCAGGTGTCGGCGGTGGCCAGTACTCCAATTTCTACCTCAACCCGGAGACGTCCAAGGGCTGGGAGATCGGCGCCAACATCGTCAAGAACGACGTGCTCTATGGCGGCGACGAGCTGCGCCTGAAGGTGAACTACTTCAACAACGCCATCGACAACTACATCGTCAACAACCTGATCAGTATCCCCGGCGATCCCTACGAGCGGGCGATCTGGGTCAATGTGCCTGGCACCACCCACTCCCGGGGCTTCGAGGTTGAGGGCGGCTATGACGCGGGCGTCGCCTACGTCAATCTGTCCTACACGCAGGCGAGCAACAACCAGCCGGTCGGCTGGGGCGCAGGCATCGGCAATGGCGATTCGACCTTCCTGCCGGAAAGCAAAATCTCGGTCGACGTGGGCATCCGTGCCTTCGAGGAAGCACTGACCGTCGGCGCGACGATGAACCATGTCGGCGGCAGCCGCTATGCGGTCGGCTTCGGCGATACCGAAACCAAGGAGGCCTACACGCTGTTCAACGCCTACGCCTCGTACAAGTTCAACAAGAACGCTACGGCGTTCCTGAACGTCGAGAACCTGACCGACGTGGCCTACAGCCCGGCGGTGTCGGGCGAGATGGGCGAGAAGACCGGGCGGGGGCGCACCATCACCGTGGGGCTGACGACCCAGTTCTGACGCGGCCAGCCGGCGAGGAGCGGGGTGGGACCCCTGCTCCTCAGCCGTTCTGTGCTTGCCGCATGGCCGCCATGACCGGGTTAGACCGGTGCCGACTCAAGCAGGACGGCCACCAGCATTCCAGCCGCCATCAGGGCGAGCACGATCTTTCTCAGCATTCAAAAGTCCTTGTTGATGGCAGCGTCTCAAAGCTTGATCGCCCTGAGCCGCAGTGCGTTGGCAATCACCGACACCGACGACAGACTCATCGCGGCAGCGGCAATCATCGGCGACAGGAGTACGCCGAGGACCGGATATAGGACGCCTGCGGCGACTGGAACACCCAGCACGTTGTAGATGAAGGCGAAGAACAGGTTTTCCTTGATGTTGCGGATGGTGCCTCGGGCGAGCTTGCGGGCGCGGACGATGCCGCCGAGGTCACCCTTCACCAGCGTGATGCCGGCACTTTCCATGGCGACGTCGGCGCCGGTGCCCATTGCGATGCCGACATCGGCGGCAGCAAGGGCCGGTGCGTCGTTGACGCCGTCGCCAGCCATGGCAACGCCCTGCCCCTTGGCACGCAACTCGTCGACCAGCGCCTTCTTGCTCTCCGGCAGCATGTCGGCGCGGACTTCGTCGATGCCGAGCTTTTCGGCGACGGCTTTTGCCGTGCGGGCGTTGTCGCCGGTTGCCATGATGATCCTGAGGCCGAGGTCGTGGAGCTCGCGGATGGCGGCGGCAGCCGAAGCCTTGATCGGGTCGGCGACGGCGACGATGCCGGCCGGCTTGCCGTCGATGGCAACGAACATCGCCGTCTTGCCGTCACCGCGCAGGGCGTCGGCGCGGGACGCGAGGCCGGCGAGATCAAGGCCGAGGTCGGCCATCATGGCGGCATTGCCGAGCGCCACCTTGCGGCCAGAGACGGTGCCCGAAACACCCTTGCCGGTGATCGATTCGAAGTCCTGCGCATCTGGCACGGTCACACCGCGCTTGGCCGCGCCGTCGACGATGGCCTCGGCGAGCGGGTGCTCGGAGCCCTTTTCGAGACCGGCGGCGAGCGACAGCAGTTCGTCGCTGGAGATGCCGTCGGCGGCGACCACGTCCGTCAGCTGTGGCCGGCCCTCGGTCAGCGTGCCGGTCTTGTCGACGATCAGCGTGTCGACCTTGGCGAAGCGCTCCAGCGCCTCGGCATCCTTGATCAGCACGCCGGCCTGGGCGCCGCGCCCGGTGGCGGTCATGACCGACATCGGCGTGGCGAGGCCAAGCGCGCAGGGACAAGCGATGATCAGCACCGACACCGCCGAGACGGTGGCAAAGACCATGCTCGGCTCGGGGCCGAAGATCGCCCAGACGACGAAGGCAACGATGGCGATCAGCACCACAGCGGGCACGAAGTAGAACGAGACACGATCGGCGAGGCCCTGGATCGGCGCGCGGCTGCGTTGGGCCTTGGCGACCATGTCGACGATCTGCGACAACACGGTGTCGGCGCCGACCTTGTCGGCACGCATGATGAGCGAGCCGTTCTTGTTGAGCGTGCCGCCGGTGACGCGTTCGCCCTCGACCTTTTCGACCGGCACCGGCTCACCCGTGATCATCGATTCATCGACAGAGGAGCGGCCTTCGAGCACGATGCCGTCGACAGGGACGGCATCGCCGGGGCGAATGCGCAGGCGGTCGCCGCTGACGACGTCCTCCAGCGGCACCTCGGTTTCGGAACCGTCGGTGGCAATGCGGCGCGCCGTCTTGGGCGCGAGGTCGAGAAGGGCGCGGATGGCCGAGCCGGTGCGCTCGCGCGCCCTGAGCTCCAGCACCTGGCCGAGAAAGACGAGGGCGACGATGACGCTGGCCGCCTCGAAATAGACAGGCACCGAGCCGCCATGGCCTCGGAACTGGTGCGGGAACAGGTCGGGGAACAGGGTGGCGACGACCGAAAAGAGATAGGCGGCGCCAACGCCGAGCGAGATCAGCGTCCACATGTTGGGGCTGCGGTTGCGGAACGAATCCAGGCCGCGATGGAAGAAGGGCAGTGCTGCCCAGAGCACGACGGGCGTTGCCAGGATGAGCTCGAACCAAGTGGCGAGCGGCTCGCCGATCCAGTCGCGCACCGGCAGGCCGACCATCGGCCCCATGGCGATGACCAGCAGTGGGATGGACAGTGCCGCGCTGACCCAGAAGCGGCGGGTGAAATCTACGAGTTCGGGATTGGGACCATCGTCGGCCGAGGGCATCATCGGCTCCAGCGCCATGCCGCAGATCGGGCACGAGCCGGGCTTGTCCCTGACGATCTCTGGATGCATCGGGCAGGTGTATTGCGAACCCTTGGGCGCAGGCGTGGCAGCCGGCTTGCCGGAGAGGTATTTTGCCGGCTCGGCGGTAAACTTGCCCTCGCAGCCCGACGAGCAGAAATAGTAGCCGGCACCTTCATGCTTGAGGAAGTGTCTTGCGCTGTCGCGGGCGACGTCCATGCCGCAGACCGGGTCCTTGGCGCTCACATACTTGTCGGGTGCTGCCTGGAACTTGTCTCGGCACGAGGCGCTGCAGAAATGGAACAGGTGGCCCTGATGTTCGAGCGACGGCTTGCCGACGGCTGGGTCGACGGTCATGCCGCAGACGGGGTCGCGAATCACCGTTTCAGGTGCAGCTCCGTGACCGTGGCCATGATGGGCGTGTCCGGCGTGATCTTCGGCGTGTTTCATCTGAAAAAATCCAGTATATGCGGCGGCATGAGCCAGTAAGGTAGATGTTCCACCTGCTGGAAGGTCAAGGCTTCCACAGGATGGAATGTCGTCCGGGCTGCGCGATGCTGGGACGGCTGACGCGAGTACAGATGCAGCATGACTGATAGAGCCGTAGCCAGCACGACTTCCCTTCCCGGCCAGGCCGTGGTGAAGGTCCATTGCTGCCATTTCTGGCAAGACATGCCGCCGCGTCGCGCCGTCGAGACCTATGTGGCGCCCTGGGCGCGGGCGTCCGGTGTGGCGATCGAATATTGCGACGAGCTTGAAAAGGCCGACCTCGTGCTGATCGGGCCGTTCGCGCCGAAGAACCAGAATGTCGGCCGCACTCGCATGCCAGACGTTCCGGCCGGCGACTATGAGCGCGTCTTCCTGACCGGCGAAAACGCGACGCCGCTGATGGACCATTGCGAGTGGGCGCTGGCTTTCGACTACGAGGCCGATATCGCCAATGAGCGTTACATGCGCTACCCGCTCTATGTCTGGGGGAGCAGCGGCGACTCGATCCTGCACATGCTGGCGAGGCTGCAGCCTGAAACACCCGAACAGCGCGCAGCCCGGCCGCATTTCTGCGCCTTCATCTATGGCAACAAGCGCGCCAAGCTGCGCCGCTGGTTGTTCCGGGCGCTGTCGCTCTACCGCCGGGTCGACGCCCCCGGTAGGGTGCAGCGCAACTGCGCGCCAATCGGCAACTCGCGCAACGACAAGCTGGCGTTCCTGAAGGACAGGCGCTTCACCATCGCCTTCGAAAACAGCAGTGCCTCGGGCTACACCACCGAGAAGATTGTCGATGCGATGCTGGCCGGCAGCGTGCCGATCTACTGGGGCAACCCGCGGGTCGCCGAGGACTTCGACGAGCGCTGCTTCATCAACTGGCATGCGCACGAAAAGCGTATCTGCGACAGGCTGGCGTTTGGCTGGCAGCCGTTGGCCAATTCGCGCCTGATGCAGAAACTGGCTACGCCACTGACACTGATTTCGGTGGCGCGCCGAACTGTCGAGGCCGACCGCGACCCAGCCCTCTACGAGGCGTTCTTCGCGCAGAGCCCACTTACGGAGTATTCGAGAACGTTCCTCGACGAGAAGGCGATCGCCGGGCAGTGGGAGAAGATTCTGCGCGCAGCGATTGGGCGGGCCACGGCCAAGCAGCGCGCGGCAGCCGGTTGAACAGGGCACCGACGTCGGCCATACACATGGTTGGAAAATCGCGCTATAGACGCCGCCACAGGGGCGAGGCCAGCCGAGGCAGATGAACAAAGTTCCGCTCAAACTCGAAGAGCTGATCGACGCGGACGCGCTGCGCCGCGAACTGACGGCGCAGACCAGCGACGGCGACGGCACCGACCCCGCCGTGCGGGCCAAGGCGCTGCAGCTGTTCAAGGAACACATCGCCGCCGGCAAGAAGATCGCCGAGAACATGCTGATGGATGATGCCGGCGGCACACTCTGTGCCGTGCGGATCTCGCATCTGATGGACGAGATCATCCGCGTCCTCTACGACTTCGCCGTCACCCACGTCTACCGCGCCAAGAACCCGTCTTCAGCAGAGCGCATGGCTGTCGTCGCCGTCGGCGGCTATGGCCGCGGCACCCTCGCCCCCGGCTCCGACATCGATCTGTTGTTCCTGCTGCCCTACAAGCAGACGCCTTGGGGCGAGCAGATCGTCGAATACATGCTCTACATGCTGTGGGACATGGGGCTGAAGGTCGGCCACGCCACCCGCAACATCGACGAGTGCATCCGCCTGTCGCGCAGCGACATCACCATCCGCACGGCGATCCTGGAAGCGCGCTTCATCTGGGGCGAGCAGAAGCTGTGCGACGAGCTGATCGACCGCTTCGACAAGGAGCTGGTGAAGGGCACGGGACCCGAATACGTGCAGGCGAAGCTCGCCGAGCGCGATGCCCGCCACGCCAAGGCCGGCGAAAGCCGCTACCTTGTCGAGCCCAACATCAAGGACGGCAAGGGCGGGTTGCGCGACCTGCACACGCTGTTCTGGATCGCCAAATATTACTACCGCGTGCGCACCGGCGCCGAGCTGATCAACAAGGGCGTGTTCACCGAAGGCGAATACGGCCAGTTCGTCGAGGCCGAGGATTTTCTCTGGGCGGTGCGCTGTCATATGCATTTCCTGACCGGCAAACCGGAGGAGAGGCTGCATTTCGACATCCAGCGCGAAATCGCCCAGCGGCTCGGCTACACCACCCAGCCGGGCCTGTCTGCGGTCGAACGCTTCATGAAAGACTACTTCCTGGTGGCCAAGGAAGTGGGCGACCTGACCCGCATTTTCTGTGCAGCGCTGGAAGAGGAGCAGGCCAAGGACGCGCCGGGCTTCCACGGGCTGCTGCAAGGCTTTTCCAGGCGGCGGCGCAAGCTGGCCGGCACCAGCGACTTCATCATCGACAACCAGCGCATCAATGTCGCCGACGACAAGGTTTTCGAGCGCGACCCGGTCAACATGCTGCGCTTCTTCTGGTTCGCCGACCGGCACGGGCTGGAGCTGCACCCCAATGCGCTGAAACTTCTGACCCGCTCGCTCGGGCTCGTCGACAAGGGCCTGCGCCGCAACGAGGAAGCCAACCGCTACTTCCTCGAAATCCTGACTTCGGACCGCAGCCCCGAGCTCAACATGCGGCGCATGAACGAGGCAGGGCTGCTCGGCCGGCTGATCCCCGACTTCGGCAAGATCGTCGCGATGATGCAGTTCTCGATGTATCACCACTACACCGTCGACGAGCATCTTTTGCGCTGCATCGGCGTGCTCTCCGAGATCGAGCATGGCGACGGCGCCAAGATCCACCCGCTCAGCCATTCGCTGATCGGCGGGCTGAAGAAGCAGCGCGAAGTGCTCTATGTCGCGGTGCTGCTGCACGACATCGCCAAGGGCCGGCCGGAGGACCATTCGGAAGCCGGCGGCAAGATCGCCCGCCGCATCTGCCCGCATATGGGGCTGTCGCCGACCGACACAGAGACCGTGGCCTGGCTGGTCGAGAACCACCTTGTCATGTCGATGACAGCACAAACGCGCGACCTCAACGACCGCAAGACAATCGACGATTTCGCCGACGTGGTGCAGTCGGTCGAGCGGCTGAAGCTTTTGCTGATCCTGACCGTCTGCGACATCCGCGGCGTCGGCCCCGGCGTATGGAACGGCTGGAAGGGCCAGCTGCTGCGCACGCTCTACTACGAGACCGAGCTTCTTTTGACCGGCGGCTTTTCCGAGCTGTCGCGGGCGGAACGGACTACGGCAGCACGCGAGATCCTGGCCGAGGCGCTGGCCGACTGGCCCGAGGCGGCGCGGCGGAAATACGTCAAGCTGCACTATGACAACTACCTGCTGACCGTCGACCTGGAAGACCAGAAGCGCCACGCCGAGTTCATCCGTGGCGCAGATGCGGCCGGCAAGCAGCTGTCGACGATGGTACGGACCCACGAATTCGAGGCGGTCACCGAGATCACCATCCTGGCGCAGGACCATCCGCGGCTCTTGTCGGTAATTGCGGGGGCCTGTGCGGCTGCCGGCGGCAATATCGTCGACGCGCAGATCTTCACCACCGCCGACGGGCGCGCGCTCGACATCATCCTGATTTCGCGCGAATTCGACCGCGACGAGGACGAGCGCCGCCGCGCCGAACGCGTCGGCCAGCTGATCGAGGACGTGCTGTCGGGCCGTGCCTGGCTGCCGGAGATGATCGCCAAGCGGGCCAAGCCGAAGCGCGGGCAGAAGACCTTCCGCATCCAGCCGCGCGCCGAGATCCGCAACGCGCTGTCGAACCGCTTCTCGGTGATCGAGGTCGAGGGTCTGGACCGTCCCGGCTTCCTGTCGGAGATCACCGGCGCATTGTCCGACCTGTCGCTCGACATCGCCTCGGCGCACATCACCACTTTCGGCGAGAAGGTGATCGACACCTTCTACGTCACCGACCTGACCGGCCAGAAGATCGACAACCCGACACGGCTCGAAAACATCCGCGCCCGCCTGATTGCCACGCTCGAGGGCGCAACCGCCGAACGGACCAAGGCCAAGGCGGCGGCCGCCGAATGACGCCTGCCATTATCCCGCCCAAATCCGCAAGGCATCGTCGCGCCCCATGTCACTGATCAAGAAATTCGCGACCGTTGCCTCGGGCACGCTGATGAGCCGGGTGCTGGGCTTTGCGCGCGAGATGCTGATGGCGGCAGCGCTCGGCACCGGACCGGTGGCCGATGCCTTCTACGCCGCGTTCCAGTTTCCCAACACTTTCCGGCGGCTGTTTGCCGAAGGCGCCTTCAACGCCGCCTTCGTGCCATTGTTCGCCAAGGAGATCGAGGCCAACGGCACGGAGGGCGCCAAGCGCTTTTCGGAGGAAGTGTTCGGCGTGCTGTTTTCGGCACTGCTGGTGCTGACGATCGCCATGGAACTGGCGATGCCGCTGATCGTGCGCTTCGTCGTGGCACCCGGCTTCGCCGACAATCCCGAGAAATACGACCTGACGGTGGCGCTCGCCACCATCATGTTCCCCTATCTGATCTGCATGTCGCTGGCGGCGATGATGAGCGGCATGCTGAATTCGCTGCGCCGCTATTTCGCCGCGGCGATCGCGCCGGTGTTCCTCAACATCATCCTCGTCGGCCTGCTGGCCAATGCCTGGTATCGCGGCCATGACGGGCTGACAGTCGGCTATGCGCTGGCCTGGGGCGTGCTGGCCGCCGGCCTGGTACAGCTGATCATCGTCTGGATCGCGGTGCGCCATGCCGGCATAGCGATCGGCTTCCGCCGGCCGAAGCTGACACCCAACGTCAAGCGGCTGTTGTGGCTGGCGCTGCCGGCCGCGATCACAGGCGGTATCACCCAGATCAACACGTTGATCGGCACGGCCATCGCCTCGGGCCAGGACAGTGCGGTGTCGTCGCTGAACCTCGCCGACCGCGTCTACCAGTTGCCCCTCGGCGTCGTCGGCGTGGCGGTGGCCATCGTGCTGCTGCCGGAGCTGTCGCGGGCGCTGAAGTCGGGCAACAAGGTCGAGGCCGCCAACCTGCAGAACCGCTCGGTCGAGTTCACGCTGTTCCTGACGCTGCCAGCCGCCGCGGCCCTGATGGTCATCTCGGAGCCGATCGTGCGCGTGCTCTACGAGCGCGGCGCGTTTGCCGCCTCCAACAGCACGCCAGTGGTCGCGTCGATCCTCGCCATCTTCGGCCTCGGCCTGCCGGCCTTCGTGCTGATCAAGGCATTCACGCCGGGCTTCTTCGCCCGCGAGGACACACGCACGCCGATGTATTTCGCGGCCATCTCAGTGGCGGTGAACATTTCGGTCGCGCTGACGCTGTTTCCCTCATGGGGCGCGCCCGGCATCGCCGCGGCGTCCGCGGTCGCCGGCTGGGTCAACGCGGCGATGCTGCTCGGCACGCTGGTCTGGCGCGGCCAGTGGGATCGCGACGCCGCCCTGATGAAGCGGATTCCGCGCCTCGTCGTCGCCTCCGCCGCCATGGCCGGTGGGCTGTGGTTCGCCACCCGCGAGGCCGGCCAATGGCTCGGGTCGGCGGCCCCCGTCTACACCCAGGCAGCGGCGCTCACCGTGCTGGTGGCGGGCGCGATGATCGTCTATTTCGCCGTCGCCTTCGGCATCGGCGGCGCGGATGCCGGCATGATCCGCCGCAACATCAAACGCAATCGCGCCAAGCCCGCGCCATCGCCGGTCGAACCCGACTGAAGATTTGCCGGGCTGGTACAGGCAACTCGTTTGATTCAAGCGCCGATCCGTGCATCTCCACAGCGGCGAGCCAATTCAGCATTGCCTTCTGCAGCGGCCGGACAGATACAGGCGCTGGGTGTCGCTTAGATGCGGGCGTGTCGCACGTTAGGGAGGTTACATGGATATGTTGTCACTTGAGGACTTCGTCGATGACAAGCCGTGGAGCGACGACATTCCGTTTCTGGATGACGTCGTTTCCGACGACCTGATCGAGGGCGTGCGGCTACAGCGCCTGAGCACGCGCGCCGACAAGCGTGGAGACCTCACCGTCCTGTTGTCGGCGTTGAAGGAGCCCATCGTGTCGCCGCCGCATGTCTATCTGGTGTCGGCAGAACCGGAGTCGATCAGGGCGTGGGTCTACCACAAGCGGCAATCCGACCGCCTCGCCTACACAAACGGCGAGATAAGGGTTGTCCTCTACGACCTGCGCACGGACAGCCCGACATATCAAAAGGTCAACGTTCTTGATGTTGGCGCCGCAAACAAGGTGCTTCTGACGATCCCGCCCTTTGTCGTCCATGGCGTCCAGAACAAGGGAACCACCACGGCGACTTTCGTCAACATGCCGACGAATGCCTACGATCCGGCGAACCCGGACAAGTCTCGGGTACGCTACGATCATCCTGGCATCCCTTACAAGTTCACCTAAACCGTGCCGAGCTTCTCCGTGATCATGGCGACCTACAATCGCGGAAGGCACATCCTTCCGTCGATTCAGTCGGTGCTGCGCCAGAATTGCCAGGACTTCGAACTGATCGTTGTCGGCGATTGCTGCACCGACGATACGGCCGAGGTGGTGTCGTCGGTTGCTTCGCCAAAGGTCCGCTGGCTGAACCTGGCTGAGCGCGGCGGTAGCCAGTCCTTCCCCAACAATGCCGGCATCGAGATGTCGCGCGGCAACTACATTGCCTATATCGGGCATGATGACATCTGGATGCCGAACCATCTCGAGGCACTTGCCGGTGTGTTTGCCGGCGCCCCAAGCCCCGATTTTGCCGTGAGCGGGGCAATCTACCACGGTCCGCGCGCGAGCAATTTCCGCCAGGTGACCGGTGTGTTCGCCGAGAGCAAGGCGGCGTTCGAGCACTTCTTTCCGCCATCGAGCTTCGGCCACCGCCGTGACGTCGCCGACCGGATCGGGATGTGGCGGAACCCAAGGGAGATCGTTCCGCCGGTCGACGCAGAGTTTCTGCTGCGGGCCGCAAACGCCAGTATGACGTTTGCCTCGACGCAGCGCGTCACCGTCCACAAGTTTGCGGCGGGCCATCGCTACCTGAGCTACGTCAACCACAGCTCGGACGAACAGGAGCGAATGGTCCGACGCATGCTGGCAGCGGAATATGAGGGCTATCTGGCTTCCGAAGTCGCCAGAGCCAAAGCTGCGAATACCTTCATGGCATCCACCTATCCCGATTTTGCCCTGTATGAAAAAGGCCAGCTTGCTATCCAGAACGCGATGCACAAGGGCGTGCTGCGGGCGGAGTTGCGGCCCCTCACGCGCACCGAAGTCATCGTACAGGACAATTCGCCAAAATCGCTCGACTGGAGCCCGTTCGAGGCTGGCGACGACTGGATACGCTGGGTGAGTTACAATCCGCGCCCGAAACTTCTCGTGCCGTTCAGATACCAGGGCAAGGCGCGAATTCGCTTGAGCATCTGGCACCAAAAGCCGGAGGGGCTGGCCCGGCTCAAGCTCGCGGTCAATGAGCACCCGGTTGTCGCACGCATCTCAAGCCTGAGCCAACGCGGCGAAATCTGGAGAGCCAGGGCCAGCTTCGAAACCGACCTCAAGCAGGACGCCCACACCGTGCTGGAGCTGCACCTGAACAAGCTGCAGCGGTTCGGCCGTCAAGCCAGGGGCATCGGCATCGCCAAGATCGAGGTCATCCCCCTGCGATGGCAAGAGCTGCCGGCACGCATCGGACAGGTGCTGGCGGCAATTGGCCCGGGGCGCCGTCCCTCTTGATCGGTTAGGCGCCATCGTTCATAAGCGCCACTCGAATTTCGCCGCGCGCGAAACGGCCCTCCACAAGCCACGGGATCCATCATGACCGCCTTCAAACCGCTCATCTTCTCCGGCGTCCAGCCGACCGGCAATCTCCATCTCGGCAACTATCTCGGCGCCATCCGCAAGTTCGTCGCCCTGCAGGACACCAACGAGTGCATCTATTGCGTCGTTGACCTGCACTCGCTGACCGCCCAGCTCGTCCATGACGACCTGCAGAGCCAGACGCGCTCGATTACTGCCGCGTTCCTGGCCTCGGGCATCGATCCGAAGAAGCACATCGTCTTCAACCAGGCGCGCGTGCTGCAGCATGCCGAGCTTGCATGGATCTTCAATTGCGTGGCGCGCATCGGCTGGATGCAGCGGATGACGCAGTTCAAGGACAAGGCCGGCAAGGACCGCGAGAACGCCTCGCTCGGCCTGCTTGCCTATCCGAGCCTGATGGCTGCCGACATCCTGCTTTACCGCGCCACCCATGTGCCGGTCGGCGAGGACCAGAAGCAGCACTTGGAGCTGACCCGCGACATCGCCCAGAAGTTCAACAACGACTTCTCGGCCCGCATCGCCGATCTCGGCGTTGGCGTCGAGATGCAGGTGGGCGAAGAGACTGTGAACGGCTACTTCCCGATCACCGAGCCGATCATCGGCGGGCCTGCGGCGCGCATCATGTCGCTGCGCGACGGGTCGAAGAAGATGTCGAAGTCGGACCCCTCCGACCTCTCGCGCATCAACCTGACCGACGATGCCGACACGATCTCCAAGAAGATCCGCAAGGCCAAGACCGACCCGGCGCCGCTGCCGAGCGAACTGGACGAACTGAAGGAACGCCCCGAGGCGGAAAACCTTGTCGGCATCTATGCCGGCCTGGCGGACATGACCAAGGAACAGGTGCTCAGCCAGTTTGCCGGCCAGCAGTTCTCGGTGTTCAAGCCGGCGCTTGCCGACCTCGCGGTCGAGAAGCTGGCGCCGATCGCCGGCGAAATGCGCCGCCTGATGGCCGATCCCGGTCACATCGACGCCGTGCTGCGTGACGGCGGCGACCGTGCCCGCGCGATTGCCGAAACGACGATGAAGGACGTGCGCGACATCATCGGCCTGCTCGGCGACTGACAGCATCATCGGCGCTGGCTGCTTGCGGGCAGCCGGCGCCGGTGGCAGATTGAAGATCAAAACGTCGCGCAGCAGGGTAGGAAATGGTCTCCAAACGCCTCAGCAAGGAAGCCGGCCACCGGCGCAAGTTCCTGGCGATCATCGACGACACGCCGGAATGCGAGCGCGCCGTCGCTTACGCCTCCAAGCGCGCCAGAAGCACCAGCGGCGTGCTGGTGCTGCTCTATGTCATCGAGCCCGACGACTTCCAGCACTGGCTGGGGGTCGAGAAGATCATGCGCGAGGAAGCGACAGCTACCGCCAACGCAGCGCTCGACGGTCATGCCGCGAAGGTGCGCGAGACGCTCGGCATCGAGCCGGAGCTCGTCGTGCGCGAAGGCCGGCCGGCCGAGGAGATCCACAAGCTGATTGAAGACGACCAGGATATCGCTATCCTGGTCTTGGCGGCAGGCGCCGGCAAGGAAGGCCCCGGTCCCCTCGTCGCGTCGATCGCCGGCAAGGGTGCCGCCTTCCCGATTCCGGTGACGGTGGTGCCGCAGAACCTGTCCGACGAGGACATCGACAGCCTGGCCTAGGCCTCTGGCCCAATAGACTGGGCGCAACATATTGGCGCGGAGGCGCGCTAGCGGCTTGAATGTCGGCCGTGCAAAGCCTAATTAGAACTATTCCAAACTGAGACATCCCGCGCGCGCGGGCACGGAGACACGTCCATGTTCATCCAGACCGAAGCGACCCCCAATCCGGCGACGCTGAAGTTCCTGCCGGGCAAGGAAGTTTTGCTCGAAGGCACGGCCGATTTCCGTGACGCCAACAGCGCGCGCACGGCATCGCCGCTTGCCGGCCGGCTGTTCGACATCCCGGGTGTGACCGGCGTGTTCTTCGGCTACGACTTCATCACCGTCACCAAGGACGGCCCGGACTGGCAGCATCTCAAGCCGGCGATTCTCGGCTCGATCATGGAGCATTTCATGTCGGGCGTGCCAGTCATGGCCGGCCAGGCTGCCGGCGGCGGCGGCCATCATGACGACGAGAACGAGTTCTTCGACAAGGCCGACGCCGAGATCGTGGTGACGATCAAGGAACTGCTCGACACGCGCGTGCGCCCCGCCGTTGCCCAGGACGGCGGCGACATCACCTTCCGCGGCTACGAGAACGGCACCGTGTTCCTGCACATGAAGGGCGCCTGCGCCGGCTGCCCGTCGTCGACGGCAACCCTGAAGCACGGCATCCAGAACCTGCTCCGCCATTTCGTGCCTGAAGTGCAGCAGGTCGAACAGGTTTCCTGATCCCGTCCCCGGCTCCGCAGCCATCCAAGGCGGAGCGAACCAAAATCCTGACAACAAAAAACCGGGCCAAAGTGCCCGGTTTTTCGTTTGCGTCGTCCGTGTTGCCTGGACGGCTCGCAGTTATTTCACGATGACCTTGGCGCCGACGTCGACGCGGTTGTAGAGGTCGATGATGTCCTGGTTCATCAGGCGGATGCAGCCCGACGACATGGCCTTGCCGATGGAGCTCCATTCCGGCGTGCCATGCAGGCGGTAACCGGAGTCGCCACCCTTGTTGAAGAGGTACAGCGCGCGGGCGCCGAGCGCGTTCTTGGGGCCGCCGGGCATGCCGCCCGACCACTTGGCGAGCTCGGGCTGGCGCTTGATCATCGCAGGCGGCGGCGTCCAAACCGGCCATTCACGCTTGACCGCGATGCGGGCCGTGCCCTGCCACTCGAAGCCTTCACGGCCGACGCCGATGCCATAACGCACGGCCTTGCCTTCGGGCTGGACGAGGTAGAGGAACTTCTGCGCGGTATCGACGACGATGGTGCCGGGCTGCTCGTCGGTCTCGTAGCGCACGATCTGGCGATGGAACTGGCGCGGGACCTTGCTGATCGGAATCGTCGGCAGCTGGTAACCGGCATCGACGCGACCGCCATAGTCGTTGGAGAACATGCGCGACACGCCGTCGGTCGAACAGCCCGCCAGAGCGGTGGTCAGCGCCAGGGCGGCGACAATGGCAAGAGACTTCAATTGCATGTAGGGCTTCCCAAGCAAGAGCGCATCCGGACCGATTCGGCCTCATTTTTGCCACCATTCTTACCGGGCAGGCGTTTTGCTTGCCAAGCCTTGCGTGCATCCAAAGCCCCGCGGGACCCAACGTAAGGGAAGGGTTATGGCATTTCGGCAACACGCATCGCGGGAAAATCCAACAGATTCAACGACAGGCCGCAATGATGCAACCTGGAGCTACTTTCAGCCGCCTGGCGGGAGAGTGGTTGGAATAATCCAGCAGGCGGGTTCAAAACGTGAACAAATGATGCGATGATTGGTCCATGCCGATCATTTCACCTCTTGTTTCCAACCCTCTCGTCGATGGTCGCCAATCCGAGCGAGCCATGCTGGTACGCCGTGGCGTGCAGCGCCTGCTGATGCAGATGGGCGCCCATGTGCTGCCCGAACTGTCGCTGGCGACGGGACGCCGCGCCGACCTCGTGGCGCTGACGCGCCAGGGCGACATCTGGATCATCGAGATCAAGTCGTCGATCGAGGATTTTCGCGTCGACCGCAAATGGCCCGACTACCGACTGCATTCCGACCGCTTCTTCTTCGCCACCCATCCCGAGGTGCCGGCCGAGATCTTCCCCGAAGAGTGCGGCTTCATTCTCTCCGACGGCTACGGCGCGGAGATCATGCGTGAAGCGCCCGAGCACCGCATGGTGGCGGCGACGCGCAAAGCGCTGATGCTGCGCATTGCCCGTGCGGGTGCCGCCCGCCTGCTGGCGGCGGAACTGGCAGGAGTGTCGGTGCCGGCGCTGGAGGGGGAAAGCGAGTAAGAGAGGGAGTCGGGGAATAAGGCAGTAGGGCAGTAGCTGCTCAGCCGACTTTACCTAATGCCCTACTCCCCTAGTCCTTGTGCGTTACCGCGGTGCTCGCTTGGCGAGGATGCGCTGGAGCGTGCGGCGGTGCATGTTGAGACGGCGCGCGGTTTCCGACACGTTGCGCTCGCACATCTCGTAGACGCGCTGGATGTGTTCCCAGCGAACGCGGTCGGCCGACATCGGGTTTTCCGGCGGTGCTGCGCGCTCGCCTGACGAATTGGTCAGCGCGGCGTAGACGTCGTCGGCATCGGCCGGCTTGGAGAGATAGTCGATGGCGCCGAGCTTCACGGCGGTGACAGCGGTGGCGATGTTGCCGTAGCCGGTGAGGATGACGGTGCGGGTGTCTTCGCGGCGCTCCTGGATGGCCGAGACGACGTCGAGGCCGTTGCCATCGCCCAGCCGCATGTCGACCACTGCGTAGGCCGGCGGGTTGCTACGCACCTTGGCGACGGCTTCCTCGACGCTTTCGGCGGTGTCGACGGCGAAGCCACGGCTTTCCATGGCGCGGGCCAGGCGGGTCAGGAATGGCTTGTCGTCATCGACGAGCAGCAGTGAGTGGTCTTCGCCCGGCAACCCGGATGCAATGTCCTGGGTGGTCATCGCCTTTGATCCTTTTTGTCGTTGATCCCAGTCGTTCTTATGGTTTTTCCATGCAGATATAGGTGCAAAGCGCCGATGTCCAATGGCGAGCCCCTTCCTGCGACGATCGCAACCGTCTTGCCGCAAGGGTTCCAGCGCTCCGGAACACCTCTCGCGGCCTCGGTTCAGGCTGTATCGAACATCGTGGTGCCAACCGGCAGCCGGCTCAGGAAGGCGGCACGCGGCCAGGAGATCTCGACGATGGCGCCCTCGCCCGGGCCGCTCGAATTGGTGAAGCTGATCTCGGCGCCCGAGCGTTCGAGCAGCGTCTTGGCGATGAACAGGCCGAGTCCCAGGCCGCCGCCGGGCTCGGCACCCTGGCGAGTCGACATGTAGGGCTCGCCGATGCGGTCGATGATGTCTGGCGGGAAACCGGGGCCATCGTCCATGATGACGAAGCTGACGTCCTCGTCGTCCCAGCTCCAGCGAATGGTGACGCGGCTGCGGGCGAAATCGACTGCGTTCTCGACCAGATTGCCGAGGCCGTAGATGACGCCCGGATTGCGGTGGCCGACCGGCTCGGGGCCGATGCGATCGCCGGGGTCGAGCTTGATCGAGATGCCGAAATCGCGGTGCGGGGCTATGACCTCCTCGACCAGCGAGGTCAGCGGCAGTCGCGCGAGATGCTCCTCGCCCTCCGACGACAGGCTGGTGAGGCGCTTCAGGATCTCGCGGCAGCGCTCGCTCTGGCTGCGCAGCAGCGTGACGTCCTCGCCATATTTCGGATCATTGCCGAGAGCACGCTCCATCTCCTTGGCGACGAGGGTGATGGTGGCGAGCGGTGTGCCAAGCTCATGGGCGGCGGCGGCGGCGAGGCCGTCGAGCGCCGACAGATGCTGCTCGCGCTGCAGCACCAGCTCGGTGGCGGCAAGCGCGTTGGCGAGCAGACGCGCCTCGTCGGCGACGCGGAAGGCATACATGGCGGTGAAGGCGATGGAGCAGACGACGGCGATCCAGATGCCCGCGGTGTAGATGAAGGGCATGGCCAGCACGATGCCGTCATACCAGGGCAATGGCAGGTGGAAGAAGGCGAGCAGGCTGACCATGACGATGACCACGACCGCCAGCATGGCGGTCAGCCGCAGCGGCAGCGACGTCGCCGAAATAACGACGGGCACGGTCATCAGAAGCGAGAACGGATTGGTCAATCCGCCGGTCATGAACAGCAGCCCGGCCAACTGCAGGCTGTCGAAGGTGAGGATGCCGAAGGCAGCGAAGGGGTTGAGCCGATGCGTGGCCGGGTAGCGGAAGGCGAGAAACAGGTTGAGCCAGGCGGAGCTGGCGATGAGCGCAAAACACAAGCTGACCGGCAGCGGGAATTCGAGCCAGTAGGCGACCACCACGACGGTGAAGCTCTGGCCGACGATGGCGAGCCAGCGCAGGCGGATCAGCGTGTTGAGGCGAAGCCTGTGGCTCTGTTGGAGATCGGGGGCGCGCATCAGTGAGTTCATGCCAGCTATATGCGCCGCAAGCCGCCCCCGCGCCAAGCCCTGGCTTGTTGTTTGAGCATGATACTGTCCGAAAACCGGCGTCCACTTTTCGCTGCGCGGACCTTCGGATGCTTCAGGTGCCGCGCGGCTTGGCGCGCGCGGTTGCTTGGGCCTCGAGCGGATTGTCTGGCCAGACATGCCTGGGGTAGCGGCCACGCATGTCGGAGCGCACGTCGGCCCAGGAGCCGCGCCAGAAGCCGGGCAGGTCGCGCGTCGTCTGGATCGGCCGGTGCGCCGGTGACAAAAGCTCGAGCGTCAGCGGCACTGTACCGCCGGCGATCGAGGGATGCTTGTCCATGCCGAACAGTTCCTGCACGCGCACGGCAAGCACCGGCCATTCGCCGTCATAGCGGATCGGCACATGGCTGCCGGACGGTGCGCTGAAATGGGTAGGGGCGAGCGAGCCGATCTTGCGCTGGAGATCGTGCGGCACGAGCGTCAACAGGGCATCGTGGAGCACACCGGCACCGATGCGGGCGAAGGATGTCTCGCCACGCAGGAAAGGCAGAAGCCAATCCTCGAGCCGGTTGAGCAGCGCCTCGTCGGACATGTCGGGCCAAGGGTCGCCGAGGCCGCGATGCAGCCAGGTCAGGCGCTGGCGAAGCGTCTCGGCCTCCTTGCCCCAGTCGAGCAGGCCGAGGCCGTGAGCGCGGAGTGCTTCAAGGATGGCGCGGTCGGCTTCTTCGCCCTTCGGCGCTGGCAGCATGCGCTCGGACAAGGTGACGGCGCCGATACGGACGGTTTCGCGAACACGGACGGAACGTTTGTCCTTGTCGAAACTGGTATCGATTTTCCGCTCCAGATGCGACGCGAGCACGGTGCGGATGTCGACTTCCGAAACTGCGGCGGCAGACGAGATGCGTGCGTTCTGCGCCCTGCCCTGCAGGTCGGCGACGACGAGGTATTGTTCGCCGGCGAGCGGATCGGCGGCATCGACGGCAGCACCGCTGCCATTGGCCAGCACGAAGCGCCCGCGCTCGCCGCGCGCCTTGGCGACACGATCGGGCCAGGCGAGGAGCAGGAGGACGCCAGGCGCGGGCGCATCACCTGACGACTGCCCAGCACTGCCTGCCTGCCGCGCCAGCCGCTCGGCCAGTTGCTTTGCGGCGTTGGCACGGGGCGAGCGCTCATTGCGGAAACGCTGCAGGCGGCGTTCGAGATCGGCGCTGTCGCCGCCGAGGCCGCGCTCGGTCATCAGCACGGCAAGCTGTGCCGCCTCAAGCGCCGATCCCTGGCGCGCCGCTTCGGCGACCATGTGGGCGAGCCGGACCGGCAGCGCCAGCTTGCGCATCGCCTGGCCGGAGGAGGTCAGGCGGCCATCGGCGTCGATGGCGTCGAGTTCGACGAGAAGCGCTTTTGCCTCGGCCAAGGCGGGTGCCGGCGGCGGGTCGAGGAAGGCGAGCGTGGTCGGGTCGGCGACACCGAAGGCAGCGCAGTCGAGCAAGAAGCCGGACAGATCGGCCTCAAGGATTTCCGGCGGCGAGAAGGCAGGCAGCGCTGCCGTCTGCTCGGCCCTCCACAGGCGCACGGCGACACCGGGGCTGGTGCGGCCGGCACGGCCGGCGCGCTGGTCGGCGGCGGCGCGCGAGGCGCGTACCGTTTCCAGCCGGGTCAGGCCGCTCGCCGGCTCGTATTTTGGCAGCCGCGACAGGCCGGAATCGATGACGACACGGACGCCGTCGATGGTGATCGAGGTCTCGGCGATTGCGGTCGCCAGCACCACCTTGCGCCGGCCCACCGGCGCGGGCTTGATCGCGGCGTCCTGAGCCTTGCCGTCGAGCATGCCATAGAGCGGCACGATGTCGGTATCAGTGCCGACGCGGCCGTCGAGGCGCTCGGCAGTGCGCTCGATCTCGCGCTGGCCAGGCAGGAAGGCGAGCACGCTGCCCGGCTCATCGGCGAGCGCATCGCGGATCGCCTTGGCCATGGCGTCCTCGATGGCCACACCCGCCGGGCGCTCGTCATAGCGGATGTCGACCGGAAAGCTGCGGCCCTGGCTTTCGATGATTTCGGCACCGTCGAGCAATCTTGAAACACGGGCGCCGTCGAGCGTCGCCGACATGACGACGAGCCTGAGGTCGGGGCGGAGCGCGCCCTGCACGTCGAGCGCCAGCGCGAGACCGAAATCGCCGTCGAGCGAGCGCTCGTGGAACTCGTCGAACAAGACGGCTGCAACGCCGGGAAGCTCTGGATCGTCGAGGATCATGCGGGCGAGCACGCCCTCGGTGACGACGAGGATCTTGGTCTGCGCACTGACCTTGTTTTCCATGCGCATGGCGTAGCCGACCGTTCCACCCGGCTCCTCGCCGAGCAGCGACGCCATGCGGCGGGCGGCGGCGCGGGCAGCGAGCCGGCGCGGCTCAAGCAGGATGATCTTGCCATCCCCGCGCCAGGGCGCATCAAGCAGCGCCAGCGGCACCAGCGTGGTCTTGCCAGCGCCGGGGGGCGCCACCAGCACGGCGCTGTTGCCGGCCGAAAGGGCCTCGGCAAGTTGCGGCAGGACCGCCGTCACCGGCAGGTCGGGAAGCTTGGTCATCAGTTACGTTCCGGCCTTTGGCGCCGCCGCATGAGCGGCAGGCCGGCAATATCAGGCACAAGCGGGGCGAGGCAACATCGCCCCCCGACAAGGCGGCGCAAGGAGGCCGACCTGCCCGAAATGAAGCCGGCTCGTCACAGACGGTCGCCAAGAGTGATCGGCCTTGCCCTTGCTTCGCCGGAATGAAGCGTACCGTGACGCTTTCGTGACGGTCTTGCGACAGGAGGGGTCCGTGGCAGAATTTGCGCATCCAACATTTGCCGGCGCAGCACCGGACCTGCACCGGAGCGGCCAGCTTCGCTTTGTAGCGATGGCGCTGGTGCTTGTCGGCGCAGTCACCGTGGCTGCAGCCCTTGCCGCGATCCTCGCGCCCGGCATCCGCCACCTGCTGTTGCGGGAAGACGGCATCGTCGAAATGGGAACAGTCATGTTCCTGGCAGCCGCCGTGCTCGGTGCCGGGGCATCGACGCTGCTGCGAGGGCCAAGGATCCCGGTCATGCTGGCTGGCCTGATCGGGCTCGCAGAGCTGCTCGACGAAACCAGCTTCGGCACGCGCCTGTTCGGTTTCCAGCCGCTACCGCTCTATGGCGGCGGGCAGCTCGACGGCTTCCACGACCTTTTGATCCTCGCCTACCGCCTGCTGCGCGACGTCAGCCACGGCCTTGCTTGGCTGCTGGTGGCACTGCTGCTCGTGCTGTCGGTCGGGCTGATGCTGCTGGCCCTGCGCCACATCGGGCGTGGCATGGCGGGCACAACGACATGGCTGTCGGGCCATGTGCTGCTCTTCCTGCATGTCGGCTTCATCGGGCTGGCGCAGGCGATCGACATCGCGGCCTCGTCACGCGCGCTCGCCGCCGTCGAGGAAGTGCTCGAACTCAACGCGGCGATGTTGCTGGCGTTTTATGTCGTGCAGGTGGGATGGATGGAAACCACTCGACGTCGGGTCGGTGATATACGCTGAAACGCCCCCTCTCCGTCACGGCTTTGCCGTGACACCTCTCCCCACTGCGTGAGGGCGAGGAACCCAAGCTGGAGAGCCCCTACCTCACCTTCACCCACTTCTGCTCGGCAAACGACCGCGCCATCGCGTGAACCGTGCGCTCGATCTCCAGGCCCTCGTCGAAGTCGATGACGCGCGCGGGCGCACCGGCAATGCGGGCGAGGAGTTCGCGGCACTCGATGGTCTTGAGGTCGTTGAAGCCTAGGCCGTGGCCGGGGGCGGGGATGAACTTGCCGTAGGGCTCGTGGACGGGGGCGGCCAAGATGGTGCGGTAGCCCTGCTCGGTGGGGCGATCCGAGGTGACATAGAGCTGGATTTCGTTGAAGCGCTCCTGGTCGAAGACGATCGAGCCCTTGGAGCCGAATATCTGCACCTGGATGCGGCCCTTGCGGCCCCAGGCGGAGCGGTTGACCAGAAGCGTGCCGGAGACGCCGTTTTCGAGGTGGATCAGGCTGGATGCGATGTCATAGGTCTCGACGGCGCGGCGGCCGCCGCCTGATACTTGGCGGTCCGGGTAGGGTTTGGCCATGTCGCACATGACGCTTCCGACGCGCCCGAACAGCGCCGTGATCAGCGACAGCGGATGGACGGCGAAATCGTCGAGCGCGCCGTAGCCGGACTTGGCCTCGTGTTTCCAGAAGAACGGCGCCTCGGGGTCGGCCATGAAGTCCTCGTCCATCTCGACGCGGAGATGGTTGACCTCGCCGATGATCTTTTCGTCGAGCAATTGCCTGATGTGGCGGATGGCCGGGCTCTGGATGTAGTTGTAGCCGAGCACGGCAACCTTGCCCGACTTGCGCGCGGCAGCGGCCATGGCCTCCGCTTCGGTCAGTGTCGGGGCCATCGGCTTTTCGCACCACAGATGCTTGCCGGCTTCGAGGATGGCGATGGCCATCTCGGGGTGGAACTGGTTGGGTGTGGTGAGCGAGATGACATCGACCTCGGGGTCGGCGATAACTGCGCGCCAGTCGCCCGACGATTTCTCGAAACCGAGCTCGGAGGCGCGTTGGGCGGCAAGGTCGGCACTGGCCTCGCCGAGATGGACGAGCCTGGGCCTGTCGACGTCGCCGAACACCGTGCGCACCGAATTCCACGCCAGCGCATGGCACTTGCCCATGAAGCCGGTTCCGATAAGACCTACGCCTGTCACTTCACGCTCTCCCGGTTTATAGAGCTCGCATCCCGCCGGAATGGGCTCAATCTTTTTGCCGGAGCATGATCTTGCCCAAAACTGGTTCCCGCTGTTCGTTAGGCGGACCTTCGGTTCGGGTTCATGCTCACGGCGGATTGAATAGTCGAATTTTGGCGAAAATGGAACATACAGTTCATTTTATTTGGACAGCCTGCAGCGGCAGCGTTATGGTGGAATAGGCGGAGGCGGAATGGACGACATGGCGGACACGGTTTCGGAGGCACTGCCACGCGATTTCGAGGCGCTGAGGGCATTGATCCTCGATCGCCGCGAAAGCCTGCCCAAGCGCATCGCCCAGGTGGCGGCCTATGCGCTCGACAATCCCGACGAGATCGCCTTCGGCACCGCCGCCAGCATCGCCAGCTCAGCCGGCGTGCAGCCCTCGACGCTGATCCGCTTTGCCCAGCACCTCGGCTATGACGGCTTCACCAGCCTGCAGCAGGTTTTTCGCGAGCGGCTGAGGGAGCGCACGACTTCCTATGAGGAGCGGCTGACCGTCGTGCGTGGCGACGCCGACGACGGCACCAGCAACCGCCGCATCGTTGACGGCTTTTTGGCAGCGGCCAGCAAGTCGATCGACGTGATGTCGCGCAACATCGACGACGAGACGCTGGACCGCGCCATCGACCTGCTCAATGGCGCCGAGACCATCTACATCCTGGCCCGCCGCCGCTCCTACCCGGTTGCCAGTTACATCGCCTATGCGCTGGGCAAGCTCGGCGTGCGCAGCCAGCTGATCGAATCCGCCTCGGGGCTGAGCCCGGAGATCATTTCCTTCGCCACGCCGAGGGATGCCGTCATCGCCATCAGCTTCTCGCCCTATGCCTCCGCAACCGTCGAGGAGGCCCGGGTGCTGTCGGCAAACGGCGTGCCCGTGGTGGCGATCACCGACAGCGCGTTTTCGCCGCTGGCGCAGTTCGCCAGGGTTTGGTTCGAGGTGGCCGAGGCCGATTTCGGCGGCTTCCGCTCGCTGGCCGCCACTATGGCGCTGGCGATGGGCCTGACTGTCGGCGTCGCCGAGCTCAGGCGCGGCCGAAAAGGCAGGAAATCGGCCAACTCCAAGGCTTGAAACCGCGTCTGTGCTGCACGAAATGCATGGCAGCTGCCCGCTGTCGTCATGCCAGACGCCTGGTCAGGCGAAAAATGGTTGACGCAAGGGCGATAGTGGCTCAATCCCACTGTTAGCCATCTATTGTATGAGAGAGCCCCCATGCCTGCTTATCGTTCGCGTACCACCACCCACGGCCGCAACATGGCTGGCGCGCGTGGCCTATGGCGCGCCACCGGCATGAAAGACACCGATTTCGGCAAGCCGATCATTGCGGTGGTAAACTCCTTCACCCAGTTCGTGCCGGGTCACGTGCACCTCAAGGACCTCGGCCAACTCGTCGCACGCGAGATCGAGGCGGCCGGCGGCGTGGCCAAGGAATTCAACACCATCGCCGTCGATGACGGCATCGCCATGGGCCATGACGGCATGCTGTATTCGCTGCCGAGCCGCGAGATCATCGCCGACAGCGTCGAATACATGGTCAACGCTCATTGCGCCGACGCCATGGTCTGCATCTCGAACTGCGACAAGATCACGCCCGGCATGCTGAACGCCGCGATGCGCCTCAACATCCCGGCCGTCTTCGTCTCGGGCGGCCCGATGGAAGCCGGCAAGGTCGTGCTCAACGGCAAGACCCATGCGCTCGACCTGATCGACGCCATGGTCGCCGCCGCCGACGACAAGGTCACCGACGAAGAGGTCAAGGTGATCGAGCGCTCGGCCTGCCCGACCTGCGGTTCGTGCTCGGGCATGTTCACCGCCAATTCGATGAACTGCCTGACCGAGGCGCTCGGCCTGTCGCTGCCCGGCAACGGCTCGACGCTGGCGACACATGCCGACCGCAAGCGCCTGTTCGTCGAAGCAGGACACCTGATCGTCGACCTGGCCCAGCGCTACTACGAGCAGGACGACGAAAGCGTGCTGCCGCGCAACGTCGCGTCCAAGGGCGCGTTCGAAAACGCCATGGCGCTCGACATCGCCATGGGCGGCTCGACCAACACCGTTCTGCACATCCTGGCTGCCGCGCATGAAGGCGAGATCGACTTTGACCAGGACGACATCGACCGGCTGTCGCGCAAGGTGCCCGTGCTGTGCAAGGTGGCGCCTGCCAAGGCTGACGTGCACATGGAAGACGTGCACCGTGCTGGCGGCATCATGGCAATCCTCGGCCAGCTCGACAAAGCTGGCCTGCTGAACCGCGACCTGCCGACCGTGCACACGGCGTCGATCGGCGAAGCCATCGACCATTGGGATACCTCGCGGACCAAAAGCCAGGCAGTGCGCGACTTCTTCCTCGCCGCTCCCGGCGGCGTGCCGACCCAGACAGCTTTCAGCCAGGACCGGCGCTGGGACGAGCTCGACCTCGACCGAGAGAAGGGCGTCATCCGCTCGGCCGAACATGCCTTCTCCAAGGACGGTGGCCTTGCCATCCTGAAGGGCAACATCGCGCGCGACGGCTGCGTGGTGAAGACCGCCGGCGTCGACGAGTCGATCCTGAAATTCTCGGGCCCTGCCCGCGTCTTCGAAAGCCAGGACGCCTCGGTCAAGGCGATCCTTGGCAACGAGATCAAGGCCGGCGACGTGGTGGTCATCCTCTACGAGGGCCCGAAGGGCGGCCCCGGCATGCAGGAAATGCTCTACCCGACCAGCTACCTCAAGTCGAAGGGCCTGGGCAAAGCCTGCGCGCTCTTGACCGACGGGCGCTTCTCGGGCGGCACCTCAGGCCTGTCGATCGGCCACGTTTCGCCTGAAGCGGCGAATGGCGGCACGATCGGGCTGGTGCGCGAGGGCGACATGATCGACATCGACATCCCGAACCGCACGATCAGCCTGCGCGTCGACGAAGCGACGCTCGCTGCCCGTCGCACCGAGCAGGACGCGAAGGGCTGGAAGCCGACAGAAGTGCGCAAGCGCAAGGTGACCAAGGCGTTGAAGGCCTACGCGGCGTTTGCCACCTCGGCCGACCGCGGCGCGGTGCGCGACCTCGGCGACTTCGAATAAGTTCGCCAAAGACGAAGAATACAAAAGGGCCCGCATCGCGGGCCCTTTTTCGTTGGAGGTTTCCTGCAAGCCAGGATGGTCGCCAGTTACAGCGCCCCGGCCATGGCGGCGTTGATCCAGCTCCACTCCTCGCTGATCGTGTCGGGCTGGCGGTCGCCCCTGAGGATGCGGAGCAGTTCGTAGTAGCGCGCCGAACGGGAATGGTACTTGCGGTACTGGTTGTCGTGCCACTCCAGGAACGCCTTGTCAGGCGTCCTGTTCATCGCCTTGGCTGAACTAACCAGCCAATCGCGGGCGATCGCCTTGCCGGTTTCGGACTCCGGTGTCTCGCCCTTGTCGATGGCTTCGCGGACGCGGGCGAAGATGGCGTTGGAGGCCTCGGCATAGGCGGCGGGATCGAACTCGCCGTCCCACATCGACGACATGCTGTTGCGCAGCTCGGCGGCGTATTCCTTGTCCGAAACGAAGGCCATGATCTCGGTCCAGGCGTCGACCTGCTCGGGCGTTGGGTCGTCGGGGAGGTCGGGCGTCGAAGCGTCGATCATCTGCTTCTTCCATTCCGGCGACACGTTCGCCTGGGACGCCACGTCGTCGAAGAAATGCTCGATGGCGGCGCGGAATTCAGTCTGGGAGAGCTTTGTCACGGTCCATATTCTCCTGAGGTCGTCTGTTGTCGGGTCGGGAACCCGGATGGCCGCCCTGAGGGCGGCGGCGACACGGCGCTTGGACTTGATTTCCGCCTCGAGCGCCTTGAGCCTGAGCTCCAGCACGGCCGATATGGCGAGGCGGTTCGACAGGATCTTGCCGATTTCGGCGAGGCTCACGCCTGCATCGCGAAGCGCGAGGATGAGCCCGAGCCGCTCGAGATCAGCGCCCGAAAACATGCGGTAGCCGCTCTCCGCCCTGACCGTCGGGGGCAAAAGCCCCTTGTCGGAGTAGAAACGGAGCTTGCGAACGGTGATGCCGCTCAGCTTCGAAAGCTCACCGATGGTGTAGATCCTGTCGTCCATGACAGCCCTTCTAGGTGCTCCACCAAGTGGAGAGTCAACAACAGCCGGAAAGAGAAATGTATTGCCCGCAAACGGAACTAAAGGTGGCGCGTGAGAATTTCCTTCTCAAGCTTTCGCACTAAACGAAAAGCCCTGCCTTTGTTCGTTTGGGGCAGCACCGGTAAATGCGGCCAGGATGGCCAAGTGGCCGCAAGAAGCTTCCGGGCGGCTGGTGTCCGCCCGCCCGACATGGGATATTCCGATGAACCTGCCTGCCGAGGGAGACGCCGCCATGAGCCGCTTGAACCCGCCCTTCAGGTCCGTGCTCGATTTAATCGGCGAAACGCCTGTCGTCGAGTTGACGCGCTTCGACACCGGCCTGTGCCGGCTGTTCATCAAGCTGGAAAGCCAGAATCCCGGCGGCTCGATCAAGGACCGCATCGCGCTGTCGATGATCGCGGCGGCCGAGCGCGAGGGCAAGCTCAAGCGTGGCGGCACCATCGTCGAGGCGACCGCCGGCAATACCGGGCTCGGGCTGGCGCAGGTGGGCATCCCCAAGGGCTACCGCATCATTCTCGTCGTGCCCGACAAGATGAGCCGCGAGAAGATCCAGCACCTGCGTGCCCTCGGCGCCGAGGTCAGGCTGACGCGCTCCGACGTTGGCAAGGGCCATGCAGAATATTACCAGGACATGGCGGAAAAGATCGCCGCCGAGATCCCCGGCTCGTTCTACGTCAACCAGTTCGCCAATCCGGCCAATCCGCTGGCGCATGAGACGACGACTGGCCCGGAGATCTGGGAGCAGCTCGAAGGCGATGTCGATGCGGTGGTGGTGGGTGTCGGCTCAGGCGGCACTTTGACCGGGCTCGGGCGGTTCTTCGCAAAAGTTTCGCCGAAGACCGAGATGGTGCTGGCCGACCCGCTGGGCTCGGTGCTGGCGCCGCTGGTCAAGACCGGAAAGATGGAAGAGGCTGGCAGTTGGACTGTCGAAGGCATCGGCGAGGACTTCGTGCCGCCGAACTGCGACTTGTCGCTGGTCAAAAAGGCCTACACCGTCAACGACAAGGCGAGCATGCTGGCGGTGCGCGACCTGCTCGCCAAGGAAGGCATCCTGGCCGGGTCGTCGTCGGGCACGCTGTTGTCGGCAGCGCTGCGCTACTGCCGCGAGCAGAAGACGCCGAAGCGCGTCGTGACCTTCGTCTGCGACAGCGGCAACAAGTACCTGTCCAAGGTGTTCGACGACTTCTGGCTGGCCGAGCAGGGGCTGGACGAGCGCGAGCATCATGGCGACCTCAGCGATCTGGTGGCGCGTTCGCATCGCGAGGGCGGCACGGTGTTTGTCGGCCCCGGCGACAGCCTGCTCACCGCCTATGGCCGGATGCGGCGCGGAGACGTGTCGCAGCTGCCGGTGCTGGAAGAGGGCAAGCTTGTCGGCATCATCGACGAGGGCGACATACTGGCCGTTGTCGAAGGACCCTATGACAGCCGCTGGAACCGCTTCAACGCGCCCGTCTCGACGGCGATGGCAAAGGACCTGCACACGCTGCAGGCCAACCAGACGCTCGACGCGCTGCTGCCGATTTTCGACCGCAACGAAGTGGCGATCATCTTCGACGGCGAGGAATTTGTCGGGCTGATCACCCGGGTCGATCTCATCAACCATCTCAGGCGAGCAAAATGACCACTGTGAAGAACCGGCTGGCATTCTCGACGCGCACCATCCATGGCGGCCAGAGCCACGACCCGACGACGGGCGCCGTGATGGTGCCGATCTACGCCACCTCGACCTATGGCCAGCAGAGCCCCGGCGTGCACAAGGGCTTTGAGTACGCCCGCAGCCAGAACCCGACGCGCTTTGCCTTCGAGCGCGCCATCGCCGACCTCGAAAGCGGCTCCGCCGGCTTCGCCTTCGCCTCCGGCTTGGCGGCGATTGGCACTGTGTTCGAACTGCTCGACGCGGGCGCGCATATCGTTGCCACCGACGACATCTATGGCGGCACGTTCAGGCTGCTCGAACGGGTGCGCAAGCGCACCGCAGGGCTGCAGGTGACCTTCGTCGACTTCACCGACCTCGCCGCCGTCGAGGCGGCGATCCGGCCGGAGACCAAGATGCTGTGGGTCGAAACGCCGACCAATCCGCTGCTGCGGGTCGTCGACCTCGAAGGGGTCGCCGCACTGGCCAAGCGCAAGGGCGTGCTGTCTGTCGCCGACAACACCTTCTGCAGCCCCTACCTGCAGCGGCCGTTGGAGCTCGGCATCGACATCGTCGTGCATTCGACGACCAAATATCTCAACGGCCATTCCGACATGGTCGGCGGCTGTGTGGTGGTGGGCGACAACAAGGAGCTGCGCGACCAGCTGAAATTCCTGCAAAACGCCATCGGCGCGATCTCCGGGCCGTTCGACAGCTTTTTGGCGCTGCGCGGCATCAAGACGCTCGCACTTCGCATGGAGCGGCATTCGCAGAACGGCGCCCAGATCGCGCGCTGGCTGGAAGGGCGCAAGGACGTGCGCCGGGTGATCTATCCCGGCCTCGAAAGCCATCCGCAGCACGCCATCGCCAAGGCGCAGATGTATCATTTCGGCGGCATGATATCGGTCGACCTCGACCGCGACTTGGCAGCGACCAAACGTTTCCTCGAACGGACGCAGCTGTTCACGCTGGCGGAAAGCCTCGGCGGCGTCGAAAGCTTGATCGAGCACCCGGCGCTGATGACGCACGGCTCGATCCCGGCGGAAAAGCGCGCCGAGATCGGCATCTCGGATTCACTGGTGCGGCTGTCGGCGGGCATCGAGGACGGGGATGATCTGATCGCCGATCTGGAGCAGGCGCTGGCGGGGTGAAGCGCCGAGACGTGCGCGGCTGTTACCCCCACCCCTACCCCCTCCCCACAAGGGGAGGGGGATTCTGCGGCGGCGCTGCCACGACAGCCATCTCACACGCGAAGCGCCGACCTTAATGACATTGGCTCTGACAGAGGAGGTTGCTTAGACGTCGGCAACCTAGTCTCCCTCCCCCTTTTGGGGGAGGGGTTAGGGGTGGGGGTAACCCTCATTTGAGAGTGGGCCCGCCCCTTCAAGCTCCGGTAGAATGAGATGCAGCGCTAACCTTCACCGGTCAGCCTCAAACGCTCTCGAAGCTCACCAGAAACTTGCTCAGCAGCACGTCGAGCGCCGCCCGCTCTTCCTTGGTCAGCATCGAGACGATGCGTGTCTGCGTCGCGACATGGTCGGTGACGGCGGCGTCAATGGTGGCGAAACCCTTGTCGGTCAGAGAAACGATGAAACTGCGGCGGTCGTCGGGGTTGAGACGGCGCTCGACGAGGCCGGCCTTTTCGAGCTGGTCGACGCGGTTGGTCATGGTGCCCGAGGTGATCATCATCGTCGCCGACAGATCGCCGGGGGACAGAGCATAAGGCGGTCCCGAGCGGCGCAGCGTCGCCAGAACGTCGAAGCTGGCGAAGTTCAGCCCATGCGCGGCAAAGGTCTTTTCCATCTCGCGGCCGAGATGCTGCGATACCCTGTTGGCGCGGCCGATAAGCCCCATGGGCGCGACGTCGAGGTCGGGCCGTTCGCGGTTCCACTGGGCAAGAATGTCGTCAACCTGATCCATGGCTCACCATTCCGATTATTTCTCTTGACGTCAAGAGAATATGGATTATCTTGAAGTCAAGATACTTGATGTAAAGAGAGATGCACCCATGACGACGCGCAACACCGACCTGCTGCTGACGGCAATCGCCCCCGCGATCTGGGGCAGCACCTATATCGTGACGACCCAGTTCCTGCCCGCCGGCTACCCGCTGACGGTTGCCATGCTGCGGGCGCTTCCCGCCGGCCTGCTGCTCCTGCTGCTCGTCCGCCAGCTGCCACAGGGCATCTGGTGGGCGCGCGTGCTGGTGCTCGGCGCGCTCAACTTCTCGATTTTCTGGTGGTTGCTGTTTGTTGCCGCCTATCGTCTACCGGGCGGTGTGGCGGCAACTGTCGGCGCGATCCAGCCGCTGATCGTCATCCTGCTCGCTCGCGCCTTGCTCGGCTCGCCAATCCGCCCGCTGTCAATCGTGGCCGCCATTGCCGGCATGGCTGGCGTTGCATTGCTGATCCTGACGCCGCATGCGGCGCTTGACCCCATCGGCATCGCCGCCGGTCTCGCAGGCGCCGTTTCGATGGCCGCGGGCACGGTGCTCAGCCGCCGCTGGCAGCCGCCCGTGTCGCCGCTGACCTTCACCGCCTGGCAGCTGACCGCAGGCGGCCTGCTGCTCCTACCGGTGGCTTTGCTGCAGGAACCGTCGCTGCCTGCACTGACCACCGCCAACCTGCTCGGCCTCGCCTGGCTCGGCCTGATCGGTGCGGCACTGACCTACATTCTCTGGTTCCGTGGCATCGCCCGGCTGGAACCGTCCGTGGTGTCGCCACTCGGCTTCCTCAGCCCGATGACCGCCGTGATCCTCGGCTGGTCGGTGCTCGGCCAGTCGCTCAGCGCAACGCAGATCTTCGGCATGGTCGTGGTGCTCGGCAGTGTCTGGCTCAGCCAGCGCGCTCAGCAGGCGAAGCCAGCTCCGGCCAAGCTCGCCACCGCCTGAACAATGGCACCGCTTCCGGGCGGCGCGCCTCCCCACTCCAGACAATTCGAAACCTGTTTCACTTCCGGCTGCGGCCGGCAGAAGGAGATTCCCATGTCCAAGATCCTGGTTCTCTACTACTCCGCCTATGGCCACATCGGCACCATGGCCGAAGCCATCGCCCAAGGTGCTCGCGAGGCCGGCGCCACCGTCACGCTGCGGCGCGTTCCCGAGCTGATGGACGAAGCGACGATGCTGAAGGCTGGTATCCGCCACGACGACACGCCCGTCGCCACGCCGCGGGAACTCGCCGACTACGACGCCATCGTCTTCGGCACGCCGACGCGCTTCGGCAACATGGCCTCGCAGATGAAGAACTTCATCGACCAGCTCGGCGGGCTGTGGCTACAGAACGCCCTGGTCGGCAAGGTGGCGAGCGTGTTCACCTCGAGCGAGAGCCAGCATGGCGGGCAGGAACACACGATCCTGTCGATGCACGCGACGCTAATGCATCTCGGCATGGTGACCGTCGGCCTGCCGTACACCTTCAAGGGGCAGACGCGCATGGACGAAATCACCGGTGGCTCGCCCTATGGCGCGACCACCCTCGCCATCAACGCCGATGGCAGCTCAAGGGCGCCCAGCGCCAACGAACTCGCCGGCGCCCGCCACCAGGGTCGTTATGTCGCCGAGATCGCCGGGCCGCTGGCCGAGCGGCGCCTGGAGATGTCTCGCCAGCCCGAGGAATTGGCAGCATAGGTTGGCTACCCCCTTGACCACGGCAGCGGTAGTGACCGCCGGGCTTGTGGCGACGCCGCCGACAGTGCCGGCGATCGCCGACTAGGCCGGCAGTGGCTGCGCCGTCCTCAGCGGACGCGGCTTGAGATGGCCCAAAAGCGCATCGAGGAAGACCCGCGTCTTGCGCGGCATCAGTTGCCTGCTCGGAAAGACGGCGCGCACCATGGCCGGTGCAAGACTCCATGCCGGCAGGATGCGGACGAGTTCGCCGCTTGCCAGATAAGGCCGCGCGAAAAGATCGGGCATCGCCGTTATGCCGGCGCCCGAGCGCGCCAGGCGGAACAGCAGCTCGTAAGAATTCGCGCAGACCCGCCGTCCCGACATGTCGGCGGGAACCGACTGGGCGTCCTTGTTCAAAACCCAGTTGACCGGAACGCCGTCGGCGAGCAGCACCAGCACGTCATGCTGTGCGAGGGCTTCGGGCGCATCGGGCTGGCCGGCGCGATCCCTGTACTGCGGCGAGGCATAAAGACCGATGCCGAGGTCGACCAGATGCCGGGTGGTCAACCTCAGGTCCTGCGCTTCGCCACCGATCCGTATCGCGAGATCGAAACCGTCGGCAATGACGTCGACATAACGAGGCGACAGATCCAGTTCGAGCTGGATTTCGCAATATGCCTTGCTGAATTCTGCCAGCATCGGAGCGAGCGAGATTGCGGCAAGGTCGCCGGGAACCGAGACACGCAGCCGTCCCGACGGGGTCACCTGCCGGTGTTCGGCGACCGCCATGACGGCGTCCACCTCGTGGATAATCTGTTCGGCGGGGATGAGAATACGCTGGCCCATCTCGGTCAGGAAATTGCGCCGCGTGCTGCGCTGGAGCAGGCGCTCTCCCAACTGCGCCTCCAAGAGGGTGATGCGCCGCGACACTGTCGACTTCGGCAGGCCAAGCCGTTCGGCCGCGGCGCTGAAGCTTCCCGTTTCCGCAACGCGCGCAAAGATCATCAGGTCGAATGGATCGGGCGTTGTCGGCATCACGGGGCCTTGATTGGTTCAAGTATGAAACAATCAAACCCATTCCCGCCAATAGCGCAACGACGAGATTGCCGATTAGCTGACCGCTTGGAGTTCATATTTCTCAGCGGGTGCAGACGACGTGACTGTTTCAGCCAACAACCTCATCGCCAAGGCTGTAGTCTGGGAAAGTGCCGTGGGCTGGACTCCCGAATGTCTCGATGAAGGTCCTGACATGCTGGTCCGCTATCGCGACGCGGGGTTCTCCTTCTTGTCGCTCACAATCGGCGCCGACTGGGACCGACCGGAGCCGACGTTCCGGCATCTCTCCCAACAAAGGCGCTGGTTCGAACAACGCGCCCACGATTACCAGCTCATCGAAACCGTGGCCGACATCCGCGCCGCCAAGCAGTCGGGCAAGATGGCGATCGGCCTGCATCTGCAAGGTGCCGGCCCGGCGGCTCACGAGCCGGCGATGATCGACAGCTGGTACCGGCTTGGAATCCGCTGGATGATCGTGGCCTACAACACCCGCAACCCGCTTGGCGACGGCTGCCACGAGCCCTCGGATGCCGGGCTTTCCATGCTGGGCCGTGCCTTCGTGTCCGAGGCCAATCGCGTCGGCATGATGCTCGACGCAAGCCACGCCGGCATCAACACGTCGCTCGACATCATCGAGCTGTCGGAAAAGCCGGTGGTGTTCTCGCATTCGAGCGTGCGCGCGCTGAAGAACCACGAGCGCAATATCGACGACGTCCAGATCAAGGCGCTCGCCCGCCGCGGCGGCGTGGTCGGCATCAACTCCATCGGCGCTTTTCTGACCGACGACAACCGTTCCGACGTTCCGGCGCTGATGCGCCATATCGATTACGTCGCCCAGCTCGTCGGGCCCGAACATGTCGGCCTCGGCCTCGACACCGTTTTCTATCAGCCCTTCATGACCAAGCTCTACGACTCCGGCCCGATGATGGCGTTGCGCGGCTATCCGCGTCCGCCCTGGGCCGATGTCAAACCCGAAGTCCTGCCCGAACTGGTCGAAGCTCTGGAACGCCATGGCTATTCGGAGACGGCCATACTTGGCGTGCTGGGCGAGAATTTCCTGCGGGTCGCTGAACAGAACTGGCGCCCCACCATCGTGTAATCCCAACCTTAGGAGCGTGTCGTGAAATTGATGAAGTGGCTGCTCGCTGCAGCCTTGCTCACCGCCGCGAATGGCGCAGCCCTGGCTGACCCTAAACTGGTCGAGATCGCCAGCTTCGGCGAACACCCGGCGCTCAACCAGGTCGCCGAAGGCTTCAAGGCCCGGATGAGCGAACTGGGCTACGTCGAAGGCAAGGACGTCACCTACGGCTTCCAGCACGCCAATTTCGACCGCAGCCTTGTTCCGCAAATCCTGCAGCAGGTGGAAGCCAAGCATCCGGCGCTGATCCTCGCCATCACTACCGGCCTCAACCAGGCGGCGGTGCGCGGCATCACCGACAAGTCGATCCCGGTCGTGTTCGGCGCGGTCGTCGACCCGGTCGTGGCGGGCATCGTGCCGGATTGGCAGCACGGCTCGGCCTGGAGCACCGGCGCGTCCATGCTGCCCGATTTCGATGCTTCCTTCGACTACCTCAAGAAGGTCTTGCCCGAGGTCAAGAAGGTCGGGACCCTGTTCAATCCGGGCGAAGACAACGACACCTCCAATATGGAGCTGATCCACAAGGCGGCCGCAAAGGCCGGGATCGAAATCGTCGGCGTGCCGGTCGACAATCCCAACGACCTGCCCCAGCGTGTCCAGACCTTCGCCGGACAGGTGGACGCCATCTTCCTCATCCAGTCCAACGTGGTGCAGACCTCGGTACCGGTCGTTGCCCAGGTGGCGCAGAGAATCAAGTTGCCGCTGTTCAACTCGGTCTACGCCCCTGACCTCAAGGACCAGCTCGCCGGTTTCCACGCCATCTCCTATCGCAAGAATGGCGAGCATGCCGCCGATATCGCCGACCGGATCTTCAAGGGCGAGAAGCCGGCCGACATCGCGCCCTATGTTCCCAAGGGCGAAGACTTCGACGCGTTTGTTAGCCCCAAGGGTCTCGCAGCGGTCGGCCTGACGGTTCCGGAAGCGCTCAAGGACAGTCCATGGCTGCTCAAGTGACAGCGGTGAGCATGCCCCTGCTCGTCTGCGCGGACTTGCGTAAAACTTTCAACGCCGGCCTTGCCGGAGCGCGACCGGCGTTGAACGGGGTGGACCTTGCACTCAATCGCGGCGACTTCGTCGTGGTCATCGGCTCGAACGGCGCCGGAAAATCGACGCTGCTCAACACGATCGCGGGTGCGATCGAGCCGGATGGTGGCTCGATCACCCTGGACGGCCAAGACATCACCCGCCTTGCAGCACATCGGCGGGCGGGCATGATCGCACGAGTGTTCCAGGACCCGATGATTGGTACCGCAGCGGCCATGACCATCGAGGAAAACCTGGCCCTGGCCGAACAGCGCGGGCAACGCAGAGGCTTTGCGCGCCATCTCGACGGCGCCAAGCGCGACCGCTACCGGGTGCTGCTCGCCGGCCTGGCGCTCGGCATGGAAGATCGGTTGTCGACACCGGTATCCCAACTCTCCGGCGGGCAACGCCAGGCCCTGTCCCTGATCATGGCATCGTTGTCGCGCCCCTCGCTGCTGTTGCTCGACGAGCATACGGCAGCATTGGACCCGCGCACCGCCGATCTGATCATGGCGACGACCTTGCGGATCGTCGCCGAGCAGTCGCTGACCACGCTGATGGTCACCCACAACATGCGCCAGGCGATCGAGACCGGTAACCGGCTCGTCATGATGGATGCTGGCCGCATCCGCGACGACATCGGCGGCACCGAGAAAGCAAGACTCACGCCTGTCGATCTCGTCGAGAAGTTCAGAATCGAAAACGATCGCATGCTGCTCGGAACCTGACCAATGGACGTGATCCACGCCTATCTCAATCTCGTGCCGGTGACGTTGTCCCAAAGCCTCATCTATTCGTTCCTGGTGCTCGGCATCATGATCCCGTTCCGCTTGCTGAGCTTTCCGGACCTGACCAGCGAAGGCGCGTTTCCGCTTGGCGGCTGCGTCTGCGCCACACTTCTGCTGGCGGGGTATCCGCCGCTCCTGGCAACCGTTGTCGCGATACTCGCCGGTGTCGGAGCCGGCGCGGCGACCGCGCTGGTGCATCTGCGTTTTCGCATCAATTCGCTGCTGGCCGGCATCCTGGTCTTCACGGCACTCTACAGCGTGAACATGCGCGTTCTCGGCCGCTCAAACATCGCCTTGTTCAACACCGACAACATCTTCACCCAGATCGACCCGACCATCCTGACCGACGTTCGGCTGCAGGTCGCCACATTCGCCGTGCTGATCGTCGTGGCCCTGGTCGCATTGCGCTGGTACCTGGCCACGCAGGCAGGAGCGGCGCTGCGCGTCATCGGCATCAATCCGGAGCTGGCGCCATCGCTCGGCATCAGCATCTGGACATACACGATCGTCGGATTGGGTATCGCCTCTGGCCTGACCGCCCTTGGCGGCGCGCTCATCGTGCAATTGCAGGGCTATGCCGATGTCGGAATGGGCACCGGCATCCTGATCAACGGTCTCGCCTCGCTGGTCATCGGCGAAACCATCACCGGGCGGCAGACCGTCACGCGGCAATTGTTGGCGCCTGTCGTCGGTGCAATGGTCTATTATCAGCTCGTGTCGCTGGCGCTGTCGATCGGGCTGCAGCCAAGCGACCTCAAGGTCGTGACAGCCGGCTTCGTGCTGGTGACGCTGGGGCTACCCATGCTGCGCGGACGCGGTGCCATGCGCGAAACCATGCGGGCATAAGCGCTGGGCCGCAGCCTTGGCCGACCGCTACTCGCGGCCGGCCCAGGGCACCAACCTGCGCTCCAACCGGCGCAGGCCGAATTCGAGCACGAAGGCAACCGCAGCGATGACCAGGATGCCCATGACGACGACGTCGGTGACGAGAAATTGCGCCGCCGACTGGATCATGAAGCCGAGGCCCCTTGTGGCGGCGACAAGCTCGGCGGCCACCAGCGTTGTCCAGCCGGCGCCGAGCGCGATGCGCAGGCCGGTCAGGATCGACGGCAGCGCGCTGGGCAGGACGACGAAGCGGATGACCTGCCGGTGCGACGCACCAAGGGAGCGGGCGGCATTGAGGCGGTCGTGCTGGACGTTGCGCACGCCGGAGGCCGTCGACAGCGCGATCGGCGCCACCATGGCGATTGCGATGACCAGCACCTTGGCGGACTCGCCGATGCCGAACCAGATGATGATCAGGGGCAGGTAAGCGAGCGGCGGGATCGGCCGCAGGAACTCGAGTACTGGGTCGAAGATGCCTCGGCCGATGCGGCTGGTGCCGATGGCAAGGCCGACCGGGATGCCGACGAGCGTTGCCGCCACGAGTGCGGCGAAGACACGCCCCAGCGACGCCAGCAGGTGCTGAGCAAGCGTCGCGTCGACGAAACCTTGGGAGGCCACCGTCCAGAATTTTGCCAGCACATCCTGAGGCGGCGGCAGGAACAGCGGTGCGACGAGCCCGAGCCTGGTGACGAGGGTCCAGGCCAGCAGGGCAACCAGGATGGTGATGGCGCTGATGCTGCGCGACGACAGCTCGCGGCCGGGTGTTTCGCTGCGCGGCGCGCGCACCGTCGAAATCTCGGGTTCAGCCAGTTCGCGCCGGCCACGTTCAGCATGCAGCAGTGTCATGCCGGCTCTCCTTCGAAGATCGCGTCGGCGAGCTCAGCCCGTGCCTCGGCAAATGCCGGGTCGCCCTTGATCGAGCGGACGGGTTCGCCGGCGGCATAACGGCGACTGAAACCGGCCTCGAACGAGTGGGCGATGCGGCCGGGATCGGGCGCCATGACAACGACGCGGGTGCCGAGCAGGAGCGCCTCCTCGATGCCGTGGGTGACCATCAGCACGCCGAGATTGCCCGGCGCCCAGATGTCGAGCAGCAGCGTCTGCATGCGCTCGCGCGTCAAAGCGTCGAGCGCGCCGAGCGGCTCGTCCATCAGCAGGAAGTCGGGTTCGGCGGCGAGCGCGCGGGCAAGGCCGACACGCTGGCGCATGCCGCCGGACATCTCCCACACCGGCTTGTCACCGAGGCCGTCGAGGCGGACGCGCTTGAGCAATTCGTTGGCGATGGCGTTGCGCTGCCTTTCGCCGATGCCGCGTAGCCTGAGCGCGAAGGCGACGTTGTCGCGGGCGGAGAACCACGGAAACAGCGCATCGCTCTGGAAGACGACGGCGCGGTCGGCGCCCGGCCCCTCGATCGGCCGGCCATCGACGGAGGCTACGCCGCGTTCGGGCAGGACCAAGCCCGCCGCCACGTTGAGCAAGGTCGACTTGCCGCAACCGGAGCGGCCGGTGAGCACGACGAACTCGCCATGACCGACTAAGAGCGATGCGCCCTCGACGGCGGGTTGCGGCTGGCCTTTGTAGCGCACGGCGATGTTGCTGAGCGAAAGCGTCGACATGAATGGATCTCCTGGAAAAGGGATGCCCCGGCCGGGAGGAGCCGGCCGGGGCTTCGTGCCCGCGCGGGAGGTCGCGGGTCGCTTGCGCCTCAGTTGGAGGCGAGCGCCTCGGTGACGTATTTCGACGTCACATATTTCGAATAGTCGGGCTGAACCGCGTCGATCTTGCCCTGCTCCTTGAGGAACGCCGAGGTCGCCGCCACCGCCTTGACGGTGTCGCCGCCCAGGAAATTGGCTGACGCCTGCTCTTCCAGCGTCGGGAAGACGTAGCCCTTGAGCAGCGCCGGCACGTCCTCGACCTTGGCGCCGGTGAGGCGGGCGATCTTGTCGGCCTGCGGCGAGCCCTTTCCCCAGGCTTCCGGCTTGGCGAGGAACTCGGCATAGGCAGCACCCGTCACCTTGACGAAGTCGCGCACGGCGGCCGGGTTCTTTGCGGCAAAGTCGGTGCGGACGATCCAGGCGTCGAAGGTCGGCGCGCCCCATTCGGCAACCTTGGCCGAGTCGAGCACGACCTTGCCCGAGGTCTTGATCTGGCCAAGTGCTGGATCCCAGACATAGGCCGCGTCGATGTCGCCGCGCTGCCAGGCGGCCGCGATTTCAGGCGGACGCAAATTGAGGATCTCGACCGACTTGGGATCGACGCCCTCATGCTTGAGGGCGGCGAGCAGGCTGTAATGCGTGGTCGAGACGAAGGGCACCGCGACCTTCTTGCCGGCGAGATCGGCGGCCTTTTCGATGCCGGCGCCATCGCGGGCGACGAGCGCCTCGGATTCGCCGATCAGGCCGACAACGAAAATGGTTTCGATAGGCAGTTCACGGCTGGCGGCGGCCGCCAGAGGGCTCGACCCGACATAGCCAATGTCGACGGCACCGGACGCAATGGCCGCGATGACGTCGGCGCCGGAATCGAACTTGCGCCAGTCGATGCTGGCCTTGGTGGCAGCCTCATAGGCGCCGTCGGCCTGCGGCACTTTCGAGGGCTCGACAACCGTCTGGTAGCCGATGGTGATCTTGAAGTCCTCGGCCTGGACCGCGCCGACGGAAGGCGCGAGCGACAGGGCGGCGACTGTGGCGAGCAAGGCACGACGCGTGAAATCTGACATGGGCTTCCCCCTCGGGGTTGAATGACGATGCCCATTCAGGATGTTTAATTCTACAAACTCTGTAGAGTTAATTTATTCCGGCAAAGCCGTGTGCCGTTAAAATGTCCTGCCCCATTTTGCCGGCAATGGGGATTTGCGCCGTTCGCCACGCCAGCGAACGGCTGTCACCCGATCCGCAGCCAGGCAGTCAGACGCGGATGCCGATCTCGTCGGCGGCGGCGATGAAGGCCCGCTTGGCCGCCTCGCGCGTGCGGGTGCCGGCAAGGGCTGCGGACACGGTTTCGACCGCCTCGCGGTAGAGCGGGCCGCTGCGCTTGGCATGCGGCCAATCGACCAGCGCTTCGTAAGCGCCCTTGACGGTCGTCACCTCGCGCTGGGTGCTTTCCGCTCCGATGCGGATCGTGACCGGGTTGTCGAAGAGCATGCGGTCCATGGCGTCCTCCGGGATTGATGCGTCCAACAACGCTCAAGAATAAGCTCGGGTTCCCTGGCTGCGTGTGCCGCACGCGCCACGTCCCTCGCCCCGCTGCACCCCGGCACTTGGAGGCTTGCAAGGCGTTGCCGGATCGCCTGTTGCATCGTAGCTTGTTGGCGAAGCGATTTGGGGGTGCACATGCGATCCACGAACCCAATCACCGCAGGCATGCCGGGCAAGATGCCGTCATGCGCCCCTCCCAAACGAAACCTCCCTGCCCTCGTGCTTTGCCTGCTGTTGCCGGTCGCCGCCTGCCAGAAGCAGGAAACGGCGGAACGGCAGCCGATCGTGGTGCGCTCCGTCGAGGTAAAGCTGTCCGACTACGCGCCATCGACGTCACTCACCGGGGTCATTTCCGCGCGGACGCTGAACAATTTGTCGTTCCAGGTCGGCGGCCGGGTCGCCGAGCGCAGCGTCGACATCGGCCAGCGCGTGACCAAGGGCCAGGTGCTGGCCAGGCTCGACCCGCAGGAGCAGCAGTCGGACGTGCGGGCGGCACAGGCGAGCCTCTATGCCGCGCAGGCGCAGCTCAGGCAGGCCGCCGCCGCATTCGAAAGGCAGAAGACGCTGCTTGCCCAGGGCTTCACGACCCGGCGTGACTATGACCAGGCAGACCAGGCCCAACGCGTCGCCCAAAGCGGTGTGGAATCGGCGCAGAGCCAGATGAGCAACGCCGAGGACCGGCTGACCTATACCGAGCTGAAGGCCAGCGCCGACGGCGTGGTGACGGCACGGACGATCGAGGTCGGCCAGGTGGTGCAAGCGGCGCAGACGGTGTTCACCGTCGCCGAGGACGGCGACCGCGACGCGGTGTTCAATGTCGACGAGGCGCTGGTGGCGCGCAACCCGGTGGCGCCCGACGTGATGATCGCGCTGATCTCGGACCCGCGCATCAAGGCACCGGGACAGGTGCGCGAGGTGTCGCCGGCTGTCGATCCGGCATCCGGCTCGATCCGGGTCAAGGTGATGGTGCCCAACACGCCGATCGAGATGCCGCTGGGTGCTGCGATTACAGGCACGATCGTATCGAAGCCCCAGCCGGCAATCGTGCTGCCCTGGCAGGCGCTGATGTCGGATGCGGGCAAGCCGGCGGTCTGGACCATCGACCCGGCGACCAAGGCGGTGGCGCTGGCGGCGATCGAGGTGCAGTCCTTCGCCTCTGGGGTCGTCGTCGTGGCCAAGGGCCTGGAGGTCGGGCAATCGGTCGTCGCCCAAGGCGGCCAGCTGCTCAGTCCCGGCCAGGTGGTGGAGGTGGCACCATGAAGGTCAAGGCACATACGCTCGCCCTCGTCTCGCTGCTCGCGCTTGCGGCCTGCAGCGAGGAAAAGGCGCCGCCGCCCGAAGTCATCCGGCCGGTGCTGTCGACGGTGGTCGAGCCACACGGGCAGACCGCGCAAGGGTTTGCCGGCACGATCCAGCCCGAATTCTCCGCCGACCTCGCCTTCCGCCTGCTCGGACGGCTGGTGGCGCGCGATGTCGGCGTCGGCGACATGGTGACCAAGGGCGAGACGCTGGCAGCGATCGACCCGCTGGCACTGGAATTGGCAGCGCAGGCGGCGCGCGCCGACCTGACGACGGCGGAGGCGCAGTTCGCCAATGCCGCCGCCAGCGAGGAGCGGCAGCGCAGCCTGCTGGCCGAATCCAACACCTCGCAGGCAGTCTATGATTCCGCCAAGCAGGCGCTGGATTCAGCTGCGGCCAATGTGGAGCGGACGCGCGCGGCACTGGCCAAGTCAGAAGAGCAACTCGGTTATGCCCGGCTGTTTTCCGATTTCGACGGCATCGTGACAGCGGTCGGCGCCGAGGTCGGCCAGACCGTCTCGCCGGGACAGATGGTGGTGACGGTGGCGCGCTCGGACGCACGCGAGGCCGTCGTCGACGTTCCCGACCAGATGGCGATCAGTCTCCCCGACGGCGACGAATTCGAGGTAGCGTTGCAGATGCTGCCCTCGCTGCGGGCCAAGGCGCATGTCCGCGAGATCGCGCCACAGGCAGACGCCGCGACGCGGACGCGGCGGGTGCGGCTGGCGCTGAGCGATCCGCCGACGGCCTTCCGGCTCGGCTCGACGGTGACGGCAACGCAGCCGTCGAAGGCCGACGAAGCGATCGACCTTCCGCTGACGGCGCTGGTGGAAAAGGACGGCAAGAGCTTCGTCTGGGTTGTCGACCCCAGCGCCTCGACCGTCAGCCTGCAGCCTGTCGAGGTCAAGGCGAAGGGCGATGCGAGCTTCACCGCCGGCGGCATCGGCGCGGGCACGCGCGTGGTGACTGCGGGCGCGAACAGCCTTGCCGAAGGCCAGAAGGTCAGAATTCCAGAGGGGGCGTAGGTGAAGGGTTTCAATCTTTCCGACTGGGCGCTGAACCACCGCTCTCTCGTCTGGTACTTCATGCTGATCTTCACCGTGGCGGGCGTTTTCGCCTATCTCAATCTCGGCCGCGAGGAAGATCCGAGCTTCACCATCAAGACGATGCTGATCCAGGCCAACTGGCCGGGAGCCTCGGTCGACGAGACGACGCGGCAGGTGACCGACAGGATCGAAAAGAAGCTCGAGGAGCTGGAGAGCCTCGACTTCAGCCGCAGCGTGACGACCGCCGGCCAGACGATCATCTTCGTCAATCTCAAGCCGACCACCAAGGCGCGCGACGTGGCGCCCACCTGGGTGCAAGTCCGCAACATGGTCAACGATCTCCGGCCGAACTTTCCGCAAGGGGTGCAGGGGCCGTTCTTCAACGACCGCTTCGGCGACGTTTTCGGCAACATCTATGCCTTCACCTCGGACGGGCTGTCGATGCGCCAGCTGCGCGACTATGTCGAGATGGTGCGCACGCGCATCCTGACCATTCCCAATGCCGGCAAGGTCGAGCTGATCGGCGCGCAGGACGAGGTCATCTATCTCGAATTCTCGACGCGCCAGATCGCGGCACTCGGCCTCAACCAGCAAGCCGTCGTCGCCAGCCTGCAGGCGCAGAACGCGGTGTCGCCGTCGGGCGTCATCCAGGCCGGGCCGGAACGGATCGCGGTACGCGTCGGCGGCCAGTTCGCCTCCGAGGAGAGCCTGAAGGCAATCAATCTCAGGGTCAACGACCGCTTCTTCCGGCTGAGCGACGTCGCCACCATCAGCCGCGGTTATGTCGATCCGCCGACCTCGCTGTTCCGCGTTAATGGCGAACCAGCGATCGGGCTGGCCATCGGCATGAAGCCGAACGCCAACCTGCTGGAGTTTGGCGAAGCGCTGAAGGCGCTGATGGAACAGGTAACAGGCGAGCTACCGGTCGGCGTCGGCGTGCACCAGGTGGCCGACCAACCTGTTATCGTCGAGCATGCCGTATCGGGCTTTACCCGCGCGTTGTTCGAGGCGGTGGCCATCGTGCTCGCCGTGTCCTTCATCAGCCTCGGCATGCGCGCAGGCTTCGTCGTGGCGCTGTCAATCCCGCTGGTGCTGGCGATCACCTTCCTGGTCATGGCCTATATGGGCATTTCGCTGCAGCGCATTTCGCTCGGCGCGCTGATCATCGCGCTCGGCCTGCTTGTCGACGATGCGATGATTGCTGTCGAGATGATGGTGGCGCGGCTGGAGGTCGGCGACTCGCTCCGGAAGGCCGCGACCTATGTCTACACGTCGACAGCGTTTCCGATGCTGACCGGCACGCTGGTGACGGTCGCCGGCTTCATCCCAATCGGCCTCAACACCAGCCAGGCCGGCGAATACACCTACACGCTGTTCGTGGTCATCGCCGTCTCGCTCCTGCTGTCATGGATTGTGGCGGTGCTGTTTGCGCCGCTGTTGGGCGTGACGCTGCTGCCGGCCACGATGAAGAAGCACGACGAGCGGCCGGGCCGCTTTGCCGCGGGCTTCTCGCGCCTGCTGCGGCTTGCCGTGCGCCGCCACTGGCTGACCATCATCGCCACCATCGTCGCCTTCGTGCTGTCGGTGGTGGGGCTGACCTTCGTGCAGCAGCAGTTCTTCCCGCCGTCGGACCGGCCCGAGCTGATCGTCGACTGGAACCTGCCGCAAAACAGCTCGATCGCCGAGACACGCGCCCAGATCGAGCGCTTCGAGGAGATCGCGCTGAAAGGCAATGCCGACATCGACCACTGGAGCTCCTATATCGGCCAGGGCGCGGTGCGCTTCGTGCTGGCCTATGACGTGCAGCCGACCAACCCCTATTTCGGCCAGACCGTGATCGTGACCAAGGATCTCGAGGCGAGGCATAGGGTGCAGCCGGCGATCGAAAAGATCCTGCGCGAGCAGTTCGTCGGCACCGACACCTACGTCAAGACGCTTGAGCTTGGCCCGCCGGTCGGCCGGCCGGTGCAGTATCGCATCAGCGGTCCCGAAGTGCAGACGGTGCGGGCGCTGTCGCAGCAGCTGGCAGGCGTCATTTCGGCCAATCCCAAGCTGCAGGCGCCCGGTTTCGACTGGAACGAGCCGGAGCGCGTGCTGAAGGTCGAGGTGCTGCAGGACAAGGCGCGGCAGCTTGGCATCACCTCCGAAGACATCTCCAGCGCCATGAACAGCGTTGTCGGCGGCGTGGCGATCACCCAGGTGCGCGACGCCACCTATTTGATCAATGTCGTGGTGCGGGCGCAGGATGCCGAACGCGGCTCGATCGAGACGCTGCGCAACCTGCAGATCCCGACCGGCAACGGTGAATCCATACCGCTCGCGACGGTGGCCGACTTCCGCTACGAAATCGAGCAGCCGACGGTCTGGCGCCGCAGCCGCCTGCCCACCATCACCGTCAAGGCAGGCATGGTCGGCAGCGCCCTGCCCGACACCGTGGTTGCCGAACTCAAGCCTGCGATCGACGACTTCGCCGCCAAGCTGCCCGACGGCTACACGGTGGTGACAGGCGGTTCGGTCGAGGAAAGCGCCAACAGCCAGGGGCCGATCATCGCTGTGGTGCCCTTGATGCTGTTCATCATGGCAACGGTGCTTATGCTGCAGCTGCAGAGCTTCCAGCGGCTGTTTTTGGTGGTGGCTGTCGCGCCGCTCGGCCTGATCGGCGTGGTCGCGGCACTGGTGCCGACGGGCCAGCCGCTCGGTTTCGTCGCGATCCTCGGCGTGCTGGCGCTGGTCGGCATCCTGATCCGCAACTCGGTGATCCTGATCGTGCAGATCGAGGAGCTGATCGCCACCGGCACCGACAGGTGGCATGCGGTGATCGAGGCGTCGGAGCACCGCATGCGGCCGATCGCGCTGACGGCGGCAGCGGCGTCTCTGGCGCTGATCCCGATCGCGCGCGAGGTGTTCTGGGCGCCGATGGCCTACGCGATGATGGGCGGCATCCTGGCCGGTACGGCGATCACGCTGCTGTTCCTGCCGGCGCTCTATGTCGCTTGGTTCAGGCTCAAGGAGCCTGACGAAGGCGGCAATGCCACGACCGAGGCGATGGAGCCGCCGGCGGCCTAGGCGCGGCCTGTGGCGGCCAGCCTATTGCGATGGCAGCTTGGCGACGAAGCGCTTGATGAGATCGGTGAGTTCTTCCGGCTTCTCGACGCAGGGGATATGGCCGGCGCCATCGATGATCTTGAAGCGCGAGCCGGGGATGAGGTCTGCCAGTGTGCGCACCAGCGCCGGCGGCGTCGAGCCATCCTGATCGCCGACGACGCAGAGCGTCGGCACGGCGATTGCCTTGGCGGCCTCGGTGTAGTCGGCGTCGCGCAGGGCGGCGCAGGTGCCGGTGTAGCCGGCGACAGGCTGGCGCGTCAGCATGTTGCGATAGCCTGTCAGGTCGTCCTTGCGCTGCTGGTGGAATTCGGGCGTGAACCAGCGCTCGAGAATGGAATCGGTGATCGCCGCGATGCCATCCTTCTCGACCGCTGCGATGCGGCTGTTCCATAGCTCGACCGTGCCGATCTTGTGGGCGGTGTCGCAGAGCACCAGCGCGCGAACGAGATCGGGGCGCTTGGCGTAGAGGCCTTGGGCGATCAGGCCGCCGACCGAGAGGCCGCAGATGATGGCGTCCTTGACGTTGAGATGATCGAGCAGGCCTTCGAGGTCGCCGACGTGGTCGTCCATCCGGTACGGCGCGTTGCCGACATCGGAGAGGCCGTGGCCGCGCTTGTCGTAGGTGACGATCGGAAAGTCACCGGCGAGGCGGATGATGACGTCGCGCCAGATGCGGAAATCGGTACCGAGCGAATTGACGAAGACGAAGACCGGCTTGTTGGCGGGCCCGCCGATCAGCTGGTGATGCAGCGTGACGCCGCCGATTTTGGTGAACTGCACGCGAAATCTCCTCGCCACGAGGTCATGGACATGAGCTGTAGAAGTCGCCCGTCGGGCCGGCGCGGTCAAGCCGCAAGGCGGCTGCCGAGCGCGGCTGAGAGCCGCGCCCCCTCGCAATGGCAAGGTGCATCCGCTACATACGTTGTAAGCTTGAAATGAGGATGTGATGGCCGAGAAGACCGAAGGGCGAAAGACGATCGTTTTGACCGGAGCCAGCCGCGGCATCGGCCATGCGACGGTGAAGCGCTTTTCGCGCGAAGGCTGGCGCGTCATCACCTGTTCGCGCCAGGCATTCTCCGACGACTGCCCGTGGCCAGCCGGTCCCGACGATCACATCAAGGTCGATCTCGCCGACCAGGGCGACGTCGGCAGCGCCGTTTCCGAAATCCGCCAGCGGCTGGAAAAGGAAGGCGGGCTGCTGCATGCGCTGGTCAACAACGCCGGCATCTCGCCCAAGCACAAGGGCGGCGGCCGCATGAATTCGATCGACACGCCGATGCATGTCTGGCGCGACGTGTTCCAGGTCAATTTCCTGGCGCCGATCATGCTGGCGCGCGGCCTGTTCAAGGAGCTGGCGGCGGCCAAGGGCTCGGTTGTCAACGTGACCTCGATCGCCGGCACCCGCGTCCACCCCTTCGCCGGCACGGCCTATGCGACATCAAAGGCAGCACTCGGCGCGCTGACCCGCGAGATGGCCGCCGACTTCGGCCCGCACGGCATCCGCGTCAACGCGATTGCGCCCGGCGAGATCGACACCGCGATCCTGTCGCCGGGTACCGAAAAGATCGTCGAGACGATCCCTATGCGTCGGCTCGGCCTGACCTCGGAAGTCGCCGACATCATCTATTTCCTGTGCTCGGGCCAGGCATCCTACGTCACCGGCTCCGAAATCCACATCAACGGCGGCCAGCACGTTTGAGGGCTTTTGCCGTCTCGCCCTGTGGGAGAAGGCATGCCGCGAGTACCCAACGAAAAAGCCCGCCGGATGGCGGGCTTTTTGTCTTGATCATGCGTGCTGCGATCAGGCCTTGACCTGCTTCGCGGCCTCGTCGAGCGACTTCTCGACGACGTCGAAGATGTCGTCGACCTGCTTGTCGTTGATGATCAGCGGCGGGCAGAAGGCAAGCGCGTCGCCCATATTGCGGGAGATGATGCCGTTCTGCTGCAGGATGCCGTTGACGAGGCCGCCGAGCGCGCCGACGGAGCCCCATGGCGCCTTGGTCGCCTTGTCGGTGACCAGTTCCATGGCGCCGATGAGGGCTATGCCGCGGACTTCGCCGACAAGATCATGCGAGGCGATTTTCGCGAGGCGCTTCTGCATGTGGGCGCCGACCTCGCGGGCGTTGGCGACGAGGTTGCGCTCCTCGATGATCTTGAGGTTTTCGAGCGCCACGGCTGCGGCGACGGGATGGCCGCCGGCGGTGAAGCCGTGGCCGAAGGTGCCGATGCGGTTGCTTTCGTCGGCGATCGGCTCGAACACCTTGTCGTTGATCATCAGTGCCGAGATCGGCAGGTAGGACGACGAGATCTGCTTCGACATGACCATGATGTCGGGCTGCATGGCGTAGGTCTCTGAGCCGAACATGTTGCCGGTGCGGCCGAAGCCGCAGATGACTTCGTCGGCGACGAGCAGGATGTCGTACTTCTTGAGAACGGCCTGGATCTTCTCCCAGTAGCCGGCCGGCGGCACGACGACGCCGCCCGCACCCATGAGCGGTTCGCCGAACATTGCGGCGATAGTCTCAGGGCCTTCAGCGAGGATCAGCTTTTCCAGATCGTCGGCGAGGCGGGTCGAGAACTGCTGCTCGGTCTCGCCAGGCAGCGCCTCGCGCCAGTGATGCGGCGACGAGGTGTGCAGCACGTTGGCGATCGGCAGGTCAAAGGACAGGTGATTGTTAGGCAGGCCGGTGAGGCTGGCCGAGGCAATGGTGACGCCGTGATAGGCGCGCTTGCGCGAAATGATCTTCTTGCGCTCAGGCTGGCCGAGCGCATTGGAGCGGAACCAGATCATCTTCATGGCCGTGTCGTTGGCCTCGGATCCGGAATTGGTGAAGAACGCCTTGCTCATTGGCACCGGCGCCATGGTGACCAGCTTCTCGGCGAGGTCGATCAGCGGCGAGTGACCCTTGTGGGTGAAGCTGTGATAGTAGGGCAGCTTGGCCATCTGCTTCGTCGCGGCATCAACGAGGCGCTGCTCGGAGAAGCCGACACCAACGCTCCACAGGCCCGACATCGCCTCGATGTAGCGCTTGCCCGAGATGTCCTCGACATAGATGCCATCGCCCTTTTCGATGATCAGCGGCCCGACCTCCTGGTGGCGGCGGGCATTGGTGTAGGCGTGCATGTGGAATTTCTTGTCGCGCGCCTCAGGCGAATTCGGCTGGCTGTCCATTGTCGTTCCTCACTGGATGAAGCGTCGCCGGCAGGGCGACGATGTCGTCGATCTTTCGGTGGCAGTCAGCGACCGCTTGCAAAATCCGTAAATTGTTGTTTGATGCATCATGTTTTTCGCGTGGACCAATGTCAAGGGCCAGAGGGGCGGCAGCGGCAGGCCAGATAAGGCCAGGGCGCCGCACCTGCCCAGTACCGACAAAGGGGCACGCGACCTGGAATCAGGCGGCGTGACCATCATGCGCGACCGGACATTGAACCGATGAGCGAAGGGAACCGATGAACGAAGGCTTCGCCTTGCAGATGGTTGAGCACGACAATCTCGGCGAGATTGTCTACGGCCAGTTGTCGGACGCGTTGATCAAGGGACGCTTCGCGCCCGACGCGCGCCTGACCATCCGCGACCTGGCACAGTCTCTGGGCACGTCGGTGACGCCGGTGCGCGATGCCATCCTGCGCCTGATCCAGGACGAGGCGCTGGTGCAGAAGTCGGCGCGCGAGGTGCGCGTGCCGGTCATGACGCTGGAGCGCTATCTCGAGATCCGCCAGATCAGGATGAAGCTGGAGGGGCTGGCCGCGCGCGAGACAGCATTGAAAGCCGAGGCCAGGGACATCGCGCGGCTGCGCGAGCTCGTCACGCGCAACGAGCAGGCCATTGCCGCGGCGGACTGGCCGGCAGCGCTGGAGCTCAACCAGACCTTCCATTTCGCGCTGGCCGAGATCGCTGGCATGACCGTGCTGCGCGGCATCCTCAACCGGTTGTGGCTGCAGATGGGGCCGATGATCGCCGCCTCCTACCAGCACGGCGGGCGGGCGATGATCGACCATCACCATGTGATCCTCACAGCCATCGAGGCCCGCGACGCGGACCGGGCCGATCGCGCCATCGTCGACGACATCAGGGGCGCAAGCTCTGCCATCATAGAGCAGCTCGCCGCGCTGAAGCCGGCCGGGGGTGCTGTCTGACAATGGAGACGGTCGACTGCATCATCGCCGGCGCGGGCGTCATCGGCCTCGCCGTGGCGCGGGAGTTGAGCCGGCTTGGCATGGAGACGATCGTCGTCGAGGCGGCGGACGCCATCGGCACCGAAACCAGCTCGCGCAACTCGGAAGTGATCCACGCCGGCATCTATTATCCGCAAGGCAGCCTGAAGGCCGAGCTGTGCGTCAAGGGCCGCGACATGCTCTACGCCTATGCGACCGAGCGCGGCGTTCCGCACAAGCGCTGCGGCAAGCTGATCGTGGCGACCTTGCTGGAGCAGGTGCCGACGCTGAAGGGCATCATCGACAAGGCGCGGGCCAACGGCGTCGACGACCTCGTGCTGCTCGACGCCGCCGAGGCCAAGGCGATGGAGCCGTCGCTTGCCTGCCACGCCGCGGTGCTGTCGCCATCGACCGGCATCGTCGACAGCCATGCGCTAATGCTGTCGCTGCTCGGCGAGGCTGAAGAGCACGGCGCCTTCCTCAGCCTCAACACCGAGATTTTGTCAGGCCGGATCGAAGCGGGCCGCTTCGTGCTGCAGACGCGCGACACGTCGAGCGGCACAAGCTTCGAGATCGCGGCACGGCATGTCGTCAATGCCGCCGGCCTCGGCGCCAACAGGCTTGCCGCGTCGCTGGATGGGCTCGACCCACGGTTCGTGTCCGAGTTGCGCTATGCCAGGGGCAACTACTTCTCGGTATCAGGCAAGCCGGCCTTCTCCCGGCTGATCTACCCGGTGCCGGAGCCGGGCGGGCTCGGCGTGCATCTGACGCTCGACCTCAATGGTGGCATGCGCTTCGGCCCCGATGTCGAGTGGATCGAGACCAAGGATTACACTGTCGATCCGCGCAGGGCCGACCACTTCTATGGCGAGATCCGCAAATACTGGCCTGCCCTCGCCGACGGCAGCCTGAGTGCGACCTACAGCGGCATCCGCCCCAAGCTCGCAGGCCCCGGCGAACCCGCTGCCGATTTCGTCATCCAGGGACCCGAGGTCCATGGCGTCGCCGGACTGATCAACCTGTTCGGCATCGAAAGCCCGGGACTGACCTCGTCGCTGGCGATCGCCGGACTGGTGGCAGAGAAGCTGAGGCGAACCTATGTCTAGCGAACCATTCGAGGCGTGACCCGCCGCCCGGCGACGACGCCAACCCATTCTCCACCCGCTCACGAACGACCCAGCAAGGACACAGCATGTACCCCGAAGTGAAACTGTTCATCGACGGCAAATGGACGGCTGCCGAAGGCGGCAAGACCATCGACGTCTACAACCCCGCCACCAACGAGGTGATCGGCAAGGTCGCCTCGGCCGGCAAGGGCGACCTCGACCGGGCGCTTGCCGCCGCCGACCGCGGCTTCAAGATCTGGCGCAAGGTCTCGCCCTACGACCGCTCCAAGGTGCTGCGCCGCGCCGCCGACCTTCTGCGCGAACGCGCCGATGCGATCGCCGCGCTGTTGACGCAGGAACAGGGCAAGCCGGTCGGCGAAGCCAAGATGGAAGTCCTGTCCTCGGCCGACCTGTTCGACTGGTTCGCTGAGGAAGGCCGCCGCACCTATGGCCGCGTCATTCCGGCCCGCGCCCCTGGCATCCAGCAGATCGTCGTCAAGGAACCGGTCGGCCCTGTCGCGGCGTTCACGCCGTGGAACTTCCCGATTTCGCAGGCGGCACGCAAGATCGGCGCTGCCCTTGCCACCGGCTGCTCGATCATCGTCAAGCCGCCGGAAGAGACGCCGGCGTCTCCTGCCTGCCTGGGCGACGTATTCAAGGATGCCGGCCTGCCCGACGGCGTGCTTAACCTCGTCTACGGCAACCCGCCTGAAATCTCCGGCTATCTCGTGCCGCATCCGGTCATCCGCAAGGTGTCGTTCACCGGCTCGGTGCCGGTAGGCAAGCATCTGGCGGCACTCGCCGGCACTCATATGAAGCGTGCTACGATGGAGCTTGGCGGCCATGCGCCGGCGATGGTGTTCGACGACGCCGACATCGAGCAGGCAGCGGCAACGCTTGCGGCGTCGAAGTTCCGAAATGGCGGCCAGGTCTGCGTGTCGCCGACGCGCTTCCTGATCCAGGAAGGCTCCTATGACCGCTTTCTCGGCAAGTTCGTCGAACATGCCAAGGGCGTGAAGGTCGGCGACGGCCTGGAGGCAAGCAGCCGCATGGGCCCGCTGGTCAATGAACGCCGGTTGGAAGCCGTCGAGAAGCTGATCACCGAGGCGGTGGCCGATGGCGCCAGGCTCGAGACCGGCGGCAAGCGCATCGGCAACAAGGGCTCCTATTTCGAGCCGACGGTGCTTTCGGGCGTGCGCACCGACATGCGCATCATGAACGAGGAGCCGTTCGGCCCGGTGGCGCTGGTGATGCCGTTCAAGACGTTCGAGGACGTCGTCACCGAGGCCAACCGCCTGCCCTACGGACTTGCGGCCTATGCCTTCACCAAGTCGAACAAGACGGTGACCGACCTCAGCGCCGAGATCGAAACCGGCATGCTGACGATCAACCATCTCGGCCTGGCATTGCCCGAAACGCCGTTCGGCGGCGTCAAGGACAGCGGCTACGGCTCGGAAGGCGGCACGGAAGCGCTGGAGGCCTATCTGGTCACCAAATTCGTGACCCAGTCGGCCAACTGACACTGACAACGAAGCCGGCGCACCACTAGTGCGCCGGCTTTTTCTTCAAGATGTCTTCGGCCTTTTCGACTGCAGGATGTTGCGGATCGAGAAGCTCGAATGGATGCGGGCGAGGCCCGGCAGTGCCGACAGGATTTCCTTGTGCACGCGCTCGAAATCGCCGGCACTGGCCACCTCGACGCGCAGGAAGTAGTCGGAGTCGCCAGTCATCAGGTAGCACTCCTTGATTTCGGGGTAGCGCCGCACCGCAAGCTCGAAGCGGTTGAAATACTCCTCGGTCTGCCGCTCCAGCGTGATCTGCACGATGACGGCGATGCCCTCGTCGGCGGCGGCATTGCCGATGATCGCCGTGTAGCCGCGGATCACCCCTTCCTGCTCCAGCAACTGCACCCGCCTGAGGCAGGCCGACGGCGACAGGCCGACCTCGACCGCCAGGCTGGCATTGCTGACGCGCGCATTGGCGCGCAACGCCCGGATGATGCCGCGGTCGATAGCGTCCAGAGAGGGCATCGCATTTCCTTTCAAGAATACGCCGAAAATTGCACAGATTGCGTCCAGTTCGCACGATCGTCATCACATTGGCAAGATTTTCGCTGATCATTGCGGTATTCTTCTGACAAGGCGAGGACAGTTCCCGGATATGACTATGGATGTGCAAAGCGACATCGAAAGCCGTGCGGCTTGCGGCGTGCTGACCATCGATCTCGGCGCGCTGGTGGAGAACTACCGGCAGCTCAGCCAACGCAACGCGCCTGAAAAGACCGCGGCCGTGGTCAAGGCCGACGCCTATGGGCTCGGCGTGGCCGAGGTCGCGCCTGCACTCTACGCCGCCGGCTGCCGCGACTTCTTCGTCGCCCATTTCATCGAGGCGGTCAGGCTGAAGCCGCATCTTCCCGCCAACGCGCGCATCCTTGTGCTTAACGGCCTGATGCCGGGCAGCGAGGCTGACTGCGCCGACCTCGGCGTCGTGCCGGTGCTGAATTCGCTCGACCAGGTTGCCAACTGGTCGGCCACCGCCAAGGCGCGCAACACGATGTTGCCGGCGGCGCTGCAGGCCGACACGGGCATGTCGCGGCTCGGCCTCGAGCCGCAGGAGCTGGAAACGCTGCTCGCCGAACCTCACCGTCTCGACGGCGTCCACATCGACATCGTGATGAGCCATCTCGCCTGCGGCGACGAGCCGGCCCATGATGCCAACGCCCGCCAGCTCGGACGCATGCGGCAAGTGCGCGCCCGCTTCCCCGATGCCAAACTGTCATTCGCCAATTCGGCCGGCATCTTCCTGGGCGACGACTTCCACGGCGATCTCGCCCGTCCCGGCATCGCGCTCTATGGCGGCGCGCCGCTCGGCGAGGGCACCAATCCGATGCGCCAGGTGGTGCGGCTCGAAGTTGGCGTCGTCCAGACCCGCACGGTGACGGCGGGAGCCGAGGTCGGTTACGGCGCGAGCTTCGTCGCCAAATCCGAGATGCGGCTTGCCACCATCGCCGCCGGTTATGCGGACGGCCTGCCGCGCCACCTCAGCAATGCCGGCGCTGCCTATCTTGGCGACGTGCGCCTGCCGATCGTCGGGCGCGTGTCGATGGACAGCATCATCCTCGACGTCACCGCCCTGCCGACCGGGGCGCTGAAGCTCGGCGACATGGTCGAACTGATCGGCCCGCACCAGACGCTCGAAATGATCGCGTCGGATGCCGGCACCATTTCCTACGAAATCCTGACCAGCCTGGGACGGCGCTACAGACGCCGCTACCTCAGCTCGGCAGCGCGCTAAACCACAGGGGCAATCATGCGCATAGTCATACTCGGTGCCGGTGTCATCGGCGTCACCTCCGCCTACTACCTGGCCAAGCAGGGTCACAAGGTGACAGTGCTCGACCGCCAGGCCGGGCCGGCGCTGGAAACCAGCTTTGCCAATGCCGGCGAGATTTCGCCCGGCTATGCCTCGCCCTGGGCCGCCCCCGGCATTCCGCAGAAGGCGATGAAGTGGCTGTTCATGAAGCACGCGCCGCTGATCATCCAGCCAATGCTCGACGTCTCGACCTGGCGCTGGGTGACGGCGATGCTGCGCAACTGCACCTCGGCCCGCTATGCGCTGAACAAGAGCCGCATGGTGCGCCTTGCCGAATACAGCCGCGACCAGCTGATTTCGCTGCGCGACGACACCGGCATCCAGTACGACCACCGCACGCAGGGCACGCTGCAGCTGTTCCGCTACCAGAAGCAGCTCGACGGCATGGCCAAGGACATCGAGGTGCTACAGAGCGACGGCGTGCCTTACGAAGTGCTCGATCCTGCCGGCTGCATCGGCGCGGAACCGGGGCTCGCGCCGGTGCGCGAGAAGATCGCCGGCGGCCTGCGCCTGCCCAATGACGAGACCGGCGACTGCTTCAAGTTCACCAACGAGCTGGCCAAGCTCGCCGAAGGTCTCGGCGTCGAGTTCCGCTACAATGTAAAGCTCGAAAGCCTGCGCCAGGAAGGAAAGCGCATCGTTGCCGTGCGCACCTCGGAAGGCGAAGTCGAGGCCGACATGTTCGTCGGCGCGCTCGGCAGCTTCACGCCGTCCTTCGTCAAGCCGCTCGGCTTGCGCGTACCAGTCTATCCGGTGAAGGGCTACTCGATCACCGTGCCGATCGTCGACGAAAGCAAGGCGCCGGTGTCGACCATCATGGACGACACCTACAAGATCGCCATCACCCGCCTCGGTGACCGCATCCGCGTCGGCGGCATGGCCGAAATCGCCGGCTTCAACACCGACCTGTCGCCATCGCGCAAGGCAACCCTGCAGTTCTCGGTCGAGGACCTGTTCGGCGGCGCCGCCGACCAGAGCCGCGCCACCTTCTGGAGCGGCTTGCGGCCGATGACTCCCGACGGTACGCCGGTCATCGGGCGCACCAAGTTCGACAATTTCTACCTCAACACCGGCCACGGCACGCTGGGCTGGACCATGGCCTGCGGCTCGGGCCGCGTGCTGGCCGACATGATCGGCGGTGTCCGCCCCGAGATCGACGTCTCCGACCTCGCGCTGTCGCGCTACGCCTGAGGCACCAACTGCCGCATAAGCGCAGGCACCAAGTCGCGCCGGCGCTTCCCGGCGTGTCGTCGCCCACCTAACTGACTTGCTGCAACAGGCCGCCCTCGAGGCGGCCCGTTTTGCATCGCGTTGCCCGCAAGCCCTTGAGAAAACTGCGAACCCGACCTGCGATCAAGGCGACGGCGACCCACCAAGCAACTCTTTCCAATGCCGCATCCGACATCACCAAACGCCTTGCCGCAGGTGCTGACGGCGACGGCGTGGCCAGCCCCTCCTGAACTTTCCTGACATTCGCGATTGACAGCCGCAGCCGTCCATGCAGAAATTGGTCCGACCATTGTACCATTTGGAAGCCGCGACGTGCTCGACCTGCCTCCCCTCCAAGCCACTGCGCGCGATGACGCGGTCCTCAATGTGCTGGCGGATTTCGTCATCCACGAGGAGCTCAAGCCCGGCGACCGGCTGCCGACCGAGCGCGTCCTGTCCGAGCGGCTCAAGGTCAGCCGCACCACCGTGCGCGAGGCGCTGACGCGCTGGGAAGGGCTTGGCCTCGTCGAGCGCCGCCAGGGCAGCGGCACCTATCTCAAGGCGGCGGTGTCGCGTGACATGCTGCATCTGCCGCTGACATTTGCCTCGGGCAACGACTTCGAAAGCCTGATGCACACGCTGGAAATCCGCCGCGGGCTCGAGGCCGAGGCTGCCGCTTTGTGCGCCCTGCGCGCCGGCCCGACCGAACTGGAGATCATCCGCCAGAAGCTCGAGGTCATGGAAGAGGCCTTTCATGCCCGCGCCGGCATGTCGTCCGACGAGGACTGGGATTTCCACCAGGCGATCTACCGGGTGTCGGGCAATCCGCTGTTCGAACAGATCATCACGGCGATGCACGAGCTTTTCCACCGCTTCTGGGAGCATCCGCTCGGCGTGCATGACTTCGGCCACGCCAGCTTTCCCTACCACCGCACGATCTACGAGCGGATCGCGGCCCGCGATGCCGAAGGCGCGCGCGCCGAAGCGCTGAAACTGATCGCCACAGTCGAGGCCGACCTGCGCCGCGGCGACGCCAATCTCAAACGTGCGGGATACAAATGAGCAGCGAGTTCGAGCGCGACTTCATTGCCGAGGCGGCGACCTTGCTGGCCCATGACGAGCCGTTCCCCGGCGGCGCCGTGGTGCCGCCGATCTACCAGACGTCGCTGTTCACCTTCGACAGCTATGCCGAGATGGCCGACGTGTTCGCCGGGCGCAGCACCAAGCCGATCTATTCGCGCGGCAACAACCCGACGGTGATGGAGTTCGAAAGCAAGATCGCAGCCCTCGAAGGAGCCGAGGCCGCCCGCGGATTTTCCAGCGGCATGGCGGCGATCAGCTCGACAGTGCTCGCCTTCGTCGGCGCCGGCGAGCGCATCGTTGCGGTACGCAACTGCTATGGCGACGCCTATCGCCTGTTCGAGCGGCTGCTCCCCCATCTCGGCATGAAGGTCGATTATGTCGACGGCTCCGATCCGGACGCGGTCAAGGCGGCGCTGCCGGGCGCGGCGATGCTCTATCTCGAAAGCCCGACCTCGATGATGTTCGAGCTGCAGGAACTCGAAGTCCTGACGGCACTCGCCAAGGCGCAGGGCATCGTCACCGTCATAGACAATTCCTGGGCGACGCCGCTGTTCCAGAAGCCGATCCTGCATGGCGTCGACATCGTCATGCATTCGGCCTCGAAATATCTAGGCGGCCACAGCGACACGGTCGCCGGCGTGGTGGCCGGATCGGCCGAGCACATCCGCCGCATCAACGAACGCACCTATCCCTATCTCGGCGCCAAGCTGTCGCCCTTCGAGGCGTGGCTTCTGCTGCGCGGCCTGCGCACGCTGCCGCTCAGGCTGCCGCATCATATGAAGAGCGGGCTGACGATTGCCGAACGGCTCAAGGGCCACGCCCATGTTGAACGCGTCAACCATCCCGCTTTCTCCAATCATCCGGGCAAGAAAACGCTCGCGGGCTATTCTGGCCTGTTCTCCTTCGAGGTGACCGAGGACATCGACGTGCCGGCCTTCACCGATGCGCTGAAACTGTTCCGCATCGGCGTCAGCTGGGGTGGGCATGAGAGCCTCGTGGTGCCGGCGCTCGCCTCGCTGCAGCAGACACCGGATGCCAATTCCATAGGCCGGTTCGGGGTCAGCCCGCGAACCATCAGGCTGAATGTCGGGCTGGAAAATGTGGAGGATCTCTGGGCCGACGTCAGTCGCGCCTTCGGGGAAGCAAAAAGAAAATAACTTCAAATCCAAGAATGGGAGTGACTGGAATGAGGAAATACAGCCTTTTGTTCGCAACGGCCCTTGGCCTTGCCCTTTCGGCGGGATCGGCGCTGGCGGATTCGACCGTCAAGATGGTGGAGGTGATCACCAGCCCGCAGCGCACGGAGTTCCTGAAGAAGCAGATCGCCGCGTTTGAGACGGCCAATCCTGGCGTCAAGGTCGAGCTCGTTTCGCTGCCCTGGGGCCAGGCATTCGAAAAGTTCCTGACCATGGTTCAGGCCGGCGACACCCCTGACGTCGTCGAAATGCCCGAGCGCTGGCTCGGTCTCTATGGCACCAACGGCCAGCTCGAAGACCTCGGCCCCTATATGGCGAAGTGGGCAGATGCCGCAACGCTCGGCGATCGCGCCAAGCAGTTCGGCTCGGTGGTCGATGGCAAGCAGTACATGATCCCCTACGGCTATTATCTCCGGGCCATGTTCTGGAACAAGAAGCTGTTCAAGGAAGCCGGCATCGACCACGCGCCGACGACGCTCGACGAATTCATGGACGCCAACAAGAAGATCTCGGCGATCAACGGCAAGTATGGCTACTGCCTGCGCGGCGGCCCGGGCGGCTTCAACGGCGTCCAGATGTTCATGAACATCGCCAACGGCAAGGGCGGCTATTTCAACGCCGACGGCACCTCGACGATCAACGAGGAAGGTTCGGTCAAGGGCCTGCAGATGCTGGCCGACATCTACAAGAACGGCTACGCCCCCAAGGACAGCGTCACCTGGGGCTTCAACGAAATCGTCACCGGTTTCTACTCCGGCACCTGCGCCATGCTCGACCAGGATCCGGACGCGCTGATCGGCATCGCCGAAAAGATGAAGCCGGAAGACTTCGCGGTGGCGCCGATGCCAGCCGGGCCTTCAGGCAAATCCTATCCGACGCTCGGGTATGCCGGCTGGTCGATGTTTGCCAATTCGGACGTCAAGGAAGACGCCTGGAAGCTCTTGTCGACGCTGCTTTCCCCGGCTGACAACATCGGCTGGGCCAAGGAAGTCGGCGTGCTGCCGATCCACACCAGTGCTGCCGATGATCCGCACTTCAAGACCGAGCAGTTCAAGGGCTGGTTCGACGAGCTGAACAATCCTGAGAAGTTCGAGTTCGTGACGCCGCCGGTGCATCTCGAAAACCTCGGCAACTTCTACGACCAGGTGTCGGTCAAGAATGTCCAGGAAGTGCTGCTCGGCCAGCGCACGGCCAAGGACATCGCCGACGAATGGGCCGCGTTCCTGACCAAGGAACAGCAGGACTGGATGGCCAAAAACAAGAAGTAACGGCCATGGCGGGGCAGCAATGCCCCGCCAACCATGCCCTTCCAAGGGCTCCCTTGCTGCCCCCTCGCCGACCGCGTTTCGCGGTCATGCCGGCTTCGCCGCCAAGCCCTTTCTCCCCTTGGAGACGAGGTCGCGCGCGAGGGGGCGATTTTTTCGCCATGACGAAAGCAATCGCCATGACCACAGCAGTCACCGAACTGACATCGCCGCGGAACGTGCGCCGCAGAGGCGCCTTGCCCGGACTGGAGCCTTGGCTCTATCTCGGCCCGGCGCTGATCCTGCTCGTCACCGTGCTTTTGGTACCGCTGATCGTTGGCATCAGCTACTCGTTCCGCAAATTCTCGGCATTCAAGTCCGAATTCGTCGGTCTCGGCCAGTACCAGGCGATGCTGTCTGACGCATTGCTCGGCCAGGCGCTGCTCAACACGCTGTGGTGGACCGTCGGCAGCCTGTTCTTCCAGTTCTTCCTCGGCCTCGGGCTGGCTTTGCTGCTCGACCGGCCGTTCTTTGGCCGCAGGATCGTCCAGGCGGTGGTGTTCTTGCCCTGGGCGGTGCCGTCGTTCCTGTCCGGCCTGACCTGGGCCTGGCTGTTCAACCCCATCGTTGGGCCGTTGCCGCATTGGCTCTACGCGCTCGGGCTGCAGGCGGAGCCGACAAGCATCCTTTCCGATCCGGCCACAGCCATGTGGGGACCGATCATCGCCAATGTCTGGTTCGGCGTTCCGTTCTTCGCCATCACCCTGCTTGCGGCACTGAAATCGATCCCGTCCGAACTGCATGAAGCAGCGGCCATCGACGGTGCCTCGCCATGGCAGCGCTTTTCCAAGGTGACGCTGCCGTTCCTCGCACCGACGATCGCCATCACGGTGATGCTGCGCACCATCTGGATCGCCACCTTCGCCGACCTGATCTTCGTCATGACTGCGGGCGGCCCGGCAGGGGCTACCAACACGGTCGCCACCTACATCTATGTCAGCGCCTTCAAGTCGCTGGACAAGGGTTATGCCTCGGCGGTTGCCGTGCTGCTTTTGGTGCTGCTCATCCTTTATGCGGTCGTGCTCATCGGCATCCGCCGCTCGCTCGCGAGGAATTCGTGATGATTGCCGGACGTTCGACCTCCGCTCGCCTTCTCGGCGGCATCGGCCTCTATGGCGCGATCGGTGCCTACATCGTCTTCGCGCTGTTTCCGATCTACTGGACGCTGAAGATCTCGGTGACGCCGCAGTCGCTGCTCTATTCCGAAGGCATCACGCTGTGGCCGTCGGCCACCACCTTCGAGAACTACGTCACCGTGCTGAAGGCCAGCGACTTCCCGCTCTATTTCTTCAACAGCGTTCTGGTGTCGGTGACGACCGCCATCCTGGTGACCGTCATCGCCTCGGGCGCAGGTTATGCCATGTCGCGCTTTTCCTTCCGCGGCAAGACGACGGTGGCGATCGCACTTTTGCTGACCCAGACCTTCCCGCTGGTGATGGTCATTCCGCCGATCTACCGCATCATGGGTGAGCTCGGCCTGACCAACAGCCTGACCGGGCTGATCATCATCTACACCGCCTTCAACACCGCCTTCGCGACCTTCCTGATGCAGTCCTTCTTCGACGGCATCCCGAAGGACCTGGAGGAAGCGGCGATGATCGATGGCTGCACCCGCTTCCAGGCACTGCGCCGCATCATTATCCCGCTGACCTTGCCCGGCATGGGCGCCACACTCGGCTTCGTCTTCACGGCGGCGTGGAGCGAGCTGTTGTTCGCGCTGATGCTGATCTCCAGCGAGGGCCAGAAAACCTTCGCCGTCGGCCTGCTCACCTTCATCGGCAAGTTTGCCGTCGATTGGGGGCAGATGATGGCGGCGTCGATCCTGGCGCTTATCCCGGTCTGTATCTTCTTCGCATTCCTGCAACGCTATCTCGTGACCGGCCTGACCGCCGGCGCCGTCAAAGGGTAGGACCATGGCTTCGGTTACGCTCAACAAGGTCCAGAAGGACTACGGCTCGCTCAACGTGCTCCAGGCCGTCGACCTGGAGATCGCCGACGGCGAGTTCGTGGTGCTCGTCGGCCCCTCCGGCTGCGGCAAGTCTACCCTGCTCAGGATGATCGCCGGGCTTGAGGAAGTGTCGGCGGGCGAGATCCGCATTGGCGAACGTGTCGTCAACGACGTCGCGCCCAAGGACCGCGACATCGCCATGGTGTTCCAGTCCTATGCGCTCTACCCGCATATGAACGTCGCCTCGAACATGGGTTTCAGCCTGGCGCTCCGCAAAGCCGAGAAGGGCGCCATCGACACCAGGGTCAACGGCGCGGCCAGCCGGCTCGGCCTCGACAAGCTGCTGGCGCGCCTGCCGCGCCAGCTCTCCGGCGGCCAACGCCAGCGCGTTGCCATGGGCCGCGCCATCGTGCGCGATCCCAAGGTGTTCCTGTTCGATGAACCTCTGTCCAACCTCGATGCCAAGCTGCGCGTGCACATGCGCACCGAGATCAAGGCGTTGCACCAGCAGCTCAAGACGACCTCGGTCTATGTCACCCACGACCAGATCGAGGCGATGACGATGGCCGACCGCATCGTCGTCATGCATGACGGCGTCGTCCAGCAGGTTGGTGCACCGCTCGACCTCTATGACCGGCCCGCCAACGCCTTCGTCGCCGGCTTCATCGGCTCGCCAGGCATGAACTTCCTGCCGGCCACGATCAGGCGGACGGGCAGCGATACGACGGCCGTCCTGGCCGACGGGCAGCATCTGCCCGTACTGGCGAGCCTGCCGGTCGCCGATGGCGACGAGGTGAGCATCGGGCTGCGGCCCGAGCATATGCGTGTCGCGGCAGATGGCGACATCGCCGTCCAGGTCGAGGTGGTCGAGCCGCTGGGCCTGTCGACGCAGTTCTATGCCAGACTTGCTGGCCAGCAGGTGTGCATCTTCGCCATGGGGCGGGTCGCGGTGAAGCCTGATGATACCGTCCGGCTGTCGGCAACGGCTTCCGATCTGCACGTTTTCGACCCGAGGAGCGGCCAGCGCATCGGCTGAGGCGACCGAGGCGGGCGCCACGAGCGCTTATCTGGAGAAGGCGTCGGCCACGGCCGGCGCCTTTTTCATTTGTACACAAACATTTGGCGGCGCATTTCATTCGTGTACAAATCGTCTACGACGGCATTTTCATTTGTGTACAAACCTTCTGTCGCGACCTGTTGCAGCACGCATTGCAACTAAACAGGAAGTAAAACGCGCCAGGATTCAACCACGGGCAGCGGGCCACCATGCAGCCTGCAGCAAAGCCTGCGCGCCATGATTCCCCTCGTTCGGCGAGTTGCATAATCGGCTCACAACCGCCGCGCGCAGACATTGCGGCTGATCGCGTGACTCAAGGTCAACTTGAGCACCGTGGCGCAAAAAAATTCACGTGACTCTGCGGAATTTCGCAGCGTATCGACCTCTGAACTCTAACAAGCCCACTGCCAACAAAGGCAAGAATGAGGCAGATCGATAGCCGCCTTTCCGTTGAGTCACCGGGCAGCAACCGTTCGACAAAGCCCAAAAGGCGGCGGATTCGACTGTCAGCGGCGGCTTACATGGATCGGCGCCGACTAGGATCAAACCGGATTCAACTGGCCTATAACCTTGCAAGAGTACTGGATTATCTTAAGCCGATCATTCCCAATACCGGACGCTTAACTTCCAGACATTGCTTGCGCGACGCCAAAGACTCTTGCCGTACAAGTACTGATGACTCGGATCCTTGGCAGTGTTGCCGGCATTTACACTTGGGTAATTTCTTCTGAATACGTCGAGTCAACGAGATAGCTAAATTTTTAAGTACAGGGAGGGGTTCCTGTCGGCGCTCTCGGGGAATGGAATAGCAGGCAAGGCATGAGCATTTTCTAATAAGCCACGTTTGAAAAACCTCTCTTAGATCTCCTCCTTTTTCGAAGCAAAATACGCGCTGGCGACGCCGCCGGCGCCATCCCCTACTCACATTCCTGCATGTCTTCAGGCGATGCGAAGCGAAAAAGCTTCCCAGCGAACGGCCATACTTTGCCGGCGAAGAAGACCTGTGGGCCAGGCAACCACGTTCTACCTCGACGGCAAGGAAACGCCCAATGAGTTCCACCTACGATCCAACAGCCACCCACTACGGCGGTCCGCCGCCGAGAAGTGGCTTCTCCGCCGCCAATCTCTCAATCACGCGCAAACTGGTGCTTGCCTTCTCGGCGATCGTCATCGTCAGCCTCGTCGTCGGCGGGATGATGATGCGCGCACTGAGCCAGCTCGAAGCTGCCAGCGCGGAGCTTCAGGTGGCAAGCAGCGTTCTCAACACGCTCGGCAAAGCCGAAGCCCTGCACCTCGACCGCGCCAACATCGCCCGCACCTATGTGCTGAGCCTGCGCGAAGACGTCGCCAAGCGCTATCACGACACATCGCTGAACGTCGACAAGACCATCGTCGACGCCCGGGGCCGGCAGATCACCGACAAGGACGTGATCGCAGCGATCGACAATTTCCAGGCGGCTGCCAACAACTGGCGCAACGAGATTGGCGACCCGATCGTCCAGCTCGCCGGCAAGCCGGAAACCTATGATCGCGGCCGCGAACTCGCTGGTTCGACCCGCGCCTCGGAAGTGCAGGCCACCGTCCGCAAGGCGGTTGCCGAGATGCAGGCCGAAATTGGCAAGTGGGAAGAGGACACTGCGGTTCTCAAGAACGACGCCATTGCGACAGCACAGTACCTGCAGCTCGGAAGCGCCGGCCTGATCATCGCCATCCTCGTGGTGATCGCGCTGTGGCTCTCCAGCCAGATCGCGACGCCGGTCAACAACATGACGCAGGCGATGCGCAGCCTGGCTTCCGGCGACCTCAAGGTCGTGGTTCCGGCCATCGGCCGCCGCGACGAAGTCGGCCAGATGGCGTCCGCCGTGCAGACCTTCAAGGAAGCCGCGATCGAGAAGGTTCGCCTCGAGGCAGAAGCTGCCGAAACGCGTCGCCGCGCCGAGGAAGAAGCGGCTCTGCGCGCCGCGCAGAAGGCCGAGGAAGACCGCCAGGACATGGTTGCGATCTCGGCCCTGGGCCACGGCCTCGACGCTCTGTCGAAGGGCGACCTGATGCACCGCATCGACGCGCCGTTCCCCGACAAGCTGGTCAAGTTGCGCCAGGACTTCAACGAGTCGGTCGAAAAGCTGCAGCAGACGATGCTCAGCATCACCTCCTCCGTGAAGGCGATCCACGCCGGCACCGGCGAGATCTACACCGCTGCCGACGACCTGTCGCGCCGCACCGAACAGCAGGCAGCCAGCCTCGAAGAGACCGCAGCTGCGCTCGACGAGATCACCGCGACCGTCAAGAAGACGGCCGAAGGTGCGGTGCATGCCCGTGATGTCGTCTCGACGGCCAAGACCGACGCCGAGACCAGCGGCGTGGTGGTGCGCAAGGCGATCGACGCCATGGGCACGATCGAGAAGTCGTCCGAGCAGATCAGCCGCATCATCGGCGTGATCGACGAGATCGCCTTCCAGACCAACCTTCTGGCGCTCAATGCCGGTGTCGAAGCGGCTCGCGCCGGCGATGCAGGACGCGGCTTCGCCGTGGTTGCCTCGGAAGTGCGTGCACTTGCACAGCGTTCGGCGGAAGCCGCCCGCGAAATCAAGAGCCTGATCTCCGCTTCGACGACGCAGGTCGGCGAAGGTGTGAAGCTGGTCGCAGAGACCGGCAGGGCACTGGAGCGCATCGTCCTCCAGGTGGCCGAGATCAACGCGGTCGTCACCAACATCGCGGCCAGCGCGCATGAGCAGTCGACCGGTCTCGACCAGGTCAACTCGGCGGTCAACCAGATGGACCAGGTCACCCAGCAGAACGCTGCGATGGTCGAGGAATCGACTGCCGCGAGCCATTCGCTGTCCCAGGAAACCGAAGAACTGTCGCGCCAGATCAGCACGTTCCGGCTCGGCAAGCTCTCGGTCGTCGAAAACAGCCGCCCCGCAAGCGCCAAGTCTCCGGCGTCGCGCGCACCACGGCCCGAGCTGAAGGTTGCATCCTCGAGCTTCGGTTCTTCCGCAGCCCGTGCGATCGCTCCGGCGGCCGACGACTGGCAGGAGTTCTGAGCCAGCCATGACCACCGTGTCCGATCCTTCGCAACGGATACTCGAGCTTGCGGCAGCGCTGGACTTCAGGGCGGCAGCGCCTCTGACCGAAAGCCTGCTCGCAATGCGCGGAACCGCGCTGACCATCGATGCCTCGCGCGTGGAGCGGATCGGCGGTCAATGCCTTCAGGTTCTCCTGTCGGCGCAACAAACCTGGAGCGCGGATGACACCGCGCTCTCCTTCACCAACCTGACGCCCGGCTTCGTCGAAGGCCTGCGGCTCCTGGGCTTCTCGGAAGCGGATTTCACCAGGGAGGAGATGCCGGAATGAGCGCGACCATTTTGACCGTCGATGATTCTCGCACGATGCGCGAGATGCTGAAACTGGCGCTGACGCAAGCCGGCTACAGGGTCATTCAGGCCGAGGACGGCGTCCACGGCCTTGAGGTGCTGAAGAGCGAGACCCCGCGGGTCATCGTCACCGACATCAACATGCCCCGCATGGATGGTTTCGGCTTCATCGAGCATGTGCGTGCCGACGACACCTATCGCGGCATTCCGATCCTGGTGCTGACCACCGAGAGCGATGCTGAGAAGAAGGATCGTGCCCGCCGTGCGGGTGCGACCGGCTGGATCATCAAGCCTTTCGATCCTGCCAAGCTGATCGACGCCATCCGCCGCGTGTCGGCCTGAACCGGGAGACATGTCCGTGGATGCAATGGCAGCGGTCAAGCAGACCTTCTTCCAGGAGTGCGAGGAACAACTCGCCGAACTGGAAACAGGCCTTCTCGCAATGGAACGCGGGGAAGCCGAATCCGACACCGTGAACGCGGTTTTCCGCGCGGTGCATTCAATCAAGGGCGGCGCGGGCGCCTTCAGCCTCGAAGACCTGGTGCAATTCGCCCATGTCTTCGAAACAACGCTCGACCACGTCCGCAACGGCGCGCTGGAACCAACGGCCGACGTCATGGCCATCATGCTGCGCGCCGCTGACCTTCTGGCGGATCTCGTGGCGGCGGCACGTGACGGCCACACGGTCGACAGCGGTCGCAGCGAAGTGCTGGTCGGCGAGCTCACCGCGCTCAGCCCTGGCGGGGCCGAGGCGGAAGCCGAAGAAGAAGACGACATGAGCGACTTCTCCTTCACGCCCGTCACCGTGGCGTTCGATTTCTCGGACGCACCTGTCGAAACCGGGCGCAGCTACACGATCAATTTCAAGCCCAGGCCCGAACTCTATGCCAAGGGCAACGAGACGGTGCTGGTGCTGCGCGAACTGGAACGCCTCGGCGAACTGGACATCAGCTGCGACGCAAGCGGACTGCCGTCCCTCGCCGAACTCGATCCGGAAGGCGCCTATCTCGAATGGACCATCAAGCTCACCACCGAAAAGGGTGAGGACGCGATCCGCGAAGTCTTCGAATTTGTGGAGTGGGATTCCAGCCTGACCATCCAGGCAGCCGACGCCGGTTCCTCCGATGCCGAATCCGCAACGGACTCGACCGAAGACGCATTCGCTGCCCTGCTCCGCTCCATCCAGGGCGATGAGGCGGCTCTGCCGGCAACGACGGCGGAGATCATCCCGCTGCCTTTGGCCGAGGAACGCGAGGCTGTTGCTGAAGTCGAGGCCCAGCCGGCCAAGGCTGCCGCGGCGCGCAACAGCGAAGGCGGTGCCAGTGCCGCCGCCCCGCAGACCATCCGCGCCGATCTCGAACGTGTCGACCGGCTGATCGATCTCGTCGGCGAGCTCGTCATCAACCAGGCAATGCTGTCGCAGCGCGTCATGGAAGCCGGACACGTGCCCGGATCAGCGGTGGCCCTTGGCCTCGATGAACTCGAGCACCTGACGCGCGAGATCCAGGACTGCGTCATGGCCATTCGCGCCCAGGCGGTGAAGTCGGTGTTCCAGCGTATTCCGCGCCTGGTGCGCGAAGTCGCCAGCATGACCGGCAAACAGGTGCGCCTGATCACCGATGGCGAGGGCACAGAGGTCGACAAGACGGTGATCGACCGCCTGAACGACCCGCTGACCCACATGATCCGCAACGCTATCGACCACGGGCTGGAGAAGCCCGAGGTGCGCATCGCCGCCGGCAAGCCGGCCGAGGGCGTTGTGCGCCTGTCGGCGATGCACCGCTCGGGCCGCATCGTCATCGAGGTTGCCGATGACGGCGCTGGCATCAACCGTAGCAGGGTCAAGGCGATTGCCGCCGAGAAGGGCTTGATCGCGGCCGATGCCGTTTTGTCCGACGAGGAGATCGACAACCTGATCTTCCTGCCGGGCTTCTCCACGGCGTCCGAGGTGTCGAACATTTCCGGCCGCGGCGTCGGCATGGACGTGGTCAAGCGTTCGATCCAGGGTCTTGGCGGTCGCCTTTCGATCGCCTCGCGCCCCGGCAAGGGCTCGACCTTCACTATGAGCCTGCCGCTGACGCTCGCCGTGCTCGACGGCATGGTGGTGACGGTCGCCGACCAGACGCTGGTGGTGCCGCTGACGGCGATCATCGAGACCCTGCAGCCCAAGGCAGCCGACGTGCACGGCCTCGGCGGCGGCGCTCGGGTCATTGCGATCCGCGATACCTTCACACCGCTGATCGACGTCGGCCGCGAACTCGGCTTCCGCAACACCGCCACCGATCCACTGGCGGCCGTGGCGATCCTGGTCGAGACCGAAGGCGGCCGCCGCAGTGCCCTGCTCGTCGATACGATCCAGGGCCAGCGCCAGGTCGTCATCAAGAGCCTGGAGTCCAACTACCGGCATGTGCCGGGCATCGCCGCCGCAACCATCCTTGGCGATGGCCGCGTCGCTCTCATCATCGACGTCGACACCGTGATCGCCAATTCGCAGTCCGACGTGACCATTCTTGAACCCGTTCTTGCAGCAGCAGGGTGATGCCATGATCGAGACCACCAAACACGACAACAGCAGCCGCGAGCTCATCGCGTTCCGTATCGGCGAGCAGGAATTCTGCGTCGACATCATGTCGGTGCGTGAGATCAGAGGCTGGGCACCGGCGACCGTGCTGCCCAAGTCGCCACCCTACGTTCGCGGCGTCATCAACCTGCGCGGCGCGATCCTGCCGATCGTCGATCTCGCCGCCCGCCTCGGCTTCCAGCCGCCGGAACCGACCGTTCGCCATGTCATCATGGTGGCCCAGGTTGGCACGCAGGTCGTGGGGCTTCTTGTCGACGCGGTGTCCGACATCCTGTCGGTCACCGACGACGCCATCAAGCCGACGCCCGACGTCGCCTCCGACATGGCCAAGACCTTCGTGCGCGGCGTGCTGGCGATCGAAGGCCGGATGATCAGCCTGATCGCACTGGACAACGTCCTGCCGGCGCTTGAGCCGATCGCGGCATGACCACTCTGCAAATCGACAAGCCGCGCAGTCAGCGCCAGAGCCTTGTCGCCGGTGAGTTCGTGCTCACCGGCGAGGACATGCGGCAGATCGCGGCGATGCTCCATGCCGACGCCGGCATCCACCTGACCGAGGCGAAGGCGGCACTCGTCTACTCCCGGCTGTCCAAGCGCCTCAGGGCGCTCGGACTGGAGAGCTTCCGTGACTACTGCACCCTCATCGCCTCGCGCGAGGGCCTCGACGAGCGCCAGAAGATGCTGGCGGCGTTGACCACCAACGTCACCAATTTCTACCGCGAGCCGCATCATTTCGAGCATCTGGCCAAGCAGGTTCTGCCGCCGCTTCTCGATGCGGCGCGGCGCGGCGGCCGCGTCCGCATCTGGTCGGCGGCATGCTCCAATGGCGCCGAGCCCTATTCGATCGCCTTGACGATCCTGTCGCTGATGCCCGAGGCCGCCAACTACGACATCCGGGTTCTGGCGACCGACATCGACCCCAACATGGTCGCGTTCGGCCGCGAGGGCATCTACAGCGAGGCCGCCCTTCGCCCGGTGCCGCCGGACCTGCGCCGGCGCTGGTTCACGCCGGTGCGCTCGGGCGATAGCACCTCGTACAGCGCCGCCGACGAAATGCGCACCATCGTCGCCTTCCGCGAACTCAACCTCATCGGCGCGTGGCCGATGAAGGGCCGCTTCCAGGCGATCTACTGCCGCAACGTCGTCATCTATTTCGAGGAGGCGACGCAGTCGCGGATCTGGAGCCGTTTCGTGCCGCTGCTGACAGCGGGCGGTACGCTCTATATCGGCCATTCCGAGCGCGTCTCGGGGCCTGCGACCGCGGACTTCCAGCCCGAGGGCATCACCACCTACAAGCTGCGCGAGGGCGCCGCATGAAGCCGGTTCGCGTTCTCATCGTCGACGATTCCGCCACCATGCGCACGCTGCTTTCGGCAGTGCTGCGTCTCGACCCCGCCATCGAGGTCGTCGGCCATGCCGCCGACCCGCTGGAGGCCCGCACCAAGATCAAGGAACTCAATCCCGACGTTATCACGCTCGACGTCGAGATGCCGAATATGAACGGGCTCGAATTCCTCGAGAAGATCATGCGGCTCAGGCCGATGCCTGTGATCATGGTGTCGAGCCTGACATCAAGGGATGCCACGGCCACGATCACGGCACTCGAGATCGGCGCCTTCGACTGCATTTCCAAGGCATCCTTCAGCGACGACCGGGCTTTCGGCACGCTGCAGGCGACGGTGAAGGCAGCGGCACGCGCCCAGATTCGTCCGCTGGCGACGAGCCAGCCGAGTGCCCAGCGCGAGCAGCCTGCTGCCAATGCCGACTATGTGCCGAACGGCAAGATCGTGGCGATAGGTTCGTCGACGGGTGGCGTCGAAGCGCTGATCACAGTGCTGTCGCAGTTCCCCGAGAACTGCCCGCCGACGGTGATCACCCAGCATATGCCGGCGGCTTTCACCAAGAGCTTCGCCGAGCGCCTTAACCGCATGTCGCGGCCACGCGTCAGCGAGGCCGTCGATGGCGCGCCGCTGACAACGGGGCATGTCTACCTCGCCCCGGGCGGGGCCACGCATCTCGAGATTTCGGGCCCCGGCCAGTTGCGCTGCCGGCTGCGCAGCACCGATCCGGTCAATGGCCACCGGCCGTCCGTCGACGTGCTGTTTGCCTCGGTCGCCAGGGCGACGGGTTCCAAATCAGTCGGCGCGATCCTGACCGGCATGGGCCGCGACGGTGCTGCCGGGCTGCTGCAGATGCGCCAGGCCGGCGCCGGCACGATCGGCCAGGACGAAGCCACCAGCCTTGTCTACGGCATGCCCAGGGTCGCCTTCGAAGTCGGCGCGGTCGAGCGGCAGGCGCCGCTGGACAAGATCGCCTCCCACATCCTCGCGCTCACGCGCTCGAATTCCAATGGAGCTAAAAATGTCCTTCCTCGAACACTTTAAGGTTCTCGTTGTCGACGATACGACGACCAGCCGCATGCTCATCACGGATGCGCTGCAGGAGATGGGCATCCGCAAGATTTCCATCGCCAAGGACGGCGAGCAGGCGCTGCGCATGATGATGGAGCAGCCCTCGCATATGGTCATCTCCGACTTCAACATGCCGAAGCTCGACGGGCTGCAGCTGTTGAAGGCGATCCGCTCCTACGGCCCGACCCGGGCGACGCCGTTCATCCTGTTGACCGGCAAGGGCGACCGCCAGCTGCTGGAAGCCGCCGTGTCACTCGGCGTCAACAACTTCCTGACCAAGCCGTTCACCACGCCGGCGCTCAAGAAGGCCATCGAAGCAATCGTCGGGATCCTTAAGTGACACTGGCAAACCAGCGCATCACCGTCATGCGCGGCGAGTACCACGTGGTCGACCGGGAGGACGTCGTGCTGACGACCATTCTCGGCTCCTGCGTCGCCGCCTGCATCCGCGATCCCTTTGCCCGGACCGGCGGTATGAACCACTTCCTGCTGCCCGGCAACAATGGGCGCTCGTCGCTCGACGCCCAGAGCTACGGCGTCCACCTGATGGAGCTGCTCGTCAACGGCCTGTTGCAGCGTGGCGCCCATCGCCACCGGCTGGAAGCCAAGCTGTTCGGCGGCGCGCGAACCATCGAGGGTCTGTCGGACATCGGGGCGATGAATGGCGAGTTTGCCGAGACGTTCCTGCGCAACGAAGGCATCAGCATCGTCGGCGGCGACCTCGGCGGCGATCGCGGCCGACGTGTCGAATACTGGCCGTTGTCAGGCCGCGCCCGCCAGGTCATGCTCTCCGGCGACAAGGGTTTTGTTGCGCCTGTTCCGCCCAAGCAGCCGCCGGTCGCGCCTTCGGGCGGTTCCGTCGAGTTCTTCTGATCTTCTGAAAGGCCCTTCCGCCATGCCATCGCGTGCCAGTGCACTTTGCCATGAGACGCCTGTGTCCGTATCCGACCTGCTCGGACGGGTGAGCACCGAGCTGAACGACATCGCAGCACAGGTGGAACGGCTGCATCCGCTGGTTTCCGCGCAGAGCGGCCAGCTCGCCGCCAACGACCCACACTATGCGCAGGCGCTGCAGAGTTTTGACCACATCGAGCAAAAACTGCGATGCTTAGCCGGCTATCTCGACGGTCTCGGCGCAGCGTCAACCCCGAGCTGGCAGCTCGATCCGCACGCAGCACTCGCCGCGATCACGCTATCGGACCTCGCATCGCGCCTGGCCGGCCAGAATTCCTCGTCACTGAGCGCCGCGCCATCTGGCGATTTCGAGCTGTTCTAGCTGCGACGGTGCAAAGCACTGCGCAGCAAACTCCCTCACACCGGGGAATAGGTTTTCGGATACAAATCGTAACATGCCGCAGCAGCGGCACGTTGCGGCGAATGACTGATATGCAGGCCTGCCTTCCGCCTAGCGGCTGGCGGACATCGTCTCCTGTTCCCGTCGTCGCCAACGTTCTTCGATCTCCGCGCCATGCTCTTCGCCCCACCGGCCAACGGGGGTGAGGGCGGTCGCCAACGATGTTCCGAGTTGAGTTACCGTATACTCCACTCTCGGCGGTATCTCGCCAAAATCCTCACGAGCAAGAAGTCCATCCTCCTCCATCTGGCGGAGCTGCTGGATGAGCATCTTTTCGCTGATCCCAGGCACCAGCCGTTTCAACTCACCGAAGCGTCGCGGCTTGATGTGCACTTCCCAGAGGATCAGAGCCTTCCATTTCCCACCAATCACATTGAACGCCGGACCGAGTCCGCAGCTATGAGGTTGTTTTCTACGCATGGCGTGGTTCCGAACATCTGGCACATACTTTTTGGTAGGTACTTGTTAAAAGTCAAGTACATGGCGATCTTGCCGCTGGCGAAAGCAAACAGGATAAGAAGCCATGAATGACGTTTCTCTCATCGGGCTAGGCGCCATGGGGCAGGCACTGGCGGGATCTCTCATCAATGCCGGACACAAGGTCACGGTATGGAACCGAACCGCTTCCAAGGCTGAACCACTCGTGGAAAGGGGAGCAATCCAGGCGCGAACCGTGGAAGAAGCGATCCATGCGAGCCCGGTCACGATCATCTGCCTACTGGACTATTCCGCCGTCCGCGAAACGATCGAGCCTGCGGCAGAGGCGCTTTCGGGGCGGTTACTGATCAATCTGACCAACGGCACACCGCGGGAGGCGCGAGAACTGTCCGTGTGGGCGGAGCGCGAGCGCATCGGCTACATCGACGGCGGCATCATGGCGATCCCGTCCATGATCGGTGCGGACGGTGCCTCCATCTTCTATTCAGGATGCCGCGAAGATCTGCTGGACAAGCAAAAAACGTTGCTCGAGAGTTTGGGCAAGGTGGTCTTTGCAGGAGCCGAGCCCGGAGCCGCCTCACTGCTTGACCTGGCGCTAAACGGTGCCATGTATGGAATGGTCGGTGGCGCATTGACCGCGATGGCCACGGTCAACTCAGCTGTAGAAGCCGAAGCATTCACCAATGACCATCTCATCCCCTATCTGAATGGTATTGCATCATTCCTGCCGCATCTTGCGCGTCAGATCGACAATGGAAGCTTCGGGGAGAATGTCACGGCGACCCTTGCCATGCAGTCGATCGGATTTCGCAACATCCGGCGGGCCAGCGAAGAACAGGGCGTCAGCACAGAGCTTCTTGATCCGATTCAGTCCCTGCTCGATCGGGGGGTAGCCGCCGGCCTTGGCGGCGAGGAGTTTTCGAGCATCGTAAAGCTGCTCGCACCTGGCAAATTCGGCATTTCCCAATAATGGCAGCCGAGCCACAGCAGGAATATCTCGCGAAATGCCAGTGCGGCATCTGCGCGGCTTCCATGCACTTGATCGCGCCGAGCAACCCCTCTTCTGCTATTGCTGCTCTGGCATTTGCTTATGCCTGGAACCCCAAACAGCCCGCCTAGGTTTTGCCTAGCCGGGCTGTTTGATTGTTGGTTTTGGTTTCGGGCTTTTTTTGTTTTGTCCCGCTTCGTTGGCTTTTGCCTGTTGCGCGCGTCTGTTGCCGCTTCAACTCGGCCGTCGCGAGCGTCCAAATAGCGAGCGACAGGCAGTTGGGACTGCAACCAAAAACACGCCCGGAGCAAGGCTCACGGGAGTGTCGTTAGCAATGGTCTTGGTTCCAGGCTTCGGCATTTTGTCCCGCTTTGTCGGCTGCGGCCTCCTTGCGGGCCCCCGCTGCATTTTCATCTCTCTCGCGTCACCGGCGTGCGGATAGCAAAAAGCCCGCCGTGGTTTTCACCTTGGCGGGCTTTTGTTTTGGTTGCGGGGACAGGATTTGGCCTTTTTGTCCCGCTTCGTCGGCTATCGCCTCCTTGCGGGCCCCTTGATGCAGGTTCAACTCGACCGTCACCAGCGTCCGAATAACAAAACAGCCCAGACGAGCTGGGCTGTTTTGTTATTTGGTTGCGGGGACACGCAACTACCGATTCCGACATTTGCTTCAGATCGCAGTTTGAAAGAGATAGCCCCAGGAATCATCCATGTGGGACGGTCGAGTAGATCCAAAGGGTGCAGGGGAGCGGCCGCTGGAATGACCGACATGGGGCCGACAACGGCCCGTCTGCAATCGGGGATGGCCGCGGTTCAGCGGCCGACCTCGAGCCGGCCATTCGGGAAGGTACTTGTCGATCCTGACGGCGGAAAGCGCGACAAGGGCCTTCTGACATCGTGTCAGCGTGTGACTGCCACCCACCACGGACGAGACAGCGGGTGGTGACCATGCGCTTGGAAGCCGCTAGCCTCCGCACTCGACCTTTTTGCGGGGCTAAGATGAAGTTCAAACTACTTATCGACACATCAGTGTGGCTGGATCTCACGAAAGACCCGCGCCACCTGCCATTGCTGGACGCGCTAGTCGCGGTGACGGAAGCGGGCGAAGTTGAACTGATTCTGCCGCAGATGATTCTAGACGAGTTCGCCCGCAATCGGGCCCGGGTAATGGCATCCAGCCGCGCCAGCCTGTCGAGTCACTTCAAACGGGTGAAGGACGCAATTGTGCAGTTCGGACCGGAGGACGGCCAGAACGAGGTCCTAAAGCAGCTGAACGAGATTGAACATCGCCTCGCCACTGGCGGCGAGGCCGTGAATGAAGCGGTTGGCCTAATCGACAACCTGTTTACATCGACCGAGCCGATCCCTGTCAGTGAGAGCGTAAAGGCCCGAGCAGCGGATCGCGCCATCGCCAAGGTCGCCCCGTTCCATCGGCAGATGAACGGCATCGGCGACGCGATAATCATTGAGATGTACATCGACGCATGCACAAAGCGGGAGGGCGACGACGTGCTCGCGTTCGTCACGCACAACATCCACGACTTCAGTCAGAAGGGTGCCGACACCCGCTTACCGCACCCGGACCTCGCGGCTCTCTTCGACGGGGTACACTCGCGCTACTCAACCAGCCTTGGCGCGCTCTTGAACGAGTTCGCCAGCGACCTAATCGAGGAGGTCACCTTCGACCGGGAATACAACCAACAGTCTCGGGCGCTGTCCGAACTGCTCGAAGCCGAGCACAAGTTAACGACGCAGATTTGGTACGGCCGAAAGTGGGGCATCATCGGCGCCGTTGAGAGCGGGAAAGAGAAGCGAGTTCCAAGGGAGGTCTGGGAGGCGGGAACGCCCGAAGAGCGGCGGGGCATGATCGTGGACGATATATGGGACGGAATGATCGCCGCCATGAAGTCCGCTGAAGAGAAGTACCCTGACGAATTAGGCCCTTGGACCGATTTCGAGTGGGGAATGCTCAGCGGCAAGCTGTCCGCTGTTCGTTGGGTGCTCGGCGACGAATGGGACATGCTAGACACTTGAGCTACTTGTAACCAACAAATACCCATCCTCCTGGAAATCTGCCGCCAAGGGTAAAGAAACAAGGGCGCCGATCCAGCAAGCCCATTGCAGTGCGTATGTTTCGAGCTACACATATTGACTTGATTGAGTGCTTGGGCGGAAAATGGCTACTACAGTTCAACAGAGCTTTGCTCAGCTCAGGTCCAACCTTGAGATCACGGATCTACAATCCGAAACTGTATCGACCCGGCAATCCCGTGTGCGTGATGTAATGCAAGCGGGAATGCAGGTTAACGATACATTCCTGACCGGCTCATACGCTCGCCACACTATGATTTCGCCGCTGAAAGAAGCGGACATCGATATCTTTTGCGTGCTCGAAAACAGATACTTCCATTGGTACAACGGACAGAACGGTGGTCCGCCGGCGCTCCTCGATTTTGTCAAGAGAACGCTGCTCAAGACCTACACATCGACCCCAAGCATCTCCCGTAATGGTCAAGCGGTGACCATCCGGTTCACCGACTTCGTCGTCGATGTTGTCGTAGGGTTTCACCGTCAAGGCGGCGGATACCTCATCCCCAATTCTGTAACAAACAGCTGGCTCTCCACTGACCCTAAAAAGCACGTCGAGTTGATGAGTGCCGCCAACAGATATCACAACGGCAATTTGGTCCCGGTCATCAAGATGCTAAAGGCATGGAACAAGAGCCACGGCTCCTTTTTCCGGTCTTTCCACATCGAGGTATTGGCACTCCAGATTTTCACCAATGTGACTATCACCGACTTCCCCTCAGGGGTCCGGTTCTTCTTCGACAAGGCTAGAGCGGCGGTGAGGACAAAAAACCTAGACCCTGCCGGCTATGGCGACGACATCGGGAGATACATTGACAATCCGTCCAAAGGTGACGAGGCGGTTGGGAAGCTCCAAGCCGCGCTCAATATCGCCCTCCTGGCTGAACAGCACAACGCCGTAAACCGCAACCGAGACGCCATCGAGCAGTGGCGGCGCCTCTTCCCGGACCACTTTCCCGCTTATGGCTGAAGTCATCACCACCGGCGAGCGGCCGCCATCGAAAACCCGCGACCAAGTGATCATCGAGGCCAAGCGTCTTGAGGAAAGCACGCTTTACTCGTGCAAGGGGCACCATCAAGCAGCGCAGAGGTGGAAGACGTGGCACCTTTGGTTGGGCATTCCCACCGTCGTCATCTCCGCATTGGTCGCCTTCACCAAGACCGCCGAGCAAAATCCACTTGTAGCTGCCGCAGCGGTGATCTTTGCAATTGTCGTTCCGGTTCTTTCGGGTATCACGACTTTCCTCAACCCCAACGAAAAGGAGGCTGCCCACCTAGCAGCTGCCCACGCCTATGACAGACTGAACAACGCAGCACGTATGTTTTGGTCGATCGACTGCTGGGCTGCGGATGCGACTGACGAGGGTCTGACGAGCCAGCTCCGGTCGCTGGTGGCGGAAAAGGACGATTTGAACAAGGCAAGCCCCCAAATCCCGAAGTCAGCTTACAAGAAGGCTAAGAAGGGTATTGAGGATGGTGAGGCATCGTTCAAGGTGGACTCGGCTTCGAAATAATTCGGAGCCGGCGAAGCCCGCAATACCCGACTACGACAGTCTGTTTTGGGCAGGGCCGCCATCGTGTTCATTGGCACCTGCGCCGGCGCGGTGCCACTGGCCAACATGAGCGAAGGTAATTTCTCGACGACGCAAGAGGCCTTTGCCGGATCTCTATTAGCGACTCCGTCTATCGCGGAAGATCTGGACTGGAAGGCCTTCTGCTTCAAGCTGGCTGACCAGGTCCTGTTCTTCACGACTTCCCTGAGGCTGGTCGGGTCGGAAACAACAGACGCAAAGGTGTCGAACGGATCCGTGCAACTTTGACGACGCGGTCAAGCAGTGGGTGCAGTTTGCGAGGCTCCAGTCGCGCCGTGCTTTGCCTGGAGAGCGAGGTCAGGCCACCACCTCCGGAAGGAGGCCGCACTCGGCGGCCAGGGAGATAGCTGTTTCTATCCTATCCGGAGTGGGCGCGGGAGTGAGTCTGCTCCTGCCCGGCAGCGCCGTCCAGCCACCCTCTTCCATCACCACCTTGAGGCGCAGGATCGTCTTGCCGCCGCCGCGCGCGTCCTGCAGCCCTCTTCCTACCGCCCAGTAGATGTGTTGCGCTATCGCCCATGTCTCGATCGCGTGACGGACGAGTTCGCGCGCTCGCATATGTCGGCGGGCGTTTGCTTCCTTGGCCGCCCTTCGCAGAGGTAGGCGATCTTCCCGGTCGAAGGTTTCCGGGTCGTGCGGCGAGTGGGCGATGCACAGGGCGAGCGCTTGCGCGATCGCGGCCGCGAGGCCTTCCCTTGTCTGGCTGCGTAGCGCGTCGGCAATAGCTGCCGTCGCGGACGATGGTGGCGTTGTGGGGTCCGTTCCGTCCAGCCAATCCGATGCAGATCCGGCCCCGTCGATTGCGGCTTCGGCGAGGAAGGCGGAGGCCAATGCGGGGGTGCCTAGCGGGCCATCCGACTGGGCCAGCCTGTCCAGCGTCCATGCGAGAAGTGACTCCACGGCATAGCGGAACAGTTGCCTGTATTGGAGCCGCCGCCACCGCGTTGCCGCTCTCTCCAACCCTTCGGGGACTTCGAAGCCGGGGTCTTCCCCGGCGAGAGCCGACCTCACCGCTTCGGTCGAACCCAGTTGGGGGCGGGCGGCTGCGTGCAGAAGGAGCTTCATACCTTCAGCTCGAGTCTCCGTAGCAAGGTCGCCAGTCAGGGTTCTCGCTGCATGTCTGCGTTCTTCTTCCGTCAGTTCGTCGGGCATCCATCCCTGCGCCCATGCAAGTGCTTCTTCTCTCGTGACCGTCGCCGGGCCGAAACCCGAAAATGCAGGATGGCCGAGCCGGTCGGCAATCCTGGCTTCGAATGAATCGAGAGCCGCGTCGACATCGGTTGGCGGAACGAGAATCTTTGCGTTCACGTCGTTGCGTCCGAGCCACCCCAGGGACTTGAGGCCTGGTCCGTAATTCACTGCGGCCGAGAGCGACGTACTGTCCGCGCGACCTTCTCGGAAGGCCTTCCACGCAGCTCCGTGGAAGTCCATCTTCTGCGCACCCAGTATCGGCGCCATGGCCTGCCGTCCCGGAATATCCGCCTGAGTTCCCGAGATGAAAACAGACCAGGCGAAGATGACCTCGCAGCGTGCCACAAAGTCTTCGAGGACCGTTGCGTCGGTATCCGGCCTGCCCTCGGCCTTGGCAAGCCTCAGCGCACGCCGCCACGCCCAGGAGACGAAGGAGAATGGCCTGACGTGTTTTGCAACGTTGTTTAGTCCGTCAGTCACCATATTCATCAGGTCAAAGTTCGTCTGTCGCAGGCCGCACGGATCTATCGAGGAATGAGCGATCTGAGTGTCGTCGACGACGGTGGGTCCATCCGCCGCGCTCGCCTCGGAGAGGATTTCGGCCATTGTCCGCTTAGCCATCGACACCCTCCGGCAGAACGAGAACTTTCTGGCAGCAGTTGGTCGATCGGGCCACGCCGAGGCTTCTTAGCCTTCCCTGTTCGATCTTTGGTAGTGTCATGCGGCGGTTGCAGCACGATCCCGTACCGCTCATTATATAGACTCGGCGCCGAGCAGTTTCGGATACGAAAGCGTCTGCCATCAGCCGCGCTTCCGAGGGACACGAGCCGAGCAGTTCGGCATATCCGTCGCGGGGACTGCCGTCTGCCAGCGCAGCGGCGTATGCCCCTGCCTGCTCGCGCCACGTCCTGATTTCTAAGATCCTGGCCCATACCTTTTCGTAGGAAGCCTCGTGCCCCATTGCGGCGATGAACGGTTCCGCTGGCTTCACGGGGGGGCGATCGCCGTCGAAGTCGCCACTGGCCCTCATGATGCGCTGGCGCGCTGCGCGCGCTGAGTCCGGGGACGGATCAGGTCCACACAGGGCGAGGATCGCCGATGCGGCCTCTTCGTCCAGAGGTCCTTCCACGGCAGCGGCGCAGTAGGCATCCACCACCTGCTTCAGCCACTGTTCGGCCTTGCCTGCGGTTACCCTGTCGGCAAGCCTGTCACATGCATAGGCCACCAAGGTCATCGCCCTGAGCGCCGTCTCGCGGCTGGCTCCCTTCCCAAGCATGGCGTTGACAACCCGATCGAGGACTTCGAGGGGATCCCGATTGGCCCCGCCGTCGGCCTTTCCGGACTTAGGCTTCTGCCGGCCGTTGCCCGGTTTAGGTTCGTCTTCGTTGTCATCGCGACCGATCGGGCCGCGGCGCTCTTTGAGGGCGGAGAGGAGGGCATCTACGAACCGTGCCCAGCCCCGTCCCGTTTCCCCGCCGCCCGGCATCGCCGTAGCCGAGCCGCCCGTGCTACACAAACTCGATGTCGGGATCATGGAATGCCCCGTCGGCTTAGGTGCCGCGCCTCCTCCGCCTCCGGCGATCTCGGGCCGGAGGAAGCCGGGATTGTCGTGCGCCCATTCAAGGAGCACGCGGAAATCGTCCGGCGTTTCGGTGCCACCGAGAATAGCTATGAGACTGGCAGCAGCCTTTCCTGCGAACCGCCTCAGGCCCGTAATTGCCGAGAGAGATGCAAACCCTTCGGCGGCGCTCTGTCCCGCCTCGACCCTGAACACGACGCGCCCGCCTCGAAGCGACGCGGCCTCGAAGCCGGGGATCGCGACACAGAAGCTCCCGTCATCGTCGAGCAAGGCATCGGCGAGCGGCTTCCATCCTGCGGGACCATAGTGAAAGAGCTGGGCAGCCCCTTTCATCCTGGGCGAGAGCACGCGTCCCGTGATTGCGTCGCCAGTTACGGATGCGCGCAGCACGCCGGGAAGCGGGCCATCGTTTTCTGTTTCGTTTTCCAGCGGGAGAACGGGAGTCGGGACTGCCGCGCGGACTAGATGCCATCTGACCATCGAGCCGCGCTGCACGCGCGCCACACAGGTTTCAACGTTCAGACCGGTCAGCGCTGCGCTGGAGGCGTTCGCGCTTCCGGAGACGATAAGCCTGCCTTTTCTGCAGGCCACTTCAAATGCCTTTGCGTGCAGCTTCCTGTTTGCCGTCTCTGTAAAAGGTTCTGCCGCCACTGCAATGACCCGGGATTTCGCACCGAACGGCCAGTTGGCTCCTGCCGTACCCCGCACCGTACCTCCTGGATGCGCGTGAACGTGCACTTCTTCCAGCTTCAGCCGACTGCAGAGGTCGTCGATCGCTCCGCCGCCGTCCCAGAAAGGCGCGGCAACCGTTAGCCGGGTCGCGCCGCCGAGTTCTCCGGCGATGTCTTCCATGGACTTGGCGATGCTTCCTTCGAGGCTGTGTAGGAAGCGCACCGAACCATCCCCGCGTCCGCGGCCAGCCGCGCGCGAGAGATCCTGTGCGAGGGACGCGCACGCTTCCTGCGCCCCGTGGATAATTCCCCGCTGGCCGCCGAGCAGTTCAAAGAACCGCGAGGCCCCGTGGAAGGCATCGGCAGCAAACGACGGATGAAGGTGCTCGGCCGTCTCGAGATTGCGGCCCCATCCGCTGAACGTGAGGTTACCCGATCCGACGATGAGATGGCAGTCCTCGTCGGATACGAAAGCAGACACCTTGGGGTGAAAGACCCCGTTGCTGACGGAAACGGGTTCGATCTCGTAGTCGCGGCCCGCGCGCTGCGCTCCCTGCTCGCTCAGTCCGGATCGGATTCCTTCAACGTCGGCGAGGATCAGCGCCTCCAGGCTGCGGCCCCGCACGAGTGCATCGAGAACGACGGATTCGAAGAACGACAGGCTGAGCGCGTAGGTGGTGAAGACCGCCTTTCGCCACGGCTGGATTCCTGCGATTTCGGTAGGCTGGAATCCCAACTTACGTCCCCCTCGCACCTGTCAGTCGGGCTTCATAGCATCGATAGGCTTAAGAAAGGCGTATCCGAGAAAGGCGCGCAACGACGATGCCAAGCCAGATAAGCGTTGCGATTTCGCGGGTGTTCAGCTCCATCGGGTAACACTAATGCCCCTGTCGCCGAACTCAAAGCGTGCCAGTCGCGACCTTCGGAAAGTCGTTTGGATCGAAGAATGGGTCCTTATCCCAATTCATCTCGATTGCCATGATTTCACGTAGCAGAACCGCTTCCCAATGTTGTAGGAAGCCGTCCGACGCGGCGAAGTCAGGCACCAGAATTTCCATTATGAGGCCGACCCTGTCGTAGCTCTTCTGCTTGCCGAACGCCGTCCGGTTGGAAATGCCAAAACGGAAGAGATCGCCGGAGGGATCGATAGCGTGAAACGCCTCGATCAGCCTCTCGGTCTGAGCTAATCGGGCGTCTTCGCGAAACCGGTAACCGGATTGGTCGAGCCAATCCCTGCAATGTGTCCAGATGGCCTTCAGGTCATGAGAATAGAGCAGCCTAGTTTCTATCTTCCCGCCTTTTTGGCCGACCATGTCGGCCAACGCCTTCAGGCGAAGCTCCAGCGTCTGGCGCACCAAGTGGGAAAGTGGAGCAGTCCAGTTTCCCATTCCGCTCTTCTGATAGGTTTCAATGACCAGATCCGCGGCCATTTGGAAGTCGAGGGCCAATTCGGCATAGCTGCTTTGGCCGTTGTGGTTTTCGACGTAATAGATGCCGGAGACGGTGTCAGCGCTTTCGGCGGTGGGACCCGTCCAAATCTCGTGATGAAAGCGTGGATCGTCTGCGGGAGGTTTCTGTTTCATCGGATTACCTAAGCTGATAGCGGCAGGGAGGGCGCCGCCTACCTGCTCCCCATTATTGAGAGTTACGGTAACCGGAAATGCAAGTTACGGGTTTGCGCACGATCAGGCGAGAATATGCTGATCGCCGGAATGTCTGCTTTAGCGACTGACTGTCTTAGACCAGGCCGTCTGCAATCCACCAATCTGAAACATAAGTGTCTACGTAGCGGACCGGCAGCTTTCAGGATCGCGAACTGGTGGGGCGAACGGCCAAGATGGAGCACAGAGCCTTCGTTGAATAGGCTTGGCGAAAGCGACTGTTCGAGTCAGATCGGCCAAGCCGCACCGCTGAACCACTGCGCGTGACCGAAGGTAGCACTGTTCCGGGCTAAACGGCCCAACACGCAACCTTTCAGGAAGCGATATATCTGCGTGCCGATCTGCAGCGCAAGCGCTGTGCATGTCCGGGATCTTCCAACCTATGCGAGGCTGCCGGCTGCCGGAGCAACTACCATGTGCATGCGAAGGTACTGAAATCTCTCATAAAAGCCGGGCAGTATGCCCGCGACCGGCCGGCATGCACAGGAAAACGCAAGCCATGCCAATGGCTTAAT
>NZ_CAXUPX020000013.1:0-137395 GCF_964252895.1 Aminobacter sp. LjRoot7
GGGGCTTGAGAAAATCCACAGCCCCGCCGCAAACGCCCCTGGCGAAGGCAGAATTGCCAGAGCCGGCGCACAACTTCCTCGCAAGACCGCCTTAGCCGGCTGACCCGCCGGCCGCGCGCGGATGCATTGCGCTGCCCCATACATATATGGGCGCCACACAGCCAGTTGCGCCCTCCCTTATATAGAGCGGGACGACGGCCGCTGCCCCGACCCGGGCCCTATTCCCGCCCCAATGCGGGCAGATGTCTCGAAGCGCCTCTGGTGCGCATTCGAGTCTGTGTGCACCGCCTGTATATAAGAGGGAGAGGCAGGTCGGGCGGTGCCGCGCACGCGGCTTCGTTGACTTGGAGCGCCATGACAGGCAAATGTCTTGGCAACTAAAAGCAAGCGGGCGCAAACGCGTCGGGGATTTTAGCCGTACTGGATGCAGGATACGGACCAGACCATAGCCGAGCTCGGCAATGAGCCGCCGCTTATCGCGGATGGCCGCGCCGGTCCCCCGGACCGACGCGAGGTCTCGGCGCGTTGGCTTTCAGGCACCTTCCTCACCGGCGTGACCTCGAGCGTATTGATGGGCGTGGCCTTGTTTGCCGCCCTCGACGGCCGCGAAAAGCTTGCCACCCCGCCCGAGATCGCCGAACTCGCAACGCTTGCCGCCGGCGGCGATGCCGGACAGCGCGCCAAGACCACAAGGCTCGCGCCACTGCGCCAGATCGCCAAGGCCAAGGACCGGCGGCGCATGGAAGTGTCCATGCTGACCAAGGAGGGCGACCGCGAAGTCATTCGCACCATGCCTTTCGTCCAGATCAAGATGGCGCTGGCAGCATCGCATCCGACGACGCGCAGCTATCCCGCCTTCGATCCACTGACGGTGTTTGCCGAAGACGGTCCGGCACAGCCACCGGCGACCGCCGCGACCGGCCAGATCTACGGCGTCAAGGTCGAGAGCGAGATGAGCCTCAAGACCGTCGACTTCCCCGTCGAGACCGCCTCCTTCGACGAGAGTTCGGCACTTTCCGCCAATGAGGTCGAAAAGGTGGTGCGCGACGCCGGCGGCGACCTGACCGAAGGCGACATCCAGGTCGCCTCGCTGCATTATGTCGATCCGCAGCGCTTCGGCGACGCCTTCGCCGACCAGACGCTTGCTGGCTCCTACGGCATCAAGATCGTGCCTGAGAACGTCTCGGTAACGGCGCGTGCCGACGTAGATCCCGAAACGCTTTCTTATGCCGAAGACATCATCGCCTTCGAGAAGGACCGCAAGATCGTCGATGCGCTGGCGGACTCGGGTTATAATGGCGAGGACGCACAAGGCATGGCGAACGCCGTGTCGCGGCTGCTCAATGCGACCGCGCTCAAGGCCGGCACCGTGCTGCGCGTCGGCCTCGAAGTCCGCGGCGATATCGGCAAGATCGTGCGCACCAGCGTCTACGACCGCTCGCAGCACATCCTGACCATCGCGCTTGACGACCGCAACCAGTTCGTTCCCGGCGACGAGCCTGAGCCGAACCCCGAGATCGCCACCGCCTTCGAGGACACGCCGACGGTGCCGACGACCTCACGTGGCGCACTGCCCACCGTCTATGACGGCATCTACCGGGCGGCCTATTCCTACGGCATGTCGCAGGACATGACCAAGAAGCTTGTCCGGTTACTGTCGTCCGACGTCGACTTCCAGTCGCGGCTCAACCCGTCGGACCGTATCGAGGTGTTCTTCTCGCAGCCAGACGGCGACGACAAAGCATCGGCCGATTCCGAGCTGCTTTATGTCTCGGCGAATTTCGGCGGCAACACGCGCAACTTCTACCGCTTCCAGATGGGCGACGGCGCCATCGACTATTTCGACGAGGACGGCCGCAGCGCGCGCCAGTTCCTGCTGCGCAACCCGCTGCCCAACGGCAAGTTCCGCTCCGGCTTCGGCGGCCGCAAGCACCCGATCCTCGGCTACGTCAAGATGCACACCGGCGTCGACTGGTCAGCACCGACCGGCACGCCAATCATCGCCTCGGGCAACGGCGTCGTCGAAAAGGCCGGCTGGGCCGGCGGCTACGGCAAGCAGACGATGATCCGCCATACCAATGGCTACGAGACGTCCTACAATCACCAGAGCCGCATCGCGCCCGGCGTCGTTCCCGGCGCTCGCGTCCGCCAGGGCCAAGTCATCGGCTATGTCGGCACCACCGGCCTGTCGACCGGCGCGCATTTGCACTACGAGCTGATCGTCAACGGCACCAAGGTCGACCCGATGCGCGTACGCCTGCCCACCGGCCGTGTGCTCAAGGGCGAGGAGCTGGTCGCCTTCAAGCGCGAGCGCGAGCGCATCGACGACCTGCTCAAGGACGAAAACAAGGACGGGCTGAAGGTCGCGAGCACCGCCAAGGTCAGCGGCTAGAGCAATTCCAGGAAAAGTGCGCAGCGGTTTTCCGTCCGGAATTGCGTAACAACAACTAGGCCTTCTCTTTCCTTTTCCACGACGGCTGGGTGAACCAGGCGACGGCTGCCGCGACGAAGCACATCACGGCCGCGATTGCCGCGATCGCCGCAAAGGCGCTGTTGGTCGCCGCCACCCGCAAGGATTCCGCCCCGGCCTCGAGTGGCGCTGCCACGAAGGCGCCGAACTCCGCACCCGGTGCCGCTGTTCCCAGGACATTGGCGAAGACGACACCGGCGACAGCGCCGAGTGAGGCTACCGCCATCAGGCCGGCGGCACGCGCGAGCGCGTTGTTGATGCCCGAGGCAAGGCCGGTGTCTTCCTCGGGCGTCGCCCGCATCACCGCTGCCGACACCGGCGAGACGACGATCGCCATGCCGAGCCCCTTGAGCAGCAGGATCGGGAACGTCACCTGCCACAGCATCATCAGCGGCATGGTCAGCGCGAGGCCGGTGTAGGAGATGCCGACGATCGCGGCGCCCACGGTCAGCGGCCAGCGCGGGCCGATGGCGTCGGACAGTCGGCCCGAATAGCTCGACAGGCCGGCGATGAACAAGGACAGCGGCAAAAACAGCAGGCTCGCTTCCCACTCCTTGGCGCCCCAGCCTGAGACGACGGTCATCGGCAGGAAGAACAGCACGGCATTGAAGGCGAAGAACAGGATCAGCGTGTAGAGGTTGGCGCCAGTGAAGGCGCGCGAGGCAAACAGCTCGAGCTTGACCATCGGCGCCCGCGTCCATTTCTCCCAGACGATGAAGCCGGCGAAGATCGCAGCCCCGACCGCGATCCACAGCCATGGCGAGACAGCGCGCGCTTCGGCCGGCAGTCCGAAGGCGGTCAGGCCCCAGGCCATCAGTCCGAGACCGGCGGTGGCAAGGATCGCGCCTGTTATGTCGAGCCGGCGCTTCGACGACGGCCGGTCCTGCGGCACCTTCCTGAGCAGCATGGCAAGCGCCACGAGGCCGATCGGCACGTTGATGGCAAAGATCAGGCGCCACATCCATTCGGCGCCGAAGGACAGCACCATGCCGCCAACAAACGGTCCCATCGCGGTGGTCAGCGACGAGAACGCCGCCCACTGGCCGATGGCCTTGCCGCGCGTCGCGTTGGGATAGGATTTGGCGATGAGGGCGAGGCTGCCCGGCACCATCAGCGCGGCGCCGATGCCCTGGGCTGCGCGCATGATGATCAGTATCTCGGCATCGACGGCGAGCGCGCAAGCAGCCGAGGTGATCATAAACAGCACGATGCCGGCGGCGAAGATGTTGCGGACGCCGAAGACGTCGCCGGCGGCACCGCCGAGCAGAACCAGCGCCGACAAAAACAGCATGTAGCCATTGCTGATCCACTGGGCGTCGACAAGCGAAGCGCCAAGGTCGGCCCGGATGACCGGCATGGCCAGCGATACCACCGAACCGTCGATGAAGCCCATGCTGGAGGCAAGGATCGCCGAGACAAGCACGTAGCGCCGCGCCTCCGGCGGGCAGAAGACGTGGTTGTTGTTGGCCGGGACTGGTGCGGTGTCGGAGATGTCCATGGGGCGAGACTATGTGGGCAAGGTTTGCACGGGAAGCGACCAGGGGGACGATTTCTGGAAGCCAGGCGACATGGGATGCTTTCCTTGTGGGAGAAGGTAAGTTCGCGCGCGTCACCCCGGGCGAGCGTAGCGGGACCCGGGACCCATTGACCGGCGCGGCCGAGGTCTGGGTTTGCAGGTCAGTTCATGAAGGCCAAGACGAGGACCCGGTCGTGCCGCACGATGTTCCAGTCAATGGGTCCCGGATAACCTCCGCTGCGCTCCGGTTTCCGGGATGACTGCGTCGGCGTTGCGCCAAGTTTCTTCATTGCCACGCTCGCTTTCGCGCCTGGTCATTGTCAAAGAACACTCCCGCTTGGGGAGTTCGGGAAGCGGGGCGCGAGGCCGAGCCTTCCGATTGATTAGTAGTGGCGCGAACTCGCGCCCCGCTCGGTGTCTGTCCCAAGGTTGGCCGGTCACAGCGCCGCTCCATGTACATTCCATGGACAATCGCCGCGGCTTCTCCGCATCTCCCTGCAGCGCCACGTTCCATTTGCGGAACAAGCACCGGAAAACGCCGGCCTGTCGTCGGGCCCTCGGAGCCACGGCTACCGATACCGTGGCGGGAGGTCACCGCCGCCCTCCCTGATACCCGGTGCGCACCAGGTCCCGTAAGGGCGATGGGGGAATGATACGGGAGGTGGCGAGGGCGTGGAGAAATGGGCGCGGCTATCCACGCGGGCTGGTGACAGATGGTGACAGCGGGGCTGACGGTCTGGCGCTGCCCTACGAAGCCAACCTTTGCTGTCGCGATCCTTCGCACCCCCCTCTGGCCTGCCGGCCATCTCCCCCACAAGGAGGGAGATTAATCACTCCGCCGGCGGCGCCCACTCTGCCACGTTGCAAGGAAAAAGCCCGGCGGTGTTCGCGAGATCGGCGCTTGGCGGCGGGGCAGATGCAGGCCTGATCTCCCCCCCTTGTGGGAGAGATGCCCGGCAGGGCAGAGGGGGGGACGGAGCGCGGCATAGACGATCTGCGGGAGTTAAGCGTGGCGACTCTTTCTCAGAAAAAAGATCTGAACCGTGGAGAGCCTCTCCACGTTCGGCACACGGGAAATCCAATAGTTTCCGCATTCGGAAACTTTCTCTTGCCAACCTGAGTCCCGCCAAATAGTTTCCACCCAAGGAAACCATCTGGAACCCCGCAATGGCGCTGACGCTTTATTCCCATCCTCTCGCCGCCTTCTGCCACAAGGTGCTGATTGCGCTTTATGAGAATGGCACGGCGTTCGACGCGGTGACGGTGGATCTCGGTGATCCCGAAGAGACGGCGGCGCTGGCGGCGAAATGGGCGGTGGGCAAGATCCCGGTGCTGCGCGACGACGCCCATGACCGCACGGTGCCGGAGACCAGCATCATCATCGAATACCTTGAGCAGCATTATCCCGGGCCGGTGCCGATGCTGCCCGCGAACGCCGAGCAGCGGCTCGACGCCAGGCTGTGGGACCGCTTCTTCGATCATTATGTCAGCGTGCCGATGCAGAAGGTTGTGACCGACAGGATACGGCCTGAAGGTGGCAACGATCCGGTGGGCGTGGCTGATGCGCGGCGCACGCTCGACACCGCCTATCAGATGATCGACAGCCAACTGGCCGGCAAGACATGGGCGACGGGCGAGGATTTCAGCATTGCCGATTGCGCCGCGACGCCGGGCCTGTTCTACGCCTCGATCGTTCATCCCTTCTCAAGCGACCAGCACAATCTCGCCGCCTATTTCGAGCGGTTGGTCGCGCGTCCGTCGGTACGGCGGACGATCAGCGAGGCGCGACCCTATTTCCATTTCTTCCCCTATTGCGAACTGATGCCGGAGCGCTTCCTTCATGACTGACCATTGCAAAGGGATATGCCGATGATCGAGGCACACCAACTGGACCGCGTTTTCACCGCCCTTGCCGACGCCGGACGGCGCGGCATGGTCGAGCGGCTGAGCATGGGGCCGGCGACAGTCAAGCAACTGGCCGAGCCGCACGGGATGCGGCTGCCGTCGGCGCTGAAGCATCTGAAGGTGCTCGAAGACGGCGGCATCGTCGCTTCGCGCAAGGTCGGCCGGACCCGCACCTACACGATCGAGCCGACCGCTTTGTCCGGCATAGACGACTGGGTCAGACAGCGGCAGACTGCGATGAACCGGGCATTCGACCGCCTCGTGCAGGCAATGAAGGATTTTTCCGAGGAGGGTGTGAATGACTGACGTAGCGCACAAGACTTTCGTCATCGAGCGCAAGCTGCCGGCATCTCCCAGACACGCCTTCCGCTTCTGGTCGGACCAGGAGCTGAAGCGCGTCTGGAACGACTGCCATCCCGACTGGATCACCCTCGAGGACAGCTTCGATTTTCGCGTCGGCGGCATAGAGGCCAAGCGCTGGCGCATGCCCGATGGCGCCGAGCTCGCGTTTCGCGCCGACTATTTCGACATCGTGGCCGGCGAGCGCATCATCTACGGTTTCGAGATGAGCCATGGCGGCAAGCGCATCTCGGCATCGCTGGCGACCATCGAGCTTTTGCCCGAAGCCGGCCAGACGCGGATGCGGTTCACCGAGCAGCTGGCTTTCCTCGGCACCGTCGAGGCGATGGCGGCGCGCATTTCAGGCACCGAAACCGGCTTCGACCGGCTGGTGGACATTCTCGCCAGGGAGACGGCGAGCGTGCACTGAGCGCCCACGGTCAGGCTGGCTCAGCTTGCCTCGAACCCGGCATGATAGACGATTTCACCGCTTGGGATGGTTTCGCCAAAAGCCAATCGCTGGACATATTGCGGCGGCAGGCCGGCATAGGTGACGGCGGGGTCGGCGACGAATCCGAAGCGGCTGTAATAGGCTGGGTCGCCGATGAGGACGCAGCCCTTGGCGCCCATCTGCGCCAAGGCGTCGAGGCCGTGGCGGATCAGCAACTGGCCGATGCCCCTCCCCTGGCTGTCGGGCCAGACTGAAACCGGACCGAGGCCGTACCAGCCGGCTTCGCCGCCGACGCTGACAGACGAAAAGGCGACGTGCCCGAGGATCTTGCCACCGTCCTCGGCGACCAGCGAGAGCGTCAGCGCGCCGGCATCGCGCAAGGCATCGACGATCGCCGCCTCGGTTCCGCTGGCATGTGGCGCTTTCTCGAAAGCTGCGCGGGTGAGCGCGCGGATCGTGTCGACGTCGGCTGGCTGTTCGGAACGAATGTTCATCTGGTTACCTCGAATGTCGGGACATTTGCCGGCAGCCACGAGCCAAACGCAAGACACAAGTCAGGCCGGCACGTCGTCGACGGTGAGAGAGCGTAGCCCGGCTTCGAGGGCGTCCGCATCGCCATGGTCGACGCCGAAGAGGATGTCGAGCAGTGGAAAGGTACTGCGGTAGAAGGTGATGCGGTCGCGCATCGCAGCGATGCCGGGATAATGCGGCGCCATCAGCGCGAGGAACTCGTCGCCCAGGCCGGCGGACAGGCTGGCGAGATCATAGGCGGGATCACCCTCACCGCAGCCGGCGAAATCGATGATGCCGGAGACCTTGCCGTTGTCGAGTAGGATGTTACCGGTGCCGAAATCGCCATGGGTGATCGTACGCGGGGCAGCAGGCGCGCGCCCGATAAACAGGGCAAAGTTATCGCGGATGGTTTTGCCGACGGCAGCAGGCAGCAGCGGCAGCGCCTTGGCCTCAAGCTGGCCGAGAAGATCACGCCATTCGGCCATGGGGTCAGTGGGAGCGGCGGCAGGCAGGACGTCGTGCGGCAGCGCATGCAGTGCGCGCAGGAACAGCGCAAGTTCGCGGGCCAGTTCCTGCTTTTGCGCGACATCCATGCCGTCGAGCGACAGCAGCGGTTCACCCGGCAGCTTGCGATGAACGGCGACGACAAACGCACCGACATTTCGCACCTCGGGCACAGGCACCGGCAAGGGCAGGCTCGGCGCCAGGACGGCAAGCCCGGCGGCCTCGCGGATAAGCTCGGACCTCGCTTCATCGTGCCGGGGTATCCGCACGATGAGCTTGCCCGTGTCGAGGACGCGGTTGTTCTGGCCGCTGTCGATGACAGTGGCGGACAAGAGTTCGGGCCGATGCAGTGCCTCGGCGATTTCCCTAGTTGTCGGCTGGATCATTATTCTTTTCCGGCAGCCGCAGCCTTGTGCGCGAGCGCGGCATCGACGGCCTGCATTGCCACGGGGACGAACCCAAGCAGCCGCGCGCTCGCAACGCCGTCGCGCGCCTGCACGGAAAGACCGCGCATGATCGTGGCGAAATAGTCGCCCAGCATCTGCGTGTCGGTGTCGGGTTTCAGCTCGCCCTCGGCGACGCCCTGCTCCAGCCGCGCAATGATGCGCTCGGTCTGCTCCATGCGGCGTTCGGCCAGCCAATCCAGCACCTCGTCATTTTCGGCGGTGCAATTCGTGGCGGCGGAAACAATCATGCAGCCCTGGGGCCGTCCCGGCCTGGTGCAGTTTTCGATTGCCTCGAACAGCATCTTTTCGATCGCCTGCCGGGCCGTCTGCGCCTCGCCCAGGGCCCGCGTGGCGACGCCGCCGTCGCCGGCCTGGTAGAGGCCGACGGCCTCCTGAAACAGATCCCGCTTGGAGCCGAAGGCTGCGTAGATCCGCGCCGAGGCGATGCCCAGGGTCGCGACGAGATCGGCCATGGACGTGCCTTCATAGCCACGTGCCCAAAAGGCATCGCGCGCATTTGCCAGCGCCTTGTCGCGATCGAACTCCCTCGGCCTTCCCGCCATCGCAGCCTCCATTCTTTATCGGTCAACAAATAATACGCTTGACTCCGGATTGCAAATCTCAATTCTTTGCTGATCGACAAAGAATCAATGTTATGGAGACCAGCATGACTTCAATCGACCAAGGGGCGCCGCTCGGAGCGGCAACGATGGCAGGAGGCACCGGCACAAAGCGTGGTGCCACGCTAGCGTTGCTGGCCTTCGCGCAGCTGATCATCGCGCTTGACCTCAACATCGTTTTCGTGGCGCTGCCGGAGATCGGCTCAAGCCTCGGCTTTTCCGGCCAGACGCTGCAGTGGGTGGTCAGCGCCTACACCGTCTTCACCGGCGGCTTCCTGTTGTTCGGCGGCCGCGCGGCGGACCTGATCGGCCAGCGCCGCGTCTTCATCTTCGCGCTCTGGCTCTATGCGCTGTCGTCGGTGGTCGGCGGCCTCGCCTGGTCGCCGGAGGTCATCATCGCAGCCCGCGCGGTGCAGGGCATCGGCGGCGCCTTCCTGTTTCCGGCGACGCTGTCGCTGATCAACCGGCTGTTTGCCGAAGGCCAGGAACGCAACCGGGCGCTCGCCGTCTGGGGTGGCGCAGGCGCCAGCGGCCTGACGCTGGGCTCACTGGCCGGCGGGTTCCTGACCAGCGCCTTCGGCTGGCCGTCGGTGTTCTACGTCAACGTGCTGCTGGCCGGGCTCGCCATCATCGCCGCCTTCGCCGTCATTCCGCGTGATCCCAAGCCGCAGGCTAAGCGCAGCTTCGACCTGCCGGGCGCGCTGACGGTGACAGCGGGTGCGACGCTTCTGGTGTTCGCGCTGGTGCAGGGGCCGGAGTATGGCTGGAGCTCGACGCCGATTGTCGCGAGCGCAGCACTTGCGGTGATCTTCCTGATCGCCTTTGGCGTGATCGAAGCCCGCAGCGCCGATCCGCTGATGCCGCTGCGCCTGTTTGGCAACCGCAGCCTGGTCAGCAGCATGACCATCACCTTCATGTTCATGGCCACCTTCGGGGCGCTGCCCTACTTCCTCACCGTGCTGCTGCAGACTGTGTATGGCTTCACCGCTCTGCAGACCGGCCTTGCCTTCCTCGTGCCCTCGATCGCCATCGCCGCCGGCACGCAGATCGGCGAAAAACTGGCGACACGGTTTGCGACCCGCTCGACGCTTGTCACGGGCATGGTCATCGGCGCCGTCGGCACGGCCCTGATGGCGCTCGGCACCACCGCCGAGAGCAGCTATCTCTCGATCGCACCGGGTTTGATCGTCTCCGGCATCGGACAGGGCATCGTCTGGACGGCGATGTGGATTGCGGCGGCCTCCGGCGTCCACCATGACGAACAGGGCGTCGCCTCGGGCATGGCGTCGACGACGCTCAATGTCGGCAACGCCATCGGCATGGCGGCACTGATCGCGGTTGCCAACAGCCATGTCGGCGGACTGAGCGGCGCTGCGCTGAAATTGGCGGTAGCCGACGGCATCCAGGTGGCGTTCTGGCTCGCAGCGGCAGGCGTCGCGATCAGCCTGGTGTTTGCGATGGCGCTGCCGAAAAAGCCGGCGTGACGGCTGGCAGGAGGAAATGAGGATCGCGACCGTGGAATCCGCGGTCGCGAAGCTGCCCTACTCCATGAACTCGACCGGCACGCCTGATTTGACGATCTTAGCGAGCTCGCGTGCGTCCCAGTTGGTCAGGCGCACGCAGCCATGGCTTTCGGTCTTGCCGATCTTGGACGGGTCGGGCGTGCCGTGGATGCCGTAGGTCGGCTTGTCCAGCGCAATCCAGACCGAACCGACCGGGCCGTTCGGGCCCGGCGGAATGGTCAGCACCTTATCGTTTTCGCCCTGCTTGAAATTGAGCTTGGGATTGTAGGTGTAGTTGGGATCGAGCGCGACGCGCGACACTGCGTGGACGCCCGTCGGCGACGGCGTGTCGCCCGAGCCGATGGTCGCGGGATAAGCGGCGACGAGCTGGCCTTCGGCATTGTAGGCGCGGACCTGCTTCAACCCCTTGTCGGCAACGATGCGCGACACCGGCTTGTTCACCAGCTTGCCGAAATTGGCGACCTTCACGATGGTGCCCGGCCGGTTGAAATTGAGGTCCGGATTGATCGCCTTGAGGTAGTTCTCGTCCATGTGGAAACGCTCGGCGAGCATTTCGGTGACCGAGGTGAAGGCCATGCGCTCGAGCTGGGCCTTCTCGCTGTAGTCGGCGGGAACCGAAGCGATGTAGGGGCCGGCGGCGTCCTCGGGCGTGATGGTGTAGGAGCCGAAGGCGTCACCGCCAGTTTCGGCGAGTGCTGCCTTGATGCCTTCGGCATCCGTCGACTTCAGGCTGGCGCCGGTCATCTCGTTATAGGCGGCGAGCGCCTTGTCGACATTGGAGCCGAAGCGGCCGTCGATGACGCCGGGCGAAGCGCCGAGGCGATCGAGCAGGATCTGCAGGCTGGCAACATCCTCGCGGCCCTTGACCGCGATGGACGGCTCGAGCGGCGCCTGCTCGGTGATGCGCGGCGTGGCCGGCAGCGCCGGCTGGTCGTCGGGGCTCTGCAGCGGCTCGCGCGAGACGACGCGCGGCCCGCCCGGCGCCTCGGGAAAGGCGTTGGGGTCGTTGTTGTAGTAGTCGTCGGGATAAGAATCTGAGGGAGCGGCAAGCGTGTCGTCGCTGTAGTAGCCGTCGTCGGCCGGACCGATCAGCACGTCGCCCTGGCGATAGTCGCGGCGCAGCTCCTGACGGCGCATTTCGCGGCGCAAGGCCGGGCGGTTGAGGCGCGTCTCTGGCGGCCGCACGGCGATGACCTTGCCGGTGTAGGGATCGACGAGCACGCGGTTGCCGCGGCTGTCGTAAAACACCTCGACCTCGCTTTGGGCAAGCTGGAGCAGGTTCTTGTCGGCCTGCACGCGTGGCGAAGCAGGCTCGCCTGATGGCGCGACCGCAGCCGCTGCCTGGAGCGCCGACAGGCCGGTGGCCATGGCCGAAAGCACAACGATCTTGCGCAACATGGTCGCCACATCTCTCCGAATTTCAGTCGCTGACAGCGACCGCAGTGGAATCACCATCTTCCACCGACATCCAATAACGATCTGCTAACCTTTCCAACATGAACGGGGCATGAAAATGACCGCGTTAGGTGGATTTTGAGACCTTGGCAGGCCTGCACCGTGACCCACGAATCGCGGTCAGGCGGGAAGGCCGAGTTCCCGGCGCGTCGCCTTCGGCAGCTTCGCCGCGATCATCCGGTGGCTCTCGCCGATATAGTCGCGCAGGCCCTCATCATCCATGGCCTCCCCGTTCTGGCGCTGGATCCACTTCATGCCGCGCGAGGCAAGATAGGGTGCTGGCCTGAGGCCGGGCTGCTCCTTCAGAATGTCGAATGCCATCTCGGACACCTTGAAGGTAACGGCGAGCCCCGCACCGTCGCTCCAGCCGGCGATGGCGAAGACCTTGCCGCCGACCTTCCATACATGCGCCCCGCCCCACTGCACGACATGGGTCGTGTGCGGCAGCGACGCGCAGAAGCTGTTGTAGTCGTCGAGTGTCATGGCTGGTCCCCCGGCGGCCGATAAAGAAAGGCCCTCCCCACGAATGGGGAGGGCAATTGCCGGTACTTAGGCAGCCGCCTCTTCGCTCACCACGGTCGGCTTGGAGCGGAAGTTGAGCCGGTCCGAGCCTGAGGTGATCTTGACGGTCGAGCCGTCGAGGATGTCGCCGAGCAGGATCTTTTCGGCGAGCGGATCCTGCAGCTCCTTCTGGATGACGCGCTTGAGCGGGCGGGCGCCATAGGCCGGGTCGTAACCCTTGTTGGCGAGCCAGTCGATTGCGTCCTTGTCCAGCGACAGCGTGATCTTGCGGTCGGACAACAGCTTTTCGAGCCGCTTGAGCTGGATCTCGACGATCCGGCCCATGTCCTGGCGACGCAGGCGATGGAACAGGATGACCTCGTCGATGCGGTTCAGGAACTCCGGCCGGAACGACGCCTTGACCACGCCCATGACCTCATCGCGGACCTTGTCGACATCCTCGTCCTCGCCAAGCGCCACGAGATATTCAGCGCCGAGATTGGACGTCATGATGATCAGCGTGTTGCGGAAGTCGACGGTGCGGCCCTGACCATCGGTCAGGCGGCCATCGTCGAGCACCTGCAGGAGCACGTTGAAGACATCGGGATGCGCCTTTTCGATCTCGTCGAACAGGATCACCTGGTAGGGCCTGCGGCGCACAGCTTCGGTCAGCGCCCCGCCCTCCTCGTAGCCGACATAGCCGGGAGGCGCGCCGATCAGCCGGGCGACCGAGTGCTTCTCCATGTATTCGGACATGTCGATGCGCACCAGCGCATGCTCGTCGTCGAAGAGATAGTCGGCGAGCGCCTTGGTGAGCTCGGTCTTGCCGACGCCGGTCGGGCCGAGGAACATGAACGAGCCGATCGGCCGGTTGGGATCCTGCAGGCCGGCACGGGCGCGCCGGACGGCCTTGGACACCGCCTGGACGGCTTCGCCCTGGCCGACGACACGAACGCCGATCTCGTCTTCCATGCGCAGCAGCTTCTCGCGCTCGCCTTCGAGCATCTTGTCGACCGGGATGCCGGTCCAGCGCGACACGACATGACCGACATGGTCGGGCGTCACGGTCTCTTCGACCATGGTGCCACGGCCTTCGAGCGCCTCGGCCTCGACGAGCTTCTTTTCGAGCTCGGGGATGCGGCCATAGGCAAGCTCGCCCGCCTTCTGGAATTCACCCTTGCGCTGGGCAATGGCGAGTTCGTTGCGCGCTTCTTCGAGCTGACCCTTGAGGTCGGCGGCAAGGCCAAGCTTTTCTTTTTCGGCCATCCACTGGCTGGTGACCCTTGTCGACTCTTCCTCGAGCCCGGCCAGCTCCTTCTCGAGCCGTTCGAGGCGATCGCGGGAGGCGTCATCTTTTTCCAGCTTCAGCGCTTCGCGCTCGATCTTGAGCTGCATGATGCGGCGATCGATCTCGTCAAGGGCTTCCGGCTTGGAATCGATCTGCATGCGCAGCCGCGAGCCGGCCTCGTCAACGAGGTCGATCGCTTTGTCAGGCAGGAAGCGGTCGGTGATGTAGCGGTTCGACAGCGTCGCAGCGGCAACAAGCGCCGAGTCCGAGATGCGCACCTTGTGGTGCTGCTCGTACTTCTCCTTCAGGCCGCGCAAGATCGAGATCGTGTCCTCGACCGTCGGCTCGGAGACGAACACCGGCTGGAAGCGACGGGCAAGGGCCGCGTCCTTCTCGACATGCTTGCGGTACTCGTCGAGCGTGGTGGCGCCGACGCAATGCAGCTCGCCGCGCGCCAAGGCAGGCTTGAGCAGGTTGGACGCATCCATCGCGCCATCGGCCTTGCCGGCGCCGACGAGCGTGTGCATCTCGTCGATGAACAGGATGATGCCGCCGGCAGCCGCGGTGACCTCGGAGAGAACGGCCTTCAGCCGCTCCTCGAACTCGCCGCGATATTTCGCGCCGGCAATCAGCGCGCCCATGTCGAGCGCCATCAGCTGCTTGTCCTTGAGGCTCTCCGGCACGTCGCCATTGACGATGCGCAGCGCCAAGCCTTCGGCGATGGCCGTCTTGCCGACGCCGGGCTCGCCGATCAGCACGGGATTGTTCTTGGTGCGGCGCGACAGCACCTGGATGGTGCGGCGGATCTCGTCGTCGCGGCCGATAACCGGATCGAGCTTGCCGGCGCGGGCGTCGGCGGTCAGGTCGCGTGCGTATTTCTTCAAGGCGTCATAGCCCTGCTCGGCGCTTGCCGAGTCGGCGGTGCGGCCCTTGCGGATGTCGTTGATCGCGGCATTAAGCGCCTGGGCGGTGACGCCCGCCTTGGCGAGGATGTCTGCGGTCTTCGCCGACTTCTCGACGGCGAGCGCGGTCAGAAGGCGCTCGACCGTGACGAAGCTGTCGCCGGCCTTCTTGGCCAGGTCCTCGGCGGTCGAAAACACCTTGGCAAGCGGCTGCGCCATATAGAGCTGGCCGTTGCCACCCTCAACCTTGGGCATCGCCTTGAGGGCGGCCTCGACGCCAAGCCTGACGTTGCCGGCATTGCCGCCGGCGCGCTCGATCAGCGAAGAGGCCAATCCCTCTTCGTCGTCCATCAGCACCTTGAGGATATGCTCGGGCGTGAACTGCTGGTGATTGTTGGAAAGAGCGTAGGTCTGTGCGGACTGGATAAAGCCGCGGACGCGCTCGGAATACTTCTCAAGATTCATTCGGTGTCTCCATTCCGTACCGGCCCGCTTTGCGGCACCGGCCAGGTTCAAGGTGACGGACCCGCCCAACCGGGCCGGATCCAACTGAGGCTGATATGGTGAGTAGGACGATATACCTCAAGGCACACCCGAAGTGCTGTGCGTCATTTTTTGACGCGCAAACGGCGCAGGCTTTTTCGAGTCTGCACATCGCACCTGACGAAAATCAAATCAGATTTTTGAGCCGCCCGATCGAAGAGGCCAAAACAAAAACGGCGGGATTTTCATCCCGCCGTTCGAAAATGGCTTGAAGGCCATGCCTGAGAAGGCGATCAGCCCTCGACGGCGGCCGGTTCGGCTGCCGGCGCTTCGCCAGCTTCGCCCTGTGCCTCGGTTGCAGCGCGCTCGCCACGGCGCGGACGACGGCCACGACGCGGCGCTGCGGTGACTTCGCCCTCGGCGACTTCCGCGGCAGGTGCCACGTCTGCGACGACTGCTTCAGCGACGACGACAGGCTGGGGCTGTTCAGCCACGGCGACGGCCTCTGCCTGCGAGGCATCGGCCTGCTGTTCCTGATGGCGCGGACGGCGTTCGTTGCGGTTGGGGCGACGTTCGCGACGGCCCTCACGCGGCTGGCCTTCGGCGGCTTCCGGATTGAGAGCAACCTCTGCGGGCGTGCCTTCGATGTCAGGCTGCGGGCCGGTGCCGTTGACGACCGGCTGCGGCTGGGCTTGAGACTGCTGAACCTGGACCTCGGCAACGCTATTGCCCATGCCGTCGTCGTCGCGCTCGTCATCCATGTCGGAATCGAAGTCGTCGCGGCTCTGCTGCTGTTGCTGGATCGGCATCTGCGCCATGGCGGCGGCAATGATGCGGTTGTAGTGCTCTGCGTGCTGCAGGTAGTTCTCGGCCATCACGCGATCACCAGAGCTGTGCGCGTCGCGCGCCAAGGTGGTGTATTTTTCGGCGATCTGCTGCGCGGAGCCACGGATTTTCACGTCCGGACCGTTGCTCTCGTAGTTACGCGTGAGCGGGTTTGGTCCCTTGCGGTTGTTATTGCCGTTATTGTTATTGTTATTGTTATTATTGTTGTTATTACGACCGCGCATGCGCCTGTTCTGCTGTTGTGGCCTCATCAGATTCTCTTTGTGTTGAAGTATCCGAACGGGGGCACTTAGGCGGCCTGCCGTTTCGTATCTTTCCGCCGGTGATCGCCCGCAGTTTTCCTGCGTCGGCGCCACATGCCATCCTGTTTCGGTTCATGTCACTTGCCGGACGATCCCCGCACGAAGCTAGAGCGTCGTCTACGCAAGAAGGCAGCTAGTTTCGATGGAAACCGAATCTCTTAACAGCACTGCCTGCTTCGTCTCATCCGGTTGCCGGGAACCTAGCGGCATTCACTTTCCTTGCCAAGCGGTTTTTTGCAGTGCCCAAAAGCCTTGCTCAGCAGTGGAATACGAGCACCCGGTCATTGCCACCCAAGTCCTTGTAATGGGCGGATAAATGGTAGCCGGCCTGCTCGAATATGACGGTCACGTCGTGCCGCTGATCGTGCCCGATTTCGAGCCCGACAAGGCCACCTTCCTCAAGGTGGCGCCCGGCACCCGACGCGATCATCCTGTATGGCTCAAGACCGTCCGGGCCACCGTCGAGCGCGCGGCGCGGATCAAAATTGCGAACCTCGTTCTGCAAATCCTCGATCTCTGAAGAAGTTATATAGGGAGGATTTGAGACTATTAAATGGTGACGCCCCTGAATCTCGGCGAACCAGTCGGATTTTTTTGCCGTAAAGCGCGATGACACGCCCAGAACTGCGGCATTGGCCGCGGCGGTCGCCAGCGCATCGTCCGACACATCGACACCGATGGCCACGGCCTTCGGCTCCTGGGTGACCAGCGCCAGCGCAATGGCACCGGTGCCGGTGCCGAGGTCGAGGATGCGGCAGACGCCCTCGCGCGCTGCTGCCTCGCGGACGAAAGGCAACACGGCATCGACGAGCGTTTCGGTGTCGGGGCGCGGTTCGAGCGTCTCAGCGGAGAGGCTGAGACGCATGCCATAGAAATCACGGTAGCCGAGGATGCGGTGGACGGGTTCGCCAGCGATACGGCGGTCGAGTGCCGCGTCGATCTCAGCCACCTGCGGGACGAGCCTGTCGGGCGACGTGATTGCGTCACTGCGCGTGGTACCAGAGAAATGCTCGACCAGCAGCCGCGCATCGAATGCGGCGTCGGCGATGCCAGCACCTGCAAGGCGCTGGCGCGCGTGGCGCAAAAGTTCACCGAGCCGGCGCTCAGCCATCCGAGCCCATGTCGGCAAGAAGCTTCGACTGGTGATCGGAGATCAGCGCGTCGACGACCTCGTCGAGTTCGCCCATCATCACCCGGTCGAGCTTGTAGAGCGTCAGGTTGATGCGGTGGTCGGTGAGACGCCCCTGCGGGAAATTGTAGGTGCGGATGCGCTCGGAACGGTCGCCCGAGCCAACCTGCGACTTGCGCGAGGACGAGCGCTCCTCGTCGGCGCGGCTACGCTCCAGGTCGTAGAGACGGGCACGCAGGATCTGCATGGCGCGCGCGCGGTTCTGGTGCTGCGACTTTTCCGCCTGCACCACCATGATGCCGGTGGGCAAATGGGTGATGCGCACCGCAGAATCGGTGGTGTTGACGTGCTGGCCGCCCGAGCCCGAGGCGCGCATGGTGTCGATGCGGATGTCCTCGGCGCGGATGTCGATGTCGACTTCCTCGGCCTCCGGCAGCACCGCGACGGTGGCGGCGGAGGTGTGGATGCGGCCGCTGGCCTCGGTCGCCGGCACGCGCTGGACGCGGTGCACGCCGGACTCGAATTTGAGATGCGCGAACACGCCCTTGCCCGAGACGCCGGCAATGATTTCCTTGAAGCCGCCGGCATCGCCGTCGCTGGCCGAGACGACCTCGAAACGCCAGCCCTTCGAGGCGGCGTAGCGTTCGTACATGCGGTAAAGGTCGCCGGCGAATAGGGCCGCCTCGTCGCCGCCGGTGCCGGCGCGGATTTCGAGGATGGCGTTCTTCTCGTCGGCAGCGTCCTTGGGCAGCAGCAGGATTTGGATTTCGTGCTGCAGCCCCTCGATGCGCTCCTCGACCTCAGGCTTGTCCATTTCGGCGAGCGCCCGCATCTCGGCGTCGGTGCCCTTGTCGTCGAGCATGGCGGCGAGGTCGGCCAGCTCCTGCTCGGCGCCGCGCAAGGCGCGGATCCTGGCGACGAGGTCCTGGATGTCGGAATATTCGGAGGCGAGCTTGACGTAGACGTCAGGCGCCGGGCCGGCGGCCATCTGCGCTTCGAGCATGTCGAAGCGCTTGACGACCTGGTTCATTCTGTCGTGGGGCAGGCTGATCATAATGGTATGGAACGGTCGTCCGCAAAGGCCTGGAGCAGCGCGCGCATCGGCAGGCGGGCGGCAGGACCGGCAAGGTTATCGTCGAGGAAGGCGGTGAGTTCGCCCAGCGGCAGTTCGGTCAGCATCGCCTTGACCGGGCCAATGGAGGCCGGCGACATCGAAATGGAGCGATAGCCGAGGCCAAGCAGCGCCATCGCCGAGATCGGCTTGCCGGCGAGCTCGCCGCACAGCGTGACGGGCGTGTGGTTGCGCTGGCCTGCGTCGGCGATCTGCTTGAGCACGCGCAGGAATGGCACCGACAGCGTGTCGAAGCGGTCGGCCAGCTGGGTGTTGCCGCGGTCGGCGGCCATGACGAACTGGAACAGGTCGTTGGAGCCGACGGAGACGAAATCGACGGCCTGCATCAGCTCGTCGAGCTGCCACAGCAACGACGGCACCTCGATCATCGCGCCGAGCTTGAGGCTCGTCGGCAGATGATGGGCGAAGCGCGAGAGGTGGCGGACTTCGCGGTCGATGATCTCGCGCGCCTGGGCGATCTCGCCGAGCTCGGTGACCATCGGCAGCATGACCTTGAGCTCGCGGCCGCCAGCAGCCTTGAGCAGCGCCCGGATCTGGGTGCGCAACAGGCCGGGACGGTCGAGGGTCAACCGGATGGCGCGCCAGCCGAGGGCCGGGTTTTCCTCTTCCTGCGCCGAACCCTTGAAATAGGGCAGCACCTTGTCGCCCCCGATGTCGATGGTACGGAAGGTGACCGGACGGCCTTTGGCCGTGTCGAGCACGTCGCGATAGAGCTTCTCCTGCGCTTCGGCACGCGGGAAGGTCGAAGCGACCATGAACTGCAATTCGGTGCGGAACAGGCCGATGCCGGCGGCACCTGCTTCGGCGAGCTGCGGCAGGTCGACGGCGAGGCCGGCATTCATCAACAGGTCGACCTTGACGCCGTCCTTGCTCTCGGACGGCTTCTTGCGCAGCTCGCGGTAAAGCTCCTGCCGGCGGGCGCGGAAACGCACCTTCTCGGCGTATGCCGCCTCAAGATCGGGCTGCGGGCGCAGGTGGACGGCGCCCTCGACGCCGTCGACAATGATCGGATCGCCGTTTTCCGACATGGAAACGGCGCCCTTCATCTGACCGGCGACGGGGATGCCCATGGCACGCGCGACGATGACGACGTGGCTGGTCGGCGCACCGTCTTCGAGCACCAGGCCGCGCAGGCGGTCGCGTGGATAATCGAGCAGCTCGGCAGCGCCCATCGAACGGGCGACGACGATCGCGTCCTTGGGCAGCGAGGCGGCGATGGTCTCGGGACCGCGGCCGAGCAGCTGGCGCAGCAGGCGGTTGGCGAGATCGTCGAAATCGCTCATCCGCTCACGCAGATAGGGGTCGGTCATGTGCATCATGCGCGCGCGCATGTCGCTCTGCACCTTCTCGACAGCGGCTTCGGCGGTCAGGCCGTTGCGGATCGCCTCTTCGAGACGGCGCACCCAGCCGCGGTCGTTGGCGAACATCCGGTAGGCTTCGAGCACCTCGCGATGCTCGCCCTCGAAGGCGACGTCGCGGCGCTCGAGCATGTCGTCGATCGACAGGCGCAGCGAGCCGAGCGAATCCTCGAGCCGGCGCAGCTCTTCGTCGCTGTCCTCGTTGAACAGGTTGGTGACGACGATGCGCGGCTCGTGCAGCACGACATGGCCGAGGCCGACGCCTTCGTTGAAGGCAATACCGGTGAAGCTGGCCGGCCGGGTCAGGTCGAGTTCGAGGCCGGGACGGCTCAAGCGGCCGATGTCGCCCGAGGCGATCATCTCGGCAATCACCATGGCGGTGGTTTCGAGCGCCTCGATCTCGTCGTCGCGGTAGTGCCGCATGGTCTTATTCTGGACGACGAGCACGCCGAGCGTGCGCCCTGCCCTGAGCACCGGCACGCCGAGGAAGGAGTGGTAAATCTCCTCGCCCGTCTCCGGCAGGTAGGCGAAGGCGGGGTGTTCCTGGGCGTTGGACAGGTTGAGCGCGCGGGCGCTGGCGGCAATCGTGCCGACCAGGCCCTGGCCGAGACGCAGCTGCGCCAGGTGAACGGCGTTGGGATTGAGACCGACGGTGGCGTAGAGCTCGAGTACCGAGTCGGCGCGCAGCACGTAGAGCGAGCAGACTTCGGCCACCATGTTGGCGGCGATATCGCGCACGATCCTGTCGAGCCGTTCCTGTGGCTCGAGGGGCTCCGCCATCAATTCGCGGAGCCGCTTCAGAAGTACGCGCGGCCCGGCGGCCATATCACGTATCATTCACCGTCTCCAATGGTTGGACCCGGCGCGGCACGTGCTTGCCACGCCGGCAACGCGGTGACGCTCGACTCCTAATACTACTGCTTATCCAGACCGTAGACGGAATGCAAAGTCCGAACCGCAAGTTCAGTATAAGGCCCGTCGATAAGGATCGAAATCTTGATCTCGGAGGTGGTGATGGCGCGGATGTTGATGCCCTTGGACGCCAGCGCCTGGAAGGCGGTGGCGGCGACGCCGGCATGGCTGCGCATGCCGATGCCGATGACCGACACCTTGGACATGCCCTCGTCGTGCTGGACGGCGTCATAGCCGATGTCGGGGCGGATCTTCTCGAGCACGGCGAGCGCCTTGTTGACGTCGCCCGACGGCACGGTGAAGGTCATGTCGGTGAACTTGCCGTCCTCGGAAATGTTCTGGACGATCATGTCGACATTGATATTGGCCTCGGCCAGTGGGCCGAAGATCCCGCCTGCAACGCCCGGCCGGTCGGCGACACGGCGCAGCGAGACCTGAGCTTCGTCCTTGGCGTAGGCAATTCCGGTGACGACCTGCTGTTCCACGATTTCATCCTCGTCACAAATGAGAGTACCAGGCGGGTTCAGGAAATCGCCCATGCCGGGCGCATCCGGATCCTCAAAGGAAGAGCGCACGAAGGTGCGAACCTTGTGCACCATGGCGAGTTCGACCGAGCGGACCTGCAGCACCTTGGCGCCGAGCGACGCCATTTCGAGCATTTCCTCGAACGAAATGCGCGACAGGCGACGCGCCTTGGGCTCGATGCGCGGGTCGGTAGTATAGACGCCATCGACATCGGTGTAGATATCGCAGCGATCGGCTTTCACCGCTGCCGCGATTGCGACAGCCGAGGTGTCGGAGCCGCCGCGGCCGAGCGTGGCGATGCGGTTGTCCGGACCGATGCCCTGGAAACCGGCGACGACAGCGACCTGGCCTTCCTGGAAGCGCTTGATCAGGAACGAGCCGTCGATGTCGAGGATGCGGGCCGCGCCATGGGCGTTGTCGGTCTTGATCGGGATCTGCCAGCCCTGCCAGGAGCGGGCGTTGATCCCCATCGCCTGCAGCGCAAGCGCCAGCAATCCAGACGTCACCTGCTCGCCCGAGGCGACCACGGCATCGTATTCGCGGGCGTCGTAGATGTTGAAATTGGCGCCTTCGGCCTTCGAGGCTTCCTGCACCCAGCCAACGAGCTCGTTGGTCTTGCCGGACATCGCCGAGACGACGACGGCGACCTCGTGGCCAGCGTCGACCTCACGTTTCACATGGCGCGCCACGTTGCGGATTCGGGCGATGTCGGCGACGGATGTCCCGCCGAATTTCATCACGATGCGCGCCATAGAAGCGAAATGCCCTTGCCATATACGCCGGCCCCGACGGGGCCGGAAAATGAGTGAAAACACCGATGAATTGAACGGTGTCGAATGCGCGGCCTGCATAGCCAAAACACGCGCATTCCGCAAGGACGCCCGGCCAGACAAATCACCGCGTCATTTTTTGCCGGCGCGCGACCTCTCCTGACAGGTTTTGGCAGGCAGATCATGCGATGAACACGGCCTGCCCGATTCCCATCCCGCGTCCTGCCCGACCGAAACAAGAGCATGGACATGACCGAAGCACTGGAAATCGTGACGTTCCGCCTCAAGCCGGGCAAGACTGCGGGTTTTGCCGCCGCCTTTGCCGCCGCCAACGAACCCGTCAGTGACTGGCTCAGGCGACAGCCGGGCTTCCTGAGCCGCCACCTGGCGGAAAGGGGCAACAGCTGGATCGACGTCGTGCGTTGGCAAAGCCGCGAGGACGCGCAGGCGGCAGCGGAAAAGATCATGGCCGAGATCGGCGATTGTGCCGCGTTCCAGGCCATCGACCCCGAAAGCATCGACATGTCGCACGCCTTGGTCATCGCCTCAGCCTGACCGGCAAAGCCAATGCCAAGGCTTGCAAACTGACCGTCGGCGGCATGGCTACCGGCGGCGGCTTGCCATTCGCGCATGGCTGCTCGCGGAAATGTCGCCTTGACAATCGAGACGCCAGACCCGACTTCCTTGCGCTCGAAGGAGACCACAGCAATGCCAGATCCCCGCCCATCGACCATCGATGCCGGAGAAGTCGAGCGGTTCTCGGCTCTATCAGCCGAATGGTGGAACCCCAACGGCAAGTTCCGCCCACTGCACAAGTTCAACCCCGTCCGCCTGGGCTATATCCGCGACCAGGTTGCCCAGCGTTTCGGCCGTGACACCCACGCCGCCAGGCCCTTCGAGGGCCTGCGCATCCTCGACATCGGCTGCGGCGGCGGCCTGTTGTGCGAGCCGATGGCGCGCCTGGGCGCCGAAGTCGTCGGCGCCGACGCCTCGTCCACCAACATCGAGGTGGCGAAGATCCATGCCGCCGAAAGCGGCGTGAAGGTGGACTACCGCGCCACCACGGCCGAGGATCTCGCCGACGCCGGCGAGAAGTTCGACATCATCCTCAACATGGAAGTTGTCGAGCACGTTGCCGACGTCGAGCTGTTCGTCAGGAAATGCGGCGAGATGGTCAAGCCCGGCGGCATCATGTTCGTCGCCACCATCAACCGGACCTTCAAGGCGCTCGGCCTGGCCATCGTCGGCGCCGAGTATGTGTTGCGCTGGCTGCCGCGCGGCACCCACCAGTACGGCAAGCTGGTGCGCCCCGAAGAACTGGACAAGGCGCTCACCGGTGCTGGCCTCGCCACCATCGACCGCACCGGCGTGATCTACAATCCGCTGGCCGACCGCTGGCAGAAATCCCGCGACATGGACGTCAACTACATGGTGCTGGCGGAAAAGGCGGCCTGAGGCCGCTTTTCTCTACCCGCCTGCCCGGCTCTGCCCAGCGAGGTCAGTTGCCGCGCTGGGCTTTGGTCGTCAGTGTCACCCCGACGAGAATGATCAGGCCGCCGACCCAGGTCAGCGGGCCATAGCTTTCGCCAAGAAACAGCGTGCCTGAGATCAGGCCGACGGCGGCGGCGACATAGCCGATCTGGCTGAGATAGACCGGACCGCCGACCGATTGCAGCCGGAAGAAGAAAGCAAACATCGCCGACGACGCGGCAACCTGCGCCAGCACCAGAAGCGGCATGTCGGCAAGCAGGCTGGCGGAAGCCGTCTGCCCGGTCGCGGCAGTCAGCACGATCAGTATCAGCGCGGCAGCGAGATGGCTGCCGATGGCAAGCTCGATCGGCCCGGATGCCCGGGGCCAGTCGAAGGTGCGGTAGATATTGCCGGCGGCGAGAAACACCGGGATGAGCAGGCCGACACCGATCCACAACAAATCGGCCGGCCGGTCGGCCTGACCGCGCGTCGAGGCAACGAGCAGCGCGCCGACAAAGCCAATGGCGATGCCTGCCACGCCGAGACGGCTTGGCCGGCTGACCCGCAACGAAAGCGACATGACCAGCGTGACGACGGGCGACAGCGTGAACATCAGCCCGGTGTAGCCGGCGCCCAGATGCGGCAAGGCGGTGAACATCAGCAAGTTCGGGATGGCGTAGGAAATCGCCGCGGCGATGAAGAAATAGCGCAGGTTCTGGCGATCGAGCTTCATGCGCCGGCCGCTGGCCAAAAGCGTGACCAGCAGCACGCTGCCGGCACCGAAGGAAATGATGAACGACCACAACAGCGGCGGAACTCCGGCCTCCACCGCGAGCTTGCCGAACGGCAGCGTCAGCCCGAGCAGCGCCCCGGTGACGATCAGGAGCGCTATGCCAGAGTTCCAGATGATCTTCATGGCATGGGTCTAGCGCGGCGCGGGCCAACAGAGAACACGGTCTCGATTGGGCCAGAAGGCCGTGGAAAGCCACCCTGCCCAAACTTGCGCCGCCTCCCGCAATCCCTGACACTATGGCTTGCCATGACCGGATCGAGAGCCATGACAAGAGAGGATGTCAGACGGATCGCCCTGGAACTGCCAGGAGCGACCGAGAAATCGCATTTCGGCAAGCCCGACTTCCGCGTCCGCGACCGTGTCTTCGCCACCCTGCCCGAGGACGGCAATGCCGTGATCAAGCTGACACGCGACCAGCAGGAGATGATCTGCGGGGCAGAGGCTGCCGTCTTCCGGCCCGTCGACGGCGGCTGGGGCAAGCAGGGCTGGACGCGGGTGATGTTGGCAGCGGCGGACGAGCCGACGCTGCGCAGCGCGCTGGTGACCGCCTGGCGCAACACCGCGCCTGCGACCCTGCGCAAGGCGTTCGACCTGGCAGGTGGGTGACGACGACGCCTGCGGCGTGGCGGGTCTTCCCTCGCATCCGTTTCCATGCGAGCTTGCCTGCTAGGACACCGCTCCTCACCTGGCACGCGCACCGCCGCCCCTGCCATTCGCCATCAGGAGCACGCGATGAGTCCATCCCCTATCCAATCGATCACCTTCGGCCGGGCTGCCCCGGGCCTTTCCGTCCGCGACATCCAGGCGGCATTCCGCTTCTACTCCGAAGTGCTCGGCATGCAGAAAGTGTTCGAGAACGGCGACCCAGTGGGGTTCATGGTGCTGAAAAAGGACGCCGCCGAGATCCACATCAGCCAGGACCGCAACCACACGCCCTCGACAGTCAATGCCTTCCACATGTTCGTCGACGACATCGACGGACTCTACGCCATCTGCGCAGCGGCCGGCGTCCGGATCATCAAGTCGTTGAAAGACAAGGACTACGGCCAGCGGGCCTTCGTGTTTGCTGATCCTGACGGCAACCGGATCGACGTGGGACAGCGCATCTGAGTTCGGGCGCGCCCCGCGTCGCGGGGCGCTACCTCAACGCTTCCATCCGTCGGGATAGGCGCGGGCCAGATGATACTCGTTCTGCTCATCGGTGTAGCCGAGCAGCCTACCTTCCAGCCATTCCAGCTGGCGGCACCAGGCGCCCCGATGCAGCATTTCAAGCAGCAGCAGACAGGCTTCGACGCGCCATTCCTCGCCGGGCAGCGCATAAAAATAGTAATCGATATCGACCCCACTCGACGCGTGCCGGATAGTCCCGACATGCTCGGACAGCACGCCGCTTTTCACATGGGCGTCAAAGTCCTGACCGGCCAGCGCAGCGCGCTTCTCAAAGCCCTCGACACGCTCGTGAGCAAACATAGCGAACGGCTTGGTGCCCGCCAGCATCATCTCAAGCTCGCGGTTGGTGTGAAGTGGATAGGGATAATCCGCCATGCGGTACTTATGAGTTTCCATGGACGCGCTCCCCCCAGAAGCTGTCATCCGCCAGTCAGTTCCGGTCGTCGGGAAAAACCGGAAGCGGCATGAACTCGATGCCGTCTTCGGCAAGGCCCTTGGCCTCATCGATGGTGGCGGCGCCGTAGATGCCGCGGGCCTCGGTCTCGCCGAAATGGATCTTGCGCGCTTCCTCGGCGAACTTGTCGCCGACATTTTCGGCGTTCTCGCGAACCTTTTCGGACAGCTCCTTGAGTGCGGCCATCATCTTGCGCTGCTGCTCGCCCATGGCGAGGGCGACCTTTTCCTGTTTGCGCGAGGTCGAGACAGCAGGCGCCATCAGCGCCTTTTCGACCTTCTGCGAGCCGCATTCCGGGCAGGAGACGAAGCCTCGCTTGCGCTGGGTTTCGAAGTCGTCGTTGCTGCGGAACCAGCCCTCGAAGTCATGCGCGTGGTCGCAATGCAGCGAAAATCGGATCAAGATGCGGCTCCCCGGAGCGCTCCCTGGCCGGCTCCGCGCAGCGACACGTTGAATTCGCGCGCGTTCTTGAGGTTGGGGATCTTCTTGCGCGCATCTGCCGAATGCTGGGTGTCGATCTCAGCGATGATGACGCCGGGCTCGTCATGCGCGGCTTCGGCCAGGATGCGGCCCCACGGATCGATAATCAGCGAATGGCCGAAGGTCTCGCGGCCGTCCTCATGCTTGCCACCCTGGGCGGAAGCGATAACGAAGGCGCCGTTTTCGATGGCCCGCGCCCGTAGCAGCGGATGCCAATGCGCAAGGCCGGTCTGGCGCGTGAAGGCGGCGGGGACGGTCAGCACTTCGGCGCCGGCAAGCGCCTCGGCACGGAACAGCTGCGAGAAACGCAGGTCGTAGCAGATGGCAAAGCCGATCTTGGCGAGCGCAGTGTCGGCAACGACGGCCTCGGTGCCCGGCTCATAGGCCGAGGACTCGCGCCAGCTCTCGCCATTGTCGAGGTCGACGTCGAACATGTGAATCTTGTCGTAGGTGGCGAGCATGCCGCCATCAGGGCCGAACAGGAAGGCGCGGTTGGCGAGCTTGCCGTCGGCGCGCACGATGGCCGTTGAGCCGACATGAAGATGGATGCCAAGCTCGGCGGCAAGCTTGCGGCCCGAGGCGACGATCAGGTCGCGATCCTCGGAGGTGAAGGCCGCGGCGCGCGCGTCCTTGTCGCCGACGATGGCGCCGGTCATCTCGGGCGTCTGGACATAAGTCGCGCCAAGGCCGGCGGCCTCGCGGACCAGCGCTTCGAAATCACGCGCGTTACGCTCCGGCTCCTTGCCCGAACGCATCTGCACTGCCGCTGCCTTGAAAATCGCCATTGTTCGTCCTCAGCTTTATGCGCCGGCGGCGAGAAGTTGGTCGAGCCTGCCTTGCGCGTCGAGGTCATGCAGGTCGTCGCAACCGCCGACATGGGTGTTGCCAATGAATATCTGCGGGAAGGTGGCGCGGCCATTGGCGCGCGTGATCATTTCCTGCCGAAGCTCAGGCGAGAAGCTAGCGTCATGTTCGGTGAATGCAACGCCCTTGCGTTCCAAAAGGCGCTTGGCCGCAGTACAGTAGCCACACATCATGCGCGTATAGATAGTCACATCGACCATGACGAAAATCCGTTGTCCTTGGTCGACTATATAGTGTCCGTATCGTCGGGCCGGAAGTCCCCCGGCAACACGCGGGCGAAGGTCAGCACGTCGACCGCGCTGGCGCCGCCCTTCCTGAGCGCCCGCGTCACCGCCGAAACCGTGGCGCCCGTGGTGTAGACGTCGTCGATCACCAGCACCCGCCTGCCCCTGACCTCGATCTCGGCCTCGGGCGGAACGACGAAGGCGGCGCGCACATTGTCTTCGCGTTCGCTCTGGCCGAGACCGATCTGCTGGCGCGTGCGCCTGATGCGGCGCACCGCCATCGGCGCGAAGGGCAGGTTCGAGAGCGTAGCGATGGCGCGGGCAAGTTCCGCCGACTGGTTGTATTGGCGCCAGAAGAAGCGCCGCCAGTGCAGCGGCACTGGCACGACGACCTCGGCGTCGGCAATGAGCTCGGCGCCTGCCCGGAGCATCCAGCGCGCCATCCAGGGCGCTAGGTCGGTGCGATCGTGGAACTTGAGGCCCTGGACCATGCGCCGGGCGATGCCGGTGTAGGCGACTGCAGCGCGGGCACGGGCGAAGGGCGGCGGGTTGGCGATCGCTTCGGCGGACAGGAAGCCAGCGCCGAAATCATGGCTAAGCGGAGTGCCCATCACCTCGCACCACGGCTTTTCGAGAAAGCGCAGTTTCGGCCAGCAGGCACCGCACAAGGCGCCGGGCTGCGTGACCTGGCGACGGCAGCCTGCGCATACCGGCGGAAACAGCATCCGCGCCGGCCATGAAGCCGCGGCAATGGCGAGGCTCTTGATCTCCGGCATCGGATCGGCCACGACAGGTTAGGGTCGGGCGATCATAGCAGAAACCCGGCAAACAAGGACATCTCGACGTGCAAGCCATTTTCGACGCCAGCCTCGTGATCGCGCACCGGCGCCGTGCCCTGGCGCAAGGCACAGCCGGCGCTGATTTCCTGATGGCCCGCGCCGCTGAAGATCTCGGCGAAAGGCTGTCGACGGTCGAGCGGACCTTCGAGCGCGGTGCTGCGATCTTCTCGGTCAGCCCGGCGGCAACCGCGGTGCTGGCAGCCAGCGGCAAGGTCACGGAACTTGTGCGCGTCGAGGCCAATGCGACCTTCCTCGGCGGCGGGCCGGGCATCGTCTCCGATCCCGAGACCATTGCGCTGGAGCCGGCGAGTGTCGACCTCGCCGTGTCGCTGCTGGCGCTGCAGGAGGCCAACGACATTCCCGGCCAGCTGATCCAGATCCGCCGGGCCCTGAAGCCGGACGGGCTGTTCCTCGGGGTATTGGCGGGCGCAGGCACGCTGGTCGAACTGCGCGAAAGCCTACTTGCTGCGGAGACGGAGATTTCAGGCGGGGCAAGCCCGCGCGTCATCCCCTTCACCGACGTACGCGATGCCGGCGGGCTGCTGCAGCGGGCGGGATTTGCCCTGCCGGTCGCCGATGTCGAGACGGTGACGGTACGCTACGACACGATGTTCGGGCTGATGCAGGACCTGCGTGCGATGGGCGTCACAAGTGCCCTCGCCGACCGGTCGCGGAAACCGGCGACACGCAAGCTGTTCCAGCGCGCGGCCGAGATCTACGCCGAGCGCTTCTCCGACCCGGACGGGCGGGTGCGGGCGACCTTTTCGTTCGTCTGGCTGTCAGGCTGGGCGCCCGATCCGTCGCAGCAGAAGCCGCTCAAGCCGGGTTCAGCGCAGGTGTCGCTGGCAAAAGTGCTGGGGGATGAAGGGAAGAGCTAGGCTCTGGGCTTCAGGGCGTGGCTACCTTGGTGCCGATGTTTTCCCAATAGGCCTGAAGTGCCGTACCGAACTGTCCTACGCTGCCGATGATTGCCATCGCGATCAGCGTCGCGATCAGGCTGTATTCGATCGCTGTGGCGCCGCTTTCGTCCCTGAGAAATCGCCTGATCATCGGTCGCGTCCACCCGTCATTCTTGCGTGAGACCATAAGGCCGACATCTTAAGAAAGGTTAACAGCGAAGGCTTAACGGGCAGTGAAGCCGGAAGCCGGCATCATCAGCACTGGCCGCTGCGCTGGCCGTTGTCCTTGATGACGCAAACCGATTGCGGCGTGTCCTGGAGCACGCTGCGGCGCAGCGTATAGCTGGTATTGCGGTTGACCGAGCCGGTAGCGGTGTAATCGAGACCGTCGAACCGAACCTGGTTGAGCAGCGGACGGGTCTTGTCTTCGAGGAAGGGCGTGGCAAACAGCGTCAGCGCGATCGCGATGAAGCCGAACAGCAGCGCGACGCGCAGGATACCGGCCCGCGCCCTGGCAGCCGAGGACGATCGCTCGGGGCGGATCAAATCCCACTCGTTGTCAGCTTGCATTGGCAACGTCCCTCGCGAAAAGCCGTGTCGATGCGCAGCCGAGACAGGCGGCGGCCATTCAATTTTTCACGATTGCATGAACTTTGGCTTAACGCTGCCGGACAGGTGGCCTCAGAGCAGGTCGATAAGGAACGGGATCAGCGGCTCGTCGGCAGGCGGCATGGGATAGTCGCGCATCTGCTTGGGCCGCACCCACTTCAGTACCTGGCCTTCCTTCGGCTCCGGAATGCCCCAGAAGCGGCGGCAGACATAGAGCGGCATCAAGAGGTGGAAGTCGTCATAGGTGTGGCTGGCGAAGGTCAACGGCGCAAGGCACGCCGTCTTGGTCTCGATGCCGATCTCCTCGCGCAACTCGCGGATGAGGGTTTCCTCGGGCGTTTCGCCCTGCTCGACCTTGCCGCCGGGGAACTCCCACAGGCCGGCAAGCGACTTGCCTTCGGGGCGCTGGGCCAGAAGCACGCGGCCGTCGGTATCGACGAGCGCGCAGGCGGCCACCAGCAGCAGGCGTTTTCCCTGTTGGGTCAAGTCAGGCCTCCGGCGGGCGGCGGTAGTGGTAACGATAGACTTCCTTGAAGCCCATCTTCTTGTACAGGCGGATGGCGCCCGCATTGTCAGCCTCGACCTGCAGCCAGGCCTGGCGCGCACCGCGCAGTCGGGCCCATTTCAGCGCCGACAGGATCAGCCTGCGGCCGAAACCCTTGCCGCGCTCGGCTTCGGTGGTGGCGATCTCGAACAGGCCGGCAAGGTCGGTGTCGTGGACGCAGATCGCCGCCGTCACCGGCTGCTCGTCCTGTTCGAGCACGAACATGCCGGCTTCCGGCTGGATCGCGCCAATGATCTCAGACAGGCCGGGCCGCAGCGACGGGTCGAGCCCGTGCACCGCCATCGAGGCGCTGACGAAGCGGCCGATGTCCTTGAGCGGGATCTGGTCCATGGCCTGCTCGACGACGGTATCGTCGAGCGACAGCCGCATCACCATCGATTCAGAGAACGTGCTCCAACCCTCACGGTCGAGATGGGCGGCAATGGCCGGGCCCGACAAGGGCGACATGCGGAAGGTCAGCGGCCGGCCATAGGCCTCGAAGCGGCGGCTGGCGCGGGCGATGCGGTCGGGAATGTTGCGGATGTCGGCGGGGTCGAGCGGATTGACCGAATTGAGCCGCTTGGCAGGGTGACCCGCGGTCAGGCGAACCAGCCAGGTGCCGTCATAATGCACGGCCGCCGCCGGCCAGGCGCGAAAACCCGCCGCCTCGTAGCGGCGGACGATCGCGAGTTCGTGCGACGGGCGGTTCTGGTTCACGTCAGCTATCAGCTCCGGTAGTCGCCGTTGATGGCGACGTATTCCTTAGTCAGGTCGCAGGTCCACACCGTCGCCTTGCCACGGCCAAGGCCGATGTCGGCGCGGATGGCGATGTTGTCGCCCTTCATATAGGCCGAGGTCGCCGCTTCCGAATAGCCCGGATCGCGTTCGCCATTGTGGGCGAGGCGGTTGTCGCCGAACCAGATCGACAGCAGATCGCGGTCGGCCGGCTCGCCGGCCTTGCCGACGGCCATGACGACGCGGCCCCAATTGGCGTCCTCGCCGGCAACGGCGGTCTTGACCAGCGGCGAATTGGCAATCGACAGCGCGATGCGCTTGGCCGAGCGCGCCGACTTGGCACCAGTGACTGTGACTTCGACCTGCTTGCGCGCGCCTTCGCCGTCGCGCACGACCTGGAGCGCGAGCGTCTTCAGCATCTTGTTCAACGCGCGGCGGAAGGCACCGAGGCGCGCATCCTTGGAATCGGAAATGGCAGGCGCACCGCGCTTGGCGGCAGCGCCGGTGGCAAACAGCATCAGCGTGTCGGAGGTCGAGGTGTCGCTGTCCACGGTGACGGCGTTGAAGGTCTTGGCGGTGCCGCGCGACAGCATGTCCTGCAGCACATCAGCTGAAATCGGCGCGTCGGTGGCAACGAAGGACAGCATCGTCGCCATGTCGGGCGCGATCATGCCGGCGCCCTTGGCGATACCGTTTATCGTGACGTCGGTGTCGCCGAGCTTGACGGTCGCGGTGACCACCTTGGGATAGGTGTCGGTGGTCATGATCGCCTTGGCGGCTTCGGTCCACTGGTCGGGCCTGGCGTCCTTGACCATGCCGGACAGCAGGTGGCTGAACTTGCCGGCGTCGAGCGGTTCGCCGATGACACCGGTGGAGGCCAGGAAAACATCACCCGGCGTGCAGCCGGCGGCCTTGGCGGCGGCCTGGCCGGTCAGCGAGGTCGTCTCGCGGCCCTTCTTGCCGGTGAAGGCATTGGCGTTGCCGGAATTGACGATCAGGATGCGTGCCTTGCCGCCGGAAAGGTTCTGGCGGCAGAAATCGACCGGGGCCGACGGGCATTTTGAGCGGGTGAATACGCCGGCAGCTGTCGTTCCCTCGTCGAACACCATGGCCAGCACGTCGGTGCGGCCCTTGTACTTGATCCCCGCTTCGGCGGTGGCGATGCGAACGCCCTCGATGGCGGGCATCTTGGGGTACTTTTTCGGTGCGAGAGGGGAAACGGCAGTCGACATGAAGGAACCTCTGCGGGCTCGGGAAACGGTTGAAGTTGGCACCGTTTGCCCGATAGCGCGAGGCTTCGCAAGGCGTTTTCACCTCACGAAGATGTGGGCCAGCCTCAGCCGACGACCGGATTGAGGAAACCGCGGAAGACACGCTGAACCGTGGGGATCAGGCCCCAGATCATTGCCGACACCATCAGCGGTGCAATTAGCAGCGTGCGCTGCCAGATCGTCCAGCCCTCGGTCAGCGGCATGATGACGTAGAGAAGTGCGGTGATCAGCGGGTAGACGCCGAGCAGGACCATCAGGGCGAAACGCGGGCGGGAAAAGCGGGTTTGGGAACCAGTCATCTTCAACTCCATCGGAACGAAACGTTTCGTTATATAAAACGGACCGTTTCGTTTCGTCAAGAGGTGGTGTAGAGATAATTCGACAATGGAGTTCGGAATGAGCACTGAAGCCGACACCGCGCGCAAATCGATCGGCGCCAAACGCAGCCTGGAAAGTGCGGAAGCCATCCTCGAGGCGGCCGAAGCCGTGCTGATCGAAAACGGCTATTCCGGTTTCTCGATCGAAGCGGTGGCGCGGCGGGCCCGCGCCGGCAAGCCGACGATCTACCGCTGGTGGCCGAGCAAGACGGCCCTGCTGCTCGAGGTCTACCAGCGCCAGAAGCGCGACATCGCCTATTCCGACACCGGCAACGTCGAGGAAGACCTGTTCATCTTCGCAAAAAGCCTGTTTGCGCAGTGGCGCGAAACGCCGGCCGGCAACATCTTCCGTTCGCTCGTGGCCGAAGCCCAGCAGGACCCCGCCGCCGCCGAGGCGCTGGCCACCTATTCCGCCGGCCGCCGCGCCCATACCGGCAAGCTGATCGAACGGGCCAAGGCACGCGGCGAAGTGGCTGCCGATGTCGACGCCACCCAGGTCGCCGACATGGTCTCGTCCTACGCCTGGGTGCATCTCTTGACCGGACGGCTCGACGAGGACGAGGCTATCCTGAGGCAAGCTATCAGGCATATCGTCCACGGCATCGCCGTCAGGAGGTAGCAGAACATGGATCACATCAGGCCGCCGGTACTGCCGATAAGCCTGATCGTGGTATCCGACTATCTCTCGGATGACGGCGATGGCGAGCTGCGCCAGTCGCTGCAGGCCTATCTGCACGACCGGGCGGGCGTGCCGGCCGAAATCATCGTCATGCTGCCGGCGGGAAGCACTTTTTCGTACGGCGTGGATGCGGGCGAGCCATCGGTCGTCATCGTCACCCACGACAGCGACGAATCCTCCCAGCTCAAGGATGCCGCCCTGCCCTACTGCCACCACCCACTGATCGCGGTCGTCGAGGCCGACTGCCTGCCGCAGCCAGGCTGGATGGCCACCCTGCACAAGGCCCTCGACGAGAACCCCGCCGTAGCGGCGGTCTCCGGGCGCACCTCCTATGGCAACGGCAGCATGATGAAACGGGTGATGTCGCTGCTCGACCGCGGCTTCATCGAGTGCCGCGACCGTCATGGCAAGGTGATCCACGTCTCCAGCAACGGCGCGATCTATCGCCGTGCGCTGCTCGAACGCTATCGCTTTGAGCCCGGACAAGGACCGTTCGTCAGCGCCCACATAAGGCAAGATGCGATGAACGAGGATGAAGTTGCATTGGCGGTGGACCCGCGCGCGGTCTCCATCCACGCCTATGAAGGCCTCGGATTCATCTGGGACGTGCGGCGTAACAAAGGATACCAGTTCGCGCTGATGAAGCTGCGCAAACGCAGCGATCGCTCGCGGATGGGGCTGGCAGTCAGCGCGGTGATGGCATCGTTCCGGGAAAACCGGCGGACCATCGATGCGGTGGGCGACCAGTTCTGCTACGCAGCCGACTGGCCGCTGCTGTGGCTGATGATGCTGGCGGTCCGCGTGCCGGAGTTCGTCGGCGCGCTGGCAGCTGGCGACCCGGCCGCATTCAAGGCCTCGACCCGCTACCGTTGACCGCCGCCGGCGGCGAAATGGCGCACGCAAACAAAAAGGGCGGCACCATTGGCACCGCCCTTTGAATTGTCTGTGGTGAGGAAATTACTTCGAGGCGTCGATGGCGTCGATGGCCTTCTTCAGGGCCGGATCGGTGATCTCGACCTTGCCGGCGGTGCGAACCTGCTTGACCAGCTCGATGTACTTCTCGCGGATCAGCAGCGAACGGACCTGGTCCTTGACGGTCTCGAATGCCGGAGGCTGCTGGGCACGCTTGTCCTCGACCTTGATGATGTGCCAGCCGAACTGCGTCTGCACCGGCTCCTTGGAATAGGCGCCGACTTCAAGGGCGAGTGCCGCCTTCTCGAATTCCGGCACCATCTGGCCGGGACCGAAGAAGCCGAGATCGCCACCCGAGGTCTTGCCGGACGGGTCGGTGGTGTTTTCGTTGGCGAGCTTCTGGAAGTCTTCGCCGCCTTCGAGCTTCTTGATGATCGCGTCAGCCTCTTCCTTGGTCTTGACCAGGATGTGGCGGGCGTGGACCTCGTTGACCGGCTTCTGGGCCGCGATTTCCTTGTCGTAGCGGGCGCGGATCTCGTCGTCGGTGATCTTGCCGGCGACTTCCTTTTCCACCAGTTCGCCATGCAGGGCGCGCTGATCGAGGAAAGCGACGCGACGCTGGAAGTCGGCGTCCTTGTCGAGGCCCTTCTCGACGGCCTGGGCGGCCATCAGGCGGATCTCAATGATCGACGACAGGGCGGCGGCGCGGCGCTGCTCCGGCGGCAGGTTGCCGAACTGCTGACCAAGGTCCTGCTCGGCCAAGGTGATATCGGCTTCGGTGACGTTCTCGCCATTGATCGTCGCCACGATCGCGTTCGGATCGACGGCAGCGGCTGCAGGGGCAGCGGCCTGGGGTGCAGGCGCTGTTTCCTGTGCAACCAACGGCAGCGACGACAGCGCCACAAGCCCAGCGGCAAGCCCGACGCGGGCAAGCGAGGCGCTACGGAACGAAAAAGACATCTAAACTCTCCGGTGGGGTGATGACCGCACTTCCAAATCAACCTGAATGTGGCGGAATTTGGCGTCTCCGGCAGGCTCGCTGCAACGTTGACATAAGTTGTGCCCCCTCTTATCTGTCCATCGTCTTCGCGTCCAGAAGGGTTTTTCCGGGCGCTTTTCGTGTTGAGTCTGCCACCCTATGTTCCTCGGCAGGTTCGGCCGGCGGACAGTCGGCTTCATTCGAATTGAAAGGACCACTTGATGGTCAGTCTCGGCGGTCTCGCCCGTAAGATTTTCGGTTCCTCCAACGACCGCCGTGTCAAGTCGACCCGGCCCCGGGTGGAAGCGATCACTGCAATGGAAAATGAACTGCAGGCGCTGACCGACGACCAGCTTCGGGCGCGGACCGAGCAGTTCCGCCAGGACATCGCCAACGGCGCCTCGCTCGACGACCTTCTGGTCCCGGCCTTCGCCACGGTGCGCGAAGGCGCCAAGCGCGCGCTTGGCATGCGTCCCTTCGACGTCCAGATGATCGGCGGCATGGTGTTGCACGGCCGCGGCATCGCCGAGATGCGCACAGGCGAAGGCAAGACGCTGGTCGCCACCCTGCCGGTCTACCTCAATGCCCTGACCGGCAAGGGCGTGCATGTCGTTACCGTCAACGACTATCTGGCCCGCCGCGACGCCGAATGGATGGGCCGTCTCTACAGGTTCCTCGGCCTGTCGGTCGGCATCATCGTGCACGGCCTATCCGACGAAGAGCGCCGCGCGGCCTATGCCTGCGACATCACCTACGCCACCAACAACGAACTCGGCTTCGACTATCTGCGCGACAACATGAAGTACGAGCGCGCCCAGATGGTGCAGCGCGGTCACTTCTTCGCGATCGTCGACGAAGTCGACTCGATCCTGGTCGACGAGGCCCGCACGCCGCTGATCATTTCCGGTCCGCTCGAGGACCGTTCGGAAATGTACAACACCGTCGATGCCTTCATGCAGCAGATGGTTCCGTCCGACTATGAAGTCGACGAGAAGCAGAAGACCGCCATCTTCACCGAAGAAGGCACCGAGAAGATGGAGAACCTGCTGCGCGAGGCAGACCTGCTCAAGGGCGAGTCGCTCTACGACGTCGAAAACGTGGCCATGGTCCACCACGTCAACAATGCGCTCAAAGCGCATCGCTTGTTCCAGAAGGACAAGGACTACATCGTCAAGGACAACGAAATCGTCATCATCGACGAGTTCACCGGCCGCATGATGCCAGGCCGCCGCTTCTCGGAAGGCCTGCACCAGGCGCTGGAAGCCAAGGAACACGTAGCGATCCAGCCGGAAAACCAGACACTGGCCTCGGTTACCTTCCAGAACTACTTCCGCATGTACGAAAAGCTCGCCGGCATGACCGGTACGGCGCTGACGGAAGCCGAAGAGTTCGGCAACATCTACAATCTCGACGTCACCGAGGTTCCGACCAACCTGCCCGTCAGCCGTATCGACGAGGACGACGAGGTCTACCGGACGGTCGAGGAAAAATACAAGGCGATCGTCCGCGAGATCAAGGAAGCCAACGCCAAGGGCCAGCCGACGCTGGTCGGCACAACCTCGATCGAGAAGTCGGAGCAACTGGCCGAGCGCCTGCGCAAGGACGGCTTCAAGGACTTCGAGGTCCTCAACGCCCGCCACCACGAGCGTGAAGCCTCGATCGTCGCCCAAGCCGGCAAGCCAGGTTCGATCACGATTGCCACCAACATGGCCGGCCGCGGCACCGACATCCAGCTCGGCGGCAACGCCGACATGCGCATTGCCGAGGAATTGGGCGACATGCCGGCCGGTGCCGAGCGCGACGCCAAGGAAAAGGCGATCCGCGAGGACGTCGCCCGTCTCAAGGAAAAGGCGCTGGCCGCCGGCGGTCTCTACGTGCTGGCCACCGAACGCCATGAAAGCCGCCGCATCGACAACCAGCTGCGTGGCCGCTCCGGCCGCCAGGGCGATCCGGGTCGCTCGAAGTTCTTCCTGTCGCTGCAGGACGATTTGATGCGCATCTTCGGTTCCGAGCGCATGGACGGCATGCTGACCAAGCTCGGCCTCAAGGAAGACGAGGCCATCGTCCACCCCTGGATCAACAAGGCGCTGGAAAAGGCGCAGAAGAAGGTCGAGGCGCGCAACTTCGACATCCGCAAGAACCTGCTCAAATATGACGACGTGTCGAACGACCAGCGCAAGGTGGTGTTCGAGCAGCGCATCGAGCTGATGGACGCGACCAGCCTGACCGACCGCGTCGCCGAGATGCGCCATGACGTGATCGAGGATCTCGTCGCCAAGCACATTCCCGAAAACGCCTATGCCGAGCAGTGGGACGTCAACGGCCTCAAGGAAGGCGTGATCCAGTCGCTCAACCTCGACCTGCCGGTCGAAGAGTGGGCCAAGGAAGAAGGCATCGCCGAAGAGGAAGTACGCGACCGCATCACAGCCGAAGCCGACAAGGCAGCGGCCGACCGCGCCGAGCGCTTCGGCCCCGAGGTGATGACCTATGTCGAGCGCTCCGTGGTGCTGCAGACCATCGATCACCTGTGGCGCGAGCACCTGGTCAATCTGGACCATCTGCGTTCCGTCGTCGGCTTCCGCGGCTACGCCCAGCGCGACCCGCTGAACGAATACAAGGGCGAGGCCTTCGAGCTGTTCCAGGCGATGCTCGGCAATTTGCGTCAGGCAGTGACCGCGCAGCTGATGCGCGTCGAGTTGGTGCGCCAGGCTGCCGACGCGCCGCCGCCTGAAGCACCCGAAATGCACGGCCACCACATCGACGGCACGACCGGCGAGGACGATTTCGGCGAAGGCTCCGTTGCCGTGCTCGAAGACAGCCGCGTTGTCGCCGCCGAAGACCGCAACCCCAACGACCAGTCGACCTGGGGCCGCGTCGGCCGCAACGAAGCCTGCCCCTGCGGCTCGGGCAAGAAGTACAAGCACTGCCACGGCACCTTCGCCTGATAGGCAGGATTGATCAAAAAAAGGCGCCCCGATGGGCCGCCGTTTTCGTTTGTGCTTTAGGCTACAGCAGCGTGCCGTGGAGGATCACCAGCGCGATGCTGAAATAGATCACCAGGCCGGTGACATCGACAAGCGTCGCAACGAACGGCGCCGAGGCGGTGGCAGGGTCAAACCCCAGCCGCTTCAGGACGAATGGCAGCATCGAGCCGGTCATCGAGCCGAAGGTCACGATACCAACCAGCGTGGCGCCGATGGTCAGCGCCACCAGCTGCCAGTGCGGGCCGTAGTCGTAGAAGCCGAGCAGCTGCCAGGTGACTATGCGGACCATGCCGATGACGCCGAGGATCGAGCCCAGCGTGAGGCCGGCCGGCAACTCGCGCAGCGCCACCTTCCACCAGTCGCCCAGTCGCACCTCGTGGAGCGCCAGTGCCCGGATCAGCAGCGAGCTTGCCTGGCTGCCGGAATTGCCGCCCGAGCTCATGATCAGCGGAATGAACAGCGTCAGCACGATCGCCTTTTCGAGCTCGCCCTCGAAACTCTGCATGGCCGAGGCCGTCAGCATTTCCGACAGGAACAGCACGCTCAGCCAGCCGGCCCGCTTGCGGATCATCCGGAAGAAGCCGATGTCCATGTAGTGCTCGTTGAGCGCCTCCATGCCGCCCATGCGATGAACCTGTTCGGTGTCGCGCTTGACCATGGTGTCGATGACGTCGTCGACAGTGACGATGCCGATGAGGTGGTTCCTGGCATCGACAACCGGCACGGCAAGCAGGTCGTATTTGGCGATCAGGCGCACGGCCTCGTCGCGCGGCGCCAGCGCCGTCGTCTTGATCAGCCGGCGCTTCGGCACGGCCGACAGGATTCCGGCCCTCGGATCGGCAGCTATGACGCGCCGCAGCGGCACGGCATGCACCAGGGTTTGCCGCGACGGATCGACGACGAACACCGCATAGACGGTTTCCCGCGTGCTCTCGACAGCCCGCACATGGCGAAGCACCTCCGACACCGTCCAGTTGGACGGCACCGAGACGAACTCCGTGGTCATCATGGCGCCGACGCAGTCTTCCGGATAGGCCAGCAGCCTCTCCAGCGCCGTGCGTGTTTCGCCGTCGATGCCAGCCAGCAAACCGGCCCGCACATCGGGATCGATTTCCCGAAGCGCATGGGCGGCACGGTCGGCCGACATGCCCGACAGGAGGCGCGCAGCCGTGTGCTGCGGCAGAAGCGCAAGCAACTCGGCCGCGTGGTCGAAGGCAGGCTGGTCGAGCACTTCGACGGCTCGCTCCACCGGCATCAACTCAAAGAGTTGCGCCGTCTGCTCGATGTCGCAAGTGTTGAGCACCTCGACGATGTCGGGTGCAGTTTCTTCCGCAAGACGCGAAGCGATTGCCGCATTGTCGCGGATGGCTGCGTCGTCGCGCAGCTCTTCGATGATGGTGGTGTAGCTCATGTCGCACCCCTTCAGTCGCGCCGATAGCCATCGGCGGCGACCCAGGGAGAGCGATCAACCGCGATCAGTCCCTTCGGTCGGCGTCGACGGCTTGGTCGATCGACTATGACTGTCGCTGTTCATGGTTGTTTCCTTGGGTTCATGCGGCGCAGTGCGTTGGGTGAACTGCCCGCGCGGCCTAAATGGCTCCGACGAGCCAGCCAGTCAACCCCGCGCGCTGGCCTGCCCGATCAAGCCTTGGTGTTCGCAAGCTCGATGAGGTTGCGAAGCGCCGCAACGCCCAGGCTGTTCATGTGCTTGCGCCCGACTAACATGTCGATGCGCATGGCGATCTGGTGCGGATCGGCGCCCTCGAGGTCGGCCAACCGCTCAATGCCGATGTCCTCGAGATAGTGGATCATCTTCGGACCGATCGAATGGGCCCGCAGCATCGATTTGCGCTCGTCTTCGGAGATCACACCGCCCATCCCCGCCGGTTGTCTTGTCCACCCAACCGTTTCTTAATCGCTATCCGCTACATGCTGTGAGCGAAATCGCGGAAGATGGAGTGTATCGAGTTGCGTTTTTCCGCAGCGATGACGGCCGAACGGTGGCTGCCGGGGCAGATCGCCTCGCGCATCATGCCGCTGTTGCACCGCGTCGACGCGGTGGTGTTCAGCAGCGACGAGCGCGGCGAAGCCGGCCGCATGTCGCTGTTTGCCTTTGCCGTGCGCATCGTCAGTGCAGCCATCGCCTTCGTCAGCCAGGTGCTGCTGGCGCGTTGGATGGGTAGCTTCGAATACGGCATCTTCGTCCTGGTGTGGGTGGCGATGATCATCGTCGGCTCGCTGTCCTGCTTCGGCTTCCACACCTCGATCATCCGCTTCATTTCGGAATACCGCGAAAAGGGCATGCTGGACGATCTGCGGGGTGTTCTGGTGGCGAGCCGCCTGTTCGTGATCATCGCCTCGACCGCCATCGCGGCACTGGGAATGGCCGGTGTCTGGCTATTCTCCGACCGTATCGAAAGCTACTACGTCGTGCCGTTCACCCTCGGCATGATCTGCCTGCCGATGCTGGCGCTGTCAGACGTGCTGCAAGGCGTCGCCCGGGCCAATTCCAGGGCCTTTGCCGCACTGGTGCCGACCTACATCACCCGGCCGGTGCTAATCCTGGTGTTCATGGCGGGAGCAGTTGGCACCGGCTTTGCACCGACGGCTGAAACGGCCGTCATCGCCTCCATCCTCGCCACCTATGTGACGACGCTCAGCCAGGTCTTCCGCATCACCTCGCGCGCCGACAGGCGCATCCCCGCTGGCCCGCGCAACTACCGGCTCGGCTACTGGCTCAAGATTTCGCTGCCGATCTTTCTGGTCGAGAGCTTCTTCTTCCTGCTGACCAACGCCGACGTGCTGATGGTCGGCGCCTATATGGAACCGGACAAGGTGGCCGTGTACTTCGCCACCGTGAAGACGCTGGCGCTGGTGCATTTCGTCTACTTCGCCGTCAAGGCGGGCGTCGCCCAGCGCTATGCGCGGATCGCCCATGGCGACACCGAAAAGCTCGACGACTTTGCCCGCGAGACAGTGTCATGGACATTCTGGCCGTCACTGGCGATGGGCGTGGTGGTTCTGCTGCTCGGCGAGCCGCTGCTCGCCATGTTCGGCCCCGGCTTCAGCGATGGCTACCCACTGCTGTTCCTGCTGGTTTCGGCCGTCGTCGCGCGCTCGGCGGTCGGCCCGTGCGAGAGCCTCTTGACGATGAGCGGCCACCAGAATGTCTGCGCCATGGTCTATGCCGCAACGTTGGCGCTTAACATCGGCCTCAACGTGCTGCTGATCCCGACGCTTGGCCTGTGGGGTGCTGCGATCGCCACATCGGCGGCGATGATCTTCGAGGCAACAGCCCTCTCCTTCACCGTCTGGCGCAAACTCGGCATCATCATGGTCCTGTTCATTCCCACGAAACGCACGGTAGAGAACGCCTAATGGCAGCCATACCGCTTCTCGAGGAAACAAGTGGCGGCCCGGCGGGCTCGCTGATCGCCGGCATTGCCGGCGTGCCGGCCGACGCCGCCGACCTCGCCCATCTCGAACTGACATCGGCCGAAAGGCCGCTGCGCAGGCTGGCGATCTATCCGGCCTCGGCCGGCTTCGACCTGGTCGAGGAGCTCGACCATCTCTGCGCCCGCACCATCGAGCCCAACGTCTTCTTCAACCCGCGCTTCCTGGCACCCGCCATGCCGCGGCTCGAGGATCGCGAGGTGCGCCTTGCCGTGATCCGCGACGGCACCGAATTTCGCAGCCGGCTGCGGCTGCTGGTGCCCTATTCGGTCGAAAAGCCGGCGGTGCCGCTGGGCGTGCCTGTGATGCGGACGTGGTCGAGCCCGTTTGGCCCGCTCGGCACGCCGCTGCTCGACCGCGACGACCCCGAAGGCGTGATCGCCGACTTCTTTGCCATGCTGGCCCGGCCGCACCTCAAGCTGCCGAAGGTGTTCGTCATGCCCGACATGCGCCTCGACGGTGCGGTGGCGCGGATGCTGAGTGCGACTGCCGAATCGCGCAACCTGCCGCTCGTCGTGACCGGCCAGTTCGAACGGCCCTTCATCGAAAGCAACGCCGAGGGCGAGGACTATCTCAAGGAAGCGCTTGGCAGCCGCCATTACAAGGAATTCCGCCGGCTGGGCCGCCGACTCGCAGACCAAGGTGTCGTCGAGCACACGGTCGCCCGCACCCAGGAGGACGTGCGCCACGCCATCGAGCAGTTCCTGACGCTGGAGGCCTCCGGCTGGAAGGGACGCCAGCGCACCGCCATGGCGATCGACCGCTACCGCGCCGCCTTCGCCCGCGAGGCGGTGCATCGCATGTCCGAGCAGGACATGTGCCGCATCCATTCGCTGACGCTCGACGGCCGCACGATCGCCAGCCTCGTGGTGTTCGTCGAGGCCGGCGTCGCCTACACTTGGAAGACCGCCTATGACGAGACGCTGTCGGCCTTTTCGCCGGGCGCGCTTTTGATGATGGCGGTGACCGGCCATCATCTCGACGACCCCAACATCATGATGACCGACAGCTGCGCCGTGCCCGACCACCCGCTGGTCGGCAAGATGTGGAGCGAGCGCAAGCCGATGGGCACCTTCGTCGTCGGGCTGACGCCGGACGCGGACCGCGTCACCCGGCAGGCGGCATCGCAGCTGCATCTCTACCGCGAGACCCGCAAGCTCGCCGTCAAGCTGCGCGACCGCGTGCGCAGCCTACTCAAGAAGCGCTAAGGCTTTCGGGATCCTGCCTCAGGTCGTCTTCGCCTCGCGCTTCGCCCTGTCGCGAAAAATGCGGCGGATGACCTTGCCGGTGGTGGTCAGCGGCATGGAATCGACAAACTCGACTTCGCGCGGATATTCATGCGCCGAAAGCCGCTCGCGCACCCAGAGTTTTATCTCGTCGGCGAGTGCCGCGTCGCCCACCACTCCATCCTTGAGCACGACATAGGCCTTGACGATCTCGGTGCGCAGCACGTCGGGCTTGCCGACGGCAGCGGCGAGCGCCACCGCCGGGTGACCGGTCAGGCAGTCCTCGATCTCGCCGGGGCCGATGCGGAAGCCGGCCGAAGTGATGACGTCGTCGTCGCGGCCGAAGAAGGAGACATAGCCGTCGTCGTCCTCGATACCCTGGTCGCCCGTCGTCATCCACTCGCCGATGAACTTCTTCTCGGTCGCCTCCGGGCTCTGCCAGTATTCGAGGAACATCACCGGGTTCGGCCGGGCAATGGCGATCTGGCCCGGCTCGCCCGGCGGCACGCGGCGGCCGTCGCCGTCGATGATGGCAACGCGATGGCCTGGAACCGCCTTGCCGATGGCTCCGCCTTTGCTTATGCCGAGCCCGGCGCAGGAGGCGAGCACGGCATTGCATTCGGTCTGGCCGTAGAACTCATTGACGACAAGCCCGAGTTCGGCGGCGGCCCAGTCATAGGTCTCGCGCCCGAGCGCCTCGCCAGCGGAGCCAACGCTGCGCAGGCTGAGTCGGAAGCGCTTGCCGATGTCGGGCACGACCTTCAGCATGCGCAGTGCCGTCGGCGGGATGAAGGCGTTGCGCACCGCCATCTTTTCCATCAGCAGCAGAGCTGCCTCGGGCGCGAACTTGTCGAAGCGCGCGGCGACCACCGGCAGGCCGAAATAGAGCCCGGGCAGCAGCAGATTGAGCAGGCCGCCGGCCCAGGCCCAGTCGGCGGGCGTCCACAACAGGTCGCCCGATTGCGGCATGAACTCCTGCGCCATCTGGATGCCAGGCAGATGGCCGAGCAGCACACGGTGGCCGTGCAATGCGCCCTTGGGCGGGCCCGTCGTGCCGGAGGTGAAGATCATCATCGCCGGATCGTCGGGGCCGGTGTCCTCTGCTGAAAAGTCGGGCGAATGCGCGGCAAGCAGGCGATGAAAATCATCTACATCGCCGCCGCCGACAACGACGATCGCTTCGAGCTCGGGCAGCCGGCCGCTGACCTGGCTGACCTTGGCGAAGCCGGCCTCATTGGTGACGATCGCCCTGACGCCTGCCGTCTGCAGCCGATACTCGAGCGCCTCGACGCCGAACAACAATGCCAGTGGCACGGCGATCGCACCGAGCTTGTAGATCGCGACATGGGCGATCGCCGTCTCGAAGCTCTGCGGCAAGAGCAGCGCCACCCGGTCGCCACGGCGTACGCCCCTGGCGCGCATGGCATTGGCGAAAGCGTTGGACCGGCTCGAAAGCTCGCCGAAGGAAAGTTTTTCCGCAGCGCCATCGATACGGTAGTCGAGCAGCGCCGTTCGGTCCGGGTCGATGGCTGCCCAGCGATCGGAAACAGCGGTGCCGACGTTGAACTTTTCCGGAATCTGCCAGCGGAAATCGCGATAGAGGGCGTCGTAAGTGTCGCGCCGTTCGAGCATGGACGGTCGTCTCCGCTCCTCCGCGAGGGATTTCGTGTGGCTGGATCGGGGTTGACCTACCAACCAACAGAAAGCCTGCCTAATATCGGAAGCGGTTCACGTCAAGAAACGGCCCAGATCGTCACGTCTCAAATAGCCTTCCACGTTGGCGCCGATTATCCGGCGGCCAGCGCAGCATCATCCAGGGGTCGAAATGCCAAAACTACGCCCTCTGCAGTCCCTCAAGAAGCGTATCGCCAAGTTTCGCTACCATGATGTCGAAGTCTTCAAGGCCAAGTTCAATCGACGTTTCGGCACGGAAGAACCATACCTGCTTCATCAGGGCGAGCGACATTATCAGGGTAGCGTATACGCCATATTCCTGATCTGGCAGCCCAAAGAAACGCCATGGTACGTCGACAATGCGCTCGCATCATTGGACGAAGTGCAGGCCAACGTGATCCTGGTCGTGAATCACGCGCTAAGCGCCGAACGACTGCTCGATCTCCGGCAACGTTGTTCGAAGATCATCATTCGCAACAATGCCGGCTTCGACATCGGCGGATACCGCGACGCGACGCTTTATCTGCTCGAAAATGCAGAGCCTACGCGACTGCTCTATCTCAACGATAGCGTGTACTTTTTCAAGAACGGGCTTACGCCGCTTTTCCGGGAACTGGCGGATTCGAAGGCCGATGTCGCAGGCTCATTCGAGAACTGGGAGTATACATACCACATCCAGTCCTTCTGCTTCTCCGTTGGGCCCAGGATCATCGCAAGTCCGGAGTTTGGGAATTTCTGGAAAGAATATCTGCCGGTCAATTCACGCCTTTGGGCGATCAAAAAAGGAGAGGTCGCTTTCTCCGAGACAATCTTGCCGATCGCAAAATCGGTCACCTCGGTCTACAGCCCAAACAGAATTCGACAACACCTATCCAAGATCGCCCTCGACAAAGTCGAGTTGACAAACATCTACATCTGCCGGGGCCAACGGCTTCCATCTTCAAGCTTCAACGAAGAAAGCCAAACCGGGCTGGTGTCGAAGATCTGCGAGCACATTGCCATGCGCTCTCAAATACACACGGCAGGGTTCCTGTACAAAAAGTACCTCGACTGCCCGCTGATGAAGCGCGACCTGCTGTATCGCCTGCAGTTCGACATCTACGAAATCGAGCACAATTTAGTGGACGTGGGCCATGAAGGTCACCTCGTCGACATTCTGAGCGACATGAAAAGGAAGGGCCCAGGCTATCAGTTGCGCTCGACGCGACGGCGGCTCTTCGAACAAGGCATCATATAGCAAGTGGGCTTCACCTCGCCGCCCACCTATTCATCCGGCTCGGAACAATATCCGCCGCAGTGCGCTTCCGACACTGTCGCGAGCCATCTTGAAGCTTGAGTTCAATAGCGCAGAGAAGTGCAGCCGGCTTGGCCGTCTCGCAAAGGCATAGCTGTCGTTGAAGCGGGCATGCACGAAAGGATCGGCACTCGAAGCGATGCGGCGATTGAGTGCGACGGCACCCAGGCTGAGGCAACGTTCAAACGCATGCGCCATCGTCCCGTCGACCTGGTTGGCTTCCGCCTCGAAGTCTTTGGCCGTGAAGCCGAGATCAACGAGCGGCGTGATGATCTCGGTGCGAGCCATGAACATGGTCCCGGCACAGTAGCCGGCATCGAGCACCTGCGGCCGGCCCAGGCCAAGGCGCTGGGCGATGGCAATGACGCGCGTTTCGTTTCCGCCCATATAGCGGGCGAGCGAAAGGAAATGCCCGTCGGGGCCGACAACGCCCAGCCAAGGATCCTGAGCAAAGGCCGAAGTCAGGCCCTGCAGCTTCTCAGGCTGCAGCAATGCCGAGACCAGCATGCGCCGCCAGCCGTCGCCATCCTTCAGATGCGGCGACTTCTTGGTGTGGATCTTGACGATGAGGTCAAAACCCTCAGAGCGAACGGCTGGAAACATACGAAGGAAAGGCAGGACGTCACGGCCCCGGTTTTCGAACACCCCAAGGCTGTAGTCTCGTCCGGCACCATCGAGCCGCGCACGCACCACGGCCTCATGAACCGGAACGGTCGTTACGAACAGCTTGTATTGTGCTGGGAGAGCTTGGGCGAGGTCGAGGATTTCATCGAATGCATCCATATAGAACGCGTGGATGACGATCGCGACTCGAAGCTCTCCGTGCATGTTCGATGCCTGTTAATAGACGATAAATGCCTTTATACGGCAAAATTCATATACCAGGCCCTAATGTTGTGACAAACGCGCGGGCGATTTATTTCTGGTATGTTTATCTGGTTCGCCGGCACCGCAGGCACGGGCTGATCCTGAAAGCGGCCGCCTTCGGCGCTACCGCATGAAGGCAAATGGTGCCCCTAGCCGGGATCGAACCAGCACTCCTTGCGGAACTCGATTTTGAGTCGAGCGCGTCTACCAATTCCGCCATAGGGGCCTGCCCTAAACGGACAGAATGGTCGCGGACTATACGGTCGGGCGGCCCTTCGTCAACTGGGCAGGGGCGCCTTTGCGCAACTTCATGCCAGAACAGCGTCTGCTGCCGTGGCGAAGGCGATTGCGAATAAACAATTGCGATTAAGCAGGGTAGCGGCCGGCGGCGGCGCTGAAACAGGCTATGGAAGACAGTCAGCCGTTTCAGATCAACCGATAGTGCGAGCAATACCAAAGCAATGGCGCCACTTTCGATTGGAGAAGGCGGTTCTGGAGATCGGCAATTGGTCACCTTCGCCAAACAGGCGGCTCCGGGGTTCGCCGACCACGCCGCTACCCACCTCCACCAAACCGCGCGAGCAGCCTTTCGCGCAGATAGCGCGCGGCGGGGCCTGGCGGCTGGTCGATACGCCAGAGCAGGTAGGCGGTCAGCGCCGTCTCGGACTGCTCGCCAAGGGCAGTTGCGGCAACGCGCACGAGGGTGACGCGGGCGAGATCGTCATCGACCATCCACCTGGGGAGATTACCCCAGCCGACGCCTGCCCGGATCAGCGCCAGCTTGCTGGCGAGGTCGCTGACGCGCCAGGTACCCGGTGACAGCACGCCGAAATCCAACCCTTCGCTCATCGGCGAGGGATCGCTGACGACGATCTGGAGATGGTCGGACAGCTCGACCGCCGACCAGCCGGCGGCAGGTGCCGTCGCGAGCGGGTGGTGGGCCGCGCAGACGGCGACGAAGGGCTGAGCCGGGCCAAGGCATTCGACTTCGACGAGGCTGTCGCGCTGCGTGTCGGTGGTGATAGCAAGCGTGCAATGCCGGTTGATGAGTGCGTGCAATGCCGCGCGCATCGGCAAGGTCTTCAGCGCGACGCCGACCGAAGGGTGTTCGGCCCTGAGGTCGTAAAGCGCACCGGCCAGGATGCCGGCAGGGATGACCGGATCGACAGCTATCGCAAGCGACAGTTCCAGCCCCTGCCCCAGCCCGCGTGCCCGGGCGCGCATGGCGTCGACCTTGATCAGGATCGCCCTGGCATCCGTGAGCAGCGCCTGCCCCTCGGCGGTCAGTTCGGGCTTGCGGCCGGTGCGGGTGAACAGCGCCACCTTGAGCTCGGCTTCGAGGTTGCCGATGGCGTGGCTGATCGCCGACTGCACCCGCGACAGGCGCGCAGCACCCGCACGAAAGCTGCCGCCTTCAACGACGGCAACAAAGGTTCGCATCTGGTCCAGCGTCAGATTGTCAAGCATAGTTCGATTTTTTCGATCAGTGGCTGTAGAACTTTAGCAATTACCAAGATCAGTGTTCTACCGCAACTTGGCGCCATCGAAGACATGCAAGGACGTAATCATGCGTATCGACAAGGCCCTCATCTACGAAGCTCCCGGCGCCGACCCGGCCATCGACCGAAGCGTGCTGGAGACACCGGACGGCAAGATCACCATCGTTGCATTGGGCGATCCGATGCAGGCACCGGCAGTGGCGCATGAACTCGCCGCGCAGGGAACCAAGCTGATCGAGCTGTGCGGCGGGATTTCGCCGGCGTGGCGGCCCAAGGTCTCGGCCGTTGTCGGCCCCGACGTCAAGGTGAGCTCGGTGACCTTCGGTATCGAGTCGCTGCAGCCGGCTGCGGCCTACAATCAGGCCTTCATCGACGGCAAGCCACCGCTGGCGGCGTTCATCATCCTCAAGCGGGATGCCCAACCGGATCAGGACCGTTTGGTGACTACGTTTCCGCCACTGGAAACACATTTCGTCCGTGTCCCCGACGGAGCAACCGCCGCGAAAGTCGCGGCAGACCTGGCACAGGCCGGCTTTGGCCTGATCGAGCTCTATGGCGGGTTCTCAACCGAAGACGCCGCCCAGATCATTGAGGCCGTTGATGGACTTGCTCCCGTGGGCGTGGGCAGCTTCGCGCTCGATGCGCTGCAGCCAGAGCCGCGCGCGACGACGGGCCGCGCGGCATAGGATATGGACGATATGATCGGCGGCCGCCAAGGCCGCCGATCATCCTGCCCGTCGCGCTCGAACCGCGATATGACCCGGGCCGGCATGCTTTGAACGCGATCACGCGACAGAATGTAACGGTTGCCCTGGCTTTCACATTCGTGAAGACCCCAAGCATTGTGCGCCACAGCAATTCTTCCTAAACAGGCAGCGCACATCTCAAGGGGGCCAGATGCTTCGCCGACTCTACGACTGGACCTTGTCGCTCGCGGCAAGGAAATCCGCCGAATGGTGGCTGGCCTTCATCGCCTTCGTCGAAAGCTCTGTTTTCCTGGTGCCGGCGGACGTGCTTTACCTGCCGATGGCGCTGTCGCGGCCCGACAAGGCCTATCGTTATGCGATCATCGCCACCGTGGCCTCGGTGCTCGGCGGCATTGCCGGCTGGTATATCGGCCACTACGCCTTCGAGGCGGTGGCAAAGCCGGTGCTCGAATTCTACGGCAAGTATGACGAGTTCGAAGCGCTCAAGGTGTCGTCCGGCGCCGGCATCATCCTGTTGATGCTGGTGACGTCAGGGTTGTCGCATCTGCCGCCGATCAAGGTGGTCACCATTCTCGCCGGCGTTGTCAGTTTCCCGCTCGGCTGGTTCATCGTCTCGGCGATCATTGCGCGCGGCGCGCGGTTCCTGTTCCTGGCGTGGCTGCTGCGCACCTATGGCGAGCCGATTCGCGAATTCATCGAAAAGCGCCTCGGATTGCTGGCCGGCCTCGGCGCCGCTGCCCTCATTTTGCTCTATCTTCTCGTCAAGTACCTCCACTGAACGGCAAAAGCCGGTAACGACAGCTGGGCACCAAAAATGACCTCCCTCGCCTCCCCGACCGGCCGCAGCCAGACGCTGACCGCAATCTTCCTCACCATTGCCATGGCGGCCGTCGTCGGCACGGCACTCGGCTTCCAGCACATCGGCGGCTATCTGCCCTGCAAGCTCTGCCTAGAGCAGCGCACGCCCTATTATGTGGGCGTTCCGCTGATGGCGCTTGCCGCGCTGTCGTCGGCGCTGCACTGGCCAGCCTGGATGACCCGCGCGCTGTTGGCCGTGGGCGGATTGCTGATGCTCTACGGGCTCTATCTCGGCGCCTATCACGCCGGCGTCGAATGGCGCTGGTGGGCCGGCCCGACGGATTGCGCCGCTGTCAGCGGCACGATAGACACCGGCGGCAAAGGCCTGCTCGACGTGCTCAACAATGTCGTGCCGCCGCGCTGCGAGGACGCCGCACTGCGCGTGCTCGGCCTGTCCTTCGCCGGCTGGAACGTGCTCGCGAGCGCGTTCTTGGCGGTCGTGGCGCTGCGTGGGGCTTTCAGGAAGTAACATCGTCGGGTCGCGATCCTTCGCACCCCCACTGTCCTGCCGGACATCTCCCCCACAAGGGGGGAGATCAGCCTTCATCAAGGCTCGAGTTCAACATCCCAGTAGAGATAATCCATCCAACTTTCGTGCAGATGGTTGGGCGGGAACAGCCGGCCGTTGTTGTGCAGGTCGTGCACAGTTGGCTGGAACGGCTTCTGCAGCGGCCACATCTTGGCCTGCGACGGCATCATGCCGCCCTTCCGGAGATTGCAGGGCGAGCAAGCAGCAACGACGTTTTCCCACGTCGTCGCACCGCCGCTGTGGCGCGGGATAACGTGATCGAAGGTCAGATCCTCGGGGGTGCCGCAGTACTGGCACTGGAAGCGGTCGCGCAGGAATACGTTGAAGCGGGTGAAGGCAGGATAGCGCGACGGCTTCACATAATGCTTGAGGCTGACGACGCTGGGCAGCTTCATCGAGAAGGTCGGCGACGAGACGGCGTGCTCATATTCGGCGACGATGTTGACGCGGTCGAGGAACACCGCCTTGATCGCGTCCTGCCAGGACCACAACGACAAGGGGTAGTAGCTGAGCGGACGATAATCCGCATTCAGCACTAGTGCTGGGAGCCCATCCGGAGACACGGCAACCGTCACTTCCTGTACCTCCTTGGTCCTCGAACCTAACGGCCCGAATACTGTAAGCCCGAGGTGACAGGAATGTGAAGCGTCTGGTCGGTCAATTAACCCGTCAAAAATCCGCGATTTTGCGGATTTATGCGGGATTTCCGGCCGGCGGCGCGCCATCGCGACCACGGGTCTCGCGATAATACGCCCAGAACAGTCGCGATGCGACCCCTCGCCACGGTGCCCATGATTCGGCAAGCCGAATCAGTGCCTTCTCGCCGGGGCGCGGATCGATGCCCAAGGCATGGCCGACGGCACTCTGCAGCGCCACGTCGCGGGCCGGAAAAATGTCCGGGTGGCCGGCGGCAAACAGCAGATAGACCTCCGCCGTCCACGGCCCGATACCCGGAATGGCAATCATCGCCGACATCGCTTCCTGGGCATCGAGCCGGCAGAGCCCGTCGAGGTCGAGACCATCGGCCGCTGCCTGCGCCACCGCCAGAAGCGTGCGCTGCTTCGGCCGCGACAGGCCGGCCTCGCGGAACATGTCCTCGCCTGATGCAAGCAGTCCTTCCGGCGTCAGCGGATCGACGAGAGCCGTCAGGCGGCCAAAGATCGCACGCGCGCTCGCCGTCGACACCTGCTGCGATACGATGATCGATGCAAGGCTGGCGAAACCTGGTTCGGTCAGCCTGAGCGGCACCTCGCCGGCCATGCCGCGAACTGCTTCCAGGCGCGGATCGATCGCGCAAAGCGCGTCGAGGCCGAAATTGACGTCGTCGAGATTGGAGATGCGGCGCATGCGTCACTTGTTAGGTTGCGGCGGGCAACGTAGCAATCGGCAAGGCACACCTTCAATCCGGCACAGCAACGCTCATGACGGCTCCTGTCTTTCGCTTCGCGCCCAGCCCCAATGGCGAACTCCATCTTGGCCACGCGCTGTCGGCGCTGACCAATGAGAAGATAGCGGCCAGCGTTGGCGGACGGCTTTTGCTGCGCATCGAGGACATCGACGTGACCCGCTGCACGCCGGAATTTGAGGCCGGCATTTTCCGCGACCTCGCCTGGCTCGGCATTACTTACGAGCAGCCGGTGCGCCGCCAGTCGGACCATTTCGCCGAATACGAAGCCGCGCTTGAGCGATTAAAGAAGGACGAGCTCGTCTATCCCGCCTTCATGAGCCGGGGCGATATCCGCGGCGCGATCATGGAGCATGAGGCGAAGGGCAAGGCTTGGCCGCGGGACCCCGACGGCGCGCCGGTCTATCCCGGCGCTGACAAGCAGATGTCCAAGCGCGAGCGCCAGCGGCGGATCGATGCAGGGGCACCATTCGCCTGGCGGCTCGATACGGCAGCGGCTTTGGCGCGATTGCCGGTCGAGCTGAACTGGCGCGAGTGGACGAACGAGGCAATGGATGGCTCGGCGGAAATAACCGCCAACCCGCTGCAATGGGGCGACGTGATCATCGCTCGGCGGGAGATTCCGACAAGCTATCACCTGTCGGTGGTGATCGATGACGCGCTACAGGGCGTGAGCCATGTCGTGCGCGGTCTCGACCTCTACTTCGCGACCTCGGTGCAGCGCCTGCTGCAGCAGGCGCTTGGCCTGCCGCAGCCAGGCTATTTCCACCACCGGCTGGTGCTCGGCCCCGACGGACGCAAGCTATCGAAGAGCCAACGCGACACCGGCCTCGCCGCTTTGCGGGAGGCCGGTGAGACGCCTGGGACGGTCAAAGCGATGCTAGGGTTGTAGCATCCGGGTGATTGCCGCCTTGATCAGCGCGAGCACGCTGATGAAGGCGAAGGCGCCGCCAAGCCCCCAAGCGGTCGCCAGTTGCAGGTCGCGCAATGTGATGCCGTAGCTGTTGGCGACAAGCACCGCGCCGAAGAAGCCGGCGGTGAACAACACCATGTTGCCGGTCGGGCCAAAGCCATCGTCCTTCATGATGGCGTCGAGTGCAGCGCCAAAAAAGAAGGCCATGACGGCGACGAAGGCGACAGCCATCATCAGCCAGCCCGGATCGAGATTCCACAGCATGCGCGGTCCTTTCAGAGGCCGACTGTGCAGTTCTCCCAGGCCCCCTCCCGGGCAAGCGTCATCCGGATCGGGTGGTCAGATCAGGCCCGGTGAATTTATGGATCAATCGTTTCATTTTGCTTGTCCTAATATTCGGCATTAGAGCGATCCGGGTAAGTTTCATTCCGGGCGCGGCGTCCGGCCACGCACGGGGTATCCATGACATCCTCTCCAAAGCGGCTGATCCCGGCCACCTTCGTGCTGCTCTGGGCGACCGGCTTCATCGGCGCGCGCTACGCCATGCCCTGGGCTGAACCATTTACGTTCCTGGCCGTGCGTTTCGTGCTGGCGTTCCTGCTCCTGGGTGCGGTGATGCTGGCGCTCGGCTCCCGCAGGCTTACGCGACGGGCGGCCCTGCATTCCGTGCTGATCGGCATGTTGCTGCACGGGGTCTATCTCGGCGGCGTGTTCTGGGCGATCCACCAGGGACTGCCGGCGGGACTGTCTGCGCTCATCGCCGGCCTGCAGCCGCTCGTCACTGCGGTGCTCGCCGGCAAGCTGCTCGGCGAAGAGATCAAGCCGCGCCATTGGGTCGGATTGGCCGTCGGCTTCATCGGCGTCGTGATCGTGCTGTCCCCGAAGCTCGGCACACTTGGTGGCGGGGTGACCTGGCAGACGCTGACCGCCTCCGTCATCGCCATGGCCGGCATCAGCGCCGGCACCATCTGGCAGAAGCGCGTCGGCGCAGCGGGCGACCTGGTGACCGGCACGTTCTGGCAATATGTCGGGGCGGCGATCCTGATGACGGCTGCCTCGATGATCTTCGAGACGCAGCAGATGACGGTCAACGGCGAGCTGATCTTCGCCATGGCCTGGCTGGTCTTCGTGCTGTCAATCGGCGCGATCTTCCTTTTGATGGTGATGATCCGCGACGGCGCCATGTCGAAGGTCGCCTCGCTGTTCTACCTCGTGCCGTCGGTGACCGCCGTCATCGCCTGGCTACTGTTCGGCGAGGAACTTTCACTGATCCAGCTTGTCGGCATGGCAATTGCCACGCTCGGCGTCGGCCTGGCGACCGCTCAGCCCGGCACGCGGGCGCGGGCCTCGAGATAGCGGCTGATCGCGGCGTTGAGCTCGCCGCCGAGGATGAAGATCGCCGAGACGATGTAGAGGAACACCACCGCGATCATGATCGAGGCGAGGCCGGCATAGGTGGTGACGTACGACGCAAAGGTGTCGAGATAGGTCGCAAATATCGTTGAGCCGATGAGCCAGCCGACCAGCGTGAAAACGATGCCCGGGATGATGCTGAGGAAACGGCGGCGGCCGGCAGGCAGCCACATGTGCACGGCAAACAGGCCGAAGACGATGACCCCCGAGGCGACGGTAAAGCGCCAAATGGTGATGGTGCCCATATAGGGCTGGATCCATTCGAACTTGGCTTCGAGGATACGCGCGATGATCGGCGCGAACACCAGGAGCACCGAGATGGCAACGAAGCTGATCGTGGCGATGAGCACGAAAATCAGACTCTGGGTGCGCCGATACCAGATGGTGCGGGTCTCGGTGACGCGATAGGCGCGGTTGAGCGACGTGCGCAGCGCCTCGACGCCGTTGGAGGCAAAGTAAGCCGCAAGCACGACGCCGTATGTCAGAAGATCGGTGCGCGGCACGGTCAGCACGTTGACCACCTCGCGCGCGATGGGGGCCGCGATCTGGTCGGGCCAGGTATCGAAGACGAGATGCACCGCCGTTTCGGCGAAGGCGTCTGCGCCGAGGAAGCTGGCGAGCGTTGTGGCGAAGATCAGGAATGGAAACAGCGCCATCAGCGCCGAAATGGCGAGATGACTGGCCATCGCCCAACCGTCGTCGTCATGGAAATGGCCGGCTGCGTCGAAGAGCACGCGCCTCGTGGCGACGATCTTGCGCATCAGCTCCAGTTTTCCGCTCCGTCCGTTGGGTCCTGGCCAATTAGATGGCGGCCGATGGTGACATGGCCAATCATCAATTGGCCAATTGTTTCGTGGCGGCGAATATGGGAAGGCTTTGCCCTCATTTGCAAGGCCGGGCAAAAACGAAGTGAACCCGATCAACGAGTTACGCACGATAATCGTGACCGGCGCGTCGTCGGGCATCGGCGCCCATTGCGCTCGAGCGCTGAAGGCCGAAGGCTGGCGGGTGTTCGCCACCGCGCGCAAGGACGAGGATCTGGCTGCCCTGCAGGCCGACGGTCTCGAGGCGCTGTTCCTCGACTATGCCAAGCCGGAATCGATCGAAGCACTCGTCGCAACCGTGCTCGAACGCACCGGCGGCAAGCTCGACGCGCTGTTCAACAATGGCGCACATGCCCAGCCGGGCGCTGTCGAGGACCTGCCCATGGCGGCACTGCGCGACCAGTTCGAGGCCAACTTCTTCGGCTGGCATGACCTGACGCGGCGCATTGTTCCCGTCATGCGCGCGCAGAACCACGGCCGCATCGTCAACTGCTCGTCGATCCTCGGGCTGACGCCGGTACCGTTCCGCGGCGCCTACTCCGCCTCCAAGCATGCGCTGGAGGGGCTGATGCTGTGCATGCGTCAGGAGCTCGCGGGCAGCGGCGTCCATGTCGCGATGATCGAGCCCGGCCCGATACGCTCGAAGATCGCCACCAACGGGCTCGACTGGTTCCTGCGCTACATCGACCACGAAAACTCGCCCCACCACGTGGCCTATCGCGCCCAGCTCGCCAGGCTGTCCAGCGGTGGCTCGAAATCGCGACTGAAACTGGGGCCGGAGGCGGTTCATGCGGTATTGCGACACGCCCTGCTGTCGCCGCGTCCACGTCCGCATTATGTTGTCACCACGCCCGCGAGAATCGGCGTCGCGCTGAAGCGCCTGCTGCCCGCCTCGCTGCTTTACAGAATTCTGGCCCGCCAAGGCTGACCGGCCGCCGACTGAACTGGATACCCAAATGGCTACCGTCTTCAACATCCTCGCCGTCGTCTTCATGTTCGCCGTGGTGGTGGTCCTGATCCGCGGCCTGGTCCACATGCTGCGCGGCGGCTCGGGCAACACCTCCAACAAGCTGATGCAGGCGCGCGTGCTGCTGCAGGCGGTGGCGCTGGTGTTCATCCTGCTCACCCTCTACTTCACCCGTGGCGGCTGAGCGGAGCGCGGAATGGTCAAGCTCAACAAGATCTACACACGTACTGGCGACGACGGCACCACGGGGCTGGGCTCGGGCGAAAGACGGCTGAAATCGGACCTGCGCGTCGAAGCCTATGGCGCCGTCGACGAAGCCAATGCCTGCATCGGCATGGCGCGGGTGCATACGGCGACCGAACACCCCGATATCGACGCGATGCTGAACCGCATCCAAAACGACATGTTCGACCTCGGCGCGGATCTTTCGACGCCCGACACCGGCAAGGACCTGGGCTACGAGCCGCTGCGCATCATCGCCAGCCAGACCGCGCGCATCGAGGCCGACATCGACGCGCTGAACGCCGGACTCGAGCCGCTGCGGTCGTTCGTGCTGAATGGCGGATCGCCTGCGGCGGCAGCACTGCATCTCGCCCGCACAGTCGCCCGCCGCGCAGAACGCGTGATGGTGGCGCTGGCGCAGGACCCCGACGAGCACGTCAATCGCGAGGGCATCCGCTACATCAACCGCGTTTCCGACCTGCTGTTCGTTGCCGCACGTGTGGTCAATGACAACGGAAAAGCCGATGTGCTATGGGTTCCCGGCAAGAACCGCTAAGTATCAGACAAAGTCGCCGGGAGGGCGGAAGCGAGCCGCATGTTCATTCCGCTCTATGATTCGAACCACCTGCGCCACATCCGGCTGCAATACGTCACCCTCAGCCTCATCGCGATCAACGTCATCGTCTATCTGCTGACGACTGTCGGCGGCGAGGATTTTGCCACCGCGGCGGTGCTCGGTTTGGGCTACATTCCTTCCGTGGTGCATGACCTGGCGGAGCTGTCGCCGGACTTGATCATCATTCCGGAAGACCTGAGCTACATCACCTATTCCTTCCTGCACGGTGACATCTTCCATCTCGGCGGCAACATGCTGTTCCTGTGGGTGTTCGGCGACAATGTCGAAGACGCGCTCGGGCATTTCCGCTTCCTGGTGTTCTACCTCCTGTGCGCGGTCGCCGGCGCCTTCCTGCACGGGCTGATCCTGCCGGATTCGCAGACGCCGCTGATCGGCGCCTCGGGCGCCATCGCCGGCATCGTTGCCGCCTATTTGATCCTGTACCCTCGGGTGAAGGTCTGGGTGCTGGCCTTTGCCCGTATCCCGCTGCGCATCCCCGCCTGGATCCCGCTGATCCTGTGGGTCGCCTTCCAGTTCCTGATGATCGCCATTGGCGGCGACGACGAGGTCAGCTGGGCGGCGCATGTCGGCGGCATCGTCGCCGGTGCCGTTCTGGTGCTCATCCTGCGCCGGCGCGACGTGCCGCTTTTTGCCGATGCCGAAGAGGCTGTGCCGAGCCCGGAAAAGGCCGAAGCACCAGCCCTGCCGGAGCCCGCGACGCCCGAGCCGCCGACCGCACAGACAACCACGCGCTGGGGCCGGCAATAGAGGCCGTTGGCCCAGTCTGTTTCAAACGATTTGAGCTTGAAGCAGATATTGACGCTAACGTTAGCCGCAACTACGGTCCCGCCGCTTGCGGCAGCCCTCCCGCCACCAAAAGCGCGAGATCAAGTCTGTTTTTCCGCCCAATATGTCGGCAATCGACAATTGCGTGGGCCCAAGCGCTGCTATAGCGCGCACAATATCGCTGTTCAGAGAGGTACCAGCCCATGAAAGTTCTCGTCCCGGTGAAGCGGGTTGTCGATGCGAACGTGAAGGTGCGCGTAAAATCGGACGGCTCGGGCGTTGAGCTCGCCAACGTCAAGATGGCGATGAACCCGTTCGACGAGATCGCGGTCGAAGAGGCGATCCGCCTCAAGGAAGCCGGCAAGGTCGAGGAGATCGTCGTGGTCTCGATCGGACCTGCCCAGGCCCAGGAAACGCTGCGTACCGCCCTCGCCATGGGCGCTGACCGCGCCATCCTGGTCAAGACCGACGATCAGGTCGAGCCGCTTGGCGTCGCCAAGGTGCTGAAGGGCGTGGTCAAGGCTGAACAGCCCGGCCTGGTGCTGCTCGGCAAGCAGGCGATCGACGACGATTCGAACCAGACCGGTCAGATGCTGGCTGCCCTTCTGGGCTGGGCCCAGGGCACGTTTGCCTCGAAGATCGAGCTCGCCGGCGACAAGGCCAATGTGACGCGCGAAGTCGACGGCGGCCTGCAGACCGTGTCGCTCCAGATGCCGGCGATCGTGACTGTCGACCTGCGCCTCAACCAGCCGCGCTATGCCTCGCTCCCCAACATCATGAAGGCCAAGAAGAAGCCGCTCGACGAAAAGTCGGCCGCTGATTTCGGCGCCGACATCACCCCGCGCCTCAAGGTGCTGAAGACCGAGGAGCCGGGTGGCCGCAAGGCAGGCATCAAGGTCAAGACCGCGGCCGAACTCGTCGACAAGCTGCGCAACGAAGCCGGCGTGCTGTAAGCGAAGCGGAAAGGGATCAAACACATGGCAATTCTCCTCATCGCCGAACACGACAACGCTTCGCTCTCCGACCAGACCGCCAAGGCGCTGTCGGCAGCCCAGAAGATCGGTTCCGACATCGACGTGCTGGTCGCTGGCAAGGGCGCCAAGGCAGCCGCCGATGCAGCCGCCAAGCTGAACGGCGTGCGCAAGGTTCTGCTCGCCGAAAGCGAAGAACTGGCCGAGCGCCTGGCCGAGCCGACCGCAGCACTGATTGTCAGCCTCGCTGGCAACTATGACACCATCGTTGCCGCAGCGACCTCGACCGGCAAGAACGTCGCCCCGCGCGTCGCAGCCCTGCTCGACGTCGCCCAGGTGTCGGAGATCATCGAGGTCGTTTCGGCCGACACCTTCAAGCGTCCGATCTATGCCGGCAACGCCATCCAGACGGTGCAGGCATCGGGTGCCAAGAAGGTCATCACCGTGCGCACCGCCTCGTTCCAGGCAGCTGGCGAAGGCGGCTCGGCAGCCGTCGAGTCGGTTGCGGCAGCCGCCAACCCGGGCCTGTCCTCCTTCGTCGAGAACAAGCTGTCGGAGAGCGATCGTCCGGAGCTGACCTCGGCCAAGATCATCATCTCGGGCGGCCGCGCGCTGGGTTCGTCGGAGAAGTTCCAGGAAGTCATCCTGCCGGTCGCCGACAAGCTCGGTGCCGCCGTCGGCGCCAGCCGCGCTGCCGTCGACGCCGGCTACGCACCGAACGACTGGCAGGTCGGCCAGACCGGCAAGGTAGTGGCACCTGATCTCTACATCGCCTGCGGCATCTCGGGTGCGATCCAGCACCTCGCCGGCATGAAGGACTCGAAGGTCATCGTCGCCATCAACAAGGACGAGGAAGCCCCGATCTTCCAGGTGGCCGACTATGGCATCGTCGGCGATCTGTTCGTCGTTCTGCCCGAGCTCGAAAAGGCGCTTTGACGCCCGATCAGGTCAGGGATTAAAATGTGATGGCCGGGGTAGACGAGTGCTACCCCGGCCATTTAGTTTGCATTGCACAAAACTAAAAAAGCCTGCGACGGGATAGGTGTGATGACGGGTAAGATCGAGACGATCGGCATTGTCGGCGCTGGCCAGATGGGCGGCGGTATCGCACATGTTTCGGCGCTGGCGGGCTACAGCGTGCTGCTCTACGACGTGTCGCCGGAGCGCATCGAAAAGGGCATCGCCACCATCAATGGCAACCTGGCCCGCCAGGTCGCTTCGGGCAAGCTCGAGGACCAGGCCCGCAAGGACGCCATGGCCCGCATCTCGTCGGCGCCTGCGATGGCCGACCTTGCCAGCGCAGACCTCGTCATCGAGGCGGCGACCGAAGACGAGACGATCAAGCGCAAGATTTATGCGCAGCTGTGTCCGCAGCTGAACCCGGAGGCGATCCTCGCCACCAACACCTCGTCGATCTCGATCACGCGGCTTGCCGCCCAGACCGACCGGCCCGAGCGCTTCATCGGCATCCACTTCATGAACCCGGTGCCGGTGATGAAGCTTGTCGAACTCGTGCGCGGCATCGCCACCGAGGACAAGACCTTCGAGGCGTCCAAGGAATATGTCCGCAACCTAGACAAGACGGTGACAGTGTCGGAGGATTTCCCGGCCTTCATTGTCAACCGCATCCTGTTGCCGATGATCAACGAGGCGATCTACACGCTTTACGAAGGCGTCGGCACCGTCGAAGCCATCGACACAGCGATGAAGCTCGGCGCCAACCATCCGATGGGTCCGCTGCAGCTCGCCGACTTCATCGGCCTCGACACCTGCCTGTCGATCATGCAGGTGCTGCATGACGGCCTGTCGGACTCGAAGTACCGCCCCTGCCCGCTGCTGGTGAAATATGTCGAGGCCGGCTGGCTCGGCCGCAAGACCGGGCGCGGCTTCTACGACTATCGCGGCGAGCACCCGGTTCCGACGCGCTGATCCGCGTTTCGGCGGACGCTTCGCCCGCCGGCGGCCTGATGCCTCAGTTCGGAAGTCCGGTGTGATACCAGCTCGGCGTCATCTCTGACGGCATTGCCGCCAGTTCGACTCGGTTACGCCCCGCGCCCTTGGCTTCGTAGAGATGCAGGTCGGCGACGCGGAACAGCTCTTCGAACACCACCGGCCGGTCGAACAGGGCGCCACCGACGCTGACCGTCAGCGTGTGGCTGTTACCGCCAGGCCTGAACGGCGCGTCGGCCACCGAACGGCGGATGCGCTCGGCGATATCGGCGGCGTTGACCGGCGTCACGCCAGGCAGGAAGACCGCAAATTCCTCGCCGCCGAGGCGGCCAAGCATGTCGTCCCGCCTCAGGCAGGGCTGGATCGCCGCGACGATGATGCGCAGAGCCTCATCACCCTCGGCATGACCGAAACGGTCGTTGACCGACTTGAAGTGATCGGCATCGATGACCAGCAGCGCGCCCATGGCGCGCTGGCGGCGCGCGATCTCGCGGGTGAGCACGTTTTCGACTCGGGTCGAAAAGGCTCCCCTGTTGAGGCAGGCGGTCAGCGCGTCGGTTGATGCGGCGACGACGAGCTTGTGGTTGACGACGGCGAGTTCACGCAGCTTGAGCGTCAGGTAGAAGAACAGCGGGGCCGCCAAAAGGATCGGCACGACTGTCGCTTCGATCAGCGCGAGGTCGAGGATTTCCGGCCCGGTATTGCGGAACAGAGCGATCGTGACCACCAGCGAAACCGCGACGCAGCCCAGCGTTCCGAACACCGTCCAGCCCGCGAGTTGCAGCCATGCGCTTGGCGAGAGCTTCTTCAGCGATACCGGCAACCCTGACACCTCCTTGGTCGTGAGCCGATCTTCGATCAGCCTGCATGAACAAGAGGTTAGCACGGGTCTTCAAATTCGAGCGATCCTGCTCAGGATTTGGTGTTGGGTGTTCGTGCGTCCTTCGACAAGCTCAGGATGGGGACCGTTGGCGCCATCAGCTACATTGACAGTTCAGGTCGAGACGGCGGCAGCACAAGCCGTCCTCATCCTGAGCCTGTCGAAGGACGCACGACGGCGCAACCGCACCAAATCCCCCCGGATCTGCCGTGCCGCCTCAGACTCTTTTCCCGTCGCTGCCGAAGAAATGCAGCTTTTCCCGACGCGCAAAGATGGGCAATTGGTCTCCCACTTGCACTTCGGTGCGGCCGGCGACGCGCACGACGATCTTGCCGCCGCCCGCCGCGCAATAGAGAAAACTCTCGGCGCCCACTGGCTCGACGCCCTCGACCTTGGCCATCAGCCTGAGGCCGTCGGTCGACGTGGCGCCGTCGGCACCGACTTCGCAGTCCTCGGGGCGGAAGCCGATGGTCGCGGCGTTGCCTGCTACTTCGGGCAGCGTGACCGCGCCTTCGAGCTGGCCGCCGCGCAGCGGCAGAAGGTTCATCGGCGGCGCGCCGATGAAGGACGCGACGAAGGTTGAAGCCGGCTTCTCGTAGATGTCGAGTGGCGCGCCAAGCTGTTCGACCAGCCCGCCATTCATCACCACCAGCACGTCGGCCAGCGTCATGGCCTCGAGCTGGTCGTGGGTGACATAGACCGAGGTGACGCCGAGCTGGCGCTGCAGGTTCTTGATCTCGACGCGCATCTGGCCGCGCAGCTTGGCATCGAGGTTGGAGAGCGGCTCGTCGAACAGGAAGACTTTTGGGTTGCGCACGATGGCGCGGCCCATGGCGACGCGCTGGCGCTGGCCACCGGAGAGTTCGCGCGGGCGGCGTTCGAGCAGGTGCTCGAGTTCCAGGGTCTTGGCCGTCGAACGCACGCGTTTGTCGACCTCGTCCTTCGGCATGCCGCGATTGCGCAGGCCGTAGGCCATGTTGTCGTAGACCTTCATATGCGGGTAGAGCGCATAGTTCTGGAACACCATGGCGATGTCGCGCTCGGTTGGGCCGATGGCGTTGACCACCTTGCCGTCGATGGCACAGGTACCGGCCGAGATGGTTTCCAGCCCGGCGATCATGCGCAGCAGCGTGGACTTGCCGCAGCCCGACGGGCCGACGAGCACGCACAGCGCCTTGTCGGGAATGGCGATGGAGACGCCCTTCACCGCTTCGACCCCGCCGGGATAGACCTTGCGTACGTCCTTGAGATCGACGGTTGCCATTATTTCTCCGTATCGACGAGGCCGCGGACGAACCAGCGTTGCATGAACACGACCACCAGAATCGGCGGCACGATGGCGAGCATGGAGGTGACCATCACCAGATGCCATTCGGTGTCGGCATCGGCGAAAGAGATCATCTTCCTGAGCGCAATGACGATGGTGTTCATGTCGTTGCGGTTGGTGACGAGCAGCGGCCAGAGATATTGCGTCCAGCCATAGATGAACAGGATGACGAAAAGTGCTGCGATGTTGGTGCGCGACAAGGGAAGCAGGATATCCTTGAAGAAGCGCCACGGCCCGGCGCCGTCGACGCGCGCCGCCTCGACCAGCTCGCCCGGAATGGTGAGGAAGAACTGGCGGAACAGGAGCGTCGCGGTGGCGGACGCGATCAGCGGCACGATCAGGCCGGTATAGGTGTCGATCAGGCCGAGATCGACCATCACCTTGTAGGTCGGCAGGATGCGGACCTCGACCGGCAGCATCAGCGTGATGAAGATCAGCCAGAAGAAGAACATCCGGCCGGGAAAGCGGAAGAACACGATCGCATAGGCCGACAGGATCGAGATGATGATCTTGCCGATGGCGATGCCGAAGGCGACTATCGTGGTGTTGATGAGCAGCGTCGCGACGCTGACACCGCCGATGCGCCCGACCCCGCCGAACAGCGCCTCGGAGTAGTTCTCCAGGAAACGGTCGCCGGGCAACAACGGCAGCGGCGGACGCAGGATGGTCTGCAGCGAATGCGTCGAGGCAACGAAGGTGTAGTAGATCGGGAAGGCGACGATGATGATGCCGAGGATCAGGATGGCGTGCGCCACATAGATGCTAGCCTGCGACTGGCCGATCATCAGCTTGTCGTGCCCGCTTGCGGGTGGAAGTGCCTTCGGCTCAGCCATAGTGCACCTTCTTCTCGACATAGCGGAACTGGATGGCGGTGAGCGCAATGACGATGACCATCAGGATCACCGACTGCGCCGCGGAGTCGCCGAGGATCAGATTGACGAAGCCGTCATTGTAGACCTTGTAGACCAGCGTCTCGGTTGCCTTGCCCGGTCCGCCACCGGTCACGGCATGGATGATGCCGAACGTGTCGAAGAAGGCGTAGACGGTGTTGACCACGAGCAGAAAAAAGGTGGTCGGCGCGAGCAGCGGGAAGACGATCGTCCAGAACCGCTTGTTCTCGCCGGCACCATCGATGGCCGCCGCCTCGATCAGCGTCTTGGGGATCGCCTGCAGGCCGGCGACGAAGAACAGGAAGTTGTAGCTGATCTGCTTCCACGAAGCAGCGGCGACGACCAGCGCCATCGCCTGCTCGCCGTCTAGCAGCGGGTCCCAGTTGATGCCGAGCCAGCGCAGGCCATAAGCGAGCGAGCCGATCGACGGGTTGAACAGGAACAGCCAAAGCATGCCCGCGATTGCCGGCGCCACCGCATAGGGCCAGATCATCAGCGTGCGGTAGAGGCCGCGGCTGCGCACGACCTTCTCGGCCATGACGGCGAGCAGCAGCGCCGTGCCCATGGCGACCGCAGCGACCGAGATCGAGAAGATCGCCGTGACCTGGATCGAGTTGAGGTAGTTGGGGTCCGACAGGACTTTCTTGAAATTGTCGAACCAGACGAATTTCGACGACAGGCCGAACGGGTCTTCCCTCAGCATCGACTGGCGCAGCGCCTGGCTCGCCGGCCAGTAGAAGAACACCAGCGTGATCGCCAGCTGCGGCGCGACCAGCAGATAGGGCAGGATCTTGTTGGGAAAGACGACGCGTGGGGACAATGAGAGCCTCGTGACAGACGTCAGGCGTTGATGCCACCCCTCATCCGCCTGCCGGCACCTTCTCCCCGTGAAGGACGGAAGGAAGGGACAAGCGGGAACGTGGACGCCCCCTCTCCCCGTTCTTCACGGGGAGAGGGTAAGGGTGATGGGCAATTCCGGGCAGACGAACGGGATCAGTTACCGATCGCTTCCTGGATCGCCTTGTTGCCGCGCGTGACGACGTTGTCGAGCGCCTGCTGGGCGGTCTGCTGGCCAGCGAGCATCTTTTCGAGCTCTTCGTTCTCGATGTCGCGGACCTGCGGAAGGTTGACGAGGCGCACACCCTTCGAGTTTTCGGTCGGCGCCTTGCCCATCATCTGCTTGATCGGAATCTCGCGGGCCGGGTTCTTGTCGTAGAAGCCCGACTTCTTGGTCTCCTCATAGGCAGCGAGCGTGACCGGCAGGTAGCCCGACACCTGGTGCAGGCGGGCCTGGATCGGCGTCTGCGACAGGAAGTTGAAGAAGGCGGCAACGCCCTTGTACTGCTCTTCCGGCAGGCCGGCGAAGACCCAGAGCGAAGCGCCGCCCGGGATGGTGTTCTGCGGCGCACCCGCAGCGTCCGCCTCGTAGGGCAGCTGGCCGGTGCCGTAGTTCATGCCCGACTTGACGATGTCACCGAGACCGCCCGAGGATTCGGTGAAGATGCCGCATTCGCCGGCGAGGAAGATCTGCTTGGCTTCTGAAGTGCGGCCGCCATACTTGAAGGTGCCGTCCTTGGCGAGGTCGGCGAGCTCCTGGAAGTGCTTGACGAAGGCAGGCGCGTTGATCTTGAGCTCGACGTCGGTGCCGCCGATGCCGTTTTCATTGCTGCCGTAGGACAGGTTGTTCCAGGCAGCGAAATTCTCGGTGTGGATCCAGGTCAGCCAGGTCGAGGTGAAGCCGCAAGGGGCCGCACCGCTCGACTTGATCTTCTTGGCAGCGTCCCAGACTTCGCCCCAGGTCTTGGGCGGATTGTCGACGTCGAGGCCGGCTTTCTGGAAGATGTCCTTGTTGTAGTAGAGGATCGGCGAGGACGAGTTGTAGGGGAACGACAGCATGGTGCCGTCAGGCTTCGAGTAATAGGCGACGATGCCCGGCAGATATTGGCTCTTGTCGAAGGCCTGGCCGCCCATCGACAGGATCTCGGCGACCGGCTTGATGGCGCCTTCGGCACCCATCATCGTGCCCGTGCCGGCATCGAAGACCTGCATGATCGCCGGCGGCTGCTTGGCGCGGAAGGCGGCAATGCCGGCGTTCAGCGTCTCGGGATAGGTGCCCTTGAAAACCGGAACGATCTTGTAGTCGCTCTGGCTCTTGTTGAATTCTTCGGAAAGCTGATTGACGACCTCGTTGTTCGCGCCGGTCATGGCGTGCCACCAGGAAATCTCGGTGACGGCGAAGGCGGAGGTGCTGGACAACAGCGTCATGGTGGCGGCAACACCGGCCGCAAAGCCTAGGGTCTTCATGTCTCGCTCCCGTTCTGGTTGGCGAAATGTTTAGTTCCGCGAGGAGCAGTATTGTCGGATTATGACAGCGCCACAACAGTTTTGTAGCGATCGTATGAAGGTCGCATTTGGCGCGCTTCGATTTCGCTTTCTCCACAACCTCATGACAAGCTTTCGCTTTTCCAGAAAACGAAAGAAATTTGCCGAGAATTAGACTCATCTCAACTGCCAGCGGCGCCGGCTAATGAAAGGCTAGAAATGGAATGAACGTACCACGAGGCACCCTTCGCGGATGAAACCCACGAAAATGCGCGCTCAAATCATGCAATCTGGAATTGCAATCACGAAATGATAAACGTGTGTGGACACGCAGGCCTTATTTGGCGAGCGCGGCCTCGATCAGCTTCCTGGCGTCGGGGCTGGCCCATTCGGCGGGGCCGTTCATGTTGGCGAGCAGGCAGCCTTCGCCGTCGATCAAGAGCGTGACAGGCAGGCCGAGCGCTAGACCGCGCTTCTTCAGGTCGTTGAACACGGCGAGCGTGTTGTCGCGGTAGTGACCGAGCGAGGAGACGCCGGTTTCTTCCAGGAACTTCTTCGGCTTGGTGTCGTCGCCGGTGTCGACATTGATGGCAACGACCTCGAACTCCTCGCCGCCCATCTCGCGTTCCAGCGCATCGAGCGCCGGCATCTCGGCACGGCACGGCGCGCACCAAGTGGCCCACAGATTGACCAAAAGCGTGCGGCCGGCATGGTCGGCGATGGTCATCGGCTTGCCGTCGGGATCGTTGAAGGCGAGCGTCTTCAGCGACTGCGGCGGGTCGGCCGGCATCATCGCCGCAACATGGCCAACGGCGGCGGCACCCACGGCCTTGGCCTTTTCAGCCTTCGCCGCGCACAGCTTGTCGGCGGGGCTGGCAGAGCTGGTGTCGGCGGCGACTGTCGGCTGCGGCGTCTTGTTGCCAGGAAGGGTCGTGCTGACATATACCGCGACCGCGCCAGCGATCACGCCCGCAACGGCGGCAATCAGTATATGGCGTGGGGCTGGAAACATTTTTCTGCGGTCCGACATCTAATCAATTTTCTCCGGAGCCCGGGTATCACGATGAGCGACAAGAAGGCCAGCAACCAGATGTGGGGCGGACGTTTTGCCTCGGGCCCGGCTGCGATCATGGAAGCGATCAACGCCTCGATCGGCTTCGACAAGAAGCTGTATGCCCAGGACATCCGAGGTTCCGTCGCCCACTCCGAGATGCTGGCGGAAACGGGCATTATTTCGGCTGACGATCAACAGAAAATCGCTCACGGCCTGAACACGATCCTGCGAGAAATCGAGGACGGCAAGTTCGCCTTCTCGACCCGGCTCGAAGACATCCACATGAATGTCGAGTCGCGTCTCGCCGAACTGATCGGCCCCTCCGCAGGGCGCCTGCACACCGCGCGCTCGCGCAACGACCAGGTGGCCGTCGACTTCCGGCTCTGGGTCAAGGACGAGTTCCACCGCGTCGCTGAAGCGCTGAAGGGGCTGATTGCGGCCTTCCTCGAACGCGCCGAGCAGCATGCATCGACCGTCATGCCCGGCTTCACCCATCTGCAGACGGCGCAGCCGGTGACCTTCGGCCACCATTGCATGGCCTATGTCGAGATGTTCGCCCGCGATTTGAGCCGCGTGCGCGACGCCATCGAACGCATGAATGAAAGCCCGCTGGGTGCGGCAGCACTCGCCGGCACCGGCTTCCCGATCGACCGCTTCAAGACGGCCAAGGCGCTCGGCTTCCGTGAGCCGACCCGCAACTCGCTCGACAGCGTCTCGGACCGCGACTATGCGCTGGAGTTCCTGTCGATTGCCGCGATCTGCGCGACGCACATGTCGCGCCTCGCTGAAGAGATCGTCATCTGGTCGACGCCGCAGTTCGGCTTCGTGCGCCTGTCGGACAGTTTCTCCACCGGCTCGTCGATCATGCCGCAGAAGAAGAACCCCGACGCCGCAGAGCTGGTGCGCGCCAAGACCGGCCGCGTCAACGGCCACCTGATCGGCCTGCTGACCGTGATGAAGGGCCTGCCGCTGACCTATTCCAAGGACATGCAGGAAGACAAGGAAGCGGTGTTCGACGCTGCCGAGACGCTCGACCTGATGCTGGCCGCGATGACCGGCATGGTCGGCGACATGACGATCAACGAGCAGGCGATGAGGAAGGCCGCCGGCTCGGGCTACTCAACCGCAACCGACCTCGCTGATTGGCTGGTGCGCACGCTTGGCATGCCGTTCCGCGAGGCCCATCACGTCACCGGCCGCGCCGTGGCGCTGGCCGAGAGCAAGAAGGTCGGGCTCGAAAAGCTCGCGCTGGAGGACCTCAAGTCGATCCATGACGGCATCACCGACGACATCTTCTCGGTTCTGTCGGTGCAGAACTCGGTGAAGAGCCGCACGTCCTTCGGTGGCACCGCACCAGCAGAGGTCAAGAAGCAGGTTCGCTACTGGAAGAAACGGCTAACCAAGGCCTGAGGTCTGATGGGAACCGACGACATCTTTGAAAGGCATGCCAATCAAGGCAAGGCCAAGCTAAGCCTGTCGCTCCTTCCGAACGAAAGTGAGGAAGAGGCGGCCGACCCACTCATCCTCATCCAGGGCCCCCACCAAGCACTGCGTCTGTTGGGCGAACTTCTGATCGCAATAGCAGACAGCGAAAAAGAACGGCATAGCTCGGCCAGTCCCAAAAGCGCCGGAAGTTTTCACTTTGATCCGGCGTCGGAATTCGGTTTTTATATTAATCGACTGGACGAATAGCTGAAGACAGCGCGGCGTGTGATTGCCGGGGTGCAAAGCCCAAGAATCTCCGCTACAAGCGGCGGGGAAATTTTCGCGGACGGATGGAACATGACCGCTGGCAGGATTCTGGTGACGCTCGGGCTGATTGCGGCGGTTGGCATGGTTTCGGCCTGCGGCCGCAAGGGCGACCTCGACACCCCTTATGATGCTGCCGTGCAGGCGCAGAAGGATGCCCAGAAGGCTGGTCAGCCGGCTGGCCCGGCGCCGGTGAAACCAGTTGAGGACAAGCCCTTCATCCTCGACCCGCTGCTCTGAGCCGCATCCCATTTTCGAAAGCATGCTGCCGTGAACCATTTCGACTATCGTGACGGCGTCCTCCACGCCGAAGACGTGGCGCTGACCGATATCGCCGCTGCCGTCGGCACGCCGTTCTACTGCTACTCGACCGCGACACTGACGCGCCATTTCCAGGTCTTCTCCAAGGCGTTCGCCGATCTCGACTCGCTGGTCTGCTACGCGCTCAAGGCCAACTCGAACCAGGCAGTGCTGAAGACGCTGGCAAGGCTCGGCGCCGGCGCCGACACGGTTTCGGAAGGCGAAATGCGACGCGCGCTGGCTGCCGGCATCCCGGCTGAGAAGATCGTGTTTTCGGGCGTCGGCAAGACGGCGCGCGAAATGGACTTCGCGCTGCAGGCCGGTATCCTCTGCTTCAACGTCGAATCCGAGCCGGAACTGGAACTGCTGTCGGCCCGCGCTGTCGCCAACGGCAAGACGGCACCGGTGTCGCTGCGCATCAACCCCGATGTCGACGCCAAGACGCACAAGAAGATCTCGACCGGCCTCGCCGAAAACAAGTTCGGCATCCCGCGCCAGAGGGCGCGCGAGGCCTATGCGCGCGCGGCCGCCCTGCCCGGTATCAAGGTGACCGGCATCGACATGCATATCGGCAGCCAGATCACCGAGCTGCAGCCTTTCGACGACGCCTTTGCGCTGATGGCCGAGCTGGTGGAAACGCTCAAGGCGGACGGCCACGAGATCGACCATGTCGACCTCGGCGGCGGCCTCGGCATTCCCTACAAGACCGACAACAATCCGCCGCCTTTGCCCGACGCCTATGCCCAGATCGTGCACAAGCGTGTCGGCAAGCTCGGCCTCAAGGTAATGTTCGAACCGGGCCGGCTGATCGTCGGCAATGCCGGCATCCTGGTGTCGGAGGTCATCTTCGTGAAGGAAGGCGACGCCAAGAACTTCCTCATCGTCGACGCGGCGATGAACGACCTGATCAGGCCGACACTCTACGACGCCTATCACGACATCCGCCCGGTGGTGCAGCCGGCGGCCAATGCACAGCGCATGACGGTCGACATCGTCGGACCGGTCTGCGAGACCGGCGACTATCTCGGCCTCGACCGCGACCTGCCCAAGCTGAAGGCCGGCGACCTGATCGCCGTCGGCACGGCCGGCGCCTATGGCGCAGTGCAGGCAGGCACCTACAACACGCGGCTTCTGGTGCCCGAGGTGCTGGTCGACGGCGACCGTTTCCATGTCGTGCGCCAGCGCCGGACCTATGAAGAGCTGATCGGCCTCGATTCCGTGCCCGACTGGCTCGCCTGACGGCAGCGCGACGTCCTGAGGACGGATCGGCAATTCTACGGCGTTCCTTGTACTTCCTCTGGAAGTGCTGTGCGTTGAGCTTCACGATTACGTTGGTCGCCTCGCCTTCGCCGCGATTGATGGTATTCTGCCAGAGGCAGGGTGGCTGCATCCCGCGCCGCCCAAGCGGAAGGGCCGATGACAGAACCGACACGACCAGCGCTGCATCGTAGCATTGCCGCCAGCCTGGGCAGGACGCGCTTGGCCATCGCCACGGCCATGATCGTCGAGCGCGGCTGGCCGCTGGTGCTGCCGCTGATCGTCGTTGCCAGCCTGTTCGTCAGCCTGTCCTGGCTCGGCCTGTTCCGGGTCCTGCCCGACATGGCGCGACTGGCGCTGGCCGCAGCCTTCGCTGCGGCTGCATTGGCCTCTGTCTATCCATTGCGCTTTTTCCGCCTGCCGACCTGGGCCGAGATAGATAACCGCCTCGAACGCGCCAACCAATTGCTGCACACCCCGGTGCAGGTCCAGACCGATCGCCCTTCGGGCCGACCGGACAGCTTCGCCGATGCCTTGTGGCGCGAGCACCAGAAGCGCATGGCCGAACGGCTCGGCACCCTTGGCGGCGACCTGCCCCGGACGCGTGTGCCGGAACGCGACCCTTGGGCGCTTCGCGCCGCAGCTGCCTTGCTGTTCGTCTGCGCCTTTGCCTTTTCCTTCGGCCCGACCGGCGGCCGCCTCGGCGACGCCTTCCGGGCGCATGCGGCGCATGACACTGTGCCGCCGCGCATCGACGCCTGGGTGACGCCGCCGACCTATACCGGCAAGGCGCCGATCTTCCTGACTGCCGATGCCAGCAAGGATGCTCCTGTCATCAACGTGCCCGAGGGCAGCGAACTGTCGCTGCGCGTGACCGGGGGCGCGGGTGACGAAACGCTCGCTTTCATCGACGCCGCAGGCACCGTGCGCGACATAGCCCCGAACGGCGTCAAGACGGACGCAGCGACGCCAGTTGCTACGGGGCCGGTAGCGACCGTCAGGCAGTTTGCCGACAAGCTCACCGCCGAGGGAACGCTGACGCTGAAATCCGGCGACGACGAGCTCGACAGCTGGGCCTTCACCGTCATTCCCGACAGCGCGCCGAAGATCAGCTTCGCGGGCGAGCCCAAGCGCGCCGTCAATGGCACGCTGGAACTGACTTACAACATCGAGGACGACTATGGCGCGGCCTCCGCCAAGGCCGACTTCGCCCTTGCAGACGCACAGTCGCCCGATGCCCGTCCACTCTATGGCCCGCCCGAAATGCCGCTGTCCCTGCCACGCCGCGGTACGGCCAAGAAGCCGGTCAAGGCGACGCGCGACCTGACCGAGCATGTCTGGGCCGGAACTTCGGTGAAGCTCACCCTGCATGCCACCGACGACGCCGGCCAGGAAGCCAAGAGCGAGACCAAGACTATCATCTTGCCCGAAAAGCCGTTCACCAACCCGCTCGCCCGGGCGGTGATCGAACAGCGGCGATTGCTGGCGCTCGACGCCAACGCCAAGCGGCACGTGCTCGACCTGATGGACGCGATCACGCTCAGGCCCGAAGACACCATCGACAATCTCTCGCATTACCTCGCGCTGATGAGCGCCCGCACGCGACTCAAGATGGCCAGCTCAGACGACCAGCTGCGCGAGGTGGTGACCTATCTCTGGCAGGTGGCGCTCGGCATTGAGGACGGCGATCTGTCGGCTGCGGAAAAGCGCCTGCGCCAGGCCCAGCAGGCCTTGCAGGACGCGCTCGAACGCGGCGCCAGCGACGAGGAAATCGACAAGCTAATGGCCGAGCTGCGCCAGGCGATGAACGACTTCCTGCGCGAATTCGCCGAACGTAACCAGCAGAACCAGACCGCCCAGAACCAGTCGCCGGCCCAGGAACTGCGCCAGAGCGACCTGCAGCGCATGCTCGACCAGATCGAGAACCTGGCCAAGTCAGGCAACCGCGACCAGGCGCGCGAGCTGCTGTCGCAGTTGCAGGACATGATGAACAACCTGCAGGCCGGCAAGCGCCAGCAAGGACAGCAGGGCCAGCAGAACTCCGAGATGCGCCAGCAGATGGACAAGCTTGGCGAGATCATGCGGCGCCAGCAGGAGATGATGAACGAGACCTTCCGCCTCGACCAGATGCAGCGCGGGCAGCAGGGCGAGCAAAGCGATCCGTTCGGCGAGAACGGCGACCCCGGCCAGCAGCAGCAACAGGGCGAGCAAGGCCAAGGCCAGCAAAACAAGGGCCAGCAGGGCCGGCCGATGACGCCGCAGGAGTTCGCCGACGCGCTGAAGCAGCTGCAGCAGGGCCAGGGCCAGCTGGAAAAGGACCTCGAAGCGCTGATGAAGGGCCTCGAGGGCCTCGGCATCAAGCCGGGCAAGGGCTTTGGCGACGCGGGTGAATCGATGAACCAGGCCGAGGGCTCGCTCGGCAAGGGCGAAGGTGACCGTGCCGTCGGCCATCAGGGCCGCGCGCTCGAAGCGCTGCGCCAGGGCGCCCAGGACATGATCCAGCAGATGCAGGCCATGCAGGGCGACCAGGGCGGCAGCGGCGAAGGCGGCCGCCAGCAGAATGCCGACCGCGACCCGCTCGGCCGTCCGCGCGCCACGACCGGTCCCGACTTCGGCGACTCGGTCAAGGTGCCCGACGAGATCGACGTGCAGCGCGCCCGCCAGATCCTCGACGCCATCCGCAAGCGCCTCGGCAATGCGCTGAGCCCTGAGCTGGAGCGGAGTTATCTCGAGCGGTTGCTGGAGCTGAAGTAGGCGGGAGGTGGCTGCCAGGTGGTCCGCGGCCTTACCTCGATCCCTCGCGCTCCGTCACACCCCCCTCTGTCCTGCGGACATCTCCCCCGCAAGGGGGGAGATTAGTCTCGTCGCCGGCGTGCTCATCCTGTGACGCCGTAAGAACTCGCTATTGCAGTGGTGGCGATTGGCTGTGGGGTTGATGACGGCGTGATCTCCCCCTTGCGGGGGAGATGTCCGGCAGGAGAGAGGGGGGTGTGAAGAATCGCGAGCCCAAAATCCAAGCGGAGGTCGCACTCACCCCTCCCCGGCTTCAGCCCGGAACCATGCCCGCCTCTTGCGCCATCGCAAAATCTTTCTGGCTCGCCCGCTGGAAGGCGGGGCGGGCTGCCAAACGCTCGACATAGTCCAGGAACACCGGTTTCTCGGGCAGCGTCTTCAGCACGCGGATGCCGAAATTGATGCCGCCGCCGATCTGGGTGTCGGCCGCGGTGAAGCGGTCGCCAGCGATGTAGGGACGCGACGACAAGGTCTTTTCGAGATTGTCGACCATCTCGCTGAACGAACCGTAGGAATAACCGCCGCCCATGAATTCGTGGCCATGCGCCTTGGCCGCAAGGACCGGGTCGAACACCGAGTCGGCGTAGACCAGCCAGGTCAGGTAGGGCGCGCGCAGCTTGTCGCCTATGGCAGGCGCAAGTCCGGCCTCGGGGAAGACATCGCAGAGATAGGTGCAGATCGCCGCGCGCTCGGTGACCAGAACGCCGTCATGGATGATCGCCGGTACCTTTTTGTTGGGCTGGATCGAACGGTACTCTTCGGGCACCCCGCCAGGCGCACGGATGTCGACCTTCTCGATCGTGTAGGGTGTACCGAGCTCCTCGAGCAGCCACAGCATGTTGGACGCGCGAGACCATGGCGCGTGGTAGAAGGTGATCATCACTTCCTCCTCATTTCAGGGATGCCGCCTGCATAACATTGGCCTCCTGACAGCCTTTTGTCAGGAGAGCTGGCAGGATATCGCCTGATTTCAGCAATCAGCGCCGCTGATGGAAGGCATCCCTGATGGCATCGGCCATGGCGTCGACGGCTTCGCTGTTGGCGCGCGGATTGCGATGCATAACGACCCGCGTCGTGTCGATCGGCCCGAAGCCTTCGGCCTCGGTCAGCTCGCGGCAATCCAGGGGAATGTTGCTGCGCGCCATCGGCGCCAGCGCCAGGCCTGCGGTGACGGCAAGGGAAAGCCCGTTGGTGGTGTCGCTGGTGTAGGCGAAGCGGTAGTCGATGCCGCGCTGCTCCAGCGAGCGAAGCGCATATTCCCGCGACCAGCCGTGACGGGTGTACATGGCGACTGGGAGCGGCCGCTCCAGATGGAGGTTGTGGTGAATGGAGGTCACCCAGACGGTCGGGTCATTCATCAGGACTTCGGCGCCCGAAGGAAATTGCCACTCGAAGACCACGGCAAGGTCGAGTTCGCCGGCCGCGAGCGCGGCAAGCTGGGTGACCGAATAGCCGAACCGCACCGTTACCTCCACTTGCGAATGGCGTTTGGCGAAGGCGCCCAGCGCGCGCGACAGGACGGGCTGTCCGTACTCCTCGGGGATGCCGATCCGGACCGGTCCGCCGAGTGGTGCCGCGCGCATCGCCGACGCTGTTTCATCAAGCAAGGCAACGATCCGGCGGGCATTGCCGACAAGCTCGGTGCCACGCTCGGTCAGCGTAACACCACGCGCGCCGCGCTCGAACAGCACCTCGCCGACAACCTCCTCGAGGCGCTTGATCTGCATGCTGATAGCCGACTGGGTACGGCCGACGCCCTCGGCCGCGCGGGTGAAATTGCCGCTCTCGGCCACCGCGAGAAAGGTGCGCAACAGGTCGCTGTCGAGGCGTGCGGTCATGAAAACGTTTTCAGCCATGAGAAAATCTAATGACTGTCATCATTCCAATTCGTTTGCATCGTGTCAAACGGCGGGGAATAGTCCCGCTACCCATTGGAAGGTGGCCGTAAGAGATGCGGCTGCGGACTGGTAAAACCGTCCTCACTTTCACCCGCCGCGACTTTGCCGGCGGGTATTTTTTTGGCGGATCGCTCTGACAATCGGGGGCCTGGCGCTATCGGCCGCTGGCCCAACAGGAGGCGCCGACAAGCGCTCTCGCGCCGCCCGATCTCAAGGTACAACGAGCCGGACGACCTCTCAGGCGAGCATCCCTGCACCATGCACAACAGAACGCTTCTCGGCATCCTTTGCCTTTGCCTGGGCGTGCTGGTGTTTTCGATCCAGGACGCGCTGATCAAGGCCGTGGCCGGCACCTACCCGGTCAGCGAGGCGCTGCTGATCCGCGCCGTGGTGGCGCTGCCGATCCTGCTGGTGATCGTCCATCGCGATGTCGGCCTGTCGGCACTCGCCTCGCCCAACTGGCGCTTCCTGGCCACGCGCTCGTCGATTCTGTTCGTGTCCTATTGCGCCTACTATCTAGCGATCCCGGCTTTGCCGATTGCCGACGCGGCAGCGCTCTTCTTCCTGGCGCCGCTGCTGATCATGACCATGGCTGGTCCCTATCTCGGCGAGCGGCTGCCGTGGCAAAGCCTTGCCGCCGGTACCGTTGGCCTGCTCGGCGTGATTGTGATGGTCAATCCCGGCGCCGGCATCTTCGAATGGGCGGCCTTGCTGTCGCTGGTCTCGGCGTTTCTCTACAGCTTCTCGCAGTTGATGGCGCGCAAGGTCGGCGTGGCGGAAAGCGCCACGACGATGGCCTTCTACCAGAACGCCGCTTACCTCCTTGGCGCGGTGCTAATCACCATGGTTTTCTCAGCCACCGGCTTCCAGCAGACCGGACACCCAAGCCTCGATTTCCTGATGCGGCCTTGGATCTGGCCGAGCCTGCGCGATTTCCTGATGATGGGTGCCTGCGGGATCATCGCCGCGGTCGGCATGGTGCTGCTTGGCCAGGCCTACCGGCTGACGCCTGCCAACAAGGCGGCGACGTTCGAATATACCGGGCTGTTGTGGGCGCCGCTGTGGGGCTTCCTGTTCTTCGCCGAAGTGCCCGGCTCGGGCACGGTGATCGGCGCGCTGCTGATCGTCGGCGCCGGCATCTTCGCGCTCAATGTCGGGACGCGGACGTCTCAGGCAGCGCCGGCGAGCGCCACCGTCGACTGAGACGCAAGCGCCAGCGAGACGCGGTCGCGAATGTCCGACAGCGTGAACGGCTTCTGCACGACATCGATGATGATCGCGTCGAGTTCCTCGGCGCGTTCGCGCTGGTCAGCATAGCCGGTCATGAGCAGGATCGGGAGCCCCGGATAGGCGCGCGCCGCATTCTGCGCCATCTCGATGCCGTCCATCTCCGGCATGCGGATGTCGGAGACAACGAGGTCGTAGCCGCCGCGCGCCGCATGGATGCAGTCGAGTCCTTCGGCGCCGTCGCAAGCGACATCGACCTTGTGGCCGGCGCGTTCGAGCGCGCGGGCAGCGAGAGTGCGGACGGACTCATCGTCCTCAACGATCAGAAGTTTTGCCATGGCGGCGATATTTGCCGCGACTGGTTGACGATTTCTGAATGCCGCAAAATTTGTGATCGGCAGCCTGTCAGGCCTCGCCCTTGACCACGCCGACGAAGGGCAATTCGCGGAAGGCGTGCGCCACGTCCATGCCGTAGCCAACGACGAAATAGTCCGGGCAATCGAAGCCGACATAGTCAGCATTGAGATCGGTCTTGCGGCGCATGCGCTTGTCGAGCAGCACGGCGATCGAGCAGCTCTTGGCGCCGCGCGACATCATCAGTTCGCGGGTGAACTTCAGCGTCTTGCCCGATTCGAGAATGTCGTCGATCAGCAGAACGTCGCGGCCGGCGACCTCGTTGTCGATGTCACGCAGCACGCGGACCTCGCCGCTGGTCGTGCCGGCGCCGTAGCTGGAGATGAAGATGAACTCGACTTCCGGCGACAGGCCGACATCGTGCATCGCACGGATCAGGTCGGCAGCGAAGATGAACGAGCCTTTCAGCACCGAGATGACCAGCAGGTCGGTGTAGTCGTGCGCCGCGATGTCCTTGGCGAGTTCGAGATTGCGCCGTGCGATCGCCGAGGCGGAGAACAGCACTTCGATTTCCTTGTCGCGCACAACAGGCATGACAGCATCCTATTCCGAGAAAGCGACCGTGACGGTCTTTACCCCGTTCATAGGCACGTCGAGCCGGCTCGAAAAGTCCCATCTTGCGCCAGCTGCCACCGGAACGGCACCTGTCCCCAGCCTGTAGCGTAGGACTTTGCCGTCATCACCGGTGATGGCAATGACGATCGGCGGCAGCGATGCCGCACTGTTTCCGTCGTTGAAGGCAGCACCATCAACCAGCAGCAGCGGCTTGCGGCCTGAGCTGTCGATGCGCGAAACGACGTCGGCAAGGCGCAGGCTGGGCGCCTGCCATGGCAGCGGAAATGCCGCCGCATGCAGCACCTGGTGCCCGCCGGCGACCCAAAACGCCATTGCCACCAAGGAGATACCGGAGAGCCAGAAGATCGGCCCGCCCCGCGCCGGCCCGGCGTCGGGCCGCGAAGACGTTGGCCGCAGCATCTCCATTCCGCCCGTATTGGCTGGCTGACTGACAAAGACGGGCGGGGCAGCGAATGATTCGTTTCGGCGATCGGCTGATGCCACGACCTCGAAATCGGCGTCGACGATGTCTGAGGCAGGCGCACGCTGGGGCTGGGCGGATGTGTCGCGGCCGTCATCGGTCATGATTTCGCCGGAAACCGGGCGTGCTTTCCGCTGCTCAGCCATCAGACCCCTTAGACATTCTGCCGAGAGGGGGTAAACGGAAATGGTTAATGCTTCGCCACCGAGGTGCTTCGGCGCCCCATTCCGGACGGAAAATTAACCGTCCGTTAACCATGCGGACCCATGGTCGTTTCGTGGAAACGGGCAGCCAGGGTCCCGATGAATCTCCGTGGATTCGCAAGTTCCCAGGGTTTCGCAAGTTCAAGGTCTGCAGCACGTGATCCGCTTCGAGAATGTCGGCCTCAGATACGGGATGGGACCGGAGATCCTGCGTGACATCTCCTTCCACATCCCCGAGCGCTCGTTCCAGTTCCTGAGCGGGCCTTCGGGCGCGGGCAAAACCACCCTGCTGCGGCTGCTTTTCCTGTCGCTCAAGCCGACACGCGGCCTGATCAGCGTCTTCGGCAAGGACCGCTCGCGCATCTCGCGCACCGAGCTGCCGCTGATGCGCCGGCGCATCGGAGTGGTGTTCCAGGATTTCCGCCTGCTCGACCACATGACCACCTACGAGAACGTGGCGCTGCCGCTGCGCGTGCGCGGGCGCGAGGAGGCAAGCTATCGCACCGACGTCACCGAACTGCTCAAATGGGTCGGCCTCGGCGAGCGCATGCATGTACTGCCGCCGGTGCTTTCGGGCGGCGAGAAGCAGCGCGCCGCCATCGCCCGCGCGCTGATCGAGCAACCCGAGATCCTGCTCGCCGACGAACCGACCGGCAATGTCGATCCACCCCTGGCACGGCGCCTGCTCAGGCTGTTCATCGAGCTCAACCGGCTTGGCACCGCGGTGGTGATCGCCACCCACGATCTCGGCCTGATGGACCAGGTCGACGCCCGGCGCATGATCCTCGCCGGCGGAAGGCTCGACATCTATGACTGAGGCCCAAGCCGACAGCCGCGCCCACGACGAAGAGTTCGAAGACGAATTCGAGGATGAGCAGCAGCCGGCGCCGCGGATGCAGCGCAAGACCGCGCCGATCGTGCCGTCGCAGAACATCGCCGGCCGCGCGTTGGTGCTGGTCATTGCCATCATGACTTTCCTGTCGTGCCTGACGCTGGGCGCGGTGACGCTTGTGCGCGACACTGCCTCGGTGTGGGAAAACCAGATCGCCCGCGAGGCAACGATCCAGATCAAGCCTGCCGAAGGGCTCGACATGGAGGCAGCGCTCGAGACCGCAGCCCGCATCGCCAGCGAGTTCGCCGGCGTCAGCGGCACCAAGATCGTCGACAGGGCGGCCACCGCGCGCCTGCTCGAACCCTGGCTAGGCTCGGGGCTGAACATCGACGAACTGCCGGTCCCGCGACTGGTGATCGTCACCATCGACCAGAGCAGCCCGCCCGATTTCGGCGCGATGCGCCAGGCGATCACGCCCAAGGTGCCAACCGCCACGCTCGACGATCACCGCACCTGGGTCGACCGGCTGGTGGCGATGGCGCGCACGACTGTCACCATCGGCACCGGCGTTCTGGTGCTGATGCTGGCGGCAACAGTGCTGTCGGTGGTGTTTGCGACGCGCGGCGCCATGGCAGGCAACGGCCACATCATCGAGGTGCTGCACTTCGTCGGTGCCGAGGCCAATTTCATCGCCAGCGAATTCCGCCGCCACTTCCTGCTCACCGGCATGAAGGGCGCTGCCGCCGGAGGCGTCGCCGCGGTGGTGGTGTTCATCATCTTTTCGTGGTGGTCGTCGCTCAATCTCGCGACGCCGGAAGCCGACCAGGCAACCGCACTGTTCGGCAACTTCGCCATCGGCGTGAACGGCTATCTCGGTGTCGCCGTGATCGTCGCCGTGATCGGCGCGCTGACCGCCGCGACGTCGCATTTCACCGTCGTCAGCTATCTCGGCGACATCGACGTGCAGCATCCGGAGAGGATGTGATCACCGATGATGTCACTTTGTTGCAGAATGTGCTTAGATAGGCGCTGCAAAAGCCGCAATCCCTGCTTAACCATGGCTTCGTGATGGGTCAGAACGCGCTCGCCGCATCGGGGACGGTTTCGGAAAGGAAATTCTACCCGGCCGGGCTCAAGCCGCGCCGGGGAATGAAATTTTTGCGCCGCATACTGTTCATCCTCGTCGCAGCCGCCTTCATCTTCACCGGCGGCTTTGCGCTGTTTGCGACCCATGTCAGCAGCCTGACCACGCCTGCCAACCCCGCAAAGGCCGACGCCATCATCGTGCTGACCGGCGGCCAGTCACGGCTGGATGCAGCGCTCGATCTGCTCAAGGCAGGCAAGGGCGAACGCCTGCTGATCAGCGGCGTCCATCCCGCGGCGACGCGCCGGCAGCTGCAGCTGGCAACGCGCAGCGACAAGTCGCTGTTCAACCGGGTCGACATCGACCGCGCCGCGCTCGACACCATCGGCAATGCCGAGGAAAGCGCCAAGTGGGTGGAGAGCCACGACTATGCCCGCGTCATCCTCGTGACCAACAACTACCACATGCCGCGCAGCATGCTGGAAATGGGCCGGCTGCTGCGCAAGGCGAGCCTTGAGCCCTACCCGGTCGTCAACTCCAAGCTTGGCGAGGGCCGCTGGCTGACCAAGCCCGAGGCGTTCCGCGTGCTGTTCACCGAATACAACAAGTACCTGCTGGCGCTGGCGCGCGGCATCGTGCCGGTAAAGCCGACCTCGGACGGCATGGTCGTGGTCCAGGCCGCCGCCGAATAGGCGCTCTCCCGCGCAAAAGCCCGATTGCGCGCGAGCGGCGTTTTCCTTTTCGGGCGGCTTGGTGTAACCAACGGCGAAATCCCCGTCCTCAGGCGCTCCTCACCAATGCTCCATATCCGCTCGCTGGCATTCAACTTCGTCTTTTATGTCAGCCTGATCGTCCAGATGATCTTCTGGACGCCCTACTACTTCCTGTCTCCGCGCCACCGTGCCTGGCTGGTGCCCAAGTTCTGGGCGCGCTCGAGCCTGTGGCTGCAGGAGAAGATCGCGGGAACGAAAAGCGAGGTGACGGGGCTTGAGAACCTGCCCGCGGGTTCGTTCATCCTGGCCCCCAAGCACCAGTCGTTCTGGGACGCCATCGCCTTTTTCCCGTATCTGCGCGACCCGCTCTACATCCTCAAGCGCGAGCTGATGTGGATCCCGTTCTTCGGCTGGTACATCGCCAAGATGAAAATGATCCCGGTCAACCGCGGCAAGCGCTCGGCGGCCCTGAAGGCGGTTGTGGTGGCGACCCGCCGGGAAATGCAGAACGACCGCCAGCTAATCATCTATCCCGAGGGAACGCGCCGCGCGCCCGGCGACGAGCCGGCCTACAAATGGGGCATCGCCGAGCTCTATGCGGCGCTCAACATGCCGGTGGTGCCGGTTGCCCATGTCGCCGGCCTGTATTGGCCGCGCCGCAAGTTCCTGCGCTTCCCCGGCACCATCAAGGCACGTTTCCTGAAGCCGATCCCGGCGGGTCTGTCGCGCGAGGAATTCATGCAGCGCCTGATCTCGGAGACCGAGGCCGCCTGCGACGAGTTCCTGATCGAAGCGGCGCGCTCGAAGAACCCGCCGCCAATGCCGCCTACGGCGGTGAAGCGGCTGAAGGAACTGGGCGTCGAGGTCGGCTGAGCTGGCTGGCTAGCCAGCGGCCATGCGCCGCTCGTGTTCGAGCAGCCAGCGCTTGCGCCAGAGGCCGCCGCCATAACCGGTGAGATCGCCGCTGGCGCCGACAACCCTGTGGCACGGGATGACGATGGCGATCGGGTTGGCGCCGTTGGCGCGGCCGACGGCGCGCACGGCAGCGGGATTGCCGATCTCGGCGGCGAGGCCGGAATAGGTTGCCGAGACACCTGCCGGGATACGTCGCAAGCAATCCCAGACCTGGCGCTCGAAGGCCGTGCCTTGCGGCGCCAGCCGGGTGGCGAACTCCGCAGACTTGCCAGCGAAATAGGCGCCGAGCTCCGTCTCGATCTGGTCGATGGGTGCTGCCCGACCGAAGGCGATAGCCGAGCCGGTGACCGCCTGCAGCTTACGCACCTCCGTCGCCAAGGCCTTGCGCTCGAGGAATTCGAGGATGTGCAGGGCATGCTGGTCGGCGATGGCGATCATCGGGCCGATGGGCGTCTCGATCCAGTCGGCCTTGAGCATTGTCTTGCCACGCAGCTTGGCTGGTGCCTCGCCGAGCAGCCGGGTGATCGCCGCGCGAAAACCGCTGCCGGAATCGAAACCCGCCTCGACCTGCGCGTCGACGACGCTGTCGCCTGACGTCAGCCGCTCCGCAGCCTGCCCCAGCCGGCGCAGCCGCGCCATTTCGAGGAAACTCATGCCGAAGCGGCGCTTGAAGGCGCGCCGCACCGTCGAAGCATCGAGCCCCATGGCGACGATGTCGGCCTCCAGCCAGCGCCGCTCCGGCTCACGTTCGAGTGCGTCGACCAGCGTCGCGACAAGCGGCTCTGGCTCGCCGGTGCCCATCATCGGCCGGCAGCGCTGGCAAGGCCTGAAGCCGGCATGCAGGCATTCGGCGGTGGTGTCGAAGAACTGCACGTTCTCGCGCTTGGGCTTGCGGGCGGAACAGGTCAACCGGCAGAAAATGCCGGTCGTCCTTACGCCGACATAGGCAAAGCCGTCATAGCCTGCGTCGCGGGCGATCAGGGCATCGTAGAGCGTGTCGTCATCGGGGCGTTGGAACAACATGGTTGATCCTTAGCGCGAGTCCGCACCCCGCGCCGCCGAAAATCGGGCGTTGATTTTGCCTCCTGACATCAGGCCTGTTTGCCGACCAGCCGCGCCACCTCTTCGAGCCAATGGTCGCGAATGCCGAGCGCCTTGAGATGCTCGACTGTGCTGAGCACATAGTCCTCGTTGCGGCCCGATTGACCGACCGCGCCGGTAACGATCTCGGCCGCGTGCGCCGCGTCGAGATTGCCGGCATATTGATGATGCTTGCGGTCGGCGATGTAGCAGACTGCCTCTGCCTTCTCGCCCTTATCGAGTTGGATGGTCAGCCGGCGCTCAAGATAGACGCTGGTAACGAGTTCCCGGTCCCTGAGATAGGCCAGCACCTCGTCGCGCAGGTCGCCGGGCACGCGGAAGGCGAGGCCGACGCAAGAACCGCCACGGTCGAGGCCGAGCACCAGTCCGGGACGCTGCTCGGTGCCACGATGGATCCAGGAGCGGATACACAATGAGCGGCGAAAACCCATCAGCCGGGCACGGCGCGTCTCGATATGCGCGAAACCTGGCCGCCACATCAGCGAACCGTAGCCAAAAACCCAAAAATCGCCCATATCGCCAGCCTGTTGGTGATCGCGGTGAACAGAACCGCGTTAGCGAGAGCCCAAGCATGCCGTCAAGTCAGGAACCAAGACCGAACTACAGCCGCCGCTTCATGTGGCTGGGACTTTTCATCGTGCTTCTGTTCGGCGGCTACAGCGCTGGATGGTTCTGGTTCGCCGGCAAGGCCGAAAGCGAGGTGCGCAAGGCGATCGCCGGCGTCAACCGCGATGGCGTGTCGCTCGAATGCGCCAACCCCGAGATCAAGGGCTTTCCGTTCCGCATCGGCCTGTTCTGCGACCGGCTGGACTATGAGGATGCGGGACGCAGGATTTCAGCAAGCGCCGGCAATTTCCGCACCGCCGCCCAGGTCTACCAGCCGATGCACTCGGTGCTGGAGATCGACGGGCCGCTCAGGATCACCGCGCCCGACCTGCCGCAACTGCAGTTCAACTGGGACCTGCTGCATGCCAGTGCCAGGATCGCAAAGCCCCTGCCTGAACGGATTTCAGTCGAAACGCTCAAGCTTTCCGGCCAGGCGGCCTTCATCGACGGCGTCGCCAAGCCGCTGTTCACCGCCGAGCAGACACAGACGCATCTGCGCCCGAACGGCGCCAACATCGATCTTGCCGGCACGTTCACCGGCCTTCAGATCGACCCGCAGGCGATCGGCGGCCGCACGCTGCCCAAGCTCGACGGCAGCGCCGACACCTCGCTGAACAACGGCGTCGCCCTTGTGGAGAGCAGGCAGCCGGCATTGCGCGGCCAGTCGGGCAGCATTCGCTCGCTGACGCTGACGACGGGCGGCACGACAGGCGTGGCACTCAGCGGCCCGTGGTCGGTCGCCGAGGACGGCCTGATCGACGCCGATCTCAAGGTGACGATCCAGAACCCACGCGAGCTCTCGCGCATCCTGTCTCAGGTCATGCCCGAACAGAGCAAGCAGTTCGAGACCGCCTTCACCGGCCTCGCCTTGCTCGGCGACGCGCCGACCCTGCCGCTCAAGATCGTCAAGGGCCAGGCGACGTTGGGGTTCATCCCGCTCGGGATGGTGCCGGCGGTGGACTAGGGGAGTATGGGAATAGGGAAGTAAGGCAGTAGCATATTGCCCGACTGCCCTAATGCCCTACACCCTTACTGCCCTAGCTCTTCACTGGATGTTCGATCGCCTCGCGGCCGAAGTTCGGCACGTCGACTTCCTGGCCGGCGTCGATGATCGAGCGGCGGATGGCGCGGGTGCGGGTGAACATCTCAAACAGCTTGTCGCCGTCGCCCCAGCGGATCGCCCGCTGCAGCGACGCCAGGTCCTCGGAAAAGCGCGCCAGCATTTCCAGGATCGCGTCCTTGTTGTGCAGGCAGACGTCGCGCCACATCGTCGGATCGGAGGCCGCCAGACGGGTGAAGTCACGGAAACCCGAGGCCGAATACTTGATGACTTCCGACTTGGTCACCGACTCCAGATCGTCGGCGGTGCCGACGATGTTGTAGGCGATGATGTGCGGCAGGTGCGAAACGATGGCGAGCGTCATGTCGTGATGCTCGGGGTCCATCGTGTCGATGTTGGAGCCGCAGCGGCGCCAGAACTCCGACAGCTTCTCCAGTGCCACCGCATCGGTATCGGGCAGCGGCGTGAAGATGCACCAGCGGTTCTCGAACAGCTCGGCAAAACCGGCGTCGGGACCCGATTTCTCGGTACCGGCCAGCGGGTGGCCGGGGATGAAGTGCACGCCCGCCGGCACATGCGGGGCCATCTGCGCGATGACGGAGGCCTTGGTGGAGCCGACGTCGGTCAGGATGGCGCCCGGCTTCAGCGCCGACGCGATATCGATCGCCACGGCACCTGAGGAGCCGACCGGCACCGAGACGATGATCAGGTCGGCATCCGCAACCGCCACCTTTGCGTCGGTCGCGTAGCTGTCGCCGAGGCCGAGTTCCTCGGCGCGGGCGAGCGTGGGTGCGCTGCGGGTGGAGATGGCGATGTGACGGGCAAGCCCTTCACGGCGGACGACGCGGGCCAGCGATGAGCCGATCAGGCCGATGCCGACGAGGGCGATCTTTTCAAAGAGAGGATCTGACATGGTTCAACTTTTCAGGAATTCGGTGAGTGCGGCGACGACGCCGCGATTGGCTTCTTCGGTGCCGATGGTCATGCGCAGCGCATTGGGGAAACCGTAGCCGGTGACCCTGCGCAGGATATAGCCGCGCGCCGTCAGATACTCGTCGGCGGCAGCGGCCGAGTGCTTGCCGTCATCGGGGAAGTGCACCAGCAGGAAATTGCCGACCGAAGGCGTGACACGCAGGCCGAGCTTTTCGAACTCGGCGACCAGCCATTCCGCCCACTTGGCGTTGTGCGCCACCGTGCGCTCGACATGGCCACGGTCTTCCATCGCCGCCACGCCGGCTTCGATCGCCGCCGCGTTGACGTTGAAGGGACCGCGCATGCGCTCGAGCACATCGATGATGTGCGAGGGCGCATAGATCCAGCCGATGCGCATGCCGCCGAGGCCGTGGATCTTCGAGAACGTACGCGTCATGACGACGTTCTCGTTGGCCGCGACCAGCTCGACGCCCGACTCGTAGTCGTTGCGGCGAACATATTCGGCATAGGCCGCATCGAGGACGAGCAGCACGTTCTTCGGCAGTGCTGCGTGCAGGCGGCGCACTTCCTCGAACGGCAGGTAGGTGCCGGTCGGGTTGTTGGGGTTGGCGAGGAAGACGATCTTCGTCTTCGGCGTCACCGCGGCGATGATGTTGTCGACGCTGGCCTTCTCGGCATCTTCCTTGGCAACGACCGGCGTGGCACCGGCGGCCTGGGTGTAGATCTTGTAGACCATGAAACCGTGCTCGGTGTAGACGGCCTCGTCGCCCGGCGAGAGATAGCTCTGGGACAACAGGCCCAGCACCTCGTCGGAACCGTTGGTGCACAGGATGTTGGCCGGGTTGAGCCCATGGGTCGCCGCGATCGCCTGCCTCAGGCGTGACGCCGACCCGTCGGGATAATACTCCATCTTATGCGAAAGCCTCTGCACGGCCTCGATCGCATGGGGCGAGGCGCCGAGCGGATTTTCGTTCGACGAGAGCTTATGGACCTTGGCGACGCCTGCCGGAGCGGAGCTCTTGCCACCGACATAGGCTGTGATGTCCATGATGCCGGCGCGGGGTTCGGGGCGAATCTGCTCGGGTGCCTTGGTCATTTCGAAATATCCTGGATTGGCGCCTCCGGCCGGAGGCCGCAGCGGAAATACCGCCCGGTGCACGCAATGTCGAGGAAAACCGGCGGAACTGCCCGGTCTGGCCGGACGAATGGGTCGCGGTTGACGCAATCGGCGACCGGGCGTAATAGCAGGGCATAGACCCGTGGTGATTTGGCCGGTCGGCTTGCAGCCACGTTAAACAAGTCGCTAAAGGGCCGTTTGCGATCCGTAAACCGGCTATGCGACTGCAAGCCGGTTTTTTTGTTTCTGGAGTTCGCACAGTGCCGATCAAGATCCCGGATCAACTCCCCGCCCGCGAAGTGCTGGAAAAAGAGGGCGTTTCCATCATGGATGAGCAGACCGCTCTCCGTCAGGACATTCGTCCACTGCAGATCGGCCTACTCAACCTCATGCCCAACAAGGTCAGGACGGAAACGCAGATCGCGCGCCTGATCGGCGCCAGTCCGCTACAGGTCGAGCTGACCCTGGTGCGCATCGGCACCCACAAGGCCAAGAACACCTCAGAGGATCACCTCATCGCCTTTTACCAGACATGGGAAGAGGTGAAGGACCGCAAGTTCGACGGCTTCATCATCACCGGTGCCCCGGTGGAGCTGCTGCCCTTCGAGGACGTGACCTATTGGGATGAACTCAAGCAGATCATGGACTGGACCACGACCAACGTGCATTCGCCGTTCTTCATCTGCTGGGGTGCGATGGCCGCCGCCTGGCATTTCCACCGGGTTCCCAAGCACACGCTGGAAGACAAGGCGTTCGGCGTCTACCGCCACAACAACAACGCGCCTGCCTCGCCTTATCTCGCCGGCTTCTCCGACGATTTTGCCATTCCGGTGTCGCGCTGGACGGAGGTCCGCGCCTCGGACATTCCCGAGGATTCCGGCCTGGAGCTATTGATGGAATCGGAAGAGACCGGCCCGAGCCTGCTCTCCGAGGAAGCCGGCAACCGGCTCTACATGTTCAACCACATCGAATACGACTCGACCTCGCTCAAGGAAGAGTACGACCGCGACGTGGCGGCCGGCGTGACCATCGAAGTGCCGCACGAATATTACCCCGACGACGACCCGCAGCGTAAGCCGCTGAACCGCTGGCGCTCGCACGCCCATCTGCTGTTCGGCAACTGGATCAACCGGGTCTACCAGACCACGGAGTATGATCTGGAGAGCATCGGCAAGGGTCGCTAGCACCAATCAAGGCCGCGTCCGCAACCCGGGCTCGGCCTTCCGCCCCTACCCCGCCTTGGCCCGGTGCTCGTGGAAGGCGCAGGCGAGGATGCGCAGGGCTTCGCGCGAGCGGCGGTCGGTGAGCGTCGAGTGCAGCACGATCTCGGTTGCCGGCACATCGGGCAGGCCGAACTTGCGGCTGACCTCGACGGTTCCGGGAGGCGCCAGCCTACTCGGGAAGACTGCGGTGGCGAGCCCGGCCGAGACGGCCGCGGTGACCAGCGACGAGCCGCCGCCGACAAACACCTCGACCCAGGGAATGCTGGCATCGTCGAGCGTGCGTGTGGCGAGATCGCGCACGCCGCACAGCCGCGACAGCGTCGCCAGCCGGATCGGCTCGCCGGGGCGATGATCGAACTCGGGCGTCGCGAACCAGCCGAAATGTTCCGGTCCCAGCACCTCTCCGTCCCGCCGGTCGTCCTCGCGCCGGACGATCGCGGCATCTAGCTTGCCACGGTCGAAGGCATCGAGCAGCAGCGTCGAATTGTCGACCTGGACCTCGATGGTCAAGGCCGGGTCGTGCTGGCTGAGACGGGCAAGCAGCGTCGTCACCTCCGGTCCAGCGACATGGCCGGCAATGCCGAGCGTGAAGCGCCGCGCCGAACACGACAGGCCAGCGACCGCATGGTCATGGGCGGTGAGGAAGGCACGTGCCGATTCGATGAACAGCGCGCCGTCCGCCGACAGCCTGACGCGGCGCGGGGTGCGTTCGATCAGCTTGCGGCCGACACGCTCCTCCAGCCGCTTGAGTTTGACGCTGACCGCAGCCTGGGTCGAGCCCATGGCATCGGCGGCACGCGTGAAACTCTGCAGATCCGCGACCATGACGAAGTTGCGGACGGCCTCGGCGTCGAGCCACAGCATCTCATCTATCCTAGTTTGTTATCACTGATATAGGTTTACATAGCATTTATGCATGTTCAAGCTTCGCATATCTCAGATGTTTCCAAATAACCAGCGGCACCGGACCTCCTCCCCCGACGCCGCCAGACGGAGACACGGGATGAAGCTGACGATGAGAGACACTCTGGCGCTGGGGGCGATCTGCCTGTCGGCGCTGATGTTCGGCCTTGAGATATCGAGCGTGCCGGTGATCCTGCCAACGCTCGAACATGTGCTGCATGCCGACTTCAAGGACATGCAGTGGATCATGAACGCCTACACCATCGCCTGCACGACGGTGCTGATGGCGACGGGAACGCTGGCCGACCGCTACGGCCGCCGGCTGGTGTTTACCGTGACGGTCGCCGCCTTTGGCGTGACGTCGCTGATGTGCGGTCTCGCCCCCAACACGACGGTGCTGATCATCAGTCGCTTCCTGCAGGGCATGGCCGGCGGCGCCATGTTCATCTGCTCGATCGCCATTCTCTCGCACCAGTTCCAGGACGCAAAAGCGCGCAGCAGCGCCTTCGCCATCTGGGGCGTCATATCGGGCATCGGCCTGGGCTTCGGCCCGATCATCGGCGGCGTGATTGTTGCCCTGTCAACGTGGCAGTGGGTGTTCCTCGTGCACGCGCCGTTGGCATTGCTGTGCCTGGCGCTGACCTTCGGCAGCGTGAAAGAATCGCGCGACCCGCAGGCCACCAAGCTGGACCTGCCCGGCATCGTCATCCTGAGCGCCGCCGTCTTCGGACTGACCTACTACATCACGCAAGGCGCTGATCTCGGCTTCCTCAGCCCAACGGCGATCGCGATTGCCGCAGCGACGCTCGTCGGCGTGATCGCCTTCGTCGCGGTCGAGCGGCGGCATTCGCATCCGATGTTCGACTTCTCGGTGTTCAGGATTCGCGACTTCTCCGGCGCCATCGTCGGCTGCGTCGGCATGAACTTCAGCTACTGGCCGTTCATGGTCTACCTGCCGATCTATTTCACCGTCGGCCTCGGCTATGACAGCACTGAAACCGGGCTCGCGGTACTCGCCTACACCGTGCCGTTCCTGGTGATGTCACCGGTGGCGCAGTACCTGCTCTTGCGCACCAGCCCGCGCGTCGTCATCCCGCTCGGCCTGTTCACCATCGGCCTCGGCTTCATCGCCATGTGGCTGGGCAGCCCTGCCGAAGGGGCGAGCGGCCTGACCGTACTGCCCGGCGCGCTGCTCGCCGGCATCGGCCTTGGCCTGACGACGACGCCCGCCACCAACATGACCACCGGCTCGGTGCCGGCCAGCCGCGCCGGCATGGCCTCAGGCATCGACGCCAGCGCCAGGCTGATCGCACTCGCCGTCAACATCGCCGTCATGGGCTTCGTGCTCGTCGAGGGCATCCTTGCCGGCCTGAGGGACGCCCTGCCCGCGGGTGCCGATGCCGGCCAGCTGCGGTCGCTGGCCGAACGCATCGCCGCCGGCGGGGCGGTCGAGGAAACACCGGGCGCGCTCGCGGTACCGGCCGACGCGGTCCATGCCGCGTTGGTCAACGGCTTCCATTGGGTGATGCTTTATGGCGGTCTCGGCGTGTGGGTGCTGGCGGCGCTCAGCTTCGCGCTGTTTGGTGCCGGCAAGTCGTCCGGCGTGTCCAAGCCTTGTCCGGAGACGCAAGCCATCTGAGCACGCTCGCTGCAGGCCCACTCCGGCGGGCCTGCAGCGAGGTCGGCTCAGGCGGGAGCCGCAGCCTTGGCCACATCCTTGATGCGGACCGGCTTGAGCACCGGTCCGCGCTTGTCCTTGGCAAGATGGACGGTCCTGCCGAACAGGCCGCCATTGTGACGATGCGGGCCGAAATAGACGACACCGGTGTTGGCAAGCTCGCCCTCGAACATGTCCTTGACCCGCTGATGCGCGGCCGCGTCGAGCGTCTCGAAAGCCTCGTCGACAATCACCCAGTCGGGCTTATGCAGGCGCAGCCGGGCGAAGGCGACGAGCCGCAGCTCGTCGCTGGTGAGCTCCTCATTCCAGTGCGCGACACGATCGAGCGAAGTCGCCAGGCGCTCCAGCCCGACGGCGGCGAGCGCTTCGGCAAAATCCTTGTCGTCGAGCACGGTGCCGCTGGAGGGATAGGCCAGCACCTCGCGCAGCGTGCCAGGCGGCAGGTAGGAGACGCGCGGCAGGAAGGCGATCTGCCTGCCGGCAGGCAGTTCGATCCGGCCTTTGCCCCATGGCCACAGCCCGGCCAACGCACGGAACAGCAGCGTCTTGCCGGCGCCCGCCTCGCCGGTGACCTGCAGGCGCTCGCCCGGCTTGACCCTGAGATGCGGCTCCGAAAGCCTGATACAGCCGCTCGGCGAAACCAGTTGGAGATCGTCGAACGCCAGGCTGCCGTCGCGGCTTTCGGCCAGGTCGATGCGCTCCTCCTTGTCGTGCAGCACGTCGGCGGCGACCAGCACGCGGCGGATCACGCCGACACGCATCAGCGTGGCGCGCCAGTCGGCGATGGCGCCGACATTGTTGATGAACCAGCGCAGCGAGGCGTGGACCTGGTTGAAAGCGCTGACCGCCATCATCAGCCCGCCGAAGCTGATGTCGCCGGCAAAGTAGACCGGCGCCGCGACCAGGATCGGCGCGACCACGGTGAACCAGCCATAGCCGTCGGTGACCCAGCCGAGATTGATCTGGGTGGCGAAGATGCGGCGCAGCGAATTGAGCACGCCGGCGAGATCAAGCTCCAGCCGGCGCTTTTCATCAGCCTCGCCGCGCGCCAGCGAGATGGCATCGATGTTCTGGTTGATGCGGACCATCGAGAAGCGCAGTTCGGCTTCGCGCGAATAGCGATCGGCGTTCTGGACAATCAGCGGCCGGCCAACGAGCCAGCTCAGCAGAGAGGCCGACCCGGCATAGACGATCGCCGCCCAGACCATGTAGCCCGGGATGCTGAACGAGCGGTCGCCGACGTGGAAGACAAAGCCCGACGACAGGCTCCACAACACGCCGACGAAGGAAACCAGCAGGATCGAGGCCTGCAGCAGGCCGATGGCAAGGTCGGTGGTGAGGTCGGCAAGATGCCCCGCGTCCTGCTGCATGCGCTGGTCGGGATTGACGCCGACGGCGCCCGCATTGGCGAGGCGGAAGGCGCGGCCCGGCCGCAGCCATTCGGTGATGAGGTCAAGCGTCAGCCCCTCGCGCAGCTTGAGCCGGATCATCTGGTTGAGCCATTGCTGGCCGACATTGAGCACCAAGAGGCAACCGGCAATCGCCGCGAAGATCGTCAGCTGGTGCAGGAAGGCGTCGAGGTCGCGATTTTCGAGCGCATCGTAGAACGGCTTGTTCCAGCGGTTCAGCACGATCTGCCCGGCCGACGTCGCAAGGATGACGGCAAGGGTCGACAGGCCGAGCCAGACAAGGGTCCTTCTCACCGGCGAGCCGGCAAGCGCCTGCCGCGCCATCTTCAGATGGTCGAAAAACCCGCCATCGACATCTGCTGCCAGAGGCTCGCGATTGGTCTGGATGAACGATTGGCCTGGCATGCGCATCCTCCGGCTGGCCGCTTCGAGCGAATCGGCGCGCGCAGAGTGTGCCATTCAACGGCGGCTGCATATCACCGCGTTGGCAAAACAGTCCGTGATTGAAACGCGGCCTGAGGCTGGCGCGGCAGCGTCAGCCCTTCGGCACGAACACGTTCACCGATTTGGGCCGGATGCGGAAATGCGCCGGCGTCCAGGTGACCAGCTCGCCGTCGGTGTTGACGGGGCGCGGCTGCTTGGTGCGTATCGTCACCTCGGTGGTCTTGAAGGCGCGGACGTCGTCCCATTGGCCTTGCGTACCCTTGCGCAGGCTGGGCAAAAGCCTGAGCAGCCGCCACCAGTGATCGACCTCAAGGCTGTAGAGATCGAGCCAGCCGTCGTCGGCGGTCGCGGTCTCCTCGACGGTCATGCCGCCACCATAATGGCGACCGTTGCCGACCGAGACCTGCATGGTGCGGATCTTTTCGGTGGTGTCGTCATGGTCGACATAACAGGTGAACAGGCGCGAGCGCATCAGCATGCGGGCGGCGACGATGCCGTAGCCGAGCGTGCCCCAGCGCTTCTTGGCGTGTTCGGTGAGCTCGCCCGCCAGTTCGGCGCTGAAGCCGATGCTGGCGACGTTGAAGAACAGGTGGCCGTTGACCTCGCCGAGATCGACAGTCGTCTGGTGGCCGGCGGCGATGACTTCCGCTGCCTTCACCGGGTCCGGCGCAATGCCCATTGTCCGGGCGAAATCGTTCGCGGTGCCGAGCGGCAGCACGCCCAGCGTCAGGCCGCAATGGGCAAGACCGGCAGCCGCATTGTTCAACGTGCCGTCGCCGCCACCGACGATCGCCATGTCGAAATGATCTGCGTGGCGCGAGATCAGCTCGGAGGCGTTCTCGTCCTTGCTTGTCGCCATCTCCTCGATCTGGAGGCCGGCATCGACGAGCACCTGACGGGCGGCATCGATCGACCCGCCGCCGCGGCGGGCGCGCGGATTGACGATCAGCATCGCGCGCTTGCCCTTGGAATGCTGCACGGCGCGCTTTTGGTTGATAACGTCGGTCAGGAGGAAAATCCCTGTGATGTCGAACGGGTTTGGTGCCCGCGTCATCTAGGGTGCAATCGGCACTATTTTAAGATGCAGCCAGAAACAGGGCGCAGAAAACCTAGCGGTCGAGCTCCGGGAAATAGGGATCGGAGTAGATCCGCCTGTCGCGTTCGCCGGCCATGCAGTCGACCCGGGGCTCAGTGTCGATCCTGACGACCGGCAAGGCATGGGTGTCGCCGCTGACTTCGAGCACCAGCTTGCGCCTGATCGCGGTGGCAAACTCGGATGCTGCCTTGATCGGCAGGACGAACGAGCCGGGGCCGCCGGTGACGCATTCGGCGTAGTAGCGGTCGAGCCGCGACGCCGTTCGCGACGGCCGGATCAGGATCGGCAGGCCGTTGATGACGATGCCCTGGGCCACAGCGGCATCCCGCGCGGGGATCACCGGATTGCCGAAATTGTTCGGCCCGTCGCCCGATATGTCGATGACACGGCGAAAGCCATCGGCAGCGTTTTGATCGAACAAGCTGGCGCCATAGGTGACCGCGCCCGAGATCGAGGTGCCGCGAAAGCCGCTGAACGGCCTCGCCTCGAGCCTTGCGGCGAAGGCGGCAGCGCTCTGCGGCCCGTCGATGATCTGCCACGGCACCAGCGATTCCTCGCGCACGGTGCCGGCCCATTCGAAATAGGTGATGGCGACGCGGCCGTTTTGGCCGGACAGCACCGCGTCGACGAAATCGGGATGGCGCAGTGCTTCGACATAACCGGCGCGCTGGAGGGTGAATTCCTCCAGATCCATGGAGCGCGAGACGTCGACCGCAAGCACGAGTTCGACATCGACAGCGACACCAGCCACGGGGCGCGGTACCTCGCAGCCCAGACACAAGACTATGGCCAGCACGCCCAGCATCGTTTGCAGGCTCTCCGGTCGGATGGACCAGTGTCGCGGCAATGGCGGAGGAATGGAAGTGGGGCTGCTTCACCCCTTCGTGAGCTGGTGCTCAGCCGCCGTGCTCGGCGTCGCCGCGCCGCAGCGCCGGGAACCCGCGCGAGGCGCCGCTGGGCGACAGCACTGGCACGAAGACGCGCCGCGAGGCGCGTTGCGCCACCGGAATGCCCTGGTAGACGCGCTTCTGCGCCTCGACGACAATGGCGCCGGCAAAGATCGGCCAAAGGCGGCGGCCGGCACGCTCGAACAGGTGGTCGAACTTCATCATCCATTTGCGCCGCGACGGCGGGAAATGCAGCGCGTCCGACCACGCCGAGACGGTGAAATTGGCCTCGCGCAGCAGCTCGTTGAGCTGCCCTGACGAAAACGGGCGCCCGGTGCCGAACGGCGTGTGCTCGAAACGCGCCCACATGCCGCGACGGTTGGGCACGACGATGACGATGCGCCCCGCCGGCGACAGCACGCGCCAGATCTCCTTCAGCGTCTCGCGCGGGCTCTCGGCATGCTCGAGCGAATGGACGAGCAGCACCCTGTCGACGGAGGAATCGACAAGCGGCAGCTCCTCGTCGAAGACAAGTGCCGTCGAGGACGGACCGTTGACCGGCCAGACGACAGCGCCCTGGGTTGCCGGCATGAAGGCGAAGACGCGCTCGGCGTCGCTGCCGAATCGGTCGAGCCAGGGCAGCGTGTAGCCGAGCCCGACAAGCCGCTCATTGGGCAGGCCGGCCCACACCGACGACAGCGCCATGGATATCGACTGCTCGGCCAGGCGGCCAAGCGGCGTCGAGTAGAAAGAGCGAAGGTCGACGATGTCGGAATTCATGGCTGGAAGGTAGACGCGCCGCCCACGGACTTCAACGACCCCGCCCCAATTGGCGTGACAGGTTTGCCAGCGCGCCCTATCGTTCTTCCGAACTGGAGTTTTGCCATGGCTGTCGAGATCAAGCTTTTCATGTGCCGCACCGACAATTTCGGGGCGCTTTTGCACGACCGCGAAACCGGCGAGACGGCGATCATCGACGCCCCGGAGGAAGGCCCGATCCTGTCGGCGATCGAACATAGCGGCTGGACGCCGTCGTCGATCCTGACGACGCATCACCATGCCGACCATGTCGAGGCCAATCTGGCTCTCAAGCAGCGTTTCAAGCTGCGTATCGTCGGACCCGAGGCGGAACGCGAGAAAATCCCCGGCATCGACGACACCGTCGAGCAAGGCTCGGTGATTCCCTTCGGCAACGAGACCATCGAGGTCATCGAGACGCCCGGCCACACCGCCGGCCACGTCTGCTATTACCTGCCGAAATCGAAGGTGGCGTTCACCGCTGACACGCTGTTTGCGCTGGGTTGCGGCCGGCTGTTCGAGCGCCCGGCACCTGTCATGTTCGAATCACTGAAGAAGCTTGCCGCCTTGCCGCCTGAGACGGTGGTCTATTGCGGGCACGAATACACGCTGTCCAACGCCCGTTTTGCGCTGACGATCGACCCCGACAACGCCACCCTGCGCGCCCGCACCGAAAAAATCGAGGCCTTGCGCACCGAGGGCAAGCCGACGCTGCCGACGACAATCGGCGAGGAGCTTGCCACCAACCCGTTCATGCGCTGGGCTGATCCCGCCATCCGCAAGCATCTCGGCATGGAAAAGGCAGCAGACGTCGACGTCTTCGCCGAGGTCCGCAAGCGCAAGGACAACTTCTGATCATGAGAGCTGCGGAGATCATCGCCAGCCTCGGCATGCAACGCCACCCCGAGGGCGGCTGGTATGTCGAGACCTTTCGCGACAGCCCCGAAGGCGGACCGCATGGCCCGCGCGGCAACCAGACGGCGATCTATTTCCTGCTCGAACAAGGCCAAGTCTCCGCCTGGCATCGGGTTAAGGATGCCGCCGAAATCTGGCACTTCCATGCTGGCGCGCCGATCGAGCTGAGACTGTTCCAGGAAGGCGACGACCTCGTCGCCCACACGCTTGGAGTCGACATCGCCGCCGGCCAGCGGCCGCAATGCGTGGTGCCATCAGGCTGGTGGCAGACGGCGCGCAGCCTGGGCGACTGGACGCTTGTCGGCTGCACCGTGTCACCGGGCTTCGAATTCGCCCAGTTCGAGCTGGCGGAACCTGGCTGGGAGCCGGGTTAGGCCCCTGCCCCGTTCGCTGCCGCAGCCTTGCGCTCGCCGAAGATCAGCGACTTGGCTGCCAGCACGGCACCGCCGGTGATCAGCACGCAAGCGGCCAAGATGCGCAGGGATGGTTCGGCGAAGCCGGCAGCGATCAGCACCAGGGTGGACAGCAGCGGGGCAGCGTAGCTTGCCGCGCCCAACACCTGGATGTTGCCGCGCTTGACGCCGATGTCCCAGGCATAGAAGGCCGCACCCACCGGCATTAGGCCGAGGCCAAGCACGGCGAGCCACTGGCCGGCATTGGCCGGCAGGACCGTTTCTTCCAGCGCCAGATGGCAAGCGAAGGAGAGCACCGAGGTCGCCAGGCAGAACCAGGTGACGACGGTCGTTGGCACCGAGGGAAAACGGCGCGACAGGAGCGAATAGCCCGACCACAGGAAGGCGCAGGCGAAGGCCATGATGTAGCCGAAGGCGTAGCGCGGCTCGAAGGCCAGCCCGCCGCCCTTGGCGACGATCAGGAAGGTGCCGGCGAGGCCGAGCAGCGCGCCGGCAATGTGGTTCCAGCGCAGGCGTTCGCCCGGCATCAGCGCCGAGCCGAGCACGATGAACAGCGGCCAGAGATAGGCGATCAGGCTGGCTTCGACCGCCGGCGCGTTGCGCAGTGCCGTGAAGTAGAAGAAGTGGTAGCCGAACAGGCCGACGATGCCTATGCCCCAGACCTGCGCCGGGATCTTCTCGGCCTTGTCGGGCTTCGGCAGGAACAAGCGGGCGACGAGGCCGACACAGGTGCCGATGGCGAAGGTGATCGCCGACATCAGGAACGGCGGCACCGTACCGGAAGCGTCGGTGAGCAAGGCCAGCAGCGCCCACATGGCGACCGCCGAAAATCCGATCAAGGTTGCGCGCCCCACTTACCCCTCCTGGCGCAACGCGCCCTAGCCGTGAAGCATGACCGCGTCCGGAAACCGGCCCCCACTTTCAGTGGCGCATGATCTTATCCGAAGACCGGTGGCCACTTTTCGGGATCGTGCCCAGTTCGGGTCATGCTCAATTGGTCGCTTCGAAGCGCCGTGCCTTGACGGTTATCGTTCCGATCTCCGTGCTCACGGTCGCATATATGGGCGCATATACTCCGGTTTCGCCGAGCGGCGCAAACGTCACCATGATGCGGCTGCGGTCGCGCAGGAAGGTCAGCGCCTTCTTGTCGGTGCGGTAGCCAGAGACTGGTTGGAAGCCCATGCGGCAGGTGACAGTGTCGCCTTCAAAACCCTTGACCGCCATCTTCTTGCGCGACACCTCGGTCAGCTTGAGGTCGGCACGCAGTTCGCCGTCATAGATCCTGACCGTGCGGCCGCAGACCTTGTCGAGGCTTGGCGCGCGTATGACGGTTGCGGCGATCGGATCGGCGACGCCGCGCAAGTCGTTGGCGCCGAGCGGAATCCACGTCTTGCCGCGCTTCTTGGGCGGCGGCACGACCTCGGTGCTGGTGACGCGGTCGCCGGAGAAGCCGACCGCAACGAGCGAGCTGACCTTGCCCGAGACATAGTCGGCGCGGAAGGCACGCGGCTTGGTGCGGCCCTCGCCGAAACTGCCGCGCGACGAGATCGTGCCGCGCGTATCGTCGAAGAACGCCGCCAGCCCTGCGCTGGAGACCCTGCCGTTCACGACATAGGAGTTTCCTTCATAGGTGCTGTCGAAGGTCGCCTTGGCAACCGGAATGCCGAGGAACGAGAGCGAATAATCGCCACTGAAGGATTTTCCGGCGGCGAGCAGCGGCGACGGCAGCAGGGCCATAGAGAAGACGAGCAGGACAGGCGAAAGGCGGGGCATTTCGGAAACACCTCATCGTCAGCGGAAGCTGAGTTCGCGCTGTTCGTGTCCCTTGCGATCGGTTATAGAACCAATTCCGGCCATTCTGTGGAGTTGGGGACAACACCCGGAAACGACCACGACGCTTGACGCGTCAGCCAAATACAACTATGGAACGCCAACTTTTTCCATGAGGCCGCCTGACTGAGACCGCGCGCCATCCTTAATCGGTGCGTTATCGTCGCTTGGTCCGCCAGAACTGAAGGTAAGTAACATGTCCCGCGCTTGCGAACTCACCGGCAAAGCCGTCATGACCGGCAACAATGTGAGCCACGCCAACAACAAGACCCGTCGTCGCTTCCTGCCGAACCTGGTCAACGTCACGCTCATCTCCGAGACGCTGAACCAGAACGTGCGCCTGCGCATTTCGGCCAACGCCCTGCGCACGGTCGAGCATCGCGGTGGCCTCGACGCCTTCCTGATCAAGGCTGACGCAGAAGAGCTGTCGCAGCGTGCGCGCCTGCTCAAGAAGCAGATCGCCAAGAAGAACGCCGAGCAGGCCGCAGCCTAATCGTCGATTGAGGCGGGGGACGACCGCCTGGAGCCTCTGACGGCCGCAAGGACGATAGAGGCTCCGCCAAATCCGCCCGGGCGAAGCCCGTACCGCTGGTTCCATTACCCAGGATAAAAAAATGAACTCCGGTTCAAAATATCTGCCTTTCGTGGCGGCCATGGCGCTTGTCGTCGTCGCTTCCAACATCCTCGTCCAGTTCCCGATGCAGGGACAGGTCGGACCCTTGGCGCTCGCCGACGTCCTGACCTGGGGCGCCTTCACCTACCCCTTCTCATTCCTGGTCACCGACCTTGCCAACCGGCGCTACGGCCCGAAGCTGGCGCGGCGTATCGTGTTCGTCGGCTTCATGACCGCGGTCGTCTGCTCGATCGTCATCCCGCCAGTGCTGTTCCGCTATGGCCTGATCCCCTTCGACACCGCCGCCGATCGCCTGGCGCGAATCGCTGTCGCCTCGGGTGCCGCCTTCCTGACCGCGCAGCTGCTCGACATCACCGTGTTCAACTGGCTGCGCCGGCAGAGCTGGTGGCGTGCGCCGATCTTCGGCACGCTTGTCGGTTCGGTGTTTGACACGGCGATCTTCTTCGGCATCGCCTTTTCGGCAGCCTTCGCCTTCATCGGCCCCGAGGATGCATTCGCCCTGGAAGCAGCCCCGCTGTTTGGCGTGCTGCCGTTCGAAGCGGCGCGCTGGATCTCCTGGGCGCTCGGCGACCTCACCGTGAAGCTTTTGATCGCCGTCTTCGCGCTGATCCCCTACCGGCTGATCGCCGCGCGCTGGACGCAGCCAGCGCTGGCGTAACCGCCTACAAATATGACAGTATTGCCAAGAGCCGTCGATGATCCATCGGCGGCTCTTGCATGTCGGACGCCGCTGAATACTTTACCGGCTCGCGCCACGGCATGATCGGCAAGGGTATGGCTCTCGATTCGGTTGATCTTTTCCTCGAGGTCGTTCGGACCGGAAGTTTTTCCGGCGCGGCCCGCGCCACCGGCATCCCCGTCTCGACGATAAGCCAGCGCATCGCAGCACTTGAAGCCCGCCTCGGCAGCACCTTGCTCAAACGCACGACGCGGCGTCTTGCATTGACCGAAACCGGCGCCAGCTATCACGAGGTGGCATCGCGGGCACTCGCCGAGCTGCGCGGCTACGAGGCCGAGCTGACCGACACGGCAGCCGGGCTGAGCGGCAAACTCAGGGTGGCGAGCACGATCGCCATGGACGACGTGCTGGCGCCGCTGCTGAGCGGCTATCTCAAGGCCCATCCCAACATGTCGCTGGAGCTTAATCTGAGCGGCCGCAACGCCGACCTGTTCACTGATGGCATCGACGTCGCCATCCGGGTCGGCGCGCTGCGCGACGATTCGGGGCTGGTTGCGCGGTCGCTTGGCAGTGCCGCGCTGCAGCTCGTGGCATCGCCAGGCTATCTCGCAACAAATACGCCGATCGGCCATCCCCGCGACATCGATGCCGGCCAGTTGATGTCCTTTGCCGGATATGGCGCAGCACAGCTTCGCCACGCCAGCGGCGACGTCCACGAGCTGAACATCTCCGGTCGTTTCACCGGCAACCAGCTTTCATCATTGCGGCACCAGGCCGTCGCGGGCCACGGCATTGCGCTGGTGCCGGCTGCGTTCCTGGCCCGGGAATTCGCCAGTGGCGAGCTTGTGACGGTGCTGCCCGAGTGGCGCGGCGAGGCGCAGCCGATCCACATCGTCTATCTGCGCCAGCGCATCGTCTCCAGGCGCCTGCGCTCCTTCATCGACCACGTCGTCGCTCATTTCCCGCGCCAGCTGTTCGCCGGCTGATCTTCCGTCGATCCGGAAGCTGCATCCTGAAATGTCCGGCTAATCGGGCCGGCCGCCTGTCCTTACCTTCGGCTCATCGTACCGACGAAAGGACAAGCAGATGCAAGATACCAAGGGTTTCTACTCGATCATCGACTACACCGTGGACGGCGCCCAGACGCAACGCGAGCTGATCGACGCCTTCGCCGGCCTGCAGGAAAAGTGGGTGCGGTTCTATCCCGGCTACAAGTCGGCGCACCTGTTCGCCAGCACCGACGGCACGCGCGTCTACAACATCATCCACTGGGAAAGCGAAACGGCGCACCGCGAGTTCGAACGCGTTTCGGACAATGCCGCGCGCATCGCCGCGATCCAGGGCGTGATCGACGGCCTCAAGGGCAAGGCCGAGCCCAGGATGAGCGGCCCGCCGCGCTACAACCTTGTCCGCGAAGTGGTGCCCGGTCCGCGCCCGATCGACGCCTGAGCCGGGAGGACATCATGCAGATCGAGATTCACTCCGACGTGTTGTGCCCCTGGAGCTACATCGCCAAGCGCCGCCTTGAAGCGGCATCTGTGCTTGCCGGCACGCCGATCGAGATCGTGTGGCGGAGTTTCGAGCTGTCGCCCGAAGGCGGCCCGATGCCAGGCGACAGCGCCGCCGATATGATCAGGCAATGGCGCGGCGACGCGGCCGAGGCGCGGATCGCACAGATCGTGTCACTTGGGGCAGCGGAGGGGCTCAAGCTCGACCTGGAGAACGCCCGCCCAACCAACAGCTTCAACGCGCACCGGCTGGTTCATCTCGGTGCGGCGAGCGGCAAGGCCGACGCGGTGATGGAACGCCTGCTGCGTGCCTATCACAGCGAGGCGGAGAACATCGCCGTGACAGGCGTGCTGGACCGACTCGGCCGCGAGGCCGGGCTTGCGCCTAGCGCGGTGGCGGAGCTGCTCACCGGCGACGATTTCGCCGATGCCGTGCGCGCCGACAAGCGCCTCGCCGTCGAACGCGGTATATCGGGCGTACCGGTGATGGTCCTGGCCGGGGCAGCGCCGACTTCGGCGGTCAAGCCGGTCGAGGAGCTTGCCAGTCTGCTGCGACAGGCAACGGCAAGCCAGCGGGCGGGTGACCGCTGAGCATTCGGTACTGCGACGGCGAGACGACTGAGGACATGCTTGCGTAATGCATGTCGACAATTGTGGCGGGCGTTACGTCAAACACGGTGGATACATGACCATTACACTGCGCCCGCTCGACGAGGCCGAGCGGGCGATAATGCTTGAACTGCAAGTCGCTCCCGCGCAGCAGGATTTTGTCGCCAGCAACGAAGATTCGATCGACGAGGCTGATGATGGCGACCACTGCGTGCCATTCGCCATCTATGCCGATGACCAGCCGGTCGGCTTCACCATGTATGCGCTCGATCCCGACGACGGCAATTACTGGATCTATCGGCTGATGATCGACCAGCGCTACCAGCGGCTCGGCTATGGCCGCAAGGCTTTGCTGGAGATGTTGAAGCTGATGTCGAAGCTGCCCGGCTGCAGCCATGTCACGCTCAGCGTCGTGCCTGAAAACGAAACGGCGATGGCGCTGTATCGCCAGACAGGGTTCCGTGCGACGGGCGAGATCATCGGCGGCGAGGTCGTCTTCCGCCACGACCTGTCCGCGATCGGCTGAGGCCGATCAGCGGTCGATTCGCGTCGACAGGATGATCGACGACAAGGTGCGCTCGACGCCTTCGAGCGCACCGATGCGGTCGATCAGCGCGTCGAGATCCCGCACCGACGGCGCCTCGACGACGACGATCATGTCGAAATTGCCGCTGACCGAATGCAGCGTGCGCACTTCGGGAATGCGCTTCAGAACCGCTTCGACCGCCGCCGAGACCTTGGGCAGCGCCGTGACCAGGATGTGGGCGCGGACGAGGTTCTTCTCGTAGTCGGGCGACAGCCTGACACTGTAGCCAGCGATCACCCCGCGCTGCTCAAGCCGCTCGATTCGGCTCTGCACCGTCGTTCTCGATACGCCGAGCTTGCGCGCCAGCTCGGCTGTCGAGGCACGCGCGTTCTCGCGCAGCAAGGCAAGCAACGCGCGGTCAGGGTCTGTCGTCATTTCGTCAATACCATACGTCGTTTCGTTCAAAACATATCGGCTTTTCGGCAATATCGATACTGCCTTTCGACGAGGCGCAGACGTAGAATCCGCGCGAAATTCCAGTTGAAGGGGACATGACCATGAAACAGATCGTTGTTGTAGGCGCAGGCAAGATCGGCTCGACCATCGCCGACATGCTGGCCGAAACGGGCGACTACAAGGTAACCGTGGTCGATCGCTCGCAGGCGGCACTCGATTCGCTCGAGACCGGCAACGCCGTCGAAACGTTGAAGGTCGAGATCTCGGAAGCCGGCGCGCTCGACGCCGTTTTGGCCGGCAAGTTCGCCGTGCTTTCCGCCGCTCCCTTCCACCTCACCACGCGCATCGCAGAAGCCGCCGCCAAGGCCGGCGTGCACTATCTCGACCTGACCGAGGACGTCGCCTCGACCCGCATCGTCAAGGAACTGGCGACCACCGCCAAGAGTGCCTTCATCCCGCAGTGCGGCTTGGCACCGGGCTTCATCTCGATCGTTGCCAACGACCTCGCCAAGCGCTTCGATTCGCTGGAGAGCGTGCGCATGCGCGTCGGCGCGCTGCCGCAGTACCCGTCCAACGCACTCAACTACAACCTGACCTGGAGCACCGACGGCGTCATCAACGAGTATTGCGAGCCCTGCGAAGCGATCGTCGAAGGTTCACTGGTCGAAGTGCCGCCGCTGGAAGAGCGCGAGGAATTCTCGCTCGACGGCATCACCTATGAGGCGTTCAACACCTCGGGCGGCCTCGGCACGCTTTGCGAGACCTACAAGGGCAAGGTGCGCACGCTGAACTACCGCACCATCCGCTATCCCGGCCACGCCGCGATCATGAAGGCGCTGCTCAACGACCTCGGCCTGCGCCACCGCCGCGAAGTGCTCAAGGACATCCTGGAGAACTCGCTGCCGGCAACCATGCAGGACGTGGTGGTGATCTTCGTCACCGTCAGCGGCCGCAAGGGTGGGCGCCTGCTGCAGGAAAGCTACGCCAACAAGATCTACAGCCGCCAGATGGGCAAGATGGTGCGCAGCGCCATCCAGATCACCACGGCATCAGGCATCTGTGCCGTGCTCGACATGCTGGCCAACGGCGCGCTGCCGCAGCAGGGCTTCATCCGCCAGGAAGACATCGCGCTCGACGCTTTCCTCGCCAATCGCTTCGGCCACAATTACGCCCAGGCCGCGACGAGCCATCTGGCAGCCTGATCACGAAACACCTTACGGGGAGGATACCCCGAAGGTCCGACTTTGCAGCGAGGGGTTGGGGGACCCCTCGCTTTCTTTTTTGCCTGAATGGCTGCGGTGGTACCGCGCTGGTCTCGTGTCCGGGGACGTGCTCAGGCAGGGGTCAGATCGCCGTTATCGGCCCGAAGAAGCCGATGATGCGCTCGATTCGTTTGCCGTCAGGCGCCAGCTCGACAAAGTCTATGCCTTCGGGCAGCGGCGTGCCGTCGGCCTCGACGACACGCCAGCCGAACCGGGCAACGTCGTGATGAAGGTCGACCGCCGTGGTGCGCACGATTTTCGCGCCGGGGCGGCTCGCCCGGACCTTTGCGATATGCACCAAGAGCTCATCCGCGCCGACAGTATCCGCACGCGGGTCGGTGTAGGTCGCCCGCTCGGCCCAGACAGCTTCGAGCAGCGCCTTGCGCTGCTCCTCGTCGGGTTCGTTCCAGACCGCGCAGTAGCGGTCGATGAGGCTGGTGATATCGGACGACATGGCCGGCTCCCGCATCGCAGGCGTCGACAATAGCGGAAAATCGCTACTCAATCGCCGTGCAGGATGAATTCCAGGTAGAGATTGCGCTGCAGGATCGAATGGTTGTCGTCCGAGACCAGCGACACCATCAACGCGCCGTCGCTGCGCTGCCAGACGTCGAGGCCTTCCATATTGTCGATCTGGTAGCCCATATTGGCTTCCAGCAGCACCGGGCCGTCGGCCACCTGGCCCTCGACAATGGTTTCAGACGCAATGCGCCGGAGCCGCATCTTGACGCCCGAAGCCATCGAGAAGCTGCGTTCGAGCAGCAACAGGTCGCCATCGGGCAGGAAGGCGCCGTCTGTGATATCGAACTCACCGTTGCGCTTGACCGTGAAGACGCCCTTCTTGGGACCCTCGATGATCGCAGCGAAGATGTTGCCTGCCTTGTCGAGGCTCTTTTCCGACACCACCACCAGCCCGCCCTTTTCGGCTGAATAGGCGACGGCCTCAAAGCCGCGATTCGTCCGCAGCTCGTTGCGTGGCACGAGGAAATCGAGCTCGCGGATCGGCGGCTGCATGTTGTCGGGGTCGATGCGGTACTGGGCGATGCGATGGGTGCGCTCGAAGCCGACGGTGGCGATACCATCGCGTACGGCAAGACCCTCGGCGTCGGCCTGCCATTTCTTCTCGATGGCGACGCCGGAGCTGTCCACCATCTGCACCATCCGGAAATTCTCGATGCCGGTCGGGCGAAGCGCGGAATCGCGGGCGACACGACCGAAATACCAGAAGCCGGTGTCGGCGACGCCGATGAAATCGCTGCCCGGCTTGAGAAAGCGGAAGGCCGAGAGCGCGCCGAGATTGCGCGACGACGAGGTCATCTCCAGGCCGCCGACGAATTCGAGCGGGCCGAAGATCTTCTGGTCGAGCCCGATCTGGAAGCGGGCGATGGGACGAGCCGAAATCTCGATACGCTCGATCGCCGGCTGTTCGGCGCGCGAGGAGGCGGTGAGCGAGGTCGAAAGCGCGAGCGCCGCCAAGGCAGCGCAAGCAAGGTGCCACAGCCGGGTCATGGACAAGCTCACCCGGCGCGCCGGAAGCCGCCGCGGCGGGTCTCGCGGGCGCTCTCCTCGCCGAACAGCGAGGCGAGCTGCTCGGTCATCGCGCCGGCCAATTCCTCGGCGTCGACGATTGTGACGGCGCGGCGATAGTACCGCGTGACGTCGTGGCCGATGCCGATGGCCAGAAGCTCGACCGGCGAGCGCGTCTCGATCAGGTCGATGACGGCACGCAGGTGGCGCTCCAGATAGTTGCCCGGGTTCACCGACAGCGTCGAATCGTCGACCGGCGCGCCGTCCGAGATCATCATCAGGATCTTGCGCTGTTCCGGCCGCGCGATCAGGCGCTGGTGCGCCCAGAGCAGGGCCTCGCCGTCGATGTTTTCCTTGAGCAGGCCTTCGCGCATCATCAGGCCGAGGTTGCGGCGCGAGCGCCGCCATGGCGCGTCGGCGCTCTTGTAGATGATGTGGCGGAGGTCGTTGAGGCGGCCCGGGTTCGGCGGTTTGCCGTCCTTCAGCCACTTCTCGCGCGCCTGCCCGCCCTTCCACGCACGGGTGGTGAAGCCGAGGATCTCGACCGAGACGCCGCAGCGTTCCAGCGTGCGCGCCAGGATGTCGGCGCAAGTGGCGGCAACGGTGATCGGACGGCCGCGCATCGAGCCGGAATTGTCGAGCACCAGCGTAACGACGGTGTCGCGGAACTTCGTGTCGCGCTCCTGCTTGAACGACAGCGGCTGCATCGGGTCGATGACGACGCGCACGAGGCGTGCAGGGTCGAGATAGCCCTCTTCCAGGTCGAAGTCCCATGAACGGTTCTGCTGCGCCATCAGGCGGCGCTGCAGGCGGTTGGCCAGGCGGCCGACGACGCCGGAGAGATTGGCAAGCTGCTTGTCGAGGAAGGCACGCAGACGATCGAGTTCGTCCTCGTCGCACAATTCCTCGGCGCCCACGGTCTCGTCAAAGGCGGTGGTGAAGACCTTGTAGTCGATTTCCCGCGGCAGATTGGCGAACGGGTTGTCCTGGCGACGTGCCTCGCCCGGCGTCTCGGAATCGACGTCATCGTCGTCGGACATCTCGTCGGAGGTGGCGTCGGATGCCTCCATCTCGCCGGACTGCTCTTCGTCAGCGGAGGATTCGGCATCTTCGGACTGTGCCTGCTCGGAGCCGGAATCGTCTTCGCCGCCCTCCTCGCTCTGCTCCTCGCCCTGCGGCTGGTCGTCGTCCTGGTCCTCGTTGTCCTCGGTCTCCTGGTCGTCGCCATATTCCTCGGCCATCTCCAGCGAGGCCAGCATGTGGCGGACGACGCGGGCAAAGGCCTGCTGGTCCTCGAGGCTGCCGAGCAGGCCATCGAGATCGCCGCCGGCCTTCTGGTCGACCCATTCGCGCCAGAGCGAGACCATGCGCTCACCGCTCTTGGGAACGGGCTGGCCGGTCAACTTCTCGCGCACCATCAGCGCCAGCGCTTCCTCGAGCGGCGCTTCCGACTGCTCGGTGACGTCGGCGAGATTGGCCTTGGCGTATTTGTCCTCGAGCATCGAGGTGATGTTCTGGGCAACGCCTGTCATGGCGCGGCTGCCGATCGCCTCGACGCGGGCCTGCTCGACGGCGTCGAACACGGCGCGGGCCTGCTTGCCCTCGGGCGCCAGGCGGGCATGGATGCGGCCGTCATGGCAGGCGCGCTTCAGCGCCATGGAATCGCCAAGACCGCGGGTGACGGCGATGTCGCCGGCGGAAGCCTTCTTGGGCAGCTCGGGTAGGCGGGCGCGATTGCCGGCAAGGGCCGGCCGCTCCTTGGCGAAGGCCACTTCGAGGCCGTTGTCGCCCGAAATGGCACGCATGCAGACGGTCATCGCGCGCTTGAAGCTGTCAGCTTCAGAGCCCGTCTTCGACTTGTTGCGCGTGTTGTCGCCCGGCCCCGCCATCTGAGCCTGTTCTTATCCCAACACGACGTTGGCGGATGATTCCGGCAGGTCCTCGCCGAAGGCGCGCTGGTAGAACTCGGCAACGACGGAGCGTTCGAGTTCGTCGCACTTGTTCAGGAAGGTGAGCCTGAAGGCCATGCCGACATCGCCGAAGATCTCGGCGTTTTCAGCCCAGGTGATGACGGTACGCGGGCTCATAACCGTCGACAGGTCGCCATTGATGAAGGCCGAGCGCGTCATGTCGGCGACGCGGACCATCTTGTTGACGATCTCCTTGCCCTTGGCGTCGCGGTAGTGCTTGGCCTTGGCAATGACGATGTTCACTTCGTTGTCGTGCGGCAGGTAGTTCAGCGTGGTCACGATCGACCAGCGGTCCATCTGTGCCTGGTTGATCTGCTGGGTGCCGTGATAGAGGCCGGTGGTGTCGCCGAGGCCGACCGTGTTGGCCGTGGCGAACAGGCGGAAGGCCGGGTGCGGACGGATGACGCGGCTCTGGTCGAGCAGGGTCAGGCGGCCCGACGATTCCAGCACGCGCTGGATGACGAACATCACGTCGGGACGACCGGCATCGTATTCATCGAAGCAGAGCGCGACATTGTGCTGGTAGGCCCAGGGCAGGATGCCGTCCTTGAACTCGGTGACCTGCATGCCTTCCTTGACGACGATCGCGTCCTTGCCGACCAGATCGATACGGCTGACGTGGCTGTCGAGGTTGACGCGGACCATCGGCCAGTTGAGGCGGGCGGCGACCTGCTCGATGTGGGTCGATTTGCCGGTGCCGTGGTAACCCGACACCATGACGCGGCGGTTGTAGGCGAAGCCGGCGAGGATCGCCATGGTCGTCGCCTTGTCGAACAGATAGTCCGGATCGATGTCGGGCACATGCTCCGACGAGGCCGAATAGGCCGGTACGACCATCTTCGAATCGAAGCCGAAGGTGTCTTTCACCGACACCGTCGTGTCCGGCAGGTTCGTGATGTCGCGATCGACCTTGTTCATAGCGTCTCCACGCGCGTGGTTTCAGGCCACGCCGGCAATCGAATTTTCTTCGGGGGCGGTCATAAAGCCTTTTCCGACCAGATGAAAGTTGGAAAAAGGCCGCGACCGCGGCTGGCTCAACACAATCCCGCTTGCTTGAGCACGCGATATGCCTGGAGCACATCCCTGAAGCGGTCTTCGGAACCCCTGTCGCCGCCATTGGCGTCGGGGTGGTGGCGTTTGACCAGTTCCTTGTAGCGCGCCTTGATGTCGGAACCGGTGGCGCGCGAATCGAGCCCTAGCGTCTCCAGCGCCTTGGCTTCCAGAGGCTTGGCCTTGCGCTGACGCGGCGCACCCTGGGCACCGAACGGATTATGCGGATCGCGCATGCGATTGTAGTAGCCGGCGCGGCCTGAGCGCTGCTGGGCGAAATCAGGCGCCGAGCGCGCCGAACCGTTGGAGCCGATGGTCCAGGTCGGCCTGTGGCCAGTCAGCGCTTCCTTCTGGAAGCGCGCAATATCGCCGTCGGCAAGACCGGAGAAATAATTGAAACCCTTGTTGTACTCGCGCACGTGGTCGAAGCAGAAGCGGAAGTACTCGCCTTCCCTCATGCGGCCGACCGGCGCCTTGTGCGTTCCAGGCTGCTTGCAGCCGTCCCACTGGCAGAGCGGCGCGTGCGACTTCACCTCCGCTTCCGGATCGGGCCGGACGCGGATCTTGTCGAAATATTTTGGGTACGGCTTCATCTGATCGTATTTACCGCCTCTTGGCGCGGCGAAACAAGAATTGACATTTAAAGGATGTTGGCCCTAACGCCTGATTTGCGGCCCAATTTTGCCCGAGGGCACGATTTGCCGCGGCGACACATGTGGTGAAAGGCGAGACCGATGTCCATACAGGCGACCATCGAAACGAAGCTGAACCAGGCATTTTCGCCGGAGCGACTCGTCGTGCTCAACGAAAGCCACCTGCACGCCGGCCACCACCATGTCGATGGCGGCCATCACGCCACCTTCGACGGATCAGGCGAAACGCATTTCCGCATCCGCATCGTGGCCCCGGCCTTTGCCGGCATGAGCCGCATCGACCGCCACCGTGCCGTCAACGATGCGCTCGCCGCCGAACTGAAGGCTGGCCTGCATGCGCTGGCGATCGAGCCGGCAGCTCCCGGCGAAGCGACGCGCTGGTAACAGCTTTTCCCATCGGGTATTGAGCGCGGACCTAGTAGCGCGCCGTCATTCGGCTGTCACGTATATCCATTAGTCTGGATATATGGATGCAAATGACACGATAGAAGCGCTGGCAGCGCTGGCCCAACCGACACGGCTCGAGGCCTTTCGCCAGCTAGCCGCCGCGGAGCCCGAAGGCATTGCCGCCGGTGACCTGGCACGCCGGCTCGACGTGCCCCAAAACACCATGTCCGCGCATCTGGCCGTGCTGACCCGCGCTGGCCTCGCCACCAGCGACCGCCAAGGCCGCTCAATCATCTACCGCGCCGACCTCCCTGCCCTGCGCACAGTGCTGCTGTTCTTGCTGCAGGACTGCTGCGACGGCAGGCCGGAGATCTGCGCGCCATTAATCGCCGACCTGTCCCCTTGCCGCGTTCCATCGGAGTGATGCCATGACCCACCGGCCTTTCAACGTGCTTTTCCTCTGCACCGGCAACAGCGCCCGCTCGATCCTTGCCGAGAGCATCCTGCGCAAGGACGGCGCCTCCCATTTCAACGCCTTTTCCGCCGGCAGCCAGCCCAAGGGCACGGTCAATCCTTTCGCGCTGAAAGTGCTCGAAAGCTACGACTATCCGACCGACGGTTTCCGATCGAAGACCTGGGACGAATTCGCGGTCGAAGGCGCGCCGGAGATGGATTTCATCTTCACCGTCTGCGACGACGCGGCAGGCGAAGCCTGCCCGGTCTGGCTCGGCCATCCGGCCAATGCGCATTGGGGCATCGAAGACCCGAGCCATGTCGAAGGCACCGACCTCGAAAAGGAGGCAGCCTTCGTCACTGCCTTCAAATACATGCGCAACCGCATCAGGGCCTTCACCGCCCTGCCCATATCAAGCCTTGATCATCTGGCGCTGACCTCGCACCTCCACGACATCGGCAAAATGGAGGGCGCGAGCACAAAGGCGGGCGATTCTGGCAAATGAGCGTTTCGCTCCCGCGCCACCTGCTCGCAGAAGCGCTCGGCACCGCATTCCTGCTCGCGACTGTCGTCGGCTCGGGCATCATGGCGGCGCAGCTTGCGCAGGGTAACATCGCCCTGGCGCTGCTCTGCAACGCCCTGGCCACCGGCGCCATGCTGGTTGTGCTGATCGCCGTTCTTGCGCCGATTTCAGGCGCACATTTCAATCCGGCGGTCAGCCTCGTGATGGCGCTCGACCGACGTCTGGCATGGTCGCTGGTCCCACCCTACCTCGCAGCGCAATTAGCCGGCGCTATACTCGGCGTGTGGCTGGCACACGCGATGTTCGACCTGCCGCTGCTGCAGATCTCGGCAACCGCCCGCACCGGCTCGGGCCAATGGCTCGGCGAGGCGATCGCGACATTCGGCCTGGTGCTGACCATCCTCGGCTGTATTGCCCAGGCGCCAAAGACAACGCCCGCCGCCGTCGGCCTCTATATCTTCGCGGCGTACTGGTTCACCTCGTCGACGTCCTTCGCCAATCCTGCGGTGACTGTCGCGCGGGCGCTGACCAACACATTTGCCGGCATCGCGCCCAGCGACGCACCGGCGTTCATCGCGGCGCAGGTGGCTGGGGCCATGCTGGGTCTGATGGCAGGTAGGGTCTTGTGGCCAGGTGCTACTTCGACGGACGCGCTGTTGCCGGCTGCGGCTCCACCACCGCCGGCCTGATCCTGATTCGTGCGAGCCGATTCTTGTCGCGCTTCATGACGATGAAGCGCTTGCCGTGGAAGGTGAAGGCCTGCTTTTCCTCGGGAATCGACTGGGTCTCGTGGATGACGAGCCCGGCGATCGTCGTCGCCTCGTCGTCCGGCAGGTGCCAGTCGAGCGCGCGGTTGAGGTCGCGAATCGGCACGGTGCCATCGACGACCACCGAGCCATCGGCCTCCTGCTTGACACCCTGGACATCGATATCGTGCTCGTCGGCGATCTCGCCGACGATTTCCTCGATGATGTCTTCCAGCGTCACCAGCCCTTCGACCTCGCCATATTCGTCGACGACGATGGCGAAATGCGCCTTGCGGCGCAAAAAGGCGTTGAGTTGTTCCTGGAGCGAAGTCGTGTCGGGCACGAACCAGGGCTTGGAGGCAACCTTCGGCACGTCGACCCTGGAATAGTCGCCCTCAACGTCGTTGAGCGCGCGCAGCAGGTCCTTGGCGTGGACGACGCCGACGATGTTGTCGATCGACCCGCGCCACAACGGCATGCGCGTGTACGGGCTTTGCAGGATCTCGCGCACCAGCGCCTCGGACGCCATGTCGGCATTGACCGAGCGCATCGCGGTGCGGTGGACCATGACATCGGAGACTTCGAGCTCATGCAGGTCGAGCAGGCCACCAACCTGGTCGCGGTCCTGCTTGACCACCTGGCCGTCGCGATGGAGTTCGTCGACCGCGCCGCGCAGTTCGTCATGGCCGGAGCGCTGAGGTGTCAGCGCGATCAGTTCATAGCCGAGCGAGGCGAGCAGCCGCTCGCGGAAGGCCACGCCAACGAGGATCAGCCCCGCCAGCACACCCGCAGCGATCCAGCCGGCCTCGATCATCCCTGATGCTGCTCCTTGAGGAAGGAGACCACCTCGGAGGCCGGCACGTCCTTGGCGATGAAGGACTGACCGATGCCGCGAGTCAGGATGAAGGTCAGCGCGCCGCGCGACACCTTCTTGTCCTGGGTGATGTAATTGAACAGCGCCTCGGCGTCTGGCAGATCGCCGGGAATGTCGGACATGCGCCATGGCAGGCCGACGGCGCGCAGATGCGCCTCGACACGCGCCGCATCGTCGGGGCTCGCCAGATTGAGCCGGGCGGAGAAACGGTGCGCCAGCGCCATACCGATGGCGACACCCTCGCCATGGACGAGGCGGGCCCCGTCATAGGCGGTGGCGGCTTCGAGTGCGTGGCCGAAGGTGTGGCCGAGATTGAGCAAGGCACGGTCGCCGGTCTCGAACTCGTCGCGGGCGACCACGTCGGCCTTGGCGCGGCAGGACTGCGCGATGGCCTCGATGCGCGCCGCACCGCCGGAGAAGACCTCCTGCCAGTTGTTCTCCAGCCAGGCGAAGAAATCCGGGCGATCAATCAGGCCATATTTCGCAACCTCGGCATAACCGGCTCGGAATTCGCGCAGCGGCAAGGTGTCGAGGGCTGCGGTATCGGCCAGCACCAGCTTCGGCTGGTGGAAGACGCCGATCAGGTTCTTGCCGCGCGGGCTGTTGATGCCGGTCTTGCCGCCGACGGACGAATCGACCTGGGCCAGCAGCGAGGTCGGCATCTGCACGAAATTCATGCCGCGCCGCACGATGCCGGCGGCAAAGCCGGTGAGGTCGCCGATGACGCCGCCGCCAAGCGCGATCACCGCGTCGCCGCGCTCAAGCCGGGCGGCGATGATCTGGTCGACCACTGTTTCCAGCGAGGCGAAGCTTTTCGTCTTTTCGCCTGCCGGCAGTTTGATCACCGCAGGCGCATTGCCGGCAGCCGACAGGCTTTCGACCAATGGCTCGAGATGGGCGGCGGCGACGGTCTCGTCGGTGACGATCGCCGTGCGCGCCTTGGGCAGACGCTGCTGGATCAACTCGCCGCCGCGCGCGATCAGGCCGGGGCCGATCAGGATGTCATAGGCGCGGTCGCCAAGTCCGACTTCGACAGTGACGACGCTCATTCGTGATCCTCCGAACCTTCCGAAACGTGAATTCTGCCGGGCACGCCAAGATGGTTGCACAGCGCTTCGATGACTTCGCTGGCGATCGCCTCCTTGCGGTCGTCGCGGGTCGCAACAGTGAGGTCGGCGAGGCCATAGACCGGGTAGCGCTCGTCCATCAGCTTGGAAAGCACCGCGCGCGGGTCGGCATTCTGCAACAGCGGCCGGTTCTGCTTCTTGGAGACGCGCTCCATCAGCAGGTCGAGTTCGGCCTTGAGCCAGACCGAGACGCCGTGGCCGGCGATCGCTGCGCGGGTCTGCGCGTTCATGAAGGCGCCGCCACCTGTCGAGAGAACCTGCGGGCCGCTTTCCAGCACGCGCCCGATGACACGCTGCTCGAGCGCGCGGAACTCGACCTCGCCATAACGTTCGAAAAGTTCGGGGATGGTCATCCGCGACACGCTTTCGATCTCGTGGTCGCTGTCGATGAAGCCGAGCCCGAGGGCCTGGGCGACCTTGCGGCCAATGGCGGTCTTGCCCGCGCCCATCAGGCCGACAAAGACAATCGAGCGCGTGCCCAGCCGCTCAAGCAGGGCGGCTACGGAGCCCTCGGGAAATGGAGTCTGCGCGTCGGGTGTCATGGCGTCCCTTTCGCCGGCGTATCGACATGAAAAGCCCCGTTGCGTCAAGCGTATGACGGCAAACGCGCCCTTGAATTGCCTGACACGGCGTCCCATAAGGGCACAGGATAAGACAGACGGGCAAACACATCGATGCCGACACTTTTCCGGTTCCTTGTCACGCTCGCTGTTCTGGCGGGCATCGCTTACGGCGCCATGTTTGCGCTGGTGATGTTTGTCGAGCCGAAGAAGGCCGAAATCACCGTCCGCATTCCACCGGAAAAGCTCGCGCCGAAGAAATGAAAAGCGGCGCGCGCATCGAGGCCTTCCTTGAAATGATGAGCGCCGAGCGCGGTGCCGCCGACAACACGCTTTCGAGTTATCGCCGCGATCTCGAAGACGCTTCCGAATTTCTCACTGGCCGCCTCGCCGATGCCGATGCCACGGCCATCCGCAGCTATCTCGACGACATTGCCGGCCGCGGCTTCGCTGCGACATCGCAGGCGCGCAAGCTGTCGGCACTGAGGCAGTTCTTCCGCTTCCTTTATGCCGAAGGCCTGCGAACCGACGATCCGACCGGCGTGCTGGACAGCCCGAAAAAGGACCGTCCGCTGCCCAAGACGATGAGCGAGGCCGAAACCGGCCGGCTGCTCGACCGCGCGGCGACGGAAGCCAGCGAATCCGACGAGGGCAATAGCCTAGCAGCAGCGAGGTTGCACGCGCTTGTCGAGGTGCTCTACGCCACCGGCTTGCGCGTATCGGAACTTGTCAGCCTGCCGCTGACGGTGGCGCTGCGCGACGAGCGCTTCTTCGTGGTGCGCGGCAAGGGCGAGAAGGACCGCATGGTGCCGTTGTCGGCCAAGGCGCGCGAGGCGATGCGGCGCTGGCTGCTGGAACGCAACGCCAATCCCCGCCTCGCCGACAGCCCATTCCTGTTTCCGGCTTCATCCGAGAGTGGACACCTGCCGCGCCAGGTTTTTGCCCGCGACCTCAAGGGCCTTGCCGCCCGCGCCGGCATCGCTTCGGCAAAAATCTCGCCGCACGTGTTGCGTCATGCCTTCGCCAGCCACCTGCTGCAGAATGGTGCCGACCTGCGTGCCGTGCAGCAATTGCTTGGCCATTCCGACATTTCGACCACGCAAATCTACACCCATGTGCTGGAAGAAAGGCTGTTGAAACTGGTCAACGAGCATCATCCGCTTGCCGATTAGAGCCCATATCGCTATGTGAGTGCCACGTTCCACTGGCGCGGTGCCGCTTTCTGCGGCCCCCGGTGCCTCAAATTTTCAGCGTGGTAGTCCGCTCGCCAATGTACAATTACCTCGATTTCGAAAAGCCGGTCCAAGACCTCGAAGGCAAGATCCTCGAGCTCAAGAAGCTTGCCGAGAATGGCGAGGCCGTCGATGTCGGCGACGAGATCAAGCGGCTGGAGAAGCGTTCGCGTGATGCGCTGCGTGACGCCTACAAGGCGCTGACGCCGTGGCAGAAGGTCCAGGTGGCGCGCCACCCCGACCGTCCGCATTGCCTCGACTACATCAACGGCCTGTTCACCGACTTCACGCTACTGGCCGGCGACCGCAATTTCGGCGAAGACAATGCCATGGTCGGCGGCTTTGCCCGCTTCCGCGGCGAGCCGGTGCTGGTGCTGGGCCAGGAAAAGGGCAACGACACCAAGAGCCGCCTCAAGCACAATTTCGGCTCGGTCCGCCCCGAAGGCTACCGCAAGGCCGTGCGCCTGATGGAAATGGCCGACCGCTTCAGCATCCCCGTCGTCATGCTTGTCGACACCGCAGGCGCCTATCCAGGCGTCGGCGCCGAAGAGCGCGGCCAGGCTGAAGCCATTGCGCGTTCGACCTCCGCCTGCCTCGGCCTCAAGGTGCCGTCGATTGCGGTCGTCATCGGCGAAGGCGGTTCGGGCGGCGCGATCGCCATCGCCACCGCCAACCGCGTCTTCATGCTCGAACATGCGATCTATTCGGTGATCTCGCCGGAAGGTGCAGCCTCCATCCTGTGGCGCGACACGACGCGCTCCAAGGACGCGGCAACCAACATGAAGATCACCGCGCAGGACCTGCTCTCGCTCAAGATCATCGACAAGATCATCGAAGAGCCGCTGGGCGGCGCCCACCGGAACGCCGAGGCGGTCATTTCGGCCACCGGCGACCTGATCGCCAAGACGTTCAGCGAATTCAACGGCTCGAACATCGATTTCCGCGAGCAGCGCCGCGAGAAGTATCTGTCCATCGGCCGCAGCCTCTAGGCATCGGCCCGAAAGTCGGAATCGATTTTCGAAGAGCACGATGCGCAGCCTGTGATTGCACAAACTGTGGCCTCCACGGGCCACGGCACGTTTTCGCCACAAAATTGCCGCCTCGCCCGGTTCAATGAACTTGCCGTGATTTTTCGCGCGTGGGACGGGCCAGGAACTTGCGGTAAGGATTTTTCAAGGTTAACGACCCTAAGGTCGAGGCAGTACCAGGACGGGCCGGTCGTTGGCGCATGCGCCATGACTGCAATGTAGAGACGACATTTAGACCGATGATCGCCAATATCGCACGCGCCGGATTGCTTCTCGCTGCCCTTGCGGTGGCAGGCTGTTCGGAATCCTCCGTGACCGACTTTGTGCCGCAGCACGCCAACCGGCAGCTCTCGGCCAAGATCATGGCGGAGATGAAGGCCAAGGGCATGAACAAGAGCTCGCCCGTGCTGGCGCGCGTGTTCAAGGAAGAAGGCAAGCTGGAAGTCTGGAAACAGAAGACCAACGGCCGCTATGACATCGTCGCCAGCTATGACATCTGCAAGATGTCCGGCAAGCTCGGCCCCAAGTTCACCGAGGGCGACCGTCAGTCGCCGGAGGGGTTCTACACCGTGCGTCCGGGTCAGATGAACCCGAACTCCAGCTACCACCTCGCCTTCAACATCGGCTACCCCAACGCCTTCGACCGCGCCAATGGCCGCACCGGCTCGAACCTGATGGTTCATGGCGCCTGCTCGTCGTCAGGCTGCTTCTCGATGACCGATGCGCAGATCGAAGAGATCTATGCCTTCGCGCGCGACGCCTTCAAGGGCGGCCAGACCGAGTTCCAGGTACAGTCGTATCCGTTCCGCATGACCGCGGCCAACATGGCGCGTTATCGCAACGACCCGAACTACCAGTTCTGGGCGATGCTGAAGGAAGGCTACGACCACTTCGAAATCACCAAATCGCCGCCGAAGGTCGACGTCTGCGAAAAGCGCTACGTCTTCAACCAGATCCCGGAAGCGGGCGGCACGTTCAATCCGACCGGCGCCTGCCCGGCCGTGACCCAGCCGCAGGCGCTGCAGACGGCCTATCAGGCCTACAAGAGCAAGTATGACGCTGCTTTCGCCAGTGCCACCGGCGGCGACATCCCCGCGCCCAAGCCGACGATCGCTGGCATCAAGGAAGCGGCAATCGTTTCGGAGTGGACCAAGCGCCGCGCCCGCGGCGAGCGCGTGACCCTGGAGCCGCCCGCGATGGCGCAGGATGGCAGCATCGTCCAGACCACCGCGCGCATGGGCCGCATCGATTCGGCTGAAGGCCGCCGCATGGCAGCGCTCGACGCCGCAGCGGAAGCCAAAAAGAAGGCTGCCGAGGAAAAAGCCCAGGCTGTCGCAGCTGCCAAGGCTGCCAAGCTTGCCGCCCAGCAGCAGGTCGAGACCGCCGCCGTGCCGCAGACAGCGCCCGAAGCCACCGAAGCACCGACGCAGGCCGCCCAGGTGGCGCCGGTCGAGGAGGCAGGTGCCGCCACCAAGCTCAAGAAGAAGCTGCTCAACCTGTTCGGCAGCTGAGCGGCGTGGGCGAAACCACCGACATTTACGATCTCAGGGGGCTCAACTGCCCCCTGCCCGTGCTCAAGGCCAAGCGCCGGCTGGCCGACATGGCATCAGGCGAGCTGCTGTGGCTCGAAACCACCGACCCGCTCGCCGTCATCGACATTCCGGCCTTCTGCCAGGAAGCAGGGCACAAGCTGGTCGAGACGACCGCCGTCGCAGGCGGCCACCGCTTTCTGGTAGAACGCGGAAGCTGAGTTTCAAAAAAACCTGGAATTACCGCCCGGCGATCGCCAGCGGGTTGTTTTCCATCGCCTCGCGGTCCGGCGTGTCGATGGCAGGCTTGTTGACGAAGGCTGAAAACAGGCGTTCGACATAGTCGCGCGGCAGGTCGATGCCGATCAGCACGAGCCGGGTACCGCGAACCGCATCCGGCCATGACGGCAAGCGTGCCGGCGGATGCAGCAGCTTCTGCACGCCGTGGATGACCAGCGGCCTGTCGCGATCCTCGGCCAGCTCGACGATGCCCTTGATGCGCAAAAGCTTGTCGCCCTGGGTCGACAGCAACAGGTCGAGGAACATCTCGACCGTCGAGAATGGCAGCGCACCGGCGTGCGTCAGCGAGAAGGTCCCCACCCGGCTGTCGTGGTGATGGTGATCGTGGTGGCCGTGGTGTTCATAACCGTCACCGTGATGATGGTGGTCATGGTCATCGCCGTGGTCATGGTGGCCATGGTGATGGTCGTGCTCGGTCGTCTCGCCCAGCCAGCGGCGCACGTCGGCGGTCTTGGTCGCCGGGTCGTAGAGCCCGCATTGCAAGAGCTTGGCCACCGCAGCGCCCTCGACTTCGCGGGTTTCGGCGCCCGGATTGATGCGGGCAAGCCGCGCCTTGAGCGCGTCGAGCCATTCGGCATCGTCGACGAGGTCAGCCTTGGTCAGCACGATGCGGTCGGCCACCGCCACCTGCTTGACCGCCTCGACATGGGCATCGAGCGTCGCCGAACCGTTGACCGCGTCGACGACCGTGATGACGCCGTCGAGCCGGAAGGCATGGATGAGGGCGGGATGGCCCATGATCGACTGCAGAACAGGCACCGGATCGGCAAGGCCAGTGGTTTCGATCACCACCCGCGCCAGCCGCTCGATGCGGCCGGTCTGCAGGCGGTCGACGAGATCGGCCAGCGTGTCGACGAGTTCGCCGCGCACCGTGCAGCACAGGCAGCCGTCGGACAGTTCGATGACGCCGTCGGAAGCCTTTTCGACCAGCAGATGGTCGATGGCGACATCGCCGAATTCGTTGATGATGACGGCCGTGTCGGTCAGCTCGGGATCCTTGAGCAGCCGGTTGAGCAGCGTCGTCTTGCCGGCGCCGAGGAAGCCCGTCAGCACCGATACCGGGATCGGGAAAACTGCCTGCGAATTCACGAGCGCGCCTGAACCTTGCTTGCGGCGACGGGTGCAGCGCCAACCGGAGACGGCCTGTCGGGACGCCATGTCGGCAGCGGCACGCCTGATTCAACTGCTATGTCGCGGCCGCCCAGCGCCTTGGGCATCGGCCCCGTGGCGCCGCCGAGGCTGACGGTGACCCAGTTACGCTGGCGCGTCATCTCGGGAATGATCGAGACCTTGTCGGGCGCAGCCCCCGCTTCGGTCGGCGCCGGACCGTCGGAAGCGACATGCTTGGCCTTTGGCGAGCACACTTCCTCGCGCATGCTCGTCGCGACGTCGCGGTTGTCGCCATAGGGCGCAAGCCCGTTCACACTGACCGAGGCGCCGTTGCGCACGAACCCGGTCTGCAGCATCTTCGCCGCTTCTTCGGCGCGATTGTCGGGCGAATCCGCGCCGAGCACGATGGCCGCGAGCGTCCTGCCGTCGCGGGTGGCAGTGGCGATCAGGTTGAAGCCGGATTCGCAGACAAAACCGGTCTTCATGCCATCGGTGCCGGGGAAGCGGCCGACCAGCGGGTTGAAATTCTTGAGCTTCGCCTTGCCGGCAATGATGCCCTCGATATCGAAATAGGCGGCGTATTGCGGGTATTCGAGGCGGATCGCCCTGACCAGGATCGCGAGATCGCGCGCCGTCGTGTACTGCTCGGGATCGTGCAGGCCGTTGGCGTTGACCCAGTGGCTGCCCGACATGCCCAGGCGCTGCGCCTCGGCGTTCATGCGGGCCGCAAAGGCCTCCGTGGTGCCACCGACATTCTCGCCGATCGCCGCGGCAACGTCGTTGGCCGACTTGACCATGATGATCTTCAGCGCGTTGTCGAGCGTCAGCACCGAGCCTGGCTTGTAGCCCATCTTGGCCGGCGGGAAGGCCGCCGCCTTCTTGGAGATCTTGATCGGCGAATTGAGCGCCAGCTCGCCGGCCTGGACAGCGCGGAAGGCGGTATAGGCGGTCATCAGCTTGGTCAGCGAGGCCGGATGCCAGCGCTTGAACGCTTCCTGGTGCTCGATGACGGCGCCCGAATTGACGTCGAAAAGCATCGCCGGATTGGCCGATGCAGGGGCAGCGCCCAGCACGGTTGCGGCCGCAAGACCGAGGAGCATGCTTCTGACGAACCTAATCTTCATCATCAAATCCGAAATCGCCTCTTGCCGATCATAGCCGGCCGTCCATAAGATTTCCGTAAACCGGGATGGCAACGCGCTGGCCGGTACGAAAGACCCATGGCCACGGCGTCGCCGCCGCTGCTAAATAACCTATGTGACGCCAAGATGGCAGAGCTTGAGCGATCACAATTGCGAATCCGGACCCCTGGTTCAACAAACAGACGGTCCAACACACAGGAAGTCGAGACCAACATGCCGATCCTGAACCGAGCCGCCGAAATGCAGGACGAGATCGCCGGCTGGCGCCGTCACCTGCACCAGAAGCCGGAACTCAATTTCGACGTCTTCGAAACCGCCGACTTCGTCAAAGCCAAGCTTAAGGAATTCGGCTGCGACGAAATCGTCACCGGCCTCGGCAAGACAGGCGTCGTCGGCATCATCAAGGGCAACCTGGGTGCGGGCGGCGTCGTCGGCCTGCGCGCCGACATGGACGCGCTGCCGATCGAGGAGATCACCGGCAAGCCTTATGCCTCGACAGTACCCGGCAAGATGCATGCCTGCGGCCATGACGGCCACACCGCGATGCTGCTGGGGGCAGCCAAATATCTCGCCGAGACGCGCAATTTTGCCGGCAACGTCGCCGTCATCTTCCAGCCGGCCGAAGAAGGCGGCGGCGGCGGCAACGAGATGGTCAAGGACGGCATGATGGAGCGTTTCGGCATCCAGAAGGTGTTTGGCATGCACAACATGCCGAGCCTGCCGATCGGCCAGTTCGCCATCCGCCCGGGCGCAATCATGGCGGCGACCGCCGAGTTCACCATCACCGTCCAGGGCAAGGGCGGCCATGCCGCCATGCCGCACCGCGCCATCGACCCGATCGTCGCCGGCAGCCAGCTGGTCACGGCCCTGCAGGCAATCGCCTCGCGCAGCACCGATCCGGCCGAGGCGATCGTCGTTTCGGTGACCAAGTTCAACGCCGGCACCGCCTACAACATCATCCCCGAGCAGGCTGTCATTGCCGGCACCGTGCGCACGCTGAAGAAGGAGATCGCCAAGCTCGCCGAGGAGCGCATGGGCGCCATCTGCCGCGGCATCGCCGAAGCCACCGGCACCGCGATCGAGCTCGACTACGACGCCAACTATCCTGTCACCTTCAACCATGAAAACGAGACGGTGTTTGCCGGCGATGTCGCCGCAACCGTCGCCGGCGAGCCGCAGGTACATCGGGCGATCCAGCCTCTGATGGGCGGCGAGGACTTCTCCTACATGCTGGAAGCCCGTCCCGGCGCTTTCATCTTCATCGGCAATGGCGACACCGCCAATCTCCACCATCCGGCCTACGACTTCAACGACGAAGCCATCCCCCACGGCGTCAGCTACTGGGTCCGCCTCGCCGAAACGGCGCTGGCGGCCTAGTCTCTACTCTTCGAAACGCCTCCAGGGCTGCTCGCCGGCCCTGGACGCTGAAACAGCATTTGGCCGGGCCAGCCGCTGCCAAAACGTTTCAGCCGCGGCCTGCCAAAAACCGTTGGCGAATCCGTTCTAAGCCGCTATGTGTGCAGCCGAGTGGTCCCGTAGCTCAGTAGGATAGAGCGGCAGATTCCTAATCTGTAGGTCACAGGTTCGATTCCTGTCGGGATCACCACTCGAAAATCAAAAGCCTGACGAATTTTCAGCCTGGTAATTTCCAGCACCACTGCTGTGAAATTTCTCCAACCTTCCACGACGAGGTCCCGTAGAGTCGGTACGGTCGACATGCGGCGCGTCGCCGAATGACAAGGTCGGGGCCGTGAGCGCATGATCAGCCCGGGAGGCGCCCGCGAAACAACGTGGTGCCGTCCGTCAGGCGCGACCTCGAGATTTCCCGCAATCCAGCCTCGGTCATCCACGCGCGATACTGGCCTTCAGTGTACGCCTCGCCGTGGCGATAAAGGTTCAGGAAGGTGAGATTCAGAAAGACACCCTCGGGCGGGCCAAGGCGGTCGTCATCGACGACACCCCACCCCGCAATTGCGATCTCGCCTCCGGGTGCGAGGCAACGCGCCGCGTTCAGGATCGAACTGCGCGCCTGATCAGGCGGAAGGACCTGGACGACGGCCTTCAGGATCGCCAGGTCGTGCCGGCCGATCGATGGCGCGACAGTGATGTCGCCCTCTTCGACAACCACGTCGTCGGCACCGTATTCCGACAGGATAGCCGGCGCGACCGCTGCGACCGTTGGGAGTTCCATCAGCGTTGCTGCAATCTGCGGCCGTCGCTCGCGGAGGCCGACGAGAATCGTGCCTGCGCCCCCGCCGATGTCGATCACCGAACCGACCGCCTCAAGGTCGATCTCCTGGGCCAGTTGTCGGCCGAATATCACCCCGCCCGGTGCGAGCAGGCGGCTGAAGGCCGCCGCTGACGCTGGTCCCGCTTCGGAAAAGTCGTGCAGCGCCGCCGGCCGGTTCTGTCGCAGTGACTCTGCGGTCAAAAGGTCGGCGCCCCAGAGCTCGCGCAGCAGCGCATGGTCGCCGCCGCGATAGCTCGGCTTGGACGCGTCGAGAAAGGCCGCCGCTTCGGCCCCGTTGCGAAACTGGCCATCCTCGACGTCGAGCAGACCGATGCTGGCGAGCGCGTAGAGCAGCCGCGACAGGCGATCGGGCGCGACGTTGAGCGCGGCCCCAAGACTGTCGGCAGTCGCGGTGCTGCTGCCGAGCCGGGTGAAGATGCCGAGGTCCAGCCCGGCACGAAGCGCCAAAGCGGGGGGCACCGCTGCGATCAGCTTGTCGATCCGATCAGAATCCACCACGTCGCATCCCCCTCCGCGATCCAGGCCCGACTTTGAAGCAGTTCGCAAGATCGGAAGCAACCGGGGCAGTTTGCGGGCGAGTACGCCAGTGGCCGCGCTATTTCCCGCGCTTTTCGATCTTCAGGTTCGGGAGGTCGGGTCGCCTGGATTTCACCCCGGCCTCCTTCAAGGCCGTGTACCCCACCTTTTTGAGGAGCTTCTCTGTTTTGGCGCGCTCCTTGTCGAGGGCGCTCTCACCTTTGACCTTTGGCATCCGTCCTCCATTTGGCTCGCTGGCCAGCAAACAAGATTGCCATCGCGCGCAACGTTAGCATTGGGGCTGCGGCAGAGATGACGTCAATAACCGTCGTCGAAGTGAACCGAACCATAGGCGCTTCGAACCTCATCAGCCATCACAGATTCATGTCGGGATCACCACTTCGCTGCTCTCGATATCTCTGATGCACTTGCAAGCGTTTCGACTGCATTTTGCATGCCGTTTGAGGCACGCGCATGCACTTTCATCCGCTTCAATACCCATCTATGCCCATCCCTCATACCTGCCTGCCAAAAATTCACTTTTCTGACTGACCGATCTTTCCTCAACTGGCCAGGCTGCCATGGCCCGATGCGAGGAACGCGGGCTGGCGGCCAACCATGGGAGGGACGTCATGACACCTAGGATTATCGCGATCGGCTGTTCGTTGCTGGCTCTGACGGCTGGCGTGGCTCAGGCCGCCGACTGGGGCAGCAAGGTGCCGACGGAGATCAACATCACCGATCCCTATCTCAAGCAGTGGAACGCGCTGACCTATGACAAGGCGCCGCCGGCGCTGGAGCCGGGCAAGGATTATGGCATGGCGGAGGATGGCAGCTTCCGTGCGCCGCGCGCCACGCCTTTGGGCGGCAGCCCAGCCTTTCCGGGACAGCTCGAGGCCTGGGACGACAAGAGCTACAGCCAGAATGTCGAGGAGATCGCGTTTTACCCGCACATCAGCTCGCCCTGGCATGCCTGGCCCGACGTCGCCGACTTCGACGGCAAGCGCTACATGTATGTGCACGACCGCGACTATATGCGTGTGCTCGACATCACCGATCCGGCGAAGGCCAAGGTCGTCTACTCCAAGGGCGGCGTATGGGGGCCGGAGGGTTCGAGCGAGGACTGGGACGCCAAGACAGTCCAGGACTATTTCGGCGGCATTACCATCGCCTGGAGCGCAAAGCTTCAGAAGAATGTCGTCGTCGCTTCCTACGAGATCGGCCGCTTCGGCATCCTCGACAACAAGCGCACCCAGCCCGACATCGTCGCGAGCCTGCGCAAGTACAATTCGCTCAAGGGCTTCAAGGTCTACGAGATGAACGGGCCGACACCCGACGACTGGAAGCTGATCGCCACGCGCACCACCGACACCAAAAACCCCGATGCACCCATCGGTCAGCAAGAGGGCTCGGGTTCGCTCGACGCGCCGGCCTGGTTTGGCGGCAAATACATGTATCTGTCGGCGGCTCCAGACGACTCTTACGCGCTGACCGAATATCCTGACTACCTGCACTCGCCGGGCTACCAGGTCTGGGACATGTCGGATCCGGCCAATCCGGTCTTTGTCAGCCAGGTGACGGTGCCCGGCCAGGTGGTCGGCGACAAGGCAAGCGAGGACGCGTATCTCAAGAACCCGCGCGCCGGCAACCGCACGTCGTGGATGGGTTCGCGCATGCCGCCGTTCCTGCCGACCCCGGTTGAAAAGGGCGGCAAGATAGCCTTCGGCGCGATGGGCGGGCTTGGCCTCTACACCTTCGACCTTTCCAATCCCGACAAGCCGGAGATGAAGGGGCATGTGAGCACAGCGCCGAGCTTTGCCGGCACCGAGTTCGACAATGTCGACACCTCCCAATATGCCCGCACCGGTTATGTCCTTGCCAATGGCTATCCGATGAACTCGAACTGCTACGAGCCCTACAAGGACGTGCTGGTGATCGACGCCAAGGATGTGGCGGCACCCAAGGTGGTGGCGACCTTGCCGCGCCCGACCCCGCCGAAGGAAGCCAAGTTCAGCGATTTCTGCCAGCGCAAGGGCAGCTTCGGACCCAAGCGCTCTGGCACCACGCACCAGCCCGGCCATGGCCGCGACGGCGTCGTGCCTTACGCCTTCTACAATGCCGGGCTGCAGATCTTCGACGTCAAGGACCCGGCACAGCCGAAGATATCAGGCTATTTCGTGCCGCGTTTCCCCACGACATCCGAGATGCCCGACTACACTTTCGACAATGCCAGCTTTGCGGTGTTCACCGAATATGACCGCAACATCATCTGGCTGTTTTCGGTCGGCGGCGTCCATGCGCTGAAGACGCCGCTGCTCGGCGAGCCCAAAATGGGGATGAGCGACCAGGTCTGGCCGCCGCGCAACTGAGCCGGCCGATTCTGCTGAACGGAAAAACCCCGGCCTCGCGCCGGGGTTTTTGTTTGGCAGCGCCCGTTCAGTGCCCGGGGTGCAGCGCGTCGTTGAGATACATGCAGGTCAGCATGGTGAAGATGTAGGCCTGGATTACGGCCATCAAAAGTTCGAGCCCGGTCAGCGCGACTGTCATGATCAGCGGCAGAACGGCGACGAAGATGCCGAGGGTCCCCATGCCACTCAGGCTGACGACAAAGCCGGCGAAGACTTTGAGCGTGATGTGGCCGGCGAGCATGACGGCGAACAGGCGCACCGAATGGCTGATCGGCCGCGAGATGTAGGAAACGATCTCGATCGGCACGATGATCGGCGCCAGTGCCAGCGGCACGCCGGATGGCAAAAACAACTTGAAAAAACCGAGCCCGTTTTTCCAGATGCCGTAAAGCGTCACCGTGCCAAACACGATCATGGCGAAAGAGAAGGTGACGATGATGTGGCTGGTCACCGTGAAGGCATAAGGAAACATGCCGGCCAGGTTGGCGATCAGGATGAAGACGAACAGCGAAAACACCAGCGGGAAGAATTTCATACCGCCCTCGCCGGCATTTTCGCGCAAGGTCTTCGAGACGAATTCATAGATCAGCTCGGTGATCGACTGCAGCCGCGTCGGCACAAGCGCACGCGCACTTGTCGACAACAGCAGGAACAGCCCGCCGAACACCGCGACGCCGACCATGTAGGCGGCGGAGTTGGTGAAGGCGATCTCCTGGCCGGCAAACTCGAACAGGGTGAAGATCGGCTTGATTTCAAATTGTTCTATCGGTCCGGCCATGGCGCCTCTCCGGTCTGGTCAATGCGAATGCGAAAGCGCGCGCCCCCGAACCAAATCCGGAAGCCTGACAAGGTCGAGCGCACAGGGCAGTCCGCCGCGCGGAGGCTGCATGTTTTCGCGGTTTCAAGGTGTGAATCAGTTCGGGTGACAAGTCTGCGGCGCCATCTCTTGGATGGGGCCGTCCCCGAACGTGCAAGGCACTGGTCGTCCAGTGCGAGGGCTTGTTAGCCCATGCCGCTCGTTTGGGCAAGGCAGGAAGGGACGCGGCGCAAGGCCGCGTCCCTCATTCAGGGATCAGATGTGAAGCGCGTGACCGAGCGTGCGCAGCGCCGCCTCCAGGAAGGCCTCGCCCTGCGTCGGATGCGCATGGATGGTGCCCGCGATATCCTCCAGCCGCGCGCCCATCTCGATCGCCAGGCTGAAGGCCGCGGAAAGCTCGGAGACGCCGGTGCCGACCGCCTGGATACCGAGCACCAGATGGTTGTCGGCGCGCGCCACCATGCGCACGAATCCGTCCTCGCCCATCAAGGTCATTGCCCGGCCATTGGCCGAGAACGGGAACTGCGCAGTCTTGATCTCGATGCCCAGTGCCTTGGCCTCGTCGGGTGAAAGGCCCGCGGTGACGACCTCCGGATCGGTGAAGCAGACGGCGGGGATCGAGCGCTTGTCCCAGCTGCGCTTGTGGCCGGCGACGATCTCGGCGACCATTTCGCCCTGGGCCATGGCGCGGTGCGCCAGCATCGGCTCGCCGGTGACATCGCCGATGGCGTAGATGCCGCGCATCGAGGTGCGGCACTGCTCGTCGATGCGGATGAAGCGGCCGTCGCGGTCGAGGTCGATCTCCTCGAGGCCCCAGCCTTCGACCAGCGGCTTGCGCCCGACAGTCACCAGGACCTTGTCGGCCGCAATCTTCTGCTCGCTGCCGTCGGCGGCCTCGACCAGAAGCGCATCGCCCTTGGCTGAAAGCCCCTTGGCCTTGGCGCCGGTCAGCACCTTGACGCCGAGCGCTTCGAGGCGCTTGGCGACGGGCCGGGTCAGCTCGGCATCATATTGCGGAAGGATGCGCGGCAAGGCTTCGACGACGGTCACCTTGGCGCCGAGCTTGGCGAAGGCAGTGCCGAGTTCGAGGCCAATATAACCGCCGCCGACGACGGCGAGTGCTGCCGGCACCTGCTTCAGCGCCAGCGCCCCGGTCGACGAGATCACCGATCCGCCAAAGGGCAGGAACGGCAATTCGACCGGCACCGAACCGGTGGCAATGACAATGGTTTCGGCGCGGATCACCTGCAGGCCGGTTTCGGTGTCGACCTCGACGGTCTTGCCGTCGCGGAAGCGCGCCCAACCCTGCACCGACTTGACCCGGGCCTTCTTGAGCAGGCCGGCAACACCTGTGGTCAGGCGACCGACGATGCGGTCTTTCCAGGCAACTGTCTTGGCGAGATCGAGTGCTGGCGCCGACAGGGAGATGCCGAGCGGGCTTGTGCCCGACGCCATCTCCGAAACCTTGAGATATTCGTCGGCGGCATGGATCATCGCCTTGGAGGGGATGCAGCCGACATTGAGGCAGGTGCCGCCGGGCTTGACCGCTTCGACGATGACCGTGTCGATGCCGAGCTGGCCGGCGCGGATGGCGCAGATATAGCCGCCGGGGCCGGCGCCGATGACGAGAAGCTTGCAGGAGATTTCCTTCACAGCCTCAGCCCTCCACGAAGATCATTGCCGGCGCTTCGAGCAGCGCCTTGAGGCGCTGGACAAAGACCGCCGCATCCCAGCCGTCGATGACGCGGTGGTCGAAGCTGGACGACAGGTTCATCATCTTGCGCGGCACGAACTGGGAGCCGTCCCACATCGGCCGGATCATGATCTTGTTGACCCCAACGATCGCCACTTCCGGGTAGTTGATGACTGGCGTGGTGGCGACGCCGCCCATCGCACCCAAGGAGGTGATGGTGATTGTCGAGCCGGTCAGCTCCTCGCGCGTCGCCGTGCCCGCCTTGGCGGCGTCGGCGAGGCGGTTGACCTCGGCGGCACAATCCCAGAGATCGCGCGCCTCGGCGTGTTTCACCACCGGCACCATGAGGCCGCCGGAGGTCTGGGCGGCCATGCCGATATGCACGCCGGCGTGGCGCTGGATGATGCCGGCGTCGTCGTCATAGATCGCATTGAGCTGCGGCTGTTCAGCCACCGCCTTGACCAGCGCCCGCATCAGGAACGGCAGCAATGTCAGTTTCGGCCGGTCCGGCTTCTTCGTGGCGTTGAGCTTGGCGCGCAGTTCCTCGAGCGCTGTGACATCGACCTCCTCGACATAGGTGATGTGGGGGATGCGCGACTTGGCCAGCGCCATCTTTTCGGCGATGCGGCGGCGCAGGCCGATGACCTTGATCTCCTCGACGCCGGTCTTTTCCTGGAGGCCGGCGACGACGACGGCGGCACCGCGGGCGGCGAACGCATCGAGATCCTCATGGGTGACGCGGCCGGCCGGGCCGGTGCCTGGCACCTGGCGCAGGTCGATGCCGGCTTCCCTCGCGCGTAGTCTGACGGCAGGAGAGGCGAGCGGACGCTCGCCTTCCGGACGCGGCAGGCCGGTCGTGGCACGCGCTACAGGCTTGAGGGCTGCAGTGGTCACGGCGGGCTTCGTGGCGGCTGGAGTTTTTTCTTCTTCTTTCTTAGCCGGCTCAGTAGCGGCTTTGGCAACCTCTGGCGCCTTGGCCTCCGGCTTGGATACGACGGCCGGCTCGGCGGCCGCAGGCGCATCGCCGGCGACCTTGATCCTGACGATCGGCGAGCCGACCGGAACCGTGTCGCCGATCTCGGCGCCGAGCCAGACAATTTCGCCGTCGACGGGCGACGGAATCTCGACCGTCGCCTTGTCGGTCATGACTGCGGCAAGCACCGCGTCCTCACGCACGAGGTCGCCGATCTTGACGTGCCATTCGACAAGCTCGGCCTCGGCCACGCCTTCGCCGACATCGGGAAGCTTGATGACATGTTCGCCCATGCTCAGGCCTCCATCGTTTCGATCAAAGCTTCGCCGACACGCTTGGGTCCGGGGAAGTAGTCCCATTCCTGGGCATGCGGATACGGCGTGTCCCAACCGGTGACGCGGGCGACGGGCGCTTCGAGATGGTAGAAGCAGTTTTCCTGCACCAGCGACACGAGTTCGGCGCCGAAGCCGGAGGTCAGCGTCGCCTCATGCACCACAACGCAGCGGCGGGTCTTCTTGACCGAGGCAACGATGGTCTCGAGATCGAGCGGCAACAGCGTCCTGAGATCGATGACCTCGGCGTCGATGCCTGTCTCGTCGGCCGCCGCCTGGGCGACATAGACCATGGTGCCATAGGCGAGCACGGTGACGGCGGACCCCGGCCGGCGGATCTCCGCCTTGCCGAGCGGCGTCGTGTAGTGGCCTTCCGGCACCTCGCCCAGCTCGTGCTTCGACCAGGCCGTCACGGGCCGGTCGTGATGGCCGTCGAAGGGACCATTGTACAATCGTTTCGGCTCCAGAAAGATCACCGGATCCGGGTCTTCGATCGAGGCGATCAGCAGCCCCTTGGCGTCAAGTGGGTTCGACGGCACCACCACCTTGAGGCCGGACACGTGGGTGAACAGCGCCTCGGGGCTCTGGCTGTGGGTCTGGCCGCCGAAGATCCCGCCGCCGGTCGGCATGCGGATGACGATCGGGCAGGTGAACTCGCCGTTCGAGCGGTAGCGCAACCGTGCCGCTTCCGAAACGATCTGGTCATATGCTGGGTAGACGTAGTCGGCGAACTGGATTTCGATGCACGGCTTCAGGCCATAGGCAGCCATGCCGACGGCAGCACCGACGATGCCAAGCTCGCTGATCGGCGCGTCGAAACAACGCGCCCGACCGTATTTCTGCTGGAGACCCTGGGTGCAGCGGAAGACGCCGCCGAAATAGCCGACATCCTCACCAAAGACGACGACGTTGTCGTCGCGGCCCATGGCGACATCCATGGCGCTGCGGATGGCCTCGATCATTGTCATGCGCGGCATGGGCTACACTCCCGCCTTCTGGCGCTGGCGACGGAGATGCGGCGGCATCTCGGCATAGACGCCCTCGAACATATCGCGCGTCGACGGTTTGCCGCCGGCATGCAGCGTGCCGTGGCTTTCGGCTTCCTTTTGCGCAGCAATCACCGCCTCGAGGATTTCCGCCTCGGTCTGCTTATGGCGCTCGTCCGACCACAAGCCGCGGCGGATGAGGTGGTTCTTCAGCCGGATAACCGGGTCGCCCAGCGGCCACGCGTCCGACTCGGTCTTGGGCCGGTAGGCGGAGGGATCGTCCGACGTCGAATGCGCGCCGACGCGGTAGGTGACGTATTCGACCAGCGTCGGCCCGAGATTGTTGCGGGCACGCTCGGTCGCCCATTTCGCCACCGCGTGGACGGCGAGATAGTCGTTGCCGTCGACGCGCAGTGCTGCGATGCCGAAGCCGAGGCCACGCGCGGCAAAGGTGCCGGAGCCGCCGCGGGCGATGCCCTGGAAGGTTGAGATCGCCCACTGGTTGTTGACGATGTTGAGAACGACCGGTGCCTTGTAGGTCGAGGCAAACACAAGAGCGGCGTGGAAGTCGCTCTCTGCGGTGGCGCCGTCACCGACCCAGCCAACCGCGATCTTGGTGTCGCCCTTGATGGCGGACGCCATCGCCCAGCCCACCGCCTGGATGTACTGGGTGGTCAAATTGCCGGAAATCGAGAAGAAACCGTGATCCTTAGCCGAATACATGATCGGCAGCTGGCGGCCTTTCAGCGGATCCATCTCGTTGGAATAGATCTGGTTCATCATGTCGACCATCGGGTAGCCGCCCGCGATCAGCAGGCCGGCCTGGCGATAGGTCGGGAAATTCATGTCACCCTGAATGAGCGCCTTGCGGAAGGCGCAGCTGACCGCCTCCTCGCCCATATGCTGCATGTAGAACGAGGTCTTGCCCTGGCGCTGGGCCATCTGCATGCGCGCGTCGAAGGTGCGCAGCGTCATCATATGGCGCAGGCCTTCGAGCTGCTCCTCGTCGGTCAGCGTGCCGGCCCACGGGCCAACCGCATCGCCCTCACGGTTGAGCACGCGGATGATCGAATAAGCCAGGTCGCGGATCGTCCGTGGGTCGACGTCGACCGGCGGCCTGTCGACCGAACCCGCCTTGGGGATCGGCACGTTGGAGAAGTCGGGCGTGCCGCCCGGGCGCACTTCCGGCTCGGGCACATGGAACTTCAGCGGCGCGGGATTGTCCGTCACGGATGCTCCTCCTGTCTCGCGCGCAGGCCAAATGGTCCTCCCTGCGCAGCAGACAATTTATGTCAGTAACGCTGACCTATTATCCGATCGTCTTCGAAACCGCAATGGGTCTCTATGCCCCCGACTTTGGCATTCTCTCGACCTCGGCGAAAGGCCGTTGACACGACGCCGGTTCCGCCTCCATGCTTAGGGCTCACCAGGGGGGTCCCGACAAGGGGCTGAGATTCTGCTGGCTCGCGCAGCGCAGTGACCCGTTGAACCTGATCCAGTTCATACTGGCGTAGGGACGGTGCGAGGCTTCGCGGGTCGGCTATCCGGCTTAGGCATTCGGGCTCATTCATGCCCGAAGTCCCCAGGCAAAACCTCTCCTCCTCCTCATCGCATGGACTGGGTCTCCAACCAGGAGGCTCACTCATGAATGCCCACACCCCGACCGTCACCGTTGGCGAACTTCCCGCGTCACGAAAAGTCTACAAACCAGGCAAACTCCATCCCGCCATCCGCGTGCCAATGCGCGAGATCTCGGTTCATCCGAGCGCCGGCGAGCCGCCGGTCACCGTTTATGATTCGTCCGGCCCCTACACCGACACATCGGTGAAGACCGACATCGAGCGCGGCCTGCCGCGGCTGCGCGAAGACTGGATCGTCGCCCGTGGCGACGTCGAGCGCTATGAAGGCCGCGCGGTCAAGGCCGAAGACAACGGCTTCGTCTCAGGCGAGCGGCTGACGCCGGAATTCCCCGTGCGCAACGCTCCGTTGCGCGCCACCGGCGGCCGCGCCGTCACCCAGCTCACTTATGCCCGCGCCGGCATCGTCACGCCTGAAATGGAATTCGTCGCCATCCGCGAGAACCTCGGCCGCGAGCAGATCCGGGCGAAGCTCCAACGCGACGGCGAGAGCTTCGGCGCCGTCATTCCTGATTTCGTCACCCCGGAATTCGTCCGCGACGAGGTCGCCCGCGGCCGCGCCATCATCCCGTCGAACATCAACCACCCCGAGAGCGAGCCGATGATCATCGGCCGCAATTTCCTGGTGAAAATCAACGCCAACATCGGTAATTCCGCCGTCACCTCGTCGATGGCCGAGGAGGTCGAGAAGATGGTGTGGGCGACGCGCTGGGGCGGCGACACGGTGATGGACCTGTCGACCGGCCGCAACATCCACAACATCCGCGACTGGATCATCCGCAATTCGCCGGTGCCGATCGGCACCGTGCCGCTCTACCAGGCGCTTGAGAAGGTCAACGGCATCGCCGAGGACCTGACCTGGGAGGTGTTCCGCGACACGCTGATCGAGCAGGCCGAGCAGGGTGTCGACTACTTCACCATCCATGCCGGCGTGCGCCTGGCCTACATCCACCTGACCGTCGACCGCGTCACCGGCATCGTCTCGCGCGGCGGCTCTATCATGGCCAAATGGTGCCTCCATCACCACAAGGAGAGCTTCCTCTACGAGCATTTCGACGAAATCTGCGACATCTGCCGCACCTATGACGTCGCCTTCTCGCTCGGCGACGGCCTGCGCCCCGGCTCGATTGCGGATGCCAACGACGCTGCCCAGTTCGCCGAACTGGAGACGCTCGGCGAGCTCACCAAGATCGCCTGGGCCAAGGACTGCCAGGTGATGATCGAGGGCCCGGGCCACGTGCCGATGCACAAGATCAAGGAGAACATGGACAAGCAGCTCGAGGTCTGCGGCGAGGCGCCCTTCTACACGCTCGGGCCTTTGACCACCGACATCGCACCTGGCTACGATCACATCACCTCGGGCATCGGTGCAGCGATGATCGGCTGGTTCGGCACGGCGATGCTCTGCTACGTCACACCCAAGGAGCATCTTGGCCTGCCCGACCGCGACGACGTCAAGGTGGGCGTCATCACCTACAAGATCGCGGCCCACGCCGCCGACCTCGCCAAGGGCCATCCGGCCGCCAAGGTCAGGGACGACGCGCTGTCGCGGGCGCGTTTCGAGTTCCGCTGGGAGGACCAGTTCAACCTCTCGCTCGACCCGGAAACGGCACGCTCCTACCACGACCAGACGCTGCCCAAGGAAGCGCACAAGGTGGCGCATTTCTGCTCGATGTGCGGCCCGAAATTCTGCTCGATGCGCATCTCCCACGACATCCGCGCCGAGGCACAGAAAGAAGGGCTGGCAGCCATGGCGGCGAAATACCGCGACGGCGGCGACCTCTATATGGCCGTGGAAAGCACTGAGCCCGCGGAGATGGCAGGCCAGCCATGAAGGTGCTGATCCGCGGTGCGGGCGTCGCCGGGTTGACGCTCGCACATGAGCTGGCGACACGCGGCGCAAGCGTGACCGTGGTCGACAAGCGCAGGCAGGTTGCCGGCAATGCCTCATGGCAGGCCGGCGGCATGCTGGCGCCCTGGTGCGAACGCGAGAGCGCCGAAGAGGCGGTGCTCTCGCTCGGGCGCGGTGCCGCCGACTGGTGGTCGGCCGCCCTGCCCGGGCACGTCATGCGCAACGGCACGCTGGTCGTGGCGCCGGCTCGGGACGTGGCCGAACTCGATCGCTTCGGCCGCCGCACGTCGGGCTTTCGCGAGGTGGACGCCGAGACGGTCGCCGCGCTTGAGCCCGACCTCGAGGGACGTTTCGGACGCGCCTTGTTCTTCACGGACGAAGCGCATCTCGATCCGCGCAAGGCGCTGCTCGGACTGCAGGAAAAGCTCGTGCGGATGGGCGTGCGCTTCGAGTTCGGCTATGGCGCGGTGCAGGCACCCGGGACGCCTGACATCGAGGCCGACTGCAGCGGAATGGCAGAAACACGGCCAGGCTTGCGCGGCGTACGTGGCGAGATGCTGATCCTCAGGACGTCTGAGGTCTCGCTGGCGCGACCGGTGCGGCTGCTGCATCCGCGTTTCCCGGTCTATGTCGTGCCGCGCTCCGAAAATCTGTTCATGGTAGGCGCGACGATGATCGAGAGCGATGCAGCGGGGCCGATCACCGCGCGTTCGGTGATGGAGCTGCTCAACGCTGCCTATGCGCTGCATCCGGCCTTCGGCGAGGCCGAACTGGTCGAGACAGGTGTCGGCGTACGGCCGGCCTTTGCCGACAATTTGCCGCGCGTCGAACGCGACGGAAACAAAATCAGCATCAACGGCCTCTACCGCCACGGCTTCCTGCTCGCACCTGCCATGGCGCGGCAGGCGGCCGACATGATCCAGGGCCACGAAACGAAGAAGGAGCTCTCCCATGAAGCTCACCGTTAACGGCGAAAATCACGAAGTGGCAGCCGGCACGCTCGCCGCACTGCTAGCTGAGCTCGACTACGAGGGCGGTTGGCTCGCGACCGCGCTCAACGGCGAAGTCGTACCGGCAAGGGAACGTGACGCCTGCGCGCTGGCAGAGGGCGACCGCATCGAAATCCTCGCACCGATGAAGGGAGGGTGAGCATGCTCGAACTCTACGGCCAACAGGTCTCCTCGCGCCTGTTCCTCGGCACCGCCCTATACCCCTCGCCCGCGATCATGGCCGAGGCGATCAGGGCGTCGGGCGCCGACATCGTCACTGTCTCGCTGCGCCGCGAGACCTCGGGCGGCAAGACCGGCGGACAGTTCTGGTCGCTGACCCAGTCGCTCGGGGTGCGCGTTTTGCCCAACACCGCCGGCTGCCATTCGGTCAAGGAAGCGGTGACGACGGCGCGCATGGCGCGCGAGGTCTTTGCGACGAACTGGATCAAGCTTGAGGTCATCGGCAACCACGACACGCTGCAGCCCGACGTGTTCGGGCTCGTCGAAGCCGCAAAGATCCTCGCGGCCGAAGGCTTCGAGGTTTTCCCCTACACGACCGACGACCTGGTCGTTGCCGGGCGGCTGCTCGATGCCGGCTGCAAGGTGCTGATGCCGTGGTGCGCGCCGATCGGTTCGGCCCGTGGTCCGCAGAACCTCGATGCCCTGCGCAGCCTGCGCGGTCATTTCCCAGACGTGCCGCTGATCGTCGACGCCGGCATCGGCCGGCCGTCGCATGCGACCACCGTCATGGAGCTCGGCTACGACGCCGTGCTGCTCAACACCGCCGTTGCCAAGGCAGGCGACCCCGTCGCCATGGCAGCTGCCTTCGGCAAGGCGGTCGAAGCGGGGCGGCAGGCATTCCGCGCCGGCCCGCTCGAACCGCGCGACATGGCAGTTCCCTCAACCCCCGTCATCGGCATGGCAGCGTTTTCATGAAGCTCGACCCGTTCTACCTCATCGTCGATTCCGCCGCATGGATCGAGCGGCTGGTGCCCTTGGGCGTAAAGCTGGTGCAACTACGCATCAAGGAAATGGACGACGCCGGCCTGCGCCGCGAAATCCGCACAGCCAAGGCTGTATGCCAGCGCCATGGATGCCAGCTCATCGTCAATGATTACTGGCGCCTCGCCATCGACGAGGGCTGCGACTTCGTCCATCTCGGCCAGGAGGACCTCGCCGAGGCTGACGTGGCAGCGATCCGCCACGCCGGCATGAAGCTCGGTCTCAGCACCCATGACGATGCCGAACTCGATACGGCGCTCGCCGCCAAGCCCGACTATGTCGCGCTCGGTCCTGTCTATCCGACCATCCTCAAGGCGATGAAATGGGCGCCGCAGGGGCTCGACCGCATAGCCATCTGGAAAGAGCGCGTCGGCGCGGTCCCACTGGTCGCCATTGGTGGGCTCAACATCGAACGCATTCCGGGCGTTCTCGCGCAAGGCGCGGACAGTGCTGCCGTCGTCACCGACATCACGCTCAACGCCGATCCAGAGGCGCGGACGCGCGAATGGCTGGCGGCGACGGCTCAGTGGCGATGACCCCGCATGTGCTCATTGTCGCCGGCTCGGATTCGAGCGGCGGCGCCGGCATCGTCCGCGACGTCGAGACCGTGTCGGCCTTCGGCCTGCGTAGCAGCCTCGCCGTCACGGCGGTGACGGTCCAGACGCATGCCCGCGTCGAGCGCATCGAACAGATGCCACCCGAGCTCGTTGCCGAGCAGATGCGAGCGGCGTTTGCCGCCAATCCGGTGGCAGCGGTCAAGATCGGCATGCTGGGAACGGCGGCAACGATCGACACGGTCGCCTCGGTGCTGGCGAGCAACCTGCCAGTACCTGTGGTGCTCGACCCGGTACTTGCCTCGACCTCCGGACGTCAGTTGCTCGACGGCGACGCCATCGACGCCCTCAAGCGCAAACTGTTCCCACTCTGCACGCTGGTGACACCCAACCTGCCAGAGCTCGCGCTGTTGACCGGCCTGACGCCGACCATCAGCGAAGACGACATCGTCAGGCAAGCCGGAAAACTGTTCGACACGGGGGCGCCCGCCATCCTCCTCAAGGGCGGCCACGCCACGGGAGCGACCGCTACGGACCTGCTGCTCCAGCCGGGCCGCGAACCTGTCCGCTTCGATGCGTCGCGCATCGCGGTTACCATGCGTGGCACCGGCTGCATGCTCGCCAGCGCGATAGCGGCACATCTGGCACAATATGAAACGTTGGAGATCAGCATCGGCAAGGCGAAGCGCCATGTCTTCGCCAAGCTGCTTGCATCAAAGCCTTGACGGCGGCTTTCGGTGCTCAACCCAGACAAGCTGCGTGCCACCTCAGATGATCGTCCATGAAGGTCGAGATGAAGTTGTAGGAATGGTCGTAGCCGTCCTGCATGCGCAGCGTCAGCCCGATGCCCGCCTTCTTGCAGGCGTCTTCGAGCAACCAGGGGCGCAGGCCCTCCTGCAGGAAGCTGTCGGCCGAACCCTGGTCGACAAGGAACTCCGGGAAACGCTTGCCGTCCTCGATCAGCAGCGTCGTGTCATAGGCGCGCCATGCAGCTTCATCAGCACCGAGATACTTCTCCAGCGCCGGCTTCGACCAGCCGGCCGTCGAGGGCTGGGCGATGGGCGCGAAGGCCGAGCAGCTCTTGAAACGCTCCGGGTTTTTCAGCGCGATGGTCAGCGCACCGTGGCCGCCCATCGAGTGGCCAAAGATCGCCTGGCGCGACATGTCGGCCGGGAAGTTTGCGGCGATCAACGCCGGCAATTCCTCGGTGACATAGGAGTACATGCGATAGTTTTCCGCGAATGGCACCTGCGTCGCGTCGACATAAAAGCCGGCACCTGAGCCGAACTGCCAGTTGTCCTTTTCGTCGGCCACGCCTTCGCCGCGCGGGCTGGTGTCGGGGCAGACGATGATCAGGCCCAACTCGGCGGCCAGGCGGCGGTATTCGCCCTTGTCCATGACATTGGCATGCGTGCAGGTCAGGCCCGAGAGATACCACAGCACCGGCACCGGGCCATGCTTTGCCTGCGGCGGAACGAAGACGGCGAAGGTCATGTCGCAGGCGCAGGCCAAGGATGCGTGCGAATAGACGCCCTGGATGCCGCCATGCGACTTCGACGTGGAAATGGTCTTCATCTGCTTTGCCTTCTCGTCAAACAATCCCGACCCGGCATAACCCCGGGGCGCTGGACCTGCAACCGCTCAAAAGAGATGCCGGCGGTGCGGACGAGGGTTGCAGAAACCTCGGACGCACCGCCGGTCGACGCCACGGCTTTGGGAACACGCGGGCCAAGCTGGGAGGCTTGAAGGCCGGCGAAAAGCCGTGGCGCTTAGAGGACCGGCCATGGGAGCCTGGCCGGTCTGGGGAGCTCAGTAGACGACCACGCTGCGGATGCTCTCGCCGGC
>NZ_CAXUPX020000014.1:0-100398 GCF_964252895.1 Aminobacter sp. LjRoot7
GGGCGTCCGGATTGACCTTGGCGAGCGCGATCTCGGGCAGCACGGTGAAGTTCGAAAACGTCGAGCAGCCCATATAGTGGAAGATCTTGTCCTTGCCGATCGAGAAGCGGCTCGAGCCATCCGGCATCAGGCCTTGCCCTTGCGTCGAGCGGATTGCGGTGCAGAGGTTGGTTTTCCGGCTGAGGCAGGACGGGCAGGAGCGGCATTCGGGCGTGTAGAGCGGGATGACGTGGTCGCCCTTCTTGAGCGAGGTGACCCCCTTGCCGACATCGACGACGACGCCGGCACCTTCATGGCCGAGGATCGCAGGAAAGATGCCTTCGGGATCGGCACCCGACAGCGTGAATTCGTCGGTGTGGCAGATGCCGGTCGCCTTGATCTCGACCAGCACCTCGCCCTCGCGCGGACCTTCGAGGTCGACCTCCATGATCTCGAGCGGCTTTCCAGCTCCTACGGCAACGGCGGCGCGGGTTTTCATGCTTTCACTCCCAATGTCTCGATTGCCGGACCGCTGCCCGGCTGAATTGCGTTGAACTGCTTCAGGCTGCCTTGGCCGGACCGGCGGGGAAGACGCCCGACATCACCGTGAAGCCATTGATGCGCTTGACACGATCGCACCAGCGGCGGATCGCCGGATAGTCCTGCCTGGGTATGCCGCCCTCTTCCGACAGCATGATGTAGGGGAAGCAGGCGATGTCGGCGATCGTCGGATGCGACGCCGAGCAAATCCAGTCGCGCCCTTCCTGCTCGCCGAACCACAGATGCTCGTCGAGGATGCGGAACAGCCGATGCGCGCCCGCGCGCGCCGCCTCGACGTCGAAGTCGTAGAACAACGCGTCATGCAGGCGGGCGGCGGACGCGGTGCCGGTTATGCCGTCGGCAAAGGCCAGCCACTGGCTGATCTCGCCGAGCAGGGCCGCATTGTCGCGCGGGTACCAGGTTCCCGACGTGTCGTATTTCGAGGCGAGATAGACAAGGATCGCCTGGGCGTCGCGCAGGATAAGCCCGTCGTCATCAATGACAGGCAGCTGGCCGAGCGGATTGATCTTGAGGAACCAGTCCGACTTGTGCTCGCGGCCGGGATAGAAGTCGACGGGGATCGTCTTCCACTCGACACCGAGCATGCCCATCAAAAGCCTGAGCTTGTAGCAGTTGCCCGACAGTTCGTAGTCGTAAAGCGTAATCATCGGTAACTCCTAGAGGTCGAGTACAAGCCGCGCCGACTTGGCACGCGACACGCAGGTCATGATCTTGGTGCCGGACTTGCGCTCGGCATCGTTGAGATAGACGTCCTGATGGTCGGGCTCGCCTTCGATGACGGTGGCAAGGCAGGTGCCGCAGGCGCCCTGCTCGCATGACGACGGCATGTCGATGCCGGCGTCGCGCATCACTTCGAGGATCGTCTTGCCAGCAGGCACCGTCAGCGTCATGCAGGAGCGTGCCAGCGCGACCTCGAAGCTGGTGCTGTCGTCGATGACATTGGTGTTCTTGAAGTATTCGAAATGCACCGCCGTCTCGGGCCAGCCCATCTCGGCGGCAATGCTGCGCGCCGCCTCCAGCATCGGCCCGGGGCCGCAGAGATAGACATGCTTGTCGGGGCCGTAGCCTGACAGGATTTCGCGCAACTTGGCGCCGGTCTGGTCGGGCGAAAGCCCAAGATGCGGCTTGAGCGAGGCGCCGAGCGTGCTTGTCTTCTCCGGGAAGGCGAGCTGGGCTTCGTTCTGGGCGAAGTAGTGCAGTTCGTGGCCGAGGCTCTGGTTGGTGAGCGCCTGGGCCATGGCGAGCAGCGGCGTGATGCCGATGCCGCCAGCGATGAAGATGGTCTTCACCGCGTCGCGACGCAGCGGGAAGTTGTTGCGCGGCTCGGAGATCGCCAGCACGTCGCCTTCGCGCACTGTCTCGTGCAGGCAGGTTGAACCGCCCTTGGAGTCGCGCTCCAGCTTGACACCGATGACGTAGCTGTCGCTTTCACCCGGACCATTGGTGATCGAATACTGCCGGATCAGGCCGTTGGGGAGGTGCACGTCGATATGCGCGCCGGGCTGGAAGGTCGGCAGCAGCCCCTTGATCGGCCGAAGCTCGAAGCCGGCGATGCCGTCGGCAGCCGGCCACTTCCTGGCAACCTCGACGCGGATCGTCGCCTTGCGGCCGTGCTTGGTCTCTTCGGGCATCTCGGCCAGTTCAGGCGAGACACGTTCAATGACCGGCTCCAGCGGCGCCGGTGCCGGCTCCCGCGCGGCCTCCGCTTCGACTGCCACACGCAATTGCGACAGAAGCTCGTTGTGATGACGCAGCACGGCAAGGCGCGTCGCACCTTCGACCTGGCTGTCGAGCACGCCACGGATCACCGAACGATTGGAATCGACCGGCTGGACAAAGAACACGGCAAGCGTGCCGGCTTCGCCCTCGCTCGAACGCAGCGCGACCGAAAAGGTGCTTGCAGCTTCGACCGCGACCTTGGCGTCCTTGCCGTCGATCTTGCCGCTCGGCTGGAAGCGGTAGCCTTTCAGCCTGGCAGCGACGACGTCGGCCGGCGCGTTGACCGGAATGCCGCGCAGCGCCAGAAGCTTGCCCTCGGCGAGCCCAGCCACCTCAGGCACTTCGCCTTGCGGCTCTTCCGCCGACCAGACAAGACCGTAACGCTCGACGGCGGCAAAGGTGCGGTTGGTGATGGTGCGGGCCGGTGCGTCGGCCGGATGGGCCGGGATGTAGGTGCAGCCGGCGGTTCGGTTCGAATAGCGCCAGCCATGATACTGGCACTTGAGTTCACGGCCATCATTGATGCCGATCGACAGGCGCACGCCGCGATGCAGGCAGCGGTTTTCCCAGATGTTGACGTAACCGTCATCGGCGCGCCAGACGGCGAATTCGCGGCCGAGCAGCTGGCCGTGGAAAACATGACGCAACGGAAGGTCGTGCGCCGCGGCGATGGGATGCCATCTGGATTTGGCTAGGTCGAGCATATGTTCCTCGCTAAGATCTTTTCGTTGGCGCCTTCACGCACTCAGGTGGCGGCCGGGATGACCCCGTAGGTCACGCCCTTCTGGCTCAGCCACCGGCGGTAGGCGATCGCCGACTTGTCGGCACGGATTGGTGTTTCGGCACGCGGATCGAGCGGCAGCCGCTTCGGGAACTGGTTCTCCAGGATCGGCTTGTCCTGCCCGAAGATGGTCTGCTGGAAGCGCTTGATGACCTTGTCTTCATTGTCCTCGTCCAGCACGCACAACAGCATGTGCGCGCGGACATGCTCCTGGTCGATCGGCTGAAGGAAGACGGCGATGACATCGAGGCGGTTCTCGTCCATCGGGCTCGATTTGTAGAGAACCGAGCAATAGGGATGCGGCACGCGATAGATGTAGTCGACATCGGCACCGCCGTCCGAGGTCGTCGATGCCATCGGCTGGAAGAAGCGGCAGCGCGTCGCCAGGATCTCGTCGCGATCGACGGAGATCTCGACGTCGTATTCCTTCACTTCCGTGTGCGGTTCGGCACCGAGGATATCGGTGTGGACATAAGGGAAGTGACCCATGTCGAGAAAGTTCTCGATCGCCCGCGGCGCCGAGACATTGACGCCGAAAGTGGCCGCGTTGAGCTTGCGGCGATCGGCCTCGTCGAACTCCGGGATCGGGAACAGGTCGGCTGGCGGATTGCCGAGCGAGGTCCAGATGTAGCCATAGGCGAGCTTCAGCGGCAGCTTGCCGGCAACGGTGGCAATATCGACAGGGCTGCCCTCGGGAAGATCGGTGCGGTCGCGCCAGACGGCCACATTTCCCTCACCGTCGATGGCAAAGCTGAGACGCTCCTCGAGCAGCACCGTGTCGACCACGACACCAGCTGCCACTTCCGACAGGGCGGCCAGCGGGTGCCAGAGGTCGAGGATCACCTGATCCGTGCATCGCGTCTTGGTCATACTGATATCCTTCACAAAGGGTGCGGATCACATCCGCGCCGGTATTGCGCCGTAAGTGACCGACTTGTCTCGCAGCCAGCGCCGGTACAGCACGGCGACGGCATCTGCCCGGATGGGCGTTTCAGCGCGAGGGTCGAGCGGCAGGCGCCTGGGCACCTGGTTCTCCAGGATGGGTTTGTCCTGGGCGAAGATGAGTTGCATGAAGCTGCGGATACCAGCCTCGTCGATCCCGTCCTTGAGGTAGGTCAGGAAGGGATGGGCAACACAATTGTCCTCATCGACCGGCTGGACGAAGAGCGTGATGACGTCGAGCCGGTCCTTCTGCACCGGATTGCTCTTGTAGAGCGCCACCGTGTAGGGCCGGATCACCTTGTAGATGTAGTCGACGACGAAGCCTCCCTTGGCCGTCGGCGAAGCCACCGGCTGGTAGAACTTGCATTCGGTGGCGACCAGTTCGTCGGCGGCCGTCAGCTCGACCTTGTAGGGCGCGACCTCGGTATGCGGCTCGTCGCCGAGCCAACCGGTGTGGACGAAGGGGAAATGGCCCATGTCGAGGAAATTCTCGACCGCCCGCAGGCCCGACACCTTGACCGCGATCGAGCCGCCGGTAACGAGATAACGGTCGCCCTCCTCGGCTTCGGGCACGAAGACGATGTCGCGCTCCGGCTTGCCGAGGCAGGCCCACAGGAAACCGTAACGCTTGGTCGAATTGACCAGCGCCCCGGTGTCGTCGCGGACCACTTCCTTGTTGTAGCGGCCACGGCAATGAATGGTGAGGTCGACGCCAAGCAAACGGGTGTGAAACGGCGCGGCCACCGACAGGTTGGTGAGGTCGGCGACCACATGCCAATCGTTAAGCAGGACTCTGTCGCTACAAAGGGCTGCTGTGCTCATCGCACCCTCCCTGTTGGCTAGCACTTCCCCGTGAACCTAGCTCTGTTATGCCGATATTGGAACCACAGGATTGGATATCAATCAATGACAATTTGCATGCCAAAGAAAGAATTTTGATTGACAGCTTGATTTGATTGACTACCGATATGAGAAACGCAACTCGGGATATGCGGCGCCGTCGGCGCAGCGATAACCGGGCTGGCCGCCAAGCAAGCCAAAGGCGCTGGCGGGGAGGAGAATGCCATGAGCAACCGCTCGCAGGCCATTGCCGATATCCTGACGCGGGCGATCCTCGATCACCGCCTCGTGCCCGGCTGCAAGCTCGGCGAGCGCGAGCTGTCGGAGGTTTTCGACGTCAGCCGCATCGTCATCCGCCAGGCGCTGATCCGCCTCGCCGATGACGGTCTCGCCCAGATCGAGCGCAACCGCGGTGCCTTTGTCGCGCGTCCCAGCATGCAGGACGCAATGGAAATCTATGACGCGCTGACGCTTGTCGAACAGGGCGTCGCCGCTCAGCTGAGCGACCGCCTCGGCCCAGCCGGCTGGGCCGAACTGCGCCAGCATGTCGAGCGCCAGCGCCAGGCCGTGGCTTCAGGCAACGACGCGCTCGCCGACGTGCTAGGCCAAGAATTCCACACCGTCTTCGTGCGGCTCAGCCGCAATAAGGTGATGCAGGAGATCCATGCCCAGCTGGTCCGCCGCACCACATTGCTGCGCTCGCTGATCACCGCCGATTTCGACTATTGCAACCTGCTCGACGACCATGCCCGCGTGGTCGAATTGCTCGAAAAAGGCCGGCTCAAGCCGGCAATGGAGCTGATCGACGCGCACCACCGCTCCGTCGTGCGCGGCTACATCATGGACCGCCAGGTCTTTCCCGAGCTGACGCCACGCGAAGCGCTCGAACCCTATCTCGACGGCAAGGCCGGCGAACCGCCAAAACCGGCACCACGAAAGAAGGCAGGAGAGAATGGCGGGGCACGGGCGCACACCCATGTCCACGTCGTAAAATAGACCCGGCACAAAGCCGGGCGCATCCAACCAACAGAGGGTTACCACCATGTTCAATCTGACCAGACGGCAATTTCTGCAATATTCCGGGGCCGCAGGTGCGGCACTCGGCACCAGCGGCCTTGCCGGCATCGCCAGCGCCCAGGAGCCGCTCAAGATCGGCGTCGTCTATGTCTCGCCGATCGCCGACATCGGCTGGACCAAGCAGCACAGCCTGGGCGTCGACGCCATCAAGGCCGAGTTCGGCGACAAGGTCGCGCTGACAGTCATCGACAACATCTTCATGCCGCAGGACGCCGAGCGCGTGTTCCGCGAGCTCGCCGCTTCCGGCAACCAGCTGATCTTCGGCACCTCCTTCTCGCATGGCACGCCGATGCAGAAGGTGGCGCCGCGCTTCCCGAAGGTCGCCTTCGAGCATTGCTCCGGCATCGTCCACCTCGCCAATCTCGGCACCTTCGAGGCCAAGTATTACGAAGGCACCTTCGTTGCCGGGGCTGCCGGCGCGCATATGAGCAAGAACGGCAAGATCGGCTTCATCGGCGGCTTCCCGATCCCCGATATCGTCGGCCCGGCCAATGCGCTGCTGCTCGGTGCGCAAAGCGTCAATCCCGACGCCACCTGCAACGCCATCTTCCTCAATTCCTGGTTCGATCCGGGCAAGGAAAAGGAAGCCGCCAACACGCTGCTGTCGCAGGGCTGTGACGTCATCTGCTCGATGACCGATACCGCCACCGGCGTGCAGGTTGCCGGCGAAGGCGGCGCATGGTCGATTGGCTACGCCAGCGACATGGCCAAGTTCGGTTCCGGCAAGCAGCTCACCGCCTTCACGCTCGACTGGTCGAGCGACTATGTCGGCGCCGCCAAGGGCGTTGCTGCCGGCACCTGGAAGCCGGAAGCGCGCTGGGACGGTCTCGCCGGCGGCGTGGTCAAGATGGCGCCCTACAACGAAGCGATCCCGGCCGACGTGATTGCCAAGCTTAAGCAGCTCGAAGCCGACATCGGCTCAGGCAAGGTCCATCCTTATGCCGGCGAACTCAAGGACCAGGACGGCAACGTCAAGGTCGCGGCCGGCAGCGTGCTGGCCGATGCCGACATCCGCGGCATGAACTGGTTCGTCAAGGGGATGATCGGCAAGCTCGCCTGATCCTCCCTCGCAATCGCTAGCAATTCCACCGGGGCGCAAGTCCCGGTGGTCTATGGCTGCGCACCGTCCAACCCTCACGGCAGGACCCGGCTATGCCCCCACGCCTCGAATTGCGCAACATCACCAAAAGTTATCCCGGCATCATTGCCAATGACGACATCTCGATGTCGATCATGCCAGGCGAAATCCATGCAGTGCTCGGCGAAAACGGCGCCGGCAAATCAACCCTGATGAAGATCATCTACGGTGCGGCCCAGGCCGATTCCGGTGAGATCTTCTGCGACGGCAAACCCATTGCCGCTCACACGCCGGCGACCTCGCGTGCGCTCGGCATCGAGATGGTCTACCAGCATTTCGCGCTGTTTGAATCGGTCACCGTCGTTGAGAACATCGCACTTGCCGTATCGAGCACCTTCGACCTCGACACGCTGGCGCGCCAGATCACCGAACTGTCGAACCGCTACGGCATGCCGATCGACCCCTATCGCCGCGTCCACGACCTGTCTGTCGGCGAGCGCCAGCGCGTCGAGATCGTGCGCTGCCTGCTGCAGGCGCCGAAGCTGCTGATCCTCGACGAGCCGACCTCGGTGCTGACGCCGCAGGCCGTGGTCAGGCTGTTCGAGACGCTGCGCCAGCTCGCCGCCGAAGGCTGTTCGATCGTCTACATCAGCCACAAGCTCGATGAAGTGCAGGAGCTTTGCGACACCGCGACAGTGCTGCGCAACGGCAAAGTCACCGGCACCGCTAGGCCCAAGGAAAGCACGTCTGCGCAACTCGCCCGGCTGATGGTCGGCGCGGAGCTGCCCGAAATGCACGTCTCGCCCTCGGTGCCAAGCGACAAGCCGGTGCTCGAGGTGCGCGGGCTCACCGCTCCTGCTCGCGACAAATATGGCGTCGAACTCAAGAACGTCTCCTTCGAGGTATGCGGTGGCGAGATCGTTGGGCTTGCCGGCGTTTCCGGCAACGGCCAGGCCGAGTTGATCTCGCTGCTCAGCGGCGAACGCACACATGCCAATGCGCTGTCGATCCAGATCGGCGGCAAGGCTGCGGCCCATCTCAACGCCAGCGAAAGGCGCAAGCTCGGCATGGCCTTCGTGCCGGAAGAGCGGCTTGGCCGCGGAGCGGTACCACCACACGCGCTGTGGCAGAACGCCGTGCTGACGGCCCACCGCTCCGGCCTGGTGCGCAACGGTCTCGTCGACCGCAAGCAGGCAAACAGCTTCGCCGCCAAGATCATCGAGCGCTTCAAGGTCAAGGCCAACGGCCCGCAGTCGAGCGCCCAGAGCCTGTCGGGCGGCAACCTGCAGAAATTCATCGTCGGCCGTGAGATCGCGCTCGAACCGAAGCTGTTCCTGGTGGCGCAGCCGACCTGGGGCGTCGACGTCGGTGCTGCCGCCTTCATCCGGCAGACGCTCGTCGATTTGAGCCGGTCGGGCGCGGCCGTGCTGGTGATCTCGGAGGAGCTCGACGAGCTGTTCGAGATCTGCGACCGGCTGCTCGTCATCTGCCAGGGCCAGGTCTCGCCGCCACTGATCAGGACAAAAACCAACCGCGAGGAAATCGGCCTGCTGATGACAAGGGTCGACCGCGGCAACGGCACCAATGGGAGAGGCGAAGTTGCGATTCAGGATTGAACAAAGACCGGAACCATCCGCCAGGATGCGGGTGGCGGCACCGGTCATCGCGACCGGACTGACCCTTCTCGTCGGCTCGCTGTTGTTTGCCGTCCTCGGCTACGACCCGCTGGCGACACTGCAGGCCTTCTTCATCAGCCCGCTCAATTCGATGAACGGGCTGTCCGAGTGGCTGCTCAAGGCCTCGCCGCTGATCCTGATCGCCTGCGGCCTGGCCGTCGGCTTCCGCGCCAATGTCTGGAACATCGGCGCCGAGGGCCAGTTGATCATCGGTGCCATCGCCGCCTGCGGCGTGGGGCTGTTCTACCCCAACCCCGACAGCTGGCTGCTTCTGCCGCTGATGTTTTTCGCCGGTGCCATCGCCGGCATGGCCTGGGCCGCCATCCCCGCCTTCCTCAGGGCGCGGATGAACACCAACGAGATCCTGGTCACGCTGATGCTGACCTATATCGCCACGCTGCTTTTGTCGTGGCTGGTGCACGGCCCGTGGCGCGATCCGGCCGGGTTCAACTATCCGCAGACGGCCCTTTTGTCGGCGGCGGCGATGTTCGAGCCCTTCGACTATGCCTATCGGCTCAACGCCTCGGTGTTCATAACCGTGGTTGCCGTGTTCCTGATGTGGCTGTTCACCGACCGCAGCTTCCTCGGCTACAAGATGTCGGTCAGCGGTGCCGCACCGCTCGCCGCTCGCTACGCCGGCTTCCGTGAGTCGTCGGCTGTCTGGACCGGCCTGCTCGCCGGTGGCGCTGCCGCCGGCATCGCCGGCATGGCAGAGGTCTCTGGCCCGCTCGGGCAGCTGTCGCCGCAGATCTCGCCCGGCTACGGCTTCGCTGCGATCATCGTCGCCTTCATCGGCCGTCTTAACGCTTTTGGCATCGTGCTGGGCGGATTGCTGATGTCGCTCTTGTTCCTCGGCGGCGAAGCAGTGCAAATGAACCTCGGCCTGTCGGCTGCGCTCACCCGCATCTTCCAGGGCATATTGTTGTTCTTTTTGCTCGCCGCTGACTTCTTCATCTTCTACCGGCTTCGCCGCATTCCGGAGCATGCCTGATGGACCTGTTCATTGCCATCTTCACCGGCACCATCATTGCCGCCACACCCTTGATCTTTGCAGCACTCGGCGAGCTCGTCGTCGAGAAATCTGGCGTCCTCAACCTCGGCATCGAAGGCATGATGCTGATGGGTGCCGCCTTCGCCTTCTGGGCCATCGTCGCCGGCCTGCCGATGCCGATCGCCATCCTTGCGGGGGCCCTTGCAGGTGCCGCAGCATCGCTGCTTTTCGGCGTGCTGGCGCTGACCTTTCTGACCAACCAGTATGCCGCGGGTCTTGCGCTCGCCATCTTCGGCTCGGGCGTGTCGGCCTTCCTCGGCCGTAATTTCGGCTCGGCGCCGATCGACGCGCTGAAGAAGATCTACATCCCTTATCTCTCGGACATTCCGGTGATCGGGCCGATGCTGTTCCGCTTCGATCCGATGGTCTATTTCGCCATCGTCATGTTCGCCGTCATCAGCTGGTTCCTGTACCGCACCAAGGGCGGGCTGGTGCTGCGCACCATCGGCGAGTCGCCCGAGACGGCGCATGCCATCGGCTATCCGGTGATCCGCATCCGCTATCTCGCCGTCTTGTTCGGCGGGCTGATGGCCGGTCTCGCCGGCGCCTATCTGTCGGTCGCCTACACCCCGCTGTGGGTCGAGAACATGACCGCCGGCAAGGGCTGGATCTCGCTGGCGCTGGTGGTGTTCGCGACATGGCGGCCGCTGCGCGTGCTGCTTGGCGCCTGGCTGTTCGGCGGCATGACCATCCTGCAGCTGCAGGGCCAGGCGCTTGGTATCGCAGTCCCGTCGGAACTGCTCTCCGCCCTGCCCTATCTGGCAACGATCGTGGTGCTGGTCATCATCTCGCAGAACCGCCAGATGCTGGCGCTGCATTTCCCGGCATCGCTGGCCAAGCCGTTCCGGCCAGCGACCTGACGAAACGAATGGCGGGGCCTGGCGGCCTCGCCACTCACGCCCAGGGATCGCTCACCCTGGGCCAGACCGGACGGACAAGCTTGGTGTAGTTGGTGACGCGCGGATTGCTCGGATAGGAGCTCGGCGCGTCGACATAAACGATTTCGGCCGCAACCGGCGCAAAACCGGCGTAGAAATGGTTGGTCGACTTGACCAGCAGGATGTCCTTGCTGGCCAGGTCGACGCCGAGATTGGTGAAGATGTCGGGTTCAAAGGTCTGGGTGCGGTTGGTGTTGAGGATGACATCAACCTCTGTGCCGACAATGCGCACGAGAGCCGCCAGCCCGAGCGTGACACGGCTCGGCCCGAAGCTCTGCCAGCCTTCCTCGACCGCCTTCAGAACCTGAACTTTGGCGTCGATCGGCTCACCGGCCTGCGGGCCGGCCTTGCCGCCGAAGCGCAGGTCAATGATGGCACCTTCGCCGGCGGCATGGCAGAAGGTCACCGCGATCGGGTCCCAGATGGTCGCGACACCGACCTTGTCGAGGCCACGCTCCAGCATCCGGCGCAGCACGAAGGTGCCGTCGCCGGCAACGCCGCCGCCGGGATTGTCCCAGACGTCGGCAATGACCGCAGGCTTGGCTGGATTGGCCTTGCGCGCGGCGAGCGCCTGGTCGATGCCGGCATCGGTGTCGACCATGTCCATCGCCGTCTTTTCGCGCATGGCATAGAGCTCGCGGCCGAGCTTTTCGGCCAGCGCATCACCCTTGGCCTTGTCGTTGTCGGTGACGACGACGATGCGCGAACCCATCTCCGGCACGTCGGAGCCCATGAAGCCATGGATCACCGACACCGACAGGATGCCGTCCTTGCCATGCAGCGCCTTGATGCGGTCGACGAAGGAGCGCATCGGCTCACGGCTGGTCGGCAGCACCGTGATCATCCTGCAGTCGAAGGTCGAGATGACTGGCTTGATCTCGCCGCGTGCGGCGGCAAGGCCAAGCTCGACGACGTGCTCGCCACGCTCGTAGAAATCGGTGTGCGGGAACTCGAGGAAGGCTGCGAGCACGTTGCAGGCGGCAACGCGCTTCGGCGTCAGATGGCTGTGCGGATCGAACTCCGAAGCGACAACGACATCGGGGCCGACGATGTCGCGGACGCGGGCGAGCAGGTCGCCTTCGCAGTCGTCATAGCCCTGGGCGACCATCGCTCCGTGCAAGCCAAGAATGACCGCATCGACAGGCATGGCTGCCCGGAGCTGGTCAAGGATCTCGTCGCGCAGCGCCTCGAAGGTCTGGCGCTGCACCAGCCCGCCCGGCTCGGCCCAGGTCGCAGTGCCTTCTACGACAGTCAGCCCGTCAGCCTCGGCGCGGCGGCGCAGCGCCACGATCGGCGACGAGCACAAGGTCGGCGTCTCCGGATGCTGGCCCGGCCCGGCATAGAACGCCATCTCGAACGAGGCGCGGTCGGTCGGCACCGGTGAGAAGGTGTTGGTTTCGGTCGCCAGCGAGGCGGTGAAGATGCGCATTATTGGTTCGTTTCTTTGTTGTTGGGAGGCGGAGGTAACGGTCACTTGACGGCGCCGAGCGCCAGCCCGCGGACGAGGTAGCGCTGGAGCCAGACGAACAGGATGGCGACCGGGACGGTAGCGACGAGCGTCGCCGCCATGACGTAGTGCCATTCGACCGTATAGCGGCCGGCGACGAGCGAAAACACCTGGATCGGCAGCGTGTAGCTTTCCTGGCTGCGCAGCATGGTGAGTGCCACGACGAATTCGTTCCACGCATTGATGAAGGTGAAGATGGCGGTGACGGCGATGGCCGGCACGCAGAGCGGCAGGAACACCTTGCGCAAGGTCAACCAGCGGCTGCCACCTTCCATCCAGGAGGCTTCCTCAAGATCGCGCGGGATTGTGTCGAAATAGCTCTGCAACATCCACACGGTGAAGGCGATGTTGAAGGCCATATAGACGCCGCCGACGGCATTCAGGCTTTCGACCAGACCGAAGGAGGCGAGCAGCCGGAACAGGCCGAGCACCAGCACGATCGGCGAGATCATCTGCGACACCAGCAGGAAGTGCCGGAAGGCGCCGTGCCCGGCAAAGCGGAAGCGCGACATCGCATAGGCGGCGGGGATCGAGACGAGAATCGCGCCGATGGTGGCGATCAGCGACACACGCAGCGAGTTGACCAGCGCCTGGCCGAAGCCTGCCGCAACCCACATGTCGTAGAAATTGCGCCAGCGGAATTCGCTCGGCCACCAGTTCGGTGTCAGCACTTCCTGAGCCGGCTTGACGGCGGTCAGGAACATCACCGCGAACGGGAACAAGGTGATGACGACCAGCGGCGCGAGCAGCCCCCAGGCGATGAAGGTGCGCTTGAGCTTTGGCGAGATCATGCCCGTTCTCCCCGCATCGCGAGCCTGATGTAGATGGCGGTGAAGACAAGCAGGATCGCCAGCATCACCAGCGAGACGGCGGAGGCCTCGCCGAGTTTGCCGATGCGGAACGCCAGCTTGTAGAGATGTGTGACGAGGATGTCGGTCGAGTTGGCCGGCCCGCCTTGCGTCATCACCCAGATGATCGGGAACGAGTTGAAGACGTAGATCGTGTTGAGCACGATGGCGATGTTGACGAAGGGCTTGAGCAGCGGAAAGGTGATCCGCCTGAATTGCTGCACCGGCCCAGCACCTTCGAGTGCGGCGGCTTCGTAGAGGTCGTCAGGGATCGACGACAGCCCACCCAGGAAGATGGTGGTGGTGAACGGCACCGTCACCAGGATGCCGATCATGATCTGCATCGGAAAGGCGGTCGCCGCACTCGCCAGCCACTGGATGTTCTGGTCGGCAAGGCCAAGCCCGCGAAGGGCGGAATTCAGCATGCCGCTTTCGCCGTTCAGCGCCCAGCGCCAGACGATGGCCGTCATGGTCAGTGACACCGCCCAGGGCAGCATGACGATGACCCGCGCCACCGAACGGCCGTAGAAATCCGTGTTGAGGATAACCGCCACCGGGATCGACACCAAAAGCGCGCCGCCGACGACGGCCGCGGTCCACACCCCTGTGCGCAGCAGTGCCTTGATGAAATCGGGATCAGCAATCAGTGCCGAGAAATTGGCGACGCCGCTGAAGTCGCGCAACTGACCGAAGCGGCTGACCTCATGGGTGGCGATCTGGATCAGGTCGAGGACCGGCCAGAAGATCACCACCGCGGCCAGGATCAGGCTCGGCAGCGTCAACAGATATGGCAGTGCGCGATTGTGCATGAGAGCCTTGGCCGGAGCACGGGACAGGGAACCGGCGGCGCACCCAGAAGTGCGCCACCGGCGGGAGGAAGGAGAATTACTTCTTCAGGATGCCGTCAGCCTTTGCCGCTGCTTCCTTGAGCAGGGCTTCCGGATCGCCCTCGCCGAGATAGACCTTCTGCATCGCATCCGAGGTGACCTGGGCGATTTCTTCCCAGCCCGGAATGACCGGCGCAAAGCGCGCATCAGGCAGCAGGGCCGTGAAGGCGGCGAGGTCGGCATTGTTGACGTAATAGTCCATCTTGGCCTCTTCCTTGTTCACGGGCAGGAAGCCTTCGCCCTGGGTGAACTTGGCGCGCCAGTCGGTCTGGAACAGGAAGTCGAGCAGCTTCCAGGCCTCGTCCTTGTTCTTCGAGTTCTTGAACATGACGATGGAGTCCGTGACGCCATAGGTACCGCGTGCACCGGTCGGACCGGCCGGGATGGCGGCAACGCCATACTTCAGGTTCGGCGCTTCTTCCTTGATCTGGTTGGACAGGAAGGGTGCAGTGATCATCATGCCGACCTTGCCCTGCTTGAACAGGTTCTGCACATCCTCACGGGCATAGGAGGTGACGCCGGGCTGGGTCAGCCCCTCGTCGATCAGCGACTTGTAGAGCTTGGCCGCCTCGATGGCACCGGCGCTGTCGAGGCCTGATGTGCCATCCTTGTCGAGGATCTCGGAGCCCTGCGACCACATCGCGTAATAATAGTAAACGTCGGTCTCGATTTCCTTGCCCTGCAGGCCGTAGCCGTAGTTCTCGCCGCCCAGCGCCTTGATCTTGGCGGCGGCGTCCTTGAGCTCGGCCCAGGTCGCCGGCGGATTGGCGACGCCGGCTTTTTCGAGCAGTTCCTTGTTGTAATACATGGCGCGCGCCGAAGCGGCGATCGGCAGGCCGTAGGTCTTGCCGTCCATGATCGACGGCGACAGGAAGGTGTCGATGAAGCGGCCCTTGAAGTCGGGCGTGATGTAGCTGTCGAGCGGCTCGGCGACGTCCTGCTGGACGAAGTCGATCAGCCAGCGGGTGCCGATGATCGACAGGTCCGCATTGGTGCCGGCGGTGATGTCGGTGGTCAGCTTTTGCAGCAGCACATCCCACGGCACGACCTCGAACTTGACGTCGATGCCGGGGTTGGCCGCCTCGAACGCCTTTTCCACTTCCTGGAAATAGGGGCCGGTCTTCGAGCTGTATTCGGCGACCGTCACCCGGACCTCACCGGCATTCGCCTGGGCCGCCAAGGCCAGCACGCTCAACCCGGCCAGCAGGCCGGTCTTCCACTTTGAAATCGCCATGTCGGTGTTCCCTTGCTCCCGCGGGCGCAGGCCCGCTCCTCCAGCGCTTCAACGCGCCTGTTTGATTAAGTGACTTTCTTACATTATCGGCGATTTTCGGCATATCAAGCGATTTTCTTTGTTGCTTAATTACATTTTCGGCCATAGTCCTGAAGGCAGAAAGCGGCCAAGATCGCTGTGGGAGCACAGAATTGAACCTAAACGACGAGTTTCGCGGAAAGTCCGTCCTGATCACCGGAGCCGGCGGCGGCCTCGGCCGTGCGCTGGTTGCGATTTTCGCCGCGCGCGGCGCCCGCGTCATTGGCTGCGACCAGTCCATCGAGGCAATGGACGGGCTTGAACTCGCCGGCCGCCACAGCTTCGACCTGACCGACCGCGCCCGTATCGAGACTGCTTCGCGCAAGCTGGTCGAAGCCGACGGCGTGCCGGACATCGTCATCAACAATGCCGGCTGGACGCGCGCCGAAACCATGCCGGCGCTGACCCAGGAGCGGATCGAGACCGAAATCGACCTCAACCTGACCGGCATCGCCAGCTTCACCAATGCGCTCCTAAAGCCGATGGTGGCGCGCGCCTCGGGTACCTTCGTCTTCATCTCCTCGGTCAACGCGCTATCGCATTTCGGCAATCCGGCCTATGCGGCGGCGAAGGCCGGCATCAACGCCCTGTCGCGCGCGATTGCGGTCGAGCATGGACGCCAGGGCATCCGCGCCAATGTCGTCTGCCCGGGTTCGATCCGCACGCCCGCCTGGGACCATCGCCTAGCCAAGGATGCCGCCATCCTCGGCAAGCTGCAGCGGCTCTATCCGCTTGGCCGCATCGTCAACGCACAGGAGGTGGCCGAGGCGGTCGCCTTCCTCGCCTCGCCGCGCGCCTCCGGCATCACCGGCACGGTGCTGCCTGTTGACGCCGGGCTGACCGCCGGCTGCCTGCCTTTCATCGACGATATCCTGGGAGCGTGAAGACCATGACCGGCGTGACCTTCCGCAACCTGTCCAAGTCGTTCGGCCAGCACAGCGTGCTCGATGACATCAATCTCGACATTCCGAGCGGCGAATTCGTCGTGCTCGTCGGCCCCTCCGGCTGCGGCAAGTCAACCTTGCTGCGCATGCTGGCCGGGCTCGAGCCGATCAGCCATGGCGACCTTCTGATCGGCGGCGTGCGCGCCAACGACCTGCCGCCGCAAAAGCGCAATATCGCCATGGTGTTCCAGTCCTATGCACTGTTTCCCCACCTTACCGCTGCCGAGAACATCGGCTTCGGCCCGAAGATAAGGGGTGAGGCGCAGGCCGCGATCGACGCGAAGATCAAGAACGCCGCCGCGATCCTCAACCTGCACGCTTATCTCGACCGCTATCCGCGCCAGCTTTCCGGCGGCCAGCGCCAGCGCGTCGCCATGGGCCGCGCCATCGTGCGCGAACCTTCGGTGTTCCTGTTCGATGAGCCGCTCAGCAATCTCGACGCGCAATTGCGCGTCCAGATGCGCACCGAGATCAAGGCGCTGCATCAGCGCTTGAAATCGACGGTGGTTTACGTGACACACGACCAGATCGAGGCCATGACCATGGCCGACCGTATCGTCGTCATGAACCAGGGAAAGATCCAGCAGGTGGGTGCGCCGCTCGAACTCTACGACAAGCCGGCCAACAAGTTCGTCGCAAGCTTCATCGGCTCGCCGTCGATGAGCTTCGTCTCGGGCAAGCTCGGCGCGTCGGGCACCCACTTCGAGACGACGGACGGCGAGAAATTGTCGCTGAACGGCGGCCGCGCATCGGCATTCGGCGGCGCGGTCGAGGCCGGCATCCGGCCCGAGCATTTCGTCATCAGCAGCACCGATGCGGCGATGAAACTCAAGATCGACGTCGTCGAGCCGACCGGCTCCGAGACGCATATCTATGGCTCGGTCGGCGGTGAACAGGTGCGGGCTGTGTTCCGCGACCGCGTGTCGGTCAAGCCGGGCGAGACGCTGCCGGTTACCGCGGACCCCAAAAATATCCACCTCTTCGACAAGGCGACCGGCCTGCCCGTATGAGCAACATCGCCGACATCATCACCCGACTTCAGGTCATGGCGCAGGACGGCTCGAAGTCCGACAAGCGCCTGGCCAGTCTGGTGCTGTCGGATCTCGACTTCGCCTCCAAGGCCGCCATTTCGGAGATCGCCGCGCGCGTCGGCGTCAGCGAACCAACGGTCACGCGATTCTGCCGCAACCTCGGCTGCGACGGTGTGCGCGACTTCAAGTTCTTCCTGGCGCAGGCCATCGCCATCGGCGGGCAATATCTCAAGCCTGAGCCGCTCAGCCGCGACGCGCGCGAACAGCGCATCGCCTCGGCGGTCACGGAAGCCGCGGTCGTAGCGATCCAGCGCGCCTCCGACAACCTCGACATGGGCACACTGATCGCGGTGGCCGAGCGGCTTTCAACCTCGCAGCACATATTGTGCTTCGGCTCCGGCGGCATCTCCTCGATGATGGCAACGGAACTGCAGAACCGCCTGTTTCGCCTTGGCCTGTCTGTTGTCGCCCAGGTCGACGGCCAGTTGCAACGCATGTATGCGGCGGTCGCCAAGCCCGAGACAACTGTCGTGGCCTTCTCGGTATCGGGCCACGCCAAGTCGGTGATCGATGCCGTGCAGGTCGCTCGCCAATATGGCGCGCAGACCGTGGCAGTGACCGCGCCCGGCTCGGCGCTGGCCAAGGTCGCCGACATCGTCATCCCGTTCCAGCCGATCGAAGACGGCAATATCTACAAGCCGACCTCGTCGCGCTTCGCCTTGCTCGCCATCCTCGACATGATCGCAACCGCGACCGCCGAATCCCGCGGCACCAACGTGCTCGAAGGCCTGCGCCGCATCAAGCAGAGCCTCAGCATGCTGAAGGTCGACGATCCCAGACTGCCCCTAGGTGATTGAATGAACCCCAAACAGAACCCCTTCCCCAACGACATCGACCGCGCCCAGATCTGGGAGATGCTTGTCGAGCGCGACATCGCGGCCTTCGTCGGCCAGGACTGGTCGATGGTCGCAGGCGACTTTGACGCACAGCGCTTCCTCGGCATCCACGCCCACAACGCCGCCAATCCCGACGAATGGAATGCCGCCTTCCCCACGCTCTCGGTCTATCGCGACGAGTGGCTGCGCCAGGCGGCCGAGACGGCGGCCACCGCATATGCCGAGCCGCTAGCCGACGGCATCTTCCGCGCCACGAACCTCACCGAGATCGACATCACAGGCGACGTCGCCCTGGCGCGCAAGAAATTCGACGGCACCATCCGCCGCGCCGACGGCAGCGACGACGTACTCAACTGGCAGACGCTCTACTTCTGCCGCAAGCAGGACGGCCGCTGGAGGATCACCGGTTTCGTCGGTTACATGAAATACAAGTAGGCTTTCGGCCTGCTCGAACTCTTCAAGGCGCCCTGTGGGCGCCTTTTTCGTTTTCCGCCTCCTGGTCCCTGCAAGGCAGAAACTTTGATCTTGCAGCCTTTGCGCTTGACTGCAAGATATCTTGCATCCTAAGAGTCGAGTGCAATATGGATGCAAGATGATGACGTTGCTGGATCGCATCAAAAGCCATTCGACCCGCCTCACCGAGGCCGACCAGCGACTCGTCTCAGCCCTACTCGAAAACGCTGCCGAGGCAGCCTTTCTGTCGAGCGCCCGGCTTGCCGAACGCGCCAGCGTGCATGAGGCTGCTACGACCCGCCTCGCCCAGAAGCTGGGCTTCAAGGGCTATCCCGAACTGCGCTCGCAGTTGCAGCGCGAGCTGGTCGAAAGCCAGGACGCCGCCGAGCGCATGCGCCGCTCCGTCGCCAAGGTCGAGCATGGCGACTTCCTGCTCGACCTGATCGGCAGCGAGATCGCAGCGCTTGAACATCTGCGCCTCGCCGTTTCACAGGAAAGCATCAACCGCGCCGCCGACATGATCGTCGATGCGAAGCGTATCTTCCTGTTCGGCCAGGGCCACGCCCAGTCGATCACCCAGTTCCTGCGCCGCCGGCTCGATCGCTTCGGCATGACCACCATCGTGCTCGAAGGCCGCGGCCGCGACATCGCCGAGCGCGTCGTCGGCATGCAGGAGGGCGACCTCGTGCTGGCGCTCGCCTTCCGCAAGCAGCCGGCGAGCTACGCGCCGCTGGTCGAGCATTGCCACGCGCAGGGCGCCAAGGCGGTGCTCGTCACCGACCTCGCCGGCACCATGATGCAGCCCGCCGCCGACCTTGTGCTGGCTGCACCGCGCGGCCGCTCAGGCAGCGAGTTCCAGACGCCGACGGTGCCGTTCGCCATCGTCAACGCCATTCTTCTGACCATCGCCGGCCGGCACCAGACCCGCGTCATGGGCGCGCTGGAGCGCCTGTCCGGCCTGTTCGACGAATTCGATTGAGAAAACCTGGGAGGGAAAGATGCTCAAGTCGATGAAATGGGCGCTGTTTGCAGCAGTCGCCATACTGCCTTTGACGGCAAGTGCCGCCGAACTCGACGCCATGAGCGTCAAGGAACTCCTGCCGCTGGCACAGAAAGAAGGCAAGGTCACCGTCTTCTCGCTGTCGAGCCGCATCGCGAAGGTGGAGAAGGCGTTCGAGGACGCCTATCCGGGCATCGACCTCGTCGGCGTCGACATGAGCTCGGTCAAGCAGATCGCTCGCGTCGTCGCCGAGCAGACCGCGGGCGTCAACGCCGTCGACGTGCTCTACATCGCCGACACGCCGGTGGTCTATGAGGACCTGGTCAAGACCAACCGCGTCGTGCCCTACATCCCGCCGCGCGTCGCTGGCGAACTCGCCGACGAGCACAAGGCGCCGCTGCTGACCCAACGCCTGTCGACCAAGGTGCTGATGTACAACGAAGTCGCCAACCCCAACGGCGCGCCGATCAAGAACCTGTGGCAGCTGACGACGCCGGAATGGAAGGGCCGCGTGCTGATGGTCGACCCGCTGCAGCGCGGCGAGCTGCTCGACCTGCTGGTCGAATTCTCGCTCCGCCCGGACGAGATGGCCAAGGCCTACGAGGCGCAGTTCGGCAAGCCTATCACTGTCGACAGCGACCTGCAGGGTGCCGGCGAGCAGTTCGTCCGCGACCTGTTCGGCAACGACCTCGTGCTGGTGCCCAATTCCGATGTCATCAACAAGGCCATCGGCGACAAGACCGCCAAGAACCCGCCTGTCGGCTTCGCCACCTACTCCGACCGCCGCGACAACGAGAAGGAAGGTTGGGCGCTGCAGGTCGCCAACGACGTCGAGCCGTCCAACGGCATCCTGTTCCCGGCGGTGCTTGCGCTGGTCGACAAGGCGCCGAGCCCGGCCGCCGCGCGCCTTTTGATCGACTTCATGATGGGCGACGACTCAGCCACCGGCGGACCGGCCTTCGAGCCGTTCAACGTCGCCGGCGACTATGCCGTGCGGCCGTCGATCAAGGACAACGCCGACTCCGTGCCGCTCAAGGAGCTCAAGGCCTGGCGCATCGATCCGGTGAAGACAGCCGCTGCCCGCAAGCGTATCGCCGACCTGGTGCTGACGCTGCAATGACTGCGGCCGGGCCGGTGCCTTGGGGGAGGCACCGGTCCGTTCTCTCCGTGCCCAGCTGTCTGCCGCGCCCCGCGTCGCCGCGGCCCGAGCACTGCAATTTCTGGAAAGAATGTCATGTCAGCCGTAACAACATCCGTGTTGTCCCGGAGAGGCTTTTTGCGCTCCGAAACACTCGTTCCCATCATCCTGATCCTTGTCGTCGGCATCCTGGTCATCGCGCCGCTGGTCAAGATCGTGCTATCGACGCTGACCACCGAAGGCCTTGACGCCTGGCAGGCGGTGCTGGCCTCGAAAATGTCCGAAAACCTGTGGTGGCGTCCGCTCTTGAACACCGTGCTGCTCGGCATCGGCGTTGCCATGGGCTGCCTTTTGATGGGCGGTTTCCTCGCCTGGCTGGTCGTGCTGACCGACGTGCCAGCGCCAAGAACACTCGGCCTGCTCGCCACCTTGCCCTTCATGATCCCGAGCTTTGCCGCAGCCCTCGCCTGGGGCGCTTTGTTCCGCAACAGCCGCCTCGGCGGTTCTGTCGGCTTCTTCGAAGCGAACGGCTATATCGTGCCTGACTGGCTCGCCTGGGGCCTGCTGCCGACATTGATCGTGCTCATCGCCCACTATTATTCGCTGGCCTTCACCGTCATCTCGGCCGCCTTGAGCTCCATCGGCGCCGATCTCGTCGAGGCAGCCCAGGTCGCCGGCGCCAAGCGCTCGCGCATCTTCTTCGGCATCATCCTGCCGGTCGTCACCCCAGCACTGATCGCCGCCGCATCGCTGACCTTCGCCGGTGCCGTCTCCAACTTCGCCGCCCCTGCCCTGCTTGGCCTGCCGGTCAGGATGCAGACGCTGTCGACGCGCCTGTTCGGCATGATCGAGACCGGCCAAACCGAGCGCGGCTTCGTCATCGCGCTGCTCTTGATCGTCGTCTCCGCCTCCTTCCTCTGGCTCGGCGAGCGCCTTGTTGCTGGCCGCAAGAACTTCGTCACCGTCACCGGCAAGGGCGGCCGCACCAAGCGTTTTCCGCTCGGCAAGTGGCGCTGGCCGCTGTTTGCGGTTGCGGTCATGCTCTGCCTGCTCACCACCTTCCTGCCGGCGCTGATCCTCACCGCCTCCAGCTTCGCCCTGCAGAACGGCTCGCTGTTCTCCAACTGGACGACGCATTTCTGGATCGGCGAAGGCGGCACCGACATGGCCCAGGGCCAGGCCGGCATCTTCCGCAACCCGGTGCTGATCGAAGCGCTATGGATGACGCTGAAGCTGGCTGTCACGGTAGCGATCACCACAATGGCGCTCGGCCTGGCGCTTGCCCACACCATCGCCCGCAACAAGGGCAGCGTGCTCGCCACCGTCCTTGGTCAGGTCTCGTTCACGCCCATCCTGATCCCCTCGATCGCCTTCGCCGCCGCCTACATCGCACTGTTCGGCGCACCCATCGGACCGCTGCCGTCGCTCTACGGCACCTTCCTTTTGCTGGTGCTGGCGGCCTCCGCGCATCTGCTGCCTTATGCCGTGCAATCGGGCCGCTCGGTGCTTGGCCAAATCTCGGCCGACATTGAGGAAAGCGCGCGGCTTACCGGCGCCGGCTTCTTCCGCCGCATGGGCGCGGTCATCATGCCGCTCGCCATCCGCGGCCTGCTCGCCGGGGCGCTGCTGGTCTTCGTCAAGATCGTCCGCGACCTGTCGCTGGTGGTGCTTCTCTTCACCTCGACCTCGCCCGTGCTCAGCATGCTCGCCTACCGCTATGCCGCCGAAGGCTTCATGCAATTCGCCAACGCCATCACCATGGTGATCCTCGTCCTCTGCGTCGTCGCCACGCTCCTGGCGCACCGCCTGCAGAACCGCGTCCAGAAGTGGAAATCCGCATGACCCCCGCAAACGGCAATCCGGCCGCGATCGCGATCCGCAACGTCAGCAAGCGTTTCGGCAGCTTCACCGCCGTCGATCACGTCGACATCTCGGTGCCGCAGGGCGCGTTCCTGGTGCTTGTCGGGCCGTCCGGCTGCGGCAAGTCCACGCTACTCCGGATGCTCGCCGGCTTGGAAACACCGAGCGAAGGCGAAATGGCCTTCATGGGCCGCACCGTCTCCGACGGCACGCGCGGCCTCGTCGCCGATGCCGGCGCCCGCGACGCCGGCCTCGTCTTCCAGAGCTACGCGCTGTGGCCGCACATGACGGTCGCCGGCAACATCGAATGGCCGCTCAAGGTGGCAAAATGGAGCAAGGCCGACCGCGCCGCACGTGTCGACGAGGTGCTCGGCCTGCTCGGCATCTCGGCGCTGAAGGAACGCTACCCGGCGGAGATCTCTGGCGGCCAGCAGCAGCGCGTGGCGATTGCCCGCACCATCGGCCCCAAGCCCAGCATCCTTTTGTTCGACGAGCCTTTGTCCAATCTCGACGCCAAGCTGCGCATCGAGATGCGCAGCGAGCTGATGCGCATCCACCGCGCCACGGGTGCTACCTCGGTCTATGTCACCCACGACCAGGTCGAGGCGATGACAATGGCAAGCCATGTCGCGGTGCTCAACAACGGCAAGGTCGACCAGTTCGGCGCGCCGCTCGAGCTTTTGGAAAACCCCCGCACCACCTTCGTCGCCACCTTCCTCGGCACGCCGCCGGCCAATCTGGTCTCGGTGACGAAACAGGACGGCGGGCTCGTCTATGACGGCCTGCGGCTGGCCGATGCGCGGCGCGCCAAGGCACATGACGGCGTCCAGCTGCTCTATCGCGCCCATGACCTCAAGGTCGGCGAAATCCCCGGCCAGCCCGCGATCACCGCGCGCTTCGAGGAAGCTGCTCCCATCGCCGGGCGCACCATGGTGACGGCATTTGCCAACGGCCAGCGGCTGACCGCCATGGCCGACGGCTATTTCAGCGCTGCGATCGGCGACCAGATCCGCCTCAGTTTCCTGGGCGAGCCGAGCGCGGTTTTTGCAATGACTGGTGAAAGGATCGACTGATGAGATTGGTAATGGTGCGGCATGGCGAGACCACCTGGAATGCCGAGCACAGGCTCCAGGGCCACGACAACGCGCCGCTATCGCTGCGGGGCATCAAGCAGGTCCAGAGCTTTGCGTCCTTCGCCAAGGCGATGGCGCCCGACCGCGTCGTAGTCTCCGACCTTGGCCGCACGCGCCAGACGGCAAGCCTGCTCGGCTACGGCGACGCGCCACTCGACCCGCGCCTACGCGAGATCGACATGGGCAACTGGACCGGCCGCATCAAGCACGAGCTCGAGGCCGAGCGGCCGCACGAATATCTCGCCTGGCGCGCCGGCACGTTCACGCCGGACAGGGGCGAGCCGTGGGCGGAATTCTGCGCCCGCATCGTCGAGGGCCTGCGCGACTGCCTGAGAACGTGCAGCGGCGACACGCTCGCCATCGTCCATGGCGGCGTCATCCGCGCCGCCTGCCATGCCTTCCTGGGACTGCCGCCGTCGCGGGTCGTACCGGTGACTCCGGGAACGGCGACGATCCTGAGCTTCGATGCCGCCGACGCGCCGACGGCGCGGCTCGAGGCCTACAACATCGCCGCCGTCACTCCCGACTTCGACGCACCCGACTAGGCGCTGACATGTGTCATGAAAGAGGCCGTGCCAAAGGAAATGGCGCGGCTTCCGAGCCCCCCGGAATGCCGCAGTTTCCCCTCTAAGAGGCACCAATAGCTAGATATTTAAAACACAAATCTGCAATACAGACCGGGTCTACAATCGCAGCGCCACCACTTACAATTTCGCCCGGACAATGCAAACGCGTTTGCCGGGCACCCCGGGGCGCCAGCCCAGTCATAAACACCATCTAGCTGCCGGCGGCATCCCCCGTTTGGAGCACGCCGCACAATAAATGTGCATATCTTGCGGAAACTGCTCGCAGCACGACCTGCCTGCGAGCATCCGGCCTGCCGATTGGCGGCTACTTCGACATCTCTTCGATATATGCAATCACATTGGCAATGTCGGTGTCTTCCTTGAGACCTGGGAACGCCATCTTGTTGCCCGGCACCTTCTCTTTCGGCGCCTTCATATAGGCGGCGATGTTGGTCTCGTCCCAGACGAGCCCGCCGGCGCCGGCCTGCTTCATCGCGTCGGAATACTTGGCTTCAAAGCTCGGCAGCGTGCCCGCCGTACGGCCGATGACACCGTGCAACGACGGGCCGATCTTGTTCTTGTCGACCGCCAGATCGTGGCAGGCCATGCATTTGGTGAAGACTTTCTTGCCGGCGGCCGCATCGCCCGCCGCATGAACCGGATTGGTGGCTAGAACCGAAGCTGCAAGAAGGGCTTGGACGCCCCATGCCGTCAGTCTCATGGCTGTCTCCCTGGTCAGGCCGGCGCTAAGCGCCGACGCTGGCGATACTAGCGTTGCCTTCGCTAACGCGCCATGCGCCATTCCGTTGCAGCTTCTGGAGCCAGTACGCAGCAGGGGCGACAAGCCCCGCGCGGCTGGACACCGATCGTCGTCGGCAACCTCGTCGGCCTGCTGTTCGCCCTTGTTGCATTGAGCACCAAGGTTGTCGCCTGCTGCTGCTCGATCGCGACGTCGGCGCGGGCGATCGGCAAACCCGGAGCCGATGCTGCTCTCTGGGGCCTGATCGTCGCCGCCGGCCTCGTCCTGGGATCGATACCGTTGCTCGTCGGCCTGGCGATCGTGCTGCCGGTGCTCGGCCATTCGACCTCGCATCTCTATCGCAAGCTGATCGAACCGGCGCCCGCACCAGTACCGGTCAAGAAGTCGCGCAAACGCACAGCCTGAACCACTTCCGGCCGTCGGCTCACCCCTCGATGAAAGAACATCGCCCGCCCAGTCGAAGGGAGGCGTTAGTGGCTTCAGCTCGATTCACGCAGGGTGGCTGAAGCGTGCGACCCGCGCGCCTTGCAGCAGGTTGCGGAAGTCATCGCCCGTGACATGCACCAGCGTCCTGTGGTCGCCGCCTTCGAAATAGACGTCGCCTTCCGCGCCGAAGCTTTCGTCGAGGATGACCGGAACGTCATAGGCGGCGCCTACCGGCGGCACGGCACCGATGTCGCAGTCGTTGAACAATTGGCTGACCTCGTCTTCTGAGGCGAGCCCGAGCCGCTTGTCGATGACGTCCTGCAGCGTGCTGAGCTCAACCCGGTGGCTACTTGGAACAACCGCCAGAGCATAGCCCATTTCATGGTGGAGCAGCACCGATTTGGCGAGCCTGCGGCCAGGTATGTGCGCTGCCTGCGCTGTCTGACTGCTGGTCGACGTCCGGTGATGGGCAACGGTATCGAACTGGATACCCCTGCCGGTCAGGTAGTCTTGAAGTTTCCTTGCGATCGTCATCGTGGGCGCCCTTCTGTTGGAGGTGGTGACGCGTCGGAGAACGAGAAACCTCATTCTCCTCCCATCATTTTTCCTGTCAACGAAGAACGCATGCCGCCGGCCGGAGCCGGCAAACCGGCAGCCTCTATCCTGCGCCGAACGACAGCACCCGGGTGATTTCGGTGTAGCGGGATTCAATCACCATGATCGCGACGAAGACCAGGATCACCAGAGGCGGCACGATGATCGCATAGGCAAGCGCCAGCCGCTCCCAGGCCATGTGCATGAACACGGCAACGATCAGCCCCGCCTTCAGCATCATGAAGATCAGGATCAGGCTCCACCGGAGCAGGCCCTGGAGGGCGAAATAGTCGACGGCATAAGAACAGGCGCTGAGGATGAACAGCCAGCCCCAGACCACGAGATAAAGCTTGATCGGGTGCTGCTGACCCTGCTCGTGCGCGCCCGCCTGGACGGGTGCCGCGTGTCCATGCAGGCCGTGATCCTGCGCCTCTGCCTGTGCCATCGCTTCACCTCACCAAAGATAGAAGAATGCGAAGATGAACACCCACACCAGATCGACGAAGTGCCAGTAGAGCCCCATGATCTCGACGCTCTCATACTGGCCACGCCTGCTGGTGAAGAACCCCCGCGCGCCCGTCTCGTAGTCGCCGCGCCACACCTTGCGCGCGACGATCAGAAGGAAGATCACGCCAATCGTCACGTGCGTACCGTGGAAGCCGGTGATCATGAAGAAGGTCGAGCCAAACTGCGCGGCACCCCACGGGTTCTCCCACGGCCGCACGCCCTCGCTGATCAGCTTGGTCCACTCGAATGCCTGCATGCCGACGAAGGTCGCGCCGAGGGCGGCGGTCAAAAGCATCAGGATCGCCGTCTTCTTGCGGTCCTGGCGGTAGCCGAAATTGACCGCCATCGCCATCGTGCCGGAAGACGAGATCAGCACGAAGGTCATGATCGCGATCAGGATCAGCGGGATGTCCTGTCCGAACAGGTGCAGGGCAAAGACCTCGCTCGGGTTCGGCCACGGCACGACCGTCGACATGCGCGCAGTCATGTAGGACAAAAGGAAACAGCCGAAGATGAAGGTGTCGCTGAGCAGGAAGATCCACATCATGGCCTTCCCCCAGGACACGCCCTTGAAAGCGCGCTGGTCCGACGACCAGTCGGCAACGAAGCCGCGCAGGCCCGGCGGCCGCGGCGCGGTGTGGTCGGCATGTCCCAGCGAGGTCTCGGCCATAGGCGTGTCCTCCTAGCTCAGCAATCTGCGGCAGATGTCGATGAAGTCGGCGGCCCAGCCCATCAGCACGGCAAACAGCACCAGCCAGACGACGAGCAGCACGTGCCAGTACATCGCGCACAGCTCGGTCGTCAGCACGAGCCGCGAAAGCCGCTCGCCGCGCCACGCCCTGACATTGGCCCGGCCGAGCACGAAAAGCCCGCCGATGATGTGCAGGCCATGCATCGCCGTGATCAGGTAAAAGAAGCTGACCGCCGGATTGTCGGCGGCGTAGTAGCCCCCGGCGGCGAGATCGCGCCAGGCCAACAGCTGGCCGCCAAGGAACGCCACTGACGCCAGCGCCCCGGCCAGTAAAGCGAGCCGCAGATTGTCGACCTGGCCCTTGTGCGCGGCAACGACAGCGCATTGCAGCGCGGCACTCGCCAACACCAGCATGCCGGTGTTGAGCCACAGCAGCCAGGGCATCGGTGCCGCCTGCCAGTCGGCATAGGCCATGCGCATGAAATAGGCGCTGATCAGCAGCGCGAAGAGCGTGCCCACCACCGCGAGGAACACCCCAAGCCCGATCTTCGCCGGATGCAGCAGCGATGCTTCAGTCTCGGGGAAGGCGTTGACCGACCCTGCTTCCAGCCATGGCTTCGACATCAGCCGCTGGCGCGCGAGCCACCAGCCGGCGATGGCGGTGAGCAGGCCAAGGAAGATCAGGATGGCGCTCATGCCGGCCCGCCTTGCGTCGTCGGGCGAGGATCGTTCTGGGCGATGAAATCTTCCGGCGCGCCGGGCACGCTGTAGTCATAGGCCCAGCGATAGACGACCGGCAGCTCCTTGCCGAAATTGCCATGCGGCGGCGGCGTGCCGGCGGTCTGCCATTCCAGCGTCGTCGCCCGCCACGGATTGTCGCCCGCATCCTTGCCGTGGCGGATGCTCCAGAACAGGTTGAACAGGAACACCAGCTGGGCGAAGCCGACCGTGAGCGCCGCAACCGTGATGAACTCGTTCAGCGTGTGCACCGACGGCGGGATGAAGGCGGTGTCGCCGAGCTCGGGATAACGCCGGGGAACGCCGACCAGTCCGACATAATGCATCGGGAAGAAGATCAGATAGGCGCCGATGAAGGTGACCCAGAAATGGAACCGGCCCATGAACTCGTTGAGCATCCGGCCGGTGATCTTGGGGTACCAGTGATAGATCGCGCCGAAGACGACGAGGATCGGCGCCACGCCCATCACCATGTGGAAGTGGGCGACAACGAACATCGTGTCCGACAATGGCACGTCGACGACGACGTTGCCGAGGAACAGCCCGGTCAGCCCGCCATTGACGAAGGTGACGATGAAGGCGAGCGCAAACAGCATCGGAATGGTCAGGTGGATGTCGCCGCGCCACAGGGTCAGCACCCAGTTGTAGACCTTGATCGCCGTCGGCACCGCGATGATCAGCGTCGTGGTGGCGAAGAAGAAGCCGAAATAGGGGTGCATGCCCGAGACGTACATGTGGTGTGCCCAGACCACGAAGCTGAGCGCGCCAATGCCGACGATGGCCCACACCATCATGCGGTAGCCAAAGATGTTCTTGCGGGCATGCGTGCTGATCAGGTCGGAGACGATACCAAAGGCCGGCAGCGCCACGATGTAGACCTCGGGGTGGCCGAAGAACCAGAACAGGTGCTGGAACATGATCGGGCTGCCGCCATTGTGCGGCGACTGCTCGCCCATCTCGACGATCGCCGGCATGAAGAAGCTCGAGCCTATGGCGCGGTCGAACAGCATCATCACGCAGGCGACGAACAGCGCCGGGAAGGCCAACAGTGCCATGACGGTCGCCGTGAAAATGCCCCACACCGTCAGCGGCAGCCGCATCAGCGTCATGCCGCGGGTGCGTGCCTGCAGCACCGTCACGACATAGTTGAGGCCGCCCATGGTGAAGCCGATGATGAACAGGATCAGCGACACCAGCATCAGGATGATGCCCGGTCCCGTGCCGCCCGGCGTGCCCGAAAGTATCGCCTGCGGCGGGTAGAGCGTCCAACCGGCGCCCGTCGGCCCGCCCGGCGCGAAGAAGCTTGCCACCAGCACCAGCACGGCGAGCAGATAGATCCAGTAGCTCAGCATGTTGACGTAGGGAAACACCATGTCCCTGGCGCCAACCATCAGCGGGATCAGATAGTTGCCGAAACCGCCGAGGAACAAGGCCGTGAGCAGGTAGATGACCATGATCATGCCGTGCATGGTCATGAACTGGTAGTAGGCCTCGGGCGTGATGAAATCGAAGGTGCCGGGAAAACCGAGCTGCAGCCGCATCAGCCAGGACAGCACCAGCGCGACGAGCCCGATTGCCAATGCGGTGCCCGAATACTGGATGGCGATGACCTTGGCGTCCTGCGAGAAGACGTACTTCGTCCACCAGCTGTGCGGATGGTAAAGATCCATCTCGCCCACTTCCGCCGGCGGGATGAGGTCTGCTCCGTGAGGCGTGACATCGACCATGCGTGCACCCTGTTGCTCTTTGCCTCTGCTTTCGCGGTGAGGCCGCTTTCGAGCGGTCGCGCCGTGTCTCCTATTCCATGCTGGCCGTGGCCTTGCCCTTGTCGACCAGCACGCCAACCTTGGCGGGCCCGCTCAGCTGGGCGAATGTCGATTGCTGCTGCAGCCATGTCGTGTAGTCCTGCGCGGTGTCGACCATGACGACGCCACGCATGAAGCCGTGTCCCGTGCCGCACAGTTCGGCGCACAGCACTTCGAAGGTTCCCGTCCGTGTCGGGGTGAACCAAAAATAGGTGACCATGCCCGGCACCATGTCCATCTTGGCGCGGAACTCGGGCACGTAGAAATCATGCAGCACGTCGATCGAGCGCAGCAGCATCTTGACCGGCTTGTCGATCGGCAAATGCAGGTCGGCGGCCTCGACCACGACATCGTCCTGGCCGTTCGGATCGTCGGGATTGATGCCGAGCGGATTGTCGGAGCTGACCAGCCGTGCGTTGGAGGTGCCGAGCTTGCCGTCGGCGCCAGGCAGGCGGAAGCTCCACTGCCATTGCTGTGCGACGACCTCGACCTCGGTGGCATCCTTGGGCACGGTGACGAACTGGCCCCAGACATAGAGACCGGGCGCGAGCATCGCCGCCACGCCGATGGCGGTGATGGCGGTCAGCCAGGATTCGAGCTTCTTGCTTTCGGGCTCATAGTGGGCCTTCTGCCCTTCCTTGTGGCGGAAGCGGTAGACGCAATAGGCCATGAACAGAACGACCGCCGAGAAGACGGCGCCAGTGATCCAGAAAGTCGCAACGAGAGTGCTGTCGATGTAGCCCCAGTTGGAGGCTATCGGCGTCCACCACCAAGGGCTCAGCACATGGAACAGCACCGAGCCTATGACAACAAGAACGAGTACGAGCGCTATGGCCATCCTCTGTCCTCCCCGGCATTCCGGGGGACGCTGTCCCAGCAGGAAGGCCTGCCGCATCATAGCTTGATTTGGCGCGGAAATACTAGGGGATGAGGGCGGCTGCAGGTTGCGTCATGTTCGCGCGGCCACTTGTGGCTGCGGAAACTCTTGCGCAGCCGGCTTTATGCTGTTGAGCGTAAAGTCAAACGTAGTGGGGCGGCGGACCGCCCCCGGTCGCGCCGCCCTTTCCGGAAGGCAGGCTTCAGACAGCCTGGGCCGGATAACCGGCGGCGTCGAGCGCCTGGGCAACCTTGGCGGCGTCCGCCGCGGTCTCGATCGAGACGGTCTGCGCCTTCAGGTCGATGTCGATGCGTGCACCGGCGTCGACGCTCTGCACCGCCTTGGTGACCATGCCGGCGCAATGGCCGCAGGTCATGTCGGGAACATTCATCTTCAGCATTTCAAGATCCTTGGTTGGGTCGGCATCGCGCCGTTTCCGCAATCTGGTGTTTCCAGCTACAGGAAGGTCAACCGGTTTTTCGATCACGGATTTGTTACCACGCTCTTTTCGAGCCGGGCAAAGCCAATCGGGCTATAATGAAGAGACAAATACCAATATTTTCATATGGTTACGTCATTTCTGAAAAACTTGCTCTGAGGCTGTTGACCTTCCCAACACTGGAAGCCTTAGACCTCTGTTCGAAATTGATGACATAGAGGTCCATGACCATGAATGCTCCATTCAACCCGCCAGCTGGCACCATCAGGCAAAGCTTCCCGATCGAGGGCATGACCTGTGCCTCCTGCGTACGCCGCGTCGAGGTCGCCATAGCGAAGGTGCCTGGCGTAAGCTCTGCCGCCGTCAACCTCGCCACCGAGAGCGCCGACGTGACCTTCGGCGGCGAGATCGATTCCGACGGCGTCATCGCCGCCATTCGCAACGCTGGCTACGACGTTCCCGTCGAAAAGATCGAAGTCGAGATCGAGGGCATGACCTGCGCCTCCTGCGTGCGCCGTGTCGAAAAGGCCATCGCGGCAGTGCCCGGCGTGAAGACGGCTTCGGTCAATCTTGCCACCGAACGCGCCACGATCGAGACGCTGGGCGGAACCGCCCGCTCGGCCATCGACGCCGCCATCCGCAAGGCCGGCTACGAGCCACGCCGGACCGACGCGACGGCGACGGTCACTGGTGGCGACAGCCGCGAGGACGCGCGCAACCGCGAGTTCTCCCACCTGAAGCGCGACTTCGCCATCGCCGCCACACTCACCCTGCCGATCTTCGTGCTGGAAATGGGCTCGCACGCCATCCCGGCGCTGCACCACTGGCTGATGATGAACATCGCCCAGCCGACGCTCTACATCGCCTTCTTCGTGCTGGCGACCATCGTTCAGTTCGGCCCCGGCCTGCGCTTCTACAAGAAGGGCGTGCCAGCGTTGCTGCGGCTCGCGCCCGACATGAACTCGCTGGTCGTGCTCGGCTCCACCGCTGCCTGGGCTTACTCGGTCGTGGCCACCTTCGCGCCCGGCGTGCTGCCGGCCGGCACCGCCAATGTCTATTACGAGGCGTCGGCCGTCATCGTCACGCTGATCCTGCTCGGCCGCGTACTCGAGGCCAAGGCCAAGGGCCGCACCTCGGAAGCGATCAAGCGGCTGATGGGCCTGCAGGCCAAGTCGGCGCGCGTCGAGCGCAACGGCAGCTTCGTCGACGTTCCGCTCGATGAGGTCGTCTCTGGCGACGTCGTGCAGGTGCGTCCCGGCGACAAGGTTCCGGTCGACGGCATCGTGCTATCAGGCTCATCCTTCGTCGACGAATCCATGATCTCGGGCGAACCCATCCCCGTCAGCAAGGGCGAAGGTGCGGAAGTCGTCGGCGGCACGATCAACAAGACCGGCAGCTTCACCTATCGCGCCACCAAGGTTGGTGCCGACACGCTGCTGGCCCAGATCATCCGCATGGTCGAAACCGCGCAAGGGTCGAAGCTGCCGATCCAGGCAATGGTCGACAAGGTCACGTCATGGTTCGTGCCTGCCGTGATGGTCGCCGCCCTGCTGACCTTCGTCGTCTGGCTGGTCTTCGGCCCTGAGCCGGCTGCCACCTTCGCGCTGGTCAACGCCGTTGCCGTGCTGATCATCGCCTGCCCCTGTGCCATGGGCCTGGCCACGCCGACCTCGATCATGGTCGGCACCGGCCGCGCCGCCGAACTCGGCGTCCTGTTCCGCAACGGCGAAGCGCTTCAGTCGCTGAAGTCGACGCAGGTCGTCGCGCTCGACAAGACCGGCACGCTGACCGCCGGCAAGCCTGTCATGACCGACCTGGAAGTCGCCAAGGGTTTTAACCGCGCCAAGGTGCTGGCGCTGGTGGCAGCCGTGGAGGCCCAGTCCGAGCATCCGGTTGCCGCAGCCATCGTTGCCGCTGCCAAGGATGAAGGTCTCGCTCTCGCCGAGGTTGGCTCGTTCGAGGCAGTGCCCGGCTTCGGCGTCAGCGCCAGCGTCGGCATGCACGACGTCGCCGTCGGCGCCGACCGCTACATGGCCAAGCTCGGCATTTCGGTGCAGGACTTCGCCGAGACTGCGATCCGCATGGGCCTGAAGGCCAAGACCCCGCTCTATGCGGCGATCGACGGCAAGCTGGCAGCAGTCATCGCAGTCTCCGACCCGATCAAGCCGACAACGCCGCAGGCGATCCGCGCCCTGCACGACATGGGCCTGAAGGTGGCGATGATCACCGGCGACAACCGCCGCACGGCCGAGGCCATCGCCGCCCAGCTCGGCATCGACGAGGTCGTCGCCGAAGTGCTGCCCGACGGCAAGGTCGACGCCATCAAGCGTCTGCGTGCCGGTGGCCGCGCTGTGGCCTTCGTCGGCGACGGCATCAATGATGCGCCGGCGCTTGCCGAGGCCGAGGTCGGCATCGCCATCGGCACCGGTACTGACGTCGCCATCGAAAGTGCTGACGTGGTGCTGATGTCCGGCGACCTGCTCGGTGTCACCAACGCGATCGCGCTGTCCAAGGCGACGATTGCCAATATCAGGCAGAACCTGTTCTGGGCCTTCGCCTACAACGCCGCCCTGATCCCGGTCGCGGCTGGCGTGCTCTACCCGGTCAGCGGCACGCTTCTGTCGCCGATGTTGGCGGCGGGCGCGATGGCAATGTCGAGCGTCTTCGTGCTCGGTAATGCGATGCGGCTGAAGCGCTTCAAGGCCCCGGCCCGCGCGATAGCCGCATCGGGCGCCCCTTCGCTGGTCCCGGCCGAATAGCCAAACCCTGCGGCCTGCTTCGCAGAGCGTGACACCGGAACCTTCCGGACAGCACGCTCGAGCAACGAGGCAGGCCGCTCCTCCCCTTCCCCATCCGTCTTACGCGAGGCCACCATGCCGAACGCTCCCTGGATCGAGATCTACACCACGCCCACCTGCCCCGATTGCCTGGCCCTGAAGCGCTGGCTCAACGCGCAGAACCTGCCCTTCGTCGAGCGCGACCTGCGCGATCCCGCAATCGCCGACGAAGCCAAGCGGCGCACCGGCGTGCGCGTCGCCCCCATCACCATCATCGACGGCAAGCACGTCTTCTTCGGCACCTTCCCGACCCAGCGCGCCGAGATCGAGGCGTTGCTCGACCTGACACGGGCGGCCTGACCATGACCTACCTGACCCTTCCCCAGCCGGGCCGCCGCATTGCGGTCGGCGAGAGCAAGACGATTCTGCAGGCAGCACTCGACGCCGGCATCGCCTACCCGCACAGCTGTCGCTCCGGCCGCTGTGGCGCCTGCAAGTCGCGCCTGATTTCCGGACACGTCGAGCTCGGCAAGCACTCGCCCTTTGCACTCTCCGAACAGGAACGCGCTGACGGCTTCATCCTCGCCTGCCGTGCAGTGCCTAGCGAAGACGTCGTCGTCGAATGGCTCGACGAGAGCTTCGATGCCGAACCGCCTGTTGCACAAGATGCGCAGGTCGTCTCGATCAACCGCATGACCCACGACATCCTTGCGATCCACCTCGCGCTTGCCGACCGCGCGGCTTTCCGCTTCGCCGCCGGCCAGTATCTGTCGCTGACCGTGCCGGGCGCGCCGGCGCGCAGCTATTCGATGGCCAGCCGGCCCAATGAAGAGCTCGTCGAGCTTCACATCAGGGCCGTGCCCGGTGGCCTGACCAGCGGCCGGATCCATGCGTCGCTTGCGACGGGCGACAAGGTCAGGATCGAAGGCCCATCAGGCTCGGCCTATCTGCGCGAGGCTCACGCCGGCCCGATTGTCGCCCTTGCCGGGGGCAGCGGCCTCGCGCCGATCAAGTCGATCGTCGAGACGGCTCTGCTTTCAGGCATGGGCCAGCCGATCCATGTCTATTTTGGTGCCCGCGCCGAGCACGACCTTTATCTCGTCGAGCATTTCCGCGCGCTGGAGCGGCGATTTCCCAATCTGACCTTAGTGCTGGTGCTGTCGCAGACCGTATCAGCTGGCTGGCGCAGTGGCTTCGTTTCCGACGCCTTGGCAGAGGATCACCGCGACCTCGCCGGTGCCAAGGCCTATGTCGCCGGGCCACCGGCGATGGTCGACGCCTGCATGGCCATTCTCGGCGAGCTTGGCGTGCCGACTGATGACATCCATGCCGACATCTTCTTCACGCCCGAGGGCAGCGACAACAACGCCGCTTGACCACAACAGGTCGAGTACCCATTGATAGGACATGCATTCGATGCGTCACATCGCAGACACGACCCAGGCTCTCCGCGCCACCAGGCGCAGGCAGGCCCGTGCGCGTGTTGCCGTGGTGGACGATGGCAGAGCGCGGATGCTGAGGGCCTTGCGGCTGATGCTGCCGCTCGTGCTGCTGTTTTTCCTCGCGCTCGGCCAGGCGGCTTCCGCCCATCAGGCCGGCGGCCAGCACCAGCCGCATGCCGTCCAGACCGTGTCGCATCACGCCAAGGCCGACATTGCCTGCTGCGGCGACCTCTCGCAGGACGAGAAGGCTTGCCTGGCGCAATGCCTCGCCTCGTGCAGCTATTGCGCACCGCTGCCTCTGCCGACAGCCTTCCCCGATCTGGCGGCCATCTCGCCGGCTCCCGCGAAGACCGAACCGCTCCACGGCGCCATCGCCTCGCCGCATCTCCGGCCGCCGTCCTTCTCCTGAACTGACGCGCTTCGACGCGTATGCCCCGGCCGTTCCGCGCCGGGAGACAATCAGTTTTGGAGACAATGAAATGAACACACTTTCGCGCCGCGGTTTCCTCGCGGCATCGGCGGCAACGCTTTCGGCTGCCGCGGTCCCATCCCTTCTCCTGCCGGCGCGCCCGGCCCGCGCCGAAGGCCACAAGGTCATCACCGCAGGCAAGCGCGTCATCGAGGTCAAGGGCAAGGCCGCCAACGTCTTCGGTCTTCATCAGGCTGACGGTAGCTCCGGCCTCGTCATGAATGCCGGCGAGAACTTCCGTGTCAGGCTGAAGAACCTTATCGGCGAACCGACTGTCATCCATTGGCACGGCCTCACCCCGCCATGGCAGCAGGATGGCGTCGCCGGCATCTCGCAGGACCCGATCCCCGACGGCGGCAGCCACGACTACGACTTCCCCGTCGCCCGTCCCGGCACTTTCTGGATGCATTCGCATTTCGGCCTGCAGGAGCAGCTGATGCTCGCTGCCCCGCTGATCGTGCGCGACCCCGCCGAAGCCGGCCAGGACGTGCAGGAGGTGGTGGTGCTGTTCCACGACTTCACTTTCCGCGACCCGAAGGAGATCCTCGCCGAGCTCAAGGCCGGCGGCCACGACATGAGCGCCATGGCGGCGCCTGCCCCGGCACCCGCGCCGGCAGCCGGCGGCCACGAGGGCCACAACATGCCCGGCATGGCGGCGATGCCCAGCGGACAGTCGAGCCACGACACCATGGACCATGGCGCGATGGGCGGCATGCAGATGGGCGGCGGCCAGATGGCTGGCCAAATGAGCGGCATGTCTCATCTGCAGGACGTGCAGTACGACGCGCTGCTTGCCAATGACCGCACCCTCGACGACCCTGAAATCTTCGCCGTCGAGCCGGGCGGCCGTGTCCGCCTGCGTCTCATCAACGGTGCTGCCTCGACCAACATGTGGCTCGACCTCGGCAAGCTCCAGGGCACGCTGATCGCTGTCGACGGCATGCCGGTCGAGCCGGTTCAGGGCACGCGCTTCGAGTTTGCCGTGGCCCAGCGCCTCGACATCCTGCTCGAACTTCCGAAGGAGGCTTCGGCCTGGCCGGTCTTTGCCGTTCAGGAAGGCGGCCGCATGCGTACGGGCGTGGTGCTCGCTGCCAAGGGCGCACCGGTCGGCAAGCTCGCTGATATGGCCGACGAGGACTTCCCCGCCGTCGGCGTCGACCTCGAACAGCGGCTGCGTGCAGCCAGGCCGTTGGCGGAGAAGGCAGCCAGCCGCGAGCACACCATGATGCTGGGCGAAGGGGCCAACTATGTCTGGACGCTCGATGGCGCCATGCATGGCCAGGACAAGCCGCTGGCGGTGACGGGCGGCGACCGTTTCGAACTCACTTTCATGAACCACACCACCATGTCACACCCGATGCACCTGCACGGCCACCACTTCCAGGTGGTCGCGGTCAACGGCAAGCGTTTTGCCGGGGCGGTGCGCGACACGGTGCTGGTCCCAGCCAACATGGGCATGGTGACCATCGCCTTCGACGCCGACAACGCCGGCAAATGGGCGCTGCACTGCCACCATCTCTACCACATGGCCGGCGGCATGATGACGTCGATGGCCTACGACGATTGATTTGAGAACAGCAGGCCGGCGCTTCCAGTGCCGACCTGCATCACGATTTCGCCAGCCCCTTGAACTTCCAGTTACTGGAAGCTTTATATGACAACAACTCGCTCTCGAGCGCCGTGCATGCTGATCGACGCACAAGGCCGCTCCGAGATGCGCAAGGAGTGACAGATGAACATTGGTACCGCTTCGGAAAAGTCGGGCCTACCAGCCAAGACCATCCGCTATTACGAGGACATCGGGCTTTTACGCCCCGACCGGGCCGACAATGGCTATCGCGACTATTCGATGTCGGATGTGCACCGCCTGCGCTTCCTGCAGCGCTCGCGCAGCCTCGGCTTCTCGGTCGAGGAATGTCGCCAGCTTCTGTCGCTCTACGGCGACAAGGAGCGCGAGAGTGCTGATGTGAAAGCCCTCGCCGAGACCAAGCTTACCGAGATCGACCGCAAGCTCGCCGAGCTGACCGAGTTGCGCAACACCCTGCGCCACCTCGTGCACAACTGCCACGGCGACAACCGCCCCGACTGCCCGATCATCGACGGCCTGTCCGGTCGCCTGCAAACCCAGTAGCCGGCGCACCGCGTTCCCATGACCAGCCTCGCCGCCTATGGCGGCCTCTTCGTCGCGGCCTTCGCGGCCGCGACGCTGCTGCCCGCACAGTCCGAGGCCCTGCTTGCCGGATTGATCCTCAATGGCGGCTATTCACTTGCCTTGCTGATTGCGGTGGCTACCCTCGGCAACGTACTCGGTTCGCTCGTCAACTGGCTGCTCGGCCGCCAGGTCGAACGCTTCAAGGACCGCTGCTGGTTCCCGGTTGGCCCCGCAGCGCTGGCCCGCGCCGAGACCTGGTACCGCCGCTACGGCCGCTGGTCGCTGCTGCTCTCCTGGGTGCCTGTTATCGGCGACCCGCTGACGCTCATCGCCGGCACACTGAAGGAGCCGCTGTGGAGCTTCCTCGGATTGGTGAGCATCGCCAAGCTTGTGCGCTATCTCGCGGTGGCGGCGGCAGCGCAGAGTTTTATCTGAAAGGACAATTCAAATTGCCCCTCACCCTTACCCTCTCCCCGTGAAGGACGGGGCGAGGGAGGCGTCAGCGTTGCGGCCAGCCTCCTTCTCCCCGTCGGGGAGAAGGTCCGGCAGGGGATGAGGGGCAGCTGGAGCGTCCCGATCACGCCCTGATCAACACCGGCCCGCGCGCGGCGAAGCCAATGCCAACGTCCTGCCCCGGCACGAACGGTGCATCGACATCAGGCGACACGGCAAAGACCTCGCCGAACTCGGTGCCGACCATGAACTCAAGGTCGGAGCCGACATAGGTCACCTTGTCCAGCCGCCCCGGGATCGTGCGCGGAGTGCCGGCCGGCTTGATCTCGATGCGGCTTGGCCGCACGGCGAGTTTTGCCGCCCCCGGCGTCATGCCGCGTGCGTCGAGCTTCGTCTCCAGGCCGCCCAGCCGCACGCTTGCCAGTCCGCCCTCGACCGAGGCGATCTCGCAATCGAAGATGTTGGCCTCGCCGATGAAGTCGGCGACGAAGGCATCCGCCGGCGCGTCGTAAAGTTCGCGCGGCGTGCCGTCCTGGGCGATGACCGCGTTGTTCATCACGATGATGCGGTCGGAGACGGCCAGCGCCTCCTCCTGATCGTGGGTGACATAGACCACCGTCAGCCCGAGCTTGGTCTGGATGTCGCGGATCTCCTCGCGCACTCGGCGCCGGAGCTTGGCGTCGAGATTGGATAGCGGCTCGTCGAACAGCAGCACCTGCGGCTCCAGCACCAGCGCGCGCGCCACCGCGACGCGCTGCTGCTGGCCGCCCGACAGTTCGCTCGGCAGGCGGCTGCCATAGCCGGAGAGACCGACCAGCTCGAGCCCTGCACGGGCGCGCTCGCCAATCTCCTTCTTGGCGAAGCCGGAGAACTTGAGCCCGTACTCGACGTTCTCGTTAACCGTCATGTGCGGGAACAGCGCATAGGACTGGAACACCATCGACACGTCGCGGTCGGTCGCCGGCAGGTGCGTGACGTCGGCGCCGCCGATCAGGATCTGTCCACGCGTCGCCATCTCCAGCCCGGCGATCATGCGCAGCGTCGTCGTCTTGCCGCAGCCCGACGGGCCGAGCAGCGTCACTAGCTTACCCGCCTCGACGAATAGCGACACGTTGTTGACCGCCGGCACCGGGCTCTTGCCATAGACCTTGGTGACCGCGCGGAACTCCACCGAAGCGGCGTTGCTCTTGATCATCAGCTCCCTCCCGAAAATGCCGGCTGGCTCACATTGGTGCGCGACTGCGACAGCTCATGCCCGCGCCGGCCGATGTTGCGCCGGCCGACAAGCAGCTGCATTAGCCCGACCACCGCCAGCATGACGCCGATCAACACCGCCGAATAGGCGATCGCGATGCCGTATTCGTTGTTCTCGACGCGGCCGACGATGTAGCTGGTCGACATGTCGTAGCGGGCGCTGACCAGGAAGACGATGGCGCTGATCGCCGTCATGGCGCGCACGAAGGAATAGACGAGTGCGGCGACGATTGCTGGCCTCAGCAACGGCAACACCACCTTGCGGAAGGTCTGCCAGGAGTTCGCGCCGAGCGTCAGCGACGACTCGTCGAGGCTCTTGTCGATCTGCGACATCGACGCCACCCCTGCCCGCACACCCACCGGCATGTTGCGGAAGATGAAGGACAAAACGAGGATGATGCCGGTACCGGTCAGCTCGATCGGCGGCACATTGAAGGCGATCACATAACTCACGCCGATCACAGTGCCCGGAATGGCAAAGGACAGCATGGTGCCGAACTCGAAGGCGTTTTTGCCGGCAAAGTTCTGCCTGACCAGCAGGTAAGCGGTGAGCAGGCCGATGGCCGCCGTCAGCGGCGAGGAGATCAGCGCGATCTGCAACGTCGTCCAGAACGAACTCCAGGCCGAGCCCTTCCAGTGGATGCCGAACTCGTTCCAGCCCACCGCGAAAGCCTTCACATAGTGGGCCAGGGTGAGGCTGTGGTCGACACCCCAGAGCTTGACGAAGCTGCCGTAAAAGATGGTCGCATAGATGAAGATGGTGAAGGCCACCCAGAAACCGGCGGTGGCGTAGACGGCGCGCTTGAGGCCCGTGGGCAGCTGCGGATGCATGCCGGCGTCGCCCTTGCCCGACATCGTCGTGTAGGACTTCTTGCCGAGCCAGAAACGCTGGGCATAGAAGGCAAGCAGCGTGAAGGCGAGCAGCACGATGGCCAGCACCGCTGCCTGCGCCTCGTCGTTCTGTGCACCGACGATGGCGAAGAAGATTTCCGTCGACAGCACGTCGAAATTGCCGCCCAAAACCAGCGGGTTGCCGAAGTCGGCCATGCTCTCGATGAAGCCAAGCAGGAAGGCATTGGCGAGGCCCGGCCGCATCAACGGCAGTGACACCGTCCAGAACGTCTGCCAGCGATTGGCGCGCAGCGTCTGCGCCGCCTCCTCCATCGATGGGCTGACGCCCTCGACGACGCCGATCAGCACCAGGAAGGCGATCGGCGTGAAGGCGAGCAGCTGGGCGATCAGCAGGCCCGGCAGGCCATAGATCCAACGCGTCGGCTGGATGCCGAACAGTTCCGCGAAGGTCTGCGTCACAGCACCCGACAGGCCGAACAAAAGGATGATAGCGAGGCCGATGACGAAGGGCGGGGTGATGATCGGCAACACCGTCAGCGCCCTGAGTAGCTTGCCATGGCGAAAGCCAGTGCGCGTGACCATCAGCGCAAAGACGAGGCCGAGCACGGTCGTCAGCACGCCGACGAGAACGGCGAGGAACAGCGAGTTCCAGGCGACGCCGCAGCGGCTGCCGCCGGCGAGGCATTCGAGGCTCCACAGCCGGGGGCTGAACAGCTTGCCGAGGAAGGTCGTGAGCGAATAGCTGCCGTCCTCGGTCACCAGCGCATTGGCCAGCATCTGCAGGATCGGCATGAAGATGAACAGGCCGACCGCCGCCACCACGAAGGCAATTGTCGAGACCACGAAAACATCGCCGCCGACAGCGCCGCGCGCAGCAAGGCCGATCGAGAACAGGAACAGGAAAGCGAGGCCGACCAGCAGCGCGCCATAGCCCATGCCGAACTGGCGGTCGCCGAGCTCGCCGAACAGACCTTGCAGCCAGCCGAACTGCCAGCCGCGCAGGCCAATGGCAAAGCCCTGGAACAGCAGCCAGGCGAAGCCCGCAGCACCGACCGCCACCAGCAGCTTGCCGAACAGCGGATCGGATTTCTTCCGCCTCCACAACAGCAGCGGCGCGGCCAAAAGCAGGCCGAGCGGCGCGAGCCACAATTTCTCACCCTTGAGGTTGAGGATCAGGGCAGGTGCAAACTCGCTGTCGAGCGGATAGCCCTCAAACAGCCAGGACATGCCGAAGAACCCGTCTTCGACGCCATACCAGGGGAGCACGGCAAAGCCGAGCAATCCGACCGCCATCCACAGGATGACGGTCGGGTGCAGGCCGCCGCTCAATTCGCGGGAGCGCATGTTTTACTGCGGCAGCGAGGAGACCTCCGTGTCCCATTTGCCAAGCAGCCGCTTGCGCTCCTCGCTCGAACCGTACTTCTTGAAGTCGTAGTCGATCAGCTTGATCGTCGACAGGTCTGGCGTCAGTTCCGACACGGCCGCCGCCTTGTTTGACGGCAGCTGGAACGACTTCACGTCCTTGGCCTTGCCCTGCATCTCGGCCGACAGCGCCCAGTCGTAGAACTTCTTGGCCGCCTCGGCGTTGCGCGCGCCCTTGATCAACGACATCGAGCCGATCTCATAGCCGGTGCCTTCGCACGGCGCGACAGTCACGATCGGGAAGCCCGCCGCCGTCTGCGCCACGGCATCATGCATGAACACGATGCCGACGGTGGTTTCGCCAAGCCCTGCTGCCTTGATCGGCGCCGAGCCCGACTTGGTGTACTGGTTGACGTTCTTGTGCAGGGCCTTCATGTACTCGAAGCCCTTGTCCTCGCCCATCAGCTGCACCATCGTCGCCAGCGTCGTGTAGGCGGTACCCGACGAGTTCGGGTTGGCGATCTGGATCTGGCCCTTGAACTCCGGCTTGGTCAGGTCGGCCCAGCACTTGGGCTCGGGTAAGCCGTTCTTGGCGAGCAGATCCTTGTTGTAGCCAAATCCGAGCGCGCCCGAATAGACGCCGATCGTCTTGTTGCCGGCGGCCTCGGCCTGCTTGATCGCCCAGTCGTGCAACTCGCCGCGCATCGGCGAGACATATTCCTCGGTCAGGTTTTCCTCGGCTGCCTGCAGATGCGGGTCACCGGTGCCGCCCCACCAGACGTCGCCCTTCGGGTTGCTCGCTTCGGCGCGCACCTGGGCATAGGTCTCGCCCGAGCTCTTGCGAGTCATGTCGACGGTGATGCCGGTCTTTTCCTCGAAGCCAGTCTTGATCTGCTGGCACCACGCTTCGTCAGCGCTGCAATAGAGCGTCAGGCTTTCAGCTTGCGCCGACGCGCCGCCGGCCATCATCAATGCGGCCAGCGCGGCCGAACGCGTAAAGGCAGTTTTCATATTTCGCTTCCCTCCACATAATTATTCGCCGTCTAACGATCTGATGTCGTTTTGGTCTCTTGCAGAGTGAGTGCTTTTTACGCATTTTGCAATCGTGTTCATTGCACTATCTTAAGCGTCATGAACCCAAGCGGGCCGAGGTGATACAAATCGAAGCCGACAGAGCTTCAGCGCAGGCAAAGGAAACGACCGGGCGAAAATGCCAAAGGACAAGAAGACCATCCGCAAGGCGAGCAACGGCGAGATCATCGCCCAGGTTGCCGCCATTCCGTTCCGTCTGAATGACCGGGGCGAACTCGAGGTCATGCTTGTCACCTCGCGCGGCACACGCCGTTTCATCGTGCCCAAGGGCTGGCCGATGAAGGGCAAGAGCGGCCGACAGGCGGCGCTGATCGAGGCCCGCGAAGAGGCTGGCGTGCGCGGCAAAGCGCTGAAAAAGCCGGCCGGCAGCTATTGTTACTGGAAGCGGCTGTCGACAAGCTTCGTCCACGTCGTGGTCACGGCCTATCTCGTCGAGGTCAGCGAAGAGCTCGAGGCCTGGCAGGAAGCCGGCGCACGCCAGCGTGCCTGGCTCTCGCCCGCCGATGCGGCGGTGCTGATCGACGAGCCCGAGCTTGCCACCCTAATGCGCAGCCTGTCGGCTGCCGACCTCATGCCGCCTGTCGAGGCCCTGGCCGAGGCGGCATCCTAGGCCACGGCCGAACGCTGCAAGATTGCAGCTGCAGGATTGCAGGCGCGACAATCCGATTGTATCAGGGACAGTGCGTTGCACATTTGTGCAACGCTTGCGAAGCGGTTCACCGCGTGGCCAAACTGGAGCTGTGCAATGTCCGAAATGAAGCCGGGCAGGTCATTCGTCAGCGCACAGCAGGTCGCTGAACTGGCCGGCGTGTCGCGCTCGGCGGTATCGCGCACCTTTACCGACGGCGCCAGCGTTTCCGAGACCACCCGCAAGAAGGTGCTCGAAGCAGCCGAACAGCTCGGCTACCACGTCAACCACCTCGCCCGCAGCCTGATCCACGAAGACAGCGGCATCGTCTGCCTGATCGGCGCCGACATCAACACGCCCTACCATTCGCGCCTGCTCGACGCGATCACGCGGCGCCTGCAGGCGATCAACCGCGTCGCCATGGTCATCAACACCTCGGGCGACAGCGACAGCGTCGAGGCAGCACTGCGCCAGACGCTCAACTACCGCGCCAATGCCACCGTCGTGTTATCGGGCACGCCGCCCGCGTCGCTGATCAACACCTGCATCAACAGCGGCCAGCACGTCATCCTGATCAACCGCGACGACCACCTCGACGGCCCCGAAAGCATCACCGTCGACAACACCGTCGCTGCCCGCGAAGCCTTCCACATGCTGCACCGCGCCGGCTGCCGCCGCATCGCAGTCGTCTCCTCGCAGGCCGGAACGCCCAGCCTCGTCGCCCGCGAGCGCGGCTTCGAAGAGGCGGCGCGCGAAGCGGGTCTCGGCGTCACCATCACCCGCGCCGGCCCGACAGGCTACGGTGCCGGCTTCGAGGCCGGGCGCCTGCTGCTCAGCGGCTCGGAGCGCCCCGACGCCGCCTTCTGCGTCACCGACCTGCTTGCCTGCGGCTTCATGGATGCGGCGCGTGTCGAATTCGGCATGAACGTGCCTGAGGAGCTCTGCGTCGTCGGCTTCGACGACATCGAGCAGGCCGGATGGGCCTCCTATCAGCTGACGACCTTCCGCCAGCCGATCGCCCAGATCGCCGAACACATCACGACATTGCTCGACAGCGACAATCCGGACGTTGTCAACGGCCCGGGCGCCGTCAGTGGTGGCCGCGTCTGCTTTCACGCAGCTCCGGTCTGGCGCCGAACGGTACGGCCCAAGTGATCGTCGCGCTCGATCTCACCGGTGGTGAGGTTGATGGAAAAATCGCGCGACGGCTGGCTGTCGAGCCAGTCCATCATCATGCGCATGAACGAGCCGAGGCGATCCTGCAGGCTGCCCCTGGGCCATGAACCGGCGGCATATCGCTGCGCCGTCTGGCGGTAGGCGGCGATGCGGTTGGCATCGATGAAGTCGAGCGCGATCTCCCTGCCCTTGCGCAGCCGGTACCAGTCGACGACCACCTCGAAGAACGGCAGCGCGGCCAACGCGCCATTTTGCTCGCGCCCGATGATGACGCCTGCATCCTCGACGGTGAGCGGGCGAGACGTGGCGGCAAAGGCATCCAGGTCACCAAGCGAAAGTTGTGGCACGAGACGAGCCAGATCCTGCGGCCATTCCTTGGGCAGGTAGCGGTGGCGCACCATCTCGGCGAGGTGTCGGCTGAGGAAGTCGGTATGGCTGGCCGCTTCTGTGACAGCGGCCGAGACGCCGTCCCTCGCCTCCTCGATGCGGTAGTAAGGAAACGCCGCGTCGTACCCCGGCACATCGGCGATGGTCACAGTCTCGACGTCGAGCTGTGCGCCGCCGATGTCGACGATCTTGTAGGCTGGCGGAAAGCCGACCATCGACGGCACCGCGATGTTGACGAGGAAATCGTCGCCGTCGCGGAACACAGCCGTGTCGTTGATATGCAGGTGGCCGCTGAAATGGATCTTGATACCGCTCGCGGCCGCGACCCTGGACACCTCGGGATTGGGCGTGCGACGCAGGAAGCTGGTGTCGTTGAGCAGCTTGGCTTCATCAGTCGAGGTGCCGTTGAGCGGGTCAATGATCGGATAGTGCGAAAAGGCGATCAACCGCTTGCCCGACGCCTTGGCCCGGGCCGCGACATCTGCCATCCAGTCGAGCACGAAGCCCTTGTTGCGCAGCATCGAATTCCAGCCGGCATCGGTGCTGTCGAGGTAGCTCTTTTCCAGCGTCGGATCGAGGTCGCCATTACGCGGCTCGAAGACATTGGCGTCGATCGACAGCAACCACAGCCCTTCGACGGGTTCGACAAGGAAAGAGGCATCGATCATGCGCCTGACGGTCTGCCCGTCGGCGGAAACGATCTCGAAGGTCCGCGCCTCCAGCCTGTCATCGGTCCCGAACGGGCACTCCCAGTGCAGGTCGCCGTCACGCCTGAAAAAGCCAAACGCCCCCAGCGCCGGGATGGCCGTGCCGTAGCCGCCGCAATACATCTCATCGGAGACGATGCGCTCGACGGAATCCCCCTGCCCCATTGCAGGATCGCTCGTCACCAGCGTGTGCGAGCCGTCGGCATTGAGGAAGCGTTTGCTCTGATGCCGGCCATCGATGGCATAGAGGTCGTGATTGCCGGGCGTCGCGACGAAGCGCAGGCCGAAGCGCCTAGAGTAGTCGTCGAGCAACGCGGTTGCCGCGGCCATGGTCGATTGCTGGCCGTCGTCGGTCAGGTCGCCGGCGACGACGACCAGCGAGATACCGCGTCGCACGATGTCGTCGAGCAATGCGCGGGTCGCGTGGTAACTCTCGTTGAACACGCGCGTCGACGCCGCCGTATCGGCGAGCGTCCGGATCGCCACCCCGTCGCCGACACCCACACCTTGCCGGTAGTTGATGTCGTGGAAATGCGGGTCGGCGATGACGGCAATCTTCATTTCATTCTCGCTGCGAGACGGCCTCGCCGTCAGTCCTTGTAAGCCAGGGCCGGCGCGGGCAAGCCCTTGTCGATCATGGCGATCCACTGCGCCGCCTTGCGCGCTGCCTCGACCAGCATCGGCTTGGGCGCCTCGTGCCATTCATCGCGGCGCAACTCGCGCTGCGTGCGCACATGGTCGAGGGCTGCGTCGAGCGTCGGGAATTTCTCGGGCATTTCGACATGCAGGAACAGCGCCACCAGCGACACCGAGCGGCTGCGGCCGCCACGGCAGTTGACCAGCACATTGCCTTTCTCGCGCCGCTTGTAGGTCGCCTTCTTCGGCAGCACCTGGCTCAGCGCACCACGCAGTAGATAGAAGCCCGACAACATCATGGTCTCGGGGTTGCCGTGACCATCGATCAGGCCGAGCTTGTAGTAGCGCACCGCACCGACGCCGTAGATGGCGTCAGCCGCCTCGCCCTCGCCGAACGGCTCGGTGGCGTAGTTGAAGTCGAGATTTACGGCGCAATTCACCACGGTGGTGATGTTCTTTTGCTTGAGCAGCTCGAGGTCGCCAGCACCATCCATGCCGCCGACATAGATGTCGATGCCATAGCCGGCGATGTCGCGTTCGATCAGGCTGAGCGCCGGGCGCTCATATCGCGGGCTATTGAGGTCCATGTGGGGGCCTTGATGCTGGATGGTGTCTGGAAAAATTCACTTGCCGGCTTCGAGAGCGATGCCGGTCGCCTCGCTCATGCCGAGCGCCACGCCGGGCGCCGCAGCCAGCACCGCCCCGCCCTTGGTCAGGCCGCTCACCGACAGGAATGGAGCGACGACGCCACCAGCCTCCTTGACCATCAAAAGCCCGGCCAGGCAGTCCCAGGCGTGCATGTGCAGCTCGGCATAGGCATCCGAGCGGCCGTCGGCGACGTAGGCAAGACCCAGCGCACCCGAAGCGCCACGGCGCACATTGGCGCCACGCTCGAGGATGTTGGACAGCACTTCGAGATAACGCGTGTTGGTCTTGCGGTTCGACCAGCCGAACTCGACGCAAGCGGCGTTGAAATCGCGCGTCCTGGCAACCGACAACGGCTTGCCGTTGCGGGTTCCGCCGTGCCCGCGACGGGCGAAATACAGCTCGTCCAGCACCGGGTTGTAGATCGCACCGATCTCGGTCTCGCCATTGCTGACGAAGGCGATCGAAATGCAGAAATGCGGAATGTCGCGGGCAAAATTCGCTGTACCGTCGATCGGATCGACGACCCAGATATCCGACTTGATCGCCCCGCCGCCTTCCTCGCCGAGGAAACCGTCCTCGGGGAACGCTTCGGCGATGCGTGCCTTGAGATGCCGCTCGACCGCGGCGTCCGTCTCGGTCAGGAAGTCTTGCGGCCCCTTCATGTCAAAGCCAGCCACGCGGTTGGTGAACCCGTCAAGCGCCACCGCACCCGCCGAACGCGCGATGTCGCGGCAGAATGCTGCGCGCCGGTCGATGCCGGTTTCTGCAGTGGCTTCGGTGGCTGTTGCGTGAACCGTCATTTTCAATGCCGCCTGTGGTACAGTTGACCTCAAATTGCACAGCTGTGCAAAATCGTCAACGCATTAAGTTGAATAGTGTTTCTGTAACTCGACGAAGCTCGTGTTGCCGACGATCTCGTGCGGATGCACACGCGTTCCGTCATGCCGCATCTCGTGCCCGTGCCGCATCGCGACCGTCAGAGATGCGTCGCGCCACCCGCATCAGCGTCGGATAGTCGGCACCCTCGCCCAGCGCGACATAGCCGGGGCACATGAAGTCAGGCACGCCGGCATCAACCTTGCCGAGGGTCAGCGGATAATAGCTGCCGCCGGCCTGCCTGAGGATGAGCACCGCCGCCGCCACGTCCCACGGGTTGCTGCCAAATCCGGCCGAAGCATCGACCCAGCCGGCCGCGACATGGCACAGGCTGAGCGCTCCGCTACCCGGCCGCCGCAGCGTCGAGAAGGTCTCGACCAGCTCGCCGAAATTGGCCAGCGTCTGCTCCTGCCCATCGCGCCTGAAATCGCGGGCCACGGGATAGCCCGTGATCAGCGTCGCGTGCCGCTCGTCTGCGATGGCGCGCGAGCGCAACGGCTCGCCATTCAGCCAGGCACCGGTCAGGTCGGCCGAAAACAGCTTGTCGGCGACAGGGTCGTAGACAGCGCCGGCGACGACCTCGCCGTCGATCGCCGCGCCAACCGAGATACACCAGAAGGCAAAGCCGCGGGCGAAGTTGGAGGTACCGTCGATCGGATCGACATACCAGCGCACCCGGCCAGCTCCGCTCTCGCCAGCCTCCTCGCCAACGACGACCGAGTCAGGCACCTCACCCAGGATGAAGGCGCGGATCGCCACTTCCGATTCCTTGTCGTGTTTGGTCACCACGTCGTGCAGGTCGACCTTGTAGTCGACTGCGATGTTCGACCGGAATGCCGCCAGCAGAGGCTCGCGCATGAGCTGCGACGCCTGTTCGGCGACGGCGCGCAGGCGCCTGGATTCCTCGATATCAGTCATGCCGCGATCCCGCGCGTGGCTTTTTGGAAGAGGCCGAGCAAACCGACCGGATCGGCAACGATGGCGTCCGGCTTGAGCTTCAAATCATAGGGCAGATCATAGGTGCCCTTGGCTTCCATCAGGATGTTGCCGCCGATGCCGGCACGTTTGCCGCACAGCACGTCGCGGTCGAAATTGTCGCCGACATACCAGGCTGCTTCGGGCTCGATGCCGAGCGCCCGCGTCGCCAGCCAGATCATCTCGGGGTTCGGCTTGCGCAGCTTGACCTCGTCGCTGTGGATGACGACGGCGAAGCGCCCGGTCAGCCCGTGCGCGTCGAGGAAATCGATATGCACCTGGCCACACAGTGCGTTGCTGACGATGCCAACCGGTACGCCTGCCGCATCCGCCGCGTCGAGCAGGTCGAGCATGCCGGTGCGCAGCACACGTTCGCTCTTCCAGTTGCCCATCTTGCGGCAGAGGTCATAGGCCTCGCTCACGACGACATCCCGCGCCTGCTGCGGCCAGTCGCCGGCGACGAAATCGCCCCAGAATTCCTCGTGCCTGAGTTCGCGCGGCGACAGCGGCCGCGACATCGCATCCTTCCAGTGCGAGTCGGCGATACCACCCGCCTTGATGTCAGCGGTGAACTGCTCGACCGACAGCTCCGATGCTTGCGCGCCGGCCTGGACGAGCAGGCCATGCACATGCAAGGCCAGTCGCTCCCTCCAACCCGGCAGATGCGTCGTCGACACGATGACGCCGCCGAAGTCGAGCAACAACGCCTTGGGAGCCGCGAGTTTCCTCGCCGAGGTTCCGGTCATTCAAAATCTCCATGTCGCCCGGTGGAAAAAAGTGGGCGGAGCCGAAGGAGAAGGGCTCCGCCCCAGTCCACCGGAAAGCTATTTCTTGTAGGCGACGCGCCAGAGGTCCTGCCAATCCTGGCGCGCATCCCAGTCTTCGAGTGCCGTCGAGGCGTCGTATTGCTGCAGCCTGCCCAGCACCTTGCCGATGCCCGAGGGCTCGTCGGCGGGCAGGCCGATATCAGGGTTGGTCGGCAGCTTGCCGTCCTTCACCTGCGGCGCGATGCCTTCCTCGGTCAGGATATAGTGGATGAACAGCTTGGCCGCGTTCGGGCTCTTGGTGCCGGTCGCGATCAGCCCGAGCTTGACATAGGTCCAGCCCGGCCAGGGATCGAGCCCTTCACAGAGCCCGAGCTTGAAGCCCTTGTCGGCATTGTCGCGGAACTTGGCCGAACTCATCAGGCCAAAGAACGGCTCCTTCTGGCCGGGCGCGCCTACGGCTTCCGAGATCGCATCGTCGGCGTCGGCAAGCAGCGGCGAATTGCCGGCAAAACCCTTGACCCAGGCGGCCGTGGCGCTGTCTTCGCCGACCTCGATGTCTTTGCCGAAATGCGCCTTGTAGGCAGCCTTCATCTTGTCGTCGTCATGCGTCGCCGTCTGGTTGAACCAATCCGGGTAGGTGCCTTTCGACAGCGGGTCGTAGAAGGCGACCTTGCCCTTCCATTTGGGATCGGTGAGCTCCCAGATGTTCTTCACCGGGCAGGCACTGTAGGCCTCGGTGTTGTAGGCCCAGACAGCGGCATTGGTGGTGATCGCCAACGGGTTCTGGAACTTGGCCGGAATCTTGTCGGCCATGTCTGGCGGCAGGTAGCTCTCGACGAATTTCTGCGGCAAAAGCTGCGCCAGCCCAGCCGGCGCATCGGTGATCAGCACGACGTCACCCTTGACGTTCTTAGCCTGGCCCTCGCGCACGATCATCTCGAGCTGCGCGCTGGCCGACACTTTGATGCCAGTCGCCTTCACCCCGTATTTGGCGGTGAAGTTCTCGGCCATTTCGACGATCTTGCCGGTGCTGTCATAGATGTTGATCGGCGCCTCCTTCTTCGCCGCCTCGACCAGCGCGTTGAGGTCGAAAGCTTCCGCCCGCGCCGGAGCCGACGCCATCACCATAGCTGTCATCAGTCCGGCCAGCGCCGTCGTTGCGAGTGCAAACTTCCTGCTCGTTCCAAATGCCGGTTTCATCGTTTCCTCCCCAAAAATCCGGCTGAAACGCGCCCGGCGTCAGTGCCGGGCGCGGCAGTGCAAGCGCTATTTCTTGTAGTTGATGCGCCAGAGGTCCTGCCAATCCTGGCGCGCGTCCCAGTCGCTCTGGGCCGACGCCGAATCGTAGGGGAAGATCTGGTCCAGCACCTTGCCGATGCCCGAGGGTTCGTCGTCAGGCAGCTTGGCGTCGCTGTTGGTCGACATCTTGCCGTCGGCCGCCTGCGGGGCGATGCCCTCCTCGGTCATCAGATAGTGGATGAACAGCTTGGACGCGTTCGGGCTGTCGGTGCCCTTGGCGATGAAGCCGAGGCTCGGATACATCCAACCGGCGAAAGGCTTCAGATCCTTGCACAGGCCGAGCTTGGAGCCGACATCCTGGTTGTTGCGGAACTTGGCAGAGCTGATAAGGCCGATGAACTGTTCCTTCTGGTCGGGCGCGCCGACCGCCTGTGCCGCCGCCTCGTCAGCGTCAGTGAGCAGCGGGCCGTTGGCGGCGAGCGCCTTGACCCAGGCGCCGGTGGCGCCGTCCTCACCCGCTTCAAGATCCTTGCCGTAATACTCCTTGTAGGCGGCAGCCACCTTGTCGTCGGCATTGGTCGCCATCTGGTTGAACCAGTCGACATAGGACGCCTTGTTGAGCGGGTCCTGCATGGCGAGCTTGCCCTTCCACTTGGCCTCCGTCAGCTCCCAGATGTTCTTCACCGGGCAGCTTTCGTTGAGCTGGGTGTTGTAGGCAAAGACGTTGGCCTCGTTGGAGACGGTCAGCGGGTTCTGGTATTGCGCCGGGATCTTGGCGGCGAGATCCGGCGGCAGCCAGCTCTCGACGAAGCCCTGCGGCACCAGCTGCGCCACGCCGGCGGGCACGTCGCTGATCTGGATGACGTCGCCCTGCACATTCTTGGCCTGGCCCTCGCGGATCACCATTTCCAGCTGGGCGGCGGCGTTGGCCTTGGTGCCTGTCGCCTGCACGCCATACTTCTTGGTGAACGCCTCGGCCTGCTTCACGATCTTGCCGGTGCTCGAATAGACGTTGATCGGCGGTTCCTTCTTCGCCGCCTCGATCAGCGCGTTGAGGTCGAACTCCTCTGCCTGCGCGGCGCCTGTAAACAGGCCGGCAACGACGCCAAGCGCTGTCGCCGCCAGGAGCCGTTTCATGGTGAAAGCTCTGCTCATTCTCTCCTCCCTTTTCAGGCCGGCGCAATGCCGGCCGTCTCGTTCCCGATAGTCCTGCTTCCCAAGGGGCAGTCCTCCACCGCCCCAAGGGAATCTCTTCAATGCAGCTTCGCCGGCCGCATCAACCTGTCCGCCATCTCCATGCGCTGGCCCGCCTTGTCGAAGACGTGCAGCGCCTTGGATTTGGCCCACCAGGTCACGGCCTCGCCGACCTCGACCTCGGGCGACTGGTGCGTGGTCAAGAACAGCTTTTCACCCGATGCGGTCAGCTCGATGATCCAGCTGCCGCCGGTTGGCAGGATGCCGGTCACCTCGGCCTCGCCAGCAATGGCACCGTCGGCTACGCCGCGCTCGGCGTCGGCCAGCCTGAGAGCCTCAGGCCTGATGCCGACCGAGCCGGCATCGCGCAGCTCGGCGAAACGTGCGCCGAGATAGGCATTGGCGAGCCGCGACATCTCCGACCTGCCATCGCCCAGCTCGACGATGTTGATCGGCGGGTTGCCGACAAACTGCGCCACGAAGCGGTTGGCGGGCCTGTCGTAAATGTCGTTGGGCGTGCCGACCTGCTGAAGCTGGCCTTCGCTCATCACCGCAATGGTGGTGGCGAGCGTCATCGCCTCCCACTGGTCGTGGGTGACGAACACGATCGTCGTCTTGAACTCGGCATGCAGGCGCTTGAGCTCGGCGCGCATCTCGAGCCTGAGTGCGGCATCGAGATTGGACAGCGGCTCGTCGAGCAGCAGCACTTCCGGGTTGACCGCCAGCATGCGGGCCAGTGCCACGCGCTGCTGCTGGCCGCCCGACAGCTGCGAGGGATAGCGATCACGGTACTTCTCGATGCCGAGCGTCTTCATCACCTGGTCGACACGCTGCTCGCGCTCGGCCTTGGGCATCTTGCGCAACCTAAGGCCGAAGTCGGTGTTGCGCTCGATGGTCAGATGCGGCCACAGCGCGTAGCTCTGGAACACCAGCCCCATCTCGCGCTTTTCCGGCGGGATGAACACACCCTCGACGACGGAGTCGACGACGCGCGGCCCGACCCGGATTTCGCCTGCCGTCAGATGCTCCAGTCCGGCGATCATGCGCAAAGTCGTGGTCTTGCCGCAGCCGGATGGCCCCAGCAGGCACATGAACTCGCCATCGCCGATTTCGAGGTCGAGATCGGCCACCGCATTGGCGGAGTTGCCGCCATAGTTCTTCTCGACGCCGCTCAGGTTGATCTTCGGCATGTCAGTTCCCCAGTCCTTGCGCGAGATTGGTCTTGGTCAGCTTCTGGCCGAGCAGCGCGCCGAAATAGGCGAGGCCGGCGATGATCAGCACGACGGCGTTGGCGGCCTGCGTGTAGTGGTAGTCGACGAGCCGGAGCGAATAGGTGGTCAGCACGTCGGTCGACGGCACCGCCAGCACGACGAACAGGCTGAGCCCCTTGATGCCCGAGATGAAGGGCAACAGGATGCCCGTCGTCAGCGACCCCTTCTGGATCGGGATGACGATCGAGATCATGCGGCGGAACCAGCCGGCGCCGGCGATCTGCGCCGCCTCCTCGGGCTCCTTGCCAAGCTGCGTCATCGCAGCAATACCGGCGCGCGAGGCATAAGGCATCTGGTCGGCAATCAGCGCCAGCATCAGGATCAGTGTCGTACCGTAAAGTGCGGGGATCGGCCCGCGCGGCACGGCAAACAGCGAGAGATAGGCTGCGGCAAAGGCGATGCCCGGCACCAGGTAAGGCAGGAACGTCACCTGGCGCAGGAACGTGCCAAGCGGCTTCACCTGAGTACGCGCCACGACATAGCCGACCAGCAGACCGAGGATGCCCGAGGTGATCGAGGCCACGCCGACGATGCGCAGGCTGTTCCAGGCCGCGTTCCACAAATCGGGGCTCAACAGGATACCGGTCTGCAACGCCACCGTGTTGAGGTTGGTGCCGATCCAGTAGTCGAGCGTGAAATTGTCGAGGTTGAACTGGCCGGGCACCCGCATGATCGTCGACAGGAACAGCGTTCCGATCGGCAAGCCGACGCTGAGCAGGAACATCAGCGCGGCAAAGCCGGTTGCCGGCATGCGCAGGATGCCGAGCGGGCTCAGCCGATTCATCGAGCCCTTGGAGCCGATGGTGACGAAGCGGCGTGCTTCCCGCATCAGCCGGGCATCGATGGTGATGGTGATGATGCCGATCAGCATGATCGCACCGGCCAGAACGGCACCCACGCCGACCTGGCGCGACGAGATGTTCTGGTAGAGCGAGGTCGCCAACACGTCGAAATTGACCGGCAGGCCGAGCACATAGGGCACGCCGAACTCGCCAAGGCACTTGGCGAAGATCAGCACCATCGCCGACATCAGCGACGGGCGCATCAGCGGCATGATGATCTTGCTGGCAACCGTCAGCCTGCTGGCGCCGAGAATGCGGGCCGAGTCCTCGAGCTGCGAGTCGAAGCGGCGCAGCGCGTTGCCGAACAGCAGGATGACGAAGGGCGAATAGTGCAGCGCCAGGATGATGGTCACCGGCAGCTGGCCGTAGGACAGCCAGTCGGGTGGCGAAAAGCCGATCGATTCCAGCCAGCCGGGCTGGCCGCCGACGGTGCGGTTCTTGAACAAGGTCGTCCAGGCGAGCGCGAAGGTCCAAGCCGGCAGCATGTAGGGCACTATGAGAGCTGTCGCGAACCAGCGGCGGCCGAACATGTCGGTGCGGCTGAGCAGCCAGGCGAGCGTGCCGCCGACAAGCATCGACAGCGTGATCGCGCCAGCCGCCACGCTCAGCGTGTTAACCAACGGCTCCCAGAACAGGTCGTGCGAGATCCGCGAGAGGAAGACGCGGTCGATATAGTACCAGGTCAGCTCGCCGACATCCTGCTTGATGCGGCGCTCGTCGCCGAACTGCACTCGCATGGCGTCCGACAACATCGAGATGATCGGCACGACAATGAGATAGGCAAACAAGGCCGCGGCCAGAACGCCGATGATCGTCGTCGGCTCGCGCAGAGCCACCTTCGTCCGGTAGCGCAGGCGCTGCGAGCGGGTCGGCAACAGCCGCGCCGCCACCGTCCTTTGGTTCACGACCGTGGGCTTCGCCACCGTCTGAACCGAGCTCTGCGACTGGCCGCTCACGAGGCAAAGCTCCGCTGGCAGATTCCGTCATGACTGCTGCACTCGCCACCGGAAACGATCCGGCGCAGATGCACGGCATGGCCAACATGCGATGGCACGAGCATGAATTCTCCTCCGTTGGGTGCCTTGAAGCGGACCTTGCGCCCATGCGGCCTGAGCCGCCCGGACACCCCTCACCCGCCCTGCTTCCGACACCACCGCCGCCTCCAGGCGGTGCGGCACATTCCCGTGCCTGTTGGCATATTCATTCCATCGGCGGCACGTTCGTGTCAATCCAGAATATGCAGAAAGTTGCACAGGCGTGCAAATCATATGATTTTGTCTGAAACTGCCATATTTTATGAGCATTGGCTTCAACCAGCCCCAATGAGATGGTTCATACCAGCCGCGAATATGCACTGCCGTGCAATGCACAAAATGAGACCCCGTAGAAACCTGCCAAAATCAACGAGAAAGCACTCTCGGCGCGCGATCCGAACGGCGCCTCTTTCGCGGTGCACTCAACATCTCTAGGGTGCGCCGCACGTAAGAACCGCAAGGAATCGGGAATGTCGAACGAGCAGAAATCAGCGCCAGCAAAAAACGGCAAGGTAGCGCTGATCACCGGTGTGACCGGACAGGACGGCGCCTATCTTGCCGAGATCCTGATCTCAAAGGGTTACGTCGTCCACGGCATCAAGCGCCGCTCGTCGTCCTTCAACACTGGCCGCATCGAGCATCTCTACGAGGACCCGCATGTCGCCGACCCCAGGCTGATCCTGCATCACGGCGACCTCACCGACGCCACCAACCTGATCCGCATCGTGCAGGAAACGCAGCCCGACGAGATCTACAATCTCGGCGCTCAGTCGCACGTCCAGGTCAGCTTCGAAACGCCTGAATACACCGCCAACTCAGACGCGCTCGGCCCGCTCAGGCTGCTGGAGGCGATCCGCCTGCTCGGCCTCGTCGGCAAGACGCGCTTCTATCAGGCCTCGACGTCCGAGCTCTATGGCAACATACCGGCGCCGCAGAACGAGACCTCGGGCTTCGCTCCACGTTCGCCCTATGCGGCCGCCAAGCTCTACGCCTACTGGATCGTTGCCAACTACCGCGAGGCCTATGGCATCCACGCTTCCAACGGCATCCTGTTCAACCACGAAAGCCCGTTGCGCGGCGAAACCTTCGTCACCCGCAAGATCAGCCGCGCCGTGGCCGCCATCGAGGCCGGCATCCAGGATCGGCTCTATCTCGGCAATCTCGATGCCCGTCGCGACTGGGGTCATGCCCGCGACTACGCGCTCGGCATGTGGATGATGCTGCAGCAGGACAAGCCCGACGATTACGTGCTCGCCACCGGCGAGGCCCACAAGATCCGCTCCTTTGTCGAAAAGGCCTTCGCCGAGATCGGCACCAACATTGAATGGCGTGGCGAGAGCGTTGGCGAGACCGGCATCGACAGCGCCACCGGCCGCGTTCTCGTCGAGATCGACCCGCGCTATTTCCGCCCCACCGAAGTCGATTACCTGCTCGGCGACGCCTCCAAGGCGCGCAAGGCGCTCGGCTGGCACCACAACACCAGCTTCGACCAGCTGGTGGCCGAGATGGTGCGCGAGGACCGTCGCGCGCTGGCAAGAACCAGTGAGCGGACGAATGGCTGATGTTCTCTACCCGCTTGCCGGCAAGCGCGTCTGGGTCGCCGGACACCGCGGCATGGTCGGCACAGCCTTGGTGCGCCGCCTGGCGCAGGAAGACTGCGAAGTCATCACTGCCGGGCGCGACATTGTCGACCTAACCCGACAGGCCGAGGTCGAGGCCTGGTTGGGCGAGACCCGTCCCCAGGCCGTGCTGCTTGCTGCGGCCAAGGTCGGCGGCATCCTGGCGAACGCCACCTACCCTGCCGAATTTCTCTACGAGAACCTCGCCATCGAGACCAACGTCATCCACGCTTCACACAAGGTCGGCGTGGAGAAGCTGCTGTTCCTCGGTTCGAGCTGTATCTATCCGAAGTTCGCGGCCCAACCGATATCGGAGGATTCGCTGCTTACCGGCGCGCTCGAGCCGACAAACGAGTGGTACGCCATCGCCAAGATCGCCGGCCTCAAGCTTGCCGAGGCTTATCGCAAGCAGCATGGCGTCGACTTCATCTCGGCAATGCCGACCAATCTCTACGGCCCGGGCGACAATTTCGACCTGACGTCCAGCCATGTCCTGCCGGCGCTGATCCGCAAGGCGCATGAGGCTAAGCGATCTGGCGCGTCCGAGCTGACGATCTGGGGCAGCGGCACGCCGCGCCGCGAATTCTTGCACGTCGACGACGCGGCCGACGCCATGGTATTCCTGCTCAAGTCCTATTCCGGCGACCAGCACGTCAATGTCGGTTCCGGCAGCGACGTGACCATTCTCGAACTGGCGGAAACCGTGGCGCGTGTCGTCGGCTTCGAGGGCCGCATCGCCCTCGACACGTCCAAGCCGGACGGCACGCCGCGCAAGCTGATGAGCGGCGACAAGCTCGCCCATCTCGGCTGGCAGCCGCGCATCGAACTCGAAAATGGCATCCGATCGACCTACGACTGGTTCGTCAAAAACGCGCTTTAGCTAAAACCGGACGCGCCGGCCTCGGCTGGCGCGTCCGCCTACTTGACGATCTGGATGCTGGTGTTGGAGGGGCCGTTGGCCTGGACCAGCTGGTAGAAGTCGGCCGCATTGTCGGGGTGCAGGCGCACGCATCCATGCGAGGCCGGACGGCCGAGGCGGCTGATGTGGTTGGTCGCATGCACCGCATAGCCGCCGTTGAAGAACACCGAATGCGGCATCGGCGCGTTGTCGTACTTCTTCGAGTACCACATCTCGTGCATGCGGGTCGGCTTGTAAGACCCCTTCGGCGTGACGTAGCCGCGGCCAGCCGTCGACACCTTCCAGACGAAGGCCGAGCGGCCGTCGATGATGACATGCATGCGCTGCTGGCTGATCGACACCCGCGCCACGATCTTGCTTGCCGCAAATGCGCTGCCCTGGCCTGCTGCCAGCAGCAGTGCCGCGCCGGTCATCGCAATGGCGGCAATGTTGATGATGCGCTTCTTCAGTTCGGAATTCATGACGTCCCCCTTGAGCCGGCCGCGCCGGCAGTAAAAATGCATTTCGGAATGGACGTCTTTTTGCCAGTGTCGTGTTTCAGACAAATTTCGTTTAGCTATTCTTTCCGTTTCATATTCGTTTCCAGATTACTGGATTTGGTTTCGCTGCAGCCGTGTCTCCGGGGTTGTAACCGTCCCAAATCCACGCGAATTGACCTGAAACAATGCCTCCAGGCAGCCACACCCTTATGAATCCCTTGCTGCATCGGCGCATTATGCCGCTGAAAGCGCAGCGCAAGCGCCTGCCGGTCTCGCAACGTGCTTGAAACATTCGGAAGCACTAAAAGCCATCCGGCGGCATCTTCCCGATACAGCCGGCCGGCACATTCAGCCACGACGAAACGAACGTTGCGAAGGTTGGATGAGCGCGAAACGGTTGGCTGCAAGATGGTTCCTGCGGGTGGGCGTCGCTACGGCGATTCTGTCAGGAATCGGCTTTCTGGCCAATCCGGGCAACGCCATGGCAGCTGAATTGCCACCGGTGCTGGACATGACGCCGGTGGCCTCCGCCGCCATCTTCTTCGCAGCAGCCTTGTTCGTCGCAACTCTGCACATCGGCCGGGTCCATGGGCGTGGGTGCCTGGCCTGGGTGAGCAGAACCTCGCGCGTCACTCGCAGCGAGGACAGGATACCCGCGCCGTCCACGGCAGGTCAGGCGGCGCGGGTATCTCGGTAGCCGCATTTGGTTGAACCCCCTGAAACGGAAACGGGGCCACTGCAATGAAGAGACAATTCGCAGCATCGGTGCTTTCGGCACTGCTCTATGCCCAGGGCCTGCTTGGCTTCGCTGGCGTGGCGAGCGTGCTCCTCAAGGACAGGGCCCATGCCGAAGAGATGGCGATTGTCGAGATGGCCGCGCCGGCGGTCGTTGCTCCGGCACGCTGACATTTTGGTCAGTTCGGCGTCATCAGCTCGGATTTTCGGTTGGAGTGGTTGTGCCGGCCTCCTGGCCGGCCGTCCTTGTCGGGGGATCGAAACGATAACCCGAACCCCGGATCGTCGTGATGCTCTCGGTGTCGAGCTTGCGGCGCAGGCGCACGATGCGCGAGTCGATCGAGCGGTCGAATGCGTCGGCACTCTCAGCCGGCGCCGCCGCCATGATGTCGTCGCGCGTCAGCACGCGCCTCGGCTGCGACAGGAACAGCTTGAGCAGCGCGATCTGGCCAGGCGACAGCTGCTCCTCCTCGCCGGTGCTGTGCATGACGAGTGCGGAGCGCAGGTCGACCGTCGAATTCTCCAGCACCACCAATTCCTGCGTGCCGCGTCCCCGGCGCGCGAGGAGGCCGCCGATGCGCGCGGCGAGCTCCCTCACATTGAGGGGGCTCTCCACGACATCGGCGGCGCCAAGTTCGAGCGCCAGCACCTTGTCGACGAGTTCGCCGGGCCGGCAGATCAACACGAAGTCGGGACCGCCCTCGCCACCGAAACGGCGCAGCAGGTCGCGCCCCTCGGCCGGCGTCACGCCGTCGCCGACCACGACGACATCGATGCCTTTCGCCGACAGCAGCGGCTCGGCCTCCCACAGCCGCTTGGCGCAGCGCACGTCGTGGCCGCGCCGTTCGAGATGATCGGTCAGGTCGGAGGCGATGACCTCCGCGATGGCGATAAGCGCTACGACCGATCTTCCAGCCACGTTCCACCCCGCATCGTCAGCCTCAGTGCGACCATTGCATGCCGGCGCGGACTGCGCGGTGCATGCCGTGGCAAGAAAATGCCCAGGGACGCGCTCGGCCGGGGATGGGTCCCCAGTCGCCTCGCCCCTAGCCCAAAATCGCCCCTAACGAGGCAGGACGCCATTGGCAACTGCCCATCCGAAATGATCGCTGGACATCATGTTTATACCCAATCTACTTTCCGCCGGTAGCGGAGGCGAGACTAAACTGCGCGCTCGGATTGTCATCGTCGAAGATGAGCCCGACCTGAGGGATGCCGTTGCCGAGTATCTCGGCGCGAACGGCTTCGACGTGACTGCTGTCGAGAGTGCCGCTGCCCTGCGCACCCTCATCGAAACCGAACAATTCCAGCTTGCCATCCTGGACATCGCCATGCCCGGCGAAGACGGGCTGTCGCTCGGCCGCTGGCTGCGGGCGAAGATGCCGATCGGCATCATCTACGCCACTGCCGCGGGCACCGCGCTCGACCGCATCGTCGGCCTCGAGATCGGCGCCGACGACTACATGGTCAAGCCCTACGAACTGCGCGAGCTGCTGGCCCGCGTGCGCTCGGTCATCCGGCGCGTGCCGCAGCCTGAAAGCTACAGGCAGTCGCTGCTGGCCGCCCAGCCGCCACGCCGCACCATCGCCTTCGGACCGTTCCAGGCCGACCTCGACGGCCGCCTCGTCACCGGCAGCAGCGGCGCCATCATCGACCTCGCCAAGAGCGAATTCGACATGCTTGAGGTCTTCCTGACGCGGCCCAACCGGCTGCTCAGCCGAACCACCATCTCCGAGGCCATCGGCTTTGCCGAAGACCCCGAATCCTCGCGCGCCGTCGACATTCGCATCATGCGACTCAGGAAAAAGATCGAAGACGATCCGGCGAACCCGAAATTTCTGCGCACCGTGCGTGGCGAAGGCTACATCTTCTCCTTGCCCGGCAGCGAAGGCTACTAGCGCATCGGCCCGAAGATCGGACTCGATTTTCGCAAAGCACGATGCGCAGAATCAGAAACTGGAGCGTCCTTCGTGCGTCCGATTGGACGCACGGCGCTCCAAAGCCTCCGGCCCCGCCAGGAACCGCGATGACATTGTTGACAGTCTCACGCACCGACAACCCGTCGGGCACGCCGAGCCCAACCATCGTGGCCGGGCAGATCGTACGCCGCCTGCGTGCTGCCCAGGATTGGCAGATCGAGATCGACACGATCCTGCGCAGCCTTGCCACTGGCTTTGGCGGTCATCGCACCATCCTGTTTCGGCTGCGCGACGTGCCCGGCCAGGGTTTCGCGCAGTCGATCGCCGCCTTCTGGGTCGACCCCAAGATCGACGCCATTGCAGCACCACCGACGACGATCAACCAGACACTTGTCGATTCCGACCCGCTGCTCGAACGCCTTGCCGAGGAAGGCCGCCAGGGCAAGATCTTCACCGGCCTGACCCGTGACCTCAGCGGCTTCCTGCGCAATGACTTCGAAAAGCAGCACATCAAGTCGTTCCTGTCGGTGTCGGTGTCGGCGCATGGCCATCTCTGGGGCACGCTCGCCGTCAACGACTGCGTCGTCGAGCGCCACTGGAACGACGACGAGATCGCAGCGCTCGAAATCATAGCTGCAGCCCTTGGCGATGCCATCGAGCGTTCGCTGTCGGAGTATCATGTCAGCGAGATCATCCGCCGCACCATGCTGCAGGCGTCGCTCGACGCCATCATGGTGGTCGACGAGACGGGCTCGATCATCGAGTTCAACCCGGCGGCCGAAAAGATGTTTGGCTGGACCCGAGACGAGATCCTGGGCAAGGACCTGCTCGACACGGTGATCCCCACCTACTACCGCAAGGGCTACAACAACGGCGCCGAATATTTGGCCGGGCGCGGTTCGCCGATGGTCGGCCACCGCCTCGAGACAGTGACCCAGAACGCGTCAGGCGAGATCATCCCGATCGAGCTCACCGCCAACGAGATGCGGCTTGCCGACCGGCGGCTCGTCCTCGGCTCGATCCGCGACCTCAGGGAAAAGCACCGCGCCGAAGAAGAGATCAACCGCCAGCGCGAAAAGCTGCACCAGAACGAAAAGATGGCGGCCATGGGCTCGCTGCTCGCCGGCGTCTCGCACGAGCTCAACAATCCGCTCGCCGTGGTGGTGGCGCAATCGACGCTGCTGCACGAGTTCGCCAACGACCCGCAGACCAAGATCCGCGCCGAAAAGGTGCGGGCCGCCGCTGAACGCTGTGGCCGCATCGTCAAGAGCTTCCTCGGCATGGTCCGCCTGCACCCGACCTCGCGCGCAGAAACCGACCTCAACCAGGTCATCCGCGCCGCCCTCGAAGTCACTGCCTATGGCGCCCGCTCCAGCGGCATCAGCATCACCACCGAGCTTGCAGCAGGCACGCTGAGCGTCATGGCCGATGCCGATCACATGACCCAGGTCGCGGCAAACTTCCTGGTCAACAGCCAGCATGCGCTGGCCGCGGCGCCCGGCGATCGCGTCATTCGGGTCAGGACCTTCCGCAATGCCGACGGCAGCGCCGGCTTCTCGGTCGAGGACTCCGGGCCCGGCATCGCCGAGGCGATCCGCGACCGCATCTTCGAATCCTACTTCACCACCAAGCCGGTCGGTGTCGGCACCGGCATTGGCCTGTCGATCTCGAAGGCCATCGTCGACCGCCACAACGGTAAGGTCTGGTTCGAACCGGTGGCGCCGACGGGCGCGCGTTTCATCGTTGAACTGCCGCCGATGGGCGACGGCCACGGCACGATATTGGAAGCGACGCCGAAGTCGAGCGGACTGCGCAATGCTGTCATCATCGACGACGAGCCCGATGTTGCCGCCTCGCTGGCCGACATTCTCGAACTGATGGGCGTCAAGTCACGCATCGTCTCGACCTGGGATTCGGTCTCGGAAGCGCTTGCCGACCAGCCCGACATCATCTTTTCCGACCTGCGCATGCCCGACCGCAGCGGCATCACCATCTTCCGCGAGATCGTCACGACACAGCCCGAGATGGCGCCACGCTTCGTGCTCGTCACCGGCGACCTGATCGGCGCCAAGGCCGAACTCGAGCAGCTGCCGCCCAACCTCAAGCCGCACATTCTGGAAAAGCCGTTCAGCACCTTCGACGTCCGCAGCGCCTTGAGCGCGGTCAGCGAACAGGTCGCCGACGGCGCATGACTCACTGGGCCGTGTAGCCGCCGTCGATGACGAGTTCGGTGCCGGTCACGAAGCCAGACTCGTCCGAGGCGAGATAGAGCACGCCATAGGCGACGTCGTCGGGTTCGCCGACCCGGCCGAGCGGTGTCAGCTCGACCGCCTTGTTGCCCGCGCCGCTGGCCGCAAGCTTGTCGAGCGCGCCCGACGACATCGGCGTACGGATCCAGCCCGGACAGATCGAGTTGACGCGGATGCCGTAGCGCTCCTTGGCGCAATGCAACGCCGCTGACTTGGTGAACAGCTTCACCCCACCCTTGCTCGCGACATAGGCTGCGGTCGACGGGCTGCCGACGATGCCCATCGTCGACGAAAAGTTGACGATCGACCCACCCTTGCCGGTCTTTCGCATCGCCTCGATGCCGCATTTGGTGCCGAGGAACACGCCTTCCATGTTGACGGCCATCACCTTGCGCCAGTCGTCGAGGCTGAGATCTTCGACGCTGCCGAAGGGAGCACCTACGCCGGCATTATTGACCAGGATGTGGAGCCCGCCGAACGCCTCGAGCGTCTTTGCCATCACGCCCTGCCAGCCAGCTTCAGAAGTCACGTCATGTTCGGCATAGAGGCTGCGACCGCCAGCGATCCGGATGGCTTCGGCGACCTGGCGGCCCTTGTCGGCCTGCAGGTCGCTGACGACGACGGCCGCACCGTGGCGCGCCAAAAGCCTGGCGCTCGCCTCCCCCATGCCCGACGCGGCACCGGTCACGATCGCAACTTTTCCTTCGACGCGGCCCATCGCTGATCCCCCTGCATGAGGAACTCATGGTCGCGCGGTGAAGATCGGCCCTGCATCGTCCTGAGGGACTAACAAGACGCTCGCATCAGAACAAAAAAAGCCCCCGCAGCCGAAGCCGCGGGGGAGGTACGCGCTGGAGGATCTGTGTGCAGGCGCGGGGATAGTGGCGGCGCTCGGAGCGCCGAAACGTCAGAAAATGTTGGGCGTGGTGCGGACCGGCTCGGCGCTGGCGATCAGCCTGACCTTGCGGGCCTCGCGCATGCCGGTTTCCTTGGCGATGGTCTCGACGCAGGTCTTGCTTTCCGCACCCCAGGCCTGCCCACGGCAGGCGATATCGGTCTCGGACAGCGGCAGCCGGTCGGTCTTGGCGGTGGTGTGCGTACCCTGGATCGCACCGAGCCCGGAACCCATCGAGGCAAAGGCCGGGCCGCTGGTCGGCGCCAGGGCCATCGACGACAGCGAGGCAATCACGAAAATCGAAAACATGGCCATCGGGTGCTCGTTGGCACGCTGGCGAATGGCAAGGCGCGGGCGGCGGTAGATATGCGAACGCGGCTGGAACTTGTGGTCGAACTCGGAAAGCTGGGTGGAACCGGACATTGGGAAGCTCTTTTCGTTAAATTTCATTCCCCTGTTGATATGAATGTAACCGCGCTTTGTAACACACCGATGCTGATCAGTGACACCTAATGCAACAACCGATAAACGTCATAAACGGTCAGTATTTCTGTCTAATCGGGCATAATCAGTCGTCATTTCAGTCATTTCCGCCTGACGGCTGTACCAATTCGAGAAACAGCCAAAATCGCCTTTGTAACAGCCTGCCTGAAATTCAGGCACATACGAAAATAACGAAAGGCCGATGCAGTCGCCTGCACCGGCCTTTCAAATCATCAACCATGCTGCCGGCCTGAGCCCGGCAACGGCGGCCAATGTCAGCTGTTGAGCACGTCGGCCCATTCGGGATGGCGACGGAATTGCGCCGCGGCAAACGGGCAGAGCGGGATGATCTTCTTGCCCTCAGCACGCGCGTCCTCGACCGCCCGCGTCACCAGCCTCAGGCCGGCGCCCTGGCCGCGAAATGCGTCGGGCACCTCGGTGTGGTCGATGATGAACAGCGTCTCGCTGACATTGCTGTAGGTCATCTCAGCCTCGGCCCCGTCGGCGCCGCGTATGACATAGCGCCCCTTGCTGCCGCGGTCCTCGCGTTCGATCGCCGCCAGTTCTTCAGTCATGCTGCCGCTCCTTTTGTCGCGCTGGCGAAAAGGCTTTTCACCGCTTCGATTTCGTTGGGCCGTACCTCATGGCCGCCGTCATGCCATTCGAGACTGACATCGGCGCCGGCTTGCCGCAAATAGGCGTCGAGCCGGGTCGTAAGTTCCGGCGGACAGATCGGATCTCGCCGCCCGGCGGTGACAAGCACTTGCCGGCCGGCAAGGCTGCCCTTCACCTCAGGCGCAAACGGGATCAGCGGATGCATCAGCGCAACCGCGTCGAACAAAGCGGGCTCGGCAAACAGCACCGAGGCCAGGATGTTGGCGCCGTTGGAATAGCCGAGCGCCAGCACCTGCGACGGCTTTGCCGCCGCAATATGCGCCTTGACGAAACCAGCCATCTTGCTGGTTGCCCTGATGAGATCGTCCATGTCGTAGACGCCCTCACCGGTGCGGCGGAAGAAGCGCGCCGCCCCCATTTCGGACACGTCGCCGCGGGGCGACACAACGGTCGCCCCCGGCACCAGCTCGCGGGCAAAGCCCAAAAACTGGTTCTCGTCGCCGCCGGTACCGTGGAAGGCGAAAATCAGCGGGCTGCCGGGTTCCCCCGGCAGCAGCTTGTGGATGTAGCTATCCTTGCTCATCGGTCTCTCCTCAGTCGCTCAGCGGCTGCAGGTTGTTTTCCAGATAGTCCCGCAGATGCGCATGCTGCGACGGCAGCTTCAACGCCTCGCCGAGATGGGCAGTGTCCTCGTCGCGGTCGAAGCCAGGCTCGTTTGTCGCGATCTCGAACAACACGCCGCCCGGCGTGCGGAAGTAGATTGCCCAGAAATAATCGCGGTCGATGACAGGCGTCACCTGGTAGCCCGTCTCCATCAGCGCCTTGCGCACCTCGAGCTGCTTTTCCCGATTCTCCACCGCGAAGGCGATGTGGTGCACCGAACCCGCGCCGAGACCGGCGAAGGATGCCCCTGGCAACGTCTCGATGTCGATGAAGTCGGCGCCATTGCCGTCCTTGACCGCCAGCCGCTTGATGTTGCCAGACGTGTCGACGGCCTCATAGCCCATGAACTTCAAGAGCTCCTCGGTCGCTCCGCCATCACGCAGCCTGAGCGTAGCCGAGTGAAAGCCGCGGATGGCCTCGTCATTGCCGACGCCGCCCTTGATCCAGGGTGCGCGGGTATCGCCCTTGGCCTCGACAAGAGCGAAACCATCGCCGTCGGGCCCGGCGAAGCTCAGGCGCTTCTCGCCGAACTGCTCGTCACGAGACAATCCAGCCACGCCCTGCTCGGCAAAGCGCTTTTCCCAGAAAGGCAACGTGCCCTCGGGAACGGAGAACACAGTGGTGCCGACCTCGCCGACGCCGGGGCGGCCCTTGCCGATGTTGTGGAACGGGAAATAGGTCATGACAGAACCGGGCGTGCCCAGCTCATCGGCATAATAGAGGTGGTAGACGTCGGGCGCGTCGAAATTGACGGTCTTCTTGACCCGGCGCAGGCCGAGCTTGTGGGTGAAGAACTGGTTGTTCTCGGCCGCATCGCTGGCCATCGAGGTAACGTGGTGCAGGCCCTTGATCTGGTTGAGCATCGTCTTGCTCCTTTCGCATGCTGCGGCCCCTGCCGCTCTGTTGGGGCGAATATGGGCGCATCGATTGGGAGCGGATAGTGGCCGGTCACAGAATGGTCCGTATTCAAAAAGTGAACAATGAAAGTGAATTCGTTCACACTTTCTGGCCTGACCGCTGCGACGGCAAAGACGCTTGCGCACATCGGTGAATCCGGCTTCCTTGGCCCGCGATTTCAGTTCCAGGGGGCGAGCTTGGCAGGCACCGGCAGACGGCAGAACATTCTTCTCATCACGTGCGACCAGTGGCGTGGCGACAGCCTGTCGGCGGTCGGCCATCCCGTGGTGAAGACGCCAAACTCGGATGCGCTGGCGCGCGAGGGTGTGCTGTTTTCGCGCCATTATGCCGGAGCAGCCCCCTGTTCGCCGGCGCGCGCCTGCCTCTACACCGGCCTCTACCAGATGAACAACCGCGTCTGCCGCAATGGCACGCCGCTCGACGACCGCCACGACAACATCGCCCGCGCCGCGCGCCGCGTCGGCTACGACCCGACATTGTTCGGCTACACTGACGTCTCGCCCGATCCACGCAACCGCGCGCCCGGCGACCCGTTCCTGCGCACCTATGAAGGTGTCCTGCCCGGCTTCACCACGCGCCAGCTCTTGCCCGAGCACCAGAAGGGCTGGCTGTCCTGGCTCGCCGCGCGCGGCATCGATTCCAGCGCCGGCTTCCCGGATATCCATCGCCCGGCCAATGCCGATGCTCAGGAAGTCAGCAATGCGGTTCCCGTCTATTCGAAGGACGAAACGCCTGCCGCCTTCCTCACCGGCGAATTCCTGCGCTGGCTCGGCGAGCAGGACAAAGGCGAGCCATGGTTCGCCCATGTCTCCTTCCTCAGCCCGCACCCGCCCTTCATCGTGCCCGCGCCGTTCAACACCATGTACGACCCGGCCGAAGGCCCGGCCTATGCACGTGCGCCAAGCCTCGAGGCGGAGAAGGCGAGCCACCCCTTCCTCGCCTACCACCTCGAGCGCCACCAGGGTAAGTCGAGCTTCATCCCCGGTGCCCCGGGCAAGGTCGGCGACTGGAGCGAGGAAGAGTTCCGCAAGATCCGCGCACTCTATTACGGCATGATCTCGGAGGTCGATTCCCAGCTCGGCCGCATCTGGCAGGGCATCAAGGACAAGGGCGACTGGGACGGCACGATCGTCATCCTGACCTCCGACCACGCCGAGATGATGGGCGACCACCACATGCTCGGCAAGGGCGGCTGGTTCGACGGCTCCTACCACATTCCGCTCATCGTCAAGGCTCCCGGCCACGAGCGGGCGGCGGGCAGCACCGTCGACAGCTTCACTGCTGCCGTCGACATCATGCCGACGTTGCTCGAGCTGATCGGCGGCGCAGCAGAGCCTCATCTCGACGGCCAGTCGCTAAAACCCTTCCTCGACGGCGAAGAGCCGGCCGTCTGGCGCGATGCCGCCCATTGGGAATACGATTTCCGCTCGGTCGCCGACGGCACCACGGAGGCTTACTTCGGCACCGGCTCGCGGCAGCTCAACCTGTCGGTCATCCGCACCGAGACGGTCAAATACGTGCATTTCGGCGGCGGCCTGCCGCCCCTGCTCTACGACCTGACCAACGATCCCGGCGAAACGCGCAACCTCGCCAACGATCCGGCGTGGCTGGCCGTGCGGCTCGAATTTGCCGAAAGGCTGCTCGCCTGGCGCGCCAGGCACCTCGACCAGTCACTGGCGCTGTCGGAGCTGGCGGAGAATGGTCCAACCGGCCATTTCTTGCGCCTGCCCTAGAGCAATTCCAGGAAAAGTGCGCGGCGGTTTTCCGCCCGGAATTGCGCAAGCATTTTGTCACGCCAAGAAAAGGCCCGCGCCGAAGCGCGGGCCTCTCCTCTCAGGTACACCGCATCTACTGAACGATGATCAGACGCTGCTCGTCGCGCTTTTCGGCCCAGCTGCTGGCGTCATAAGCGGGCTGGCCTTCGAGCTGCTCCTTGGTGAAGGTCGTGTAGAGATACTTCTTGCCGTCGGCATCGACCATGAAGGCGAGGTTATCGCTGCCAACCGCAACCTTCTTTTCACCAATGCCAAGGAAGCCGCCAACGTCGATGACATAGGCATCGATCTTGCCGTCGGCCGTCATCAGGATATCGCCGATCTCGCCGATGTTGGCATCATCCGCGCCATAGACGGTGGTGCCCATCAGCTCTTCGGCACGCAGGTCGGCAGCCGGCAGTTCCTTCAGCGTCGACTTGTCGATCGCCGCCGTCTTGGTGTCGTCGGTTGTCGCTGCATCAGGCGTGGCGGCGGGTGCCTGGGCGGTCTCATTTGTTGTTGCAGGCGGTGTCGCCTCAGGCGTTGCCGGCGCCTGCGCCGTCTGGTCGGTCGCCGGAGCCGCCGGATCGGTCGCGGCTACCGGCGCGGGAGCCGGATCATAGGCGCGGCGATTGAAGTCGGGCAGTGCCTGCAGCTGTTCCTTGGTCGTCGACATCACCAGCCAGCGATCGCCATTCTTCTCGGCCCAGTCGAACTTGTCGAAGCTGACGGCGACGTTCTTTTCGCCGATGCCGAGGAAGCCGCCAACGCCGATCACCAGCTGGTCGGCCTTGCCGTCGGCGGTCAACACGATGTCGTTGACGTTGCCGATGTTCTCGGCGTCGTCGGCGGTGCCGTTATAGACCTTCTCGCCAATGATGTTTGCGGCGAGGAAGCCATCGGCGTGCGGGACCGGGGCTGCCGGAGCTTCCATAGGCGCTGCCGGAGCCGGCGCTGGCGCAGTGGTGTCCTGCGCATAGGCGCCCGTCGCAAGCAGGGCGGTGATAGCGGTCGTGGCCAAAAGATTGCGGATCATGATAATCTCTCCTCGTGCGTGTTTTCATGCATGCCGCGCCTCGACCAGTCTTTTGCGGGAAGGGTCCGGCGCGGCCCCTTTACGGGTTCACAACGTCGTGACCCGGTCATGGTTCCGAATTTGTGGCAGGCTTATTTTCGGCCGATGCCGGGAACCGAAGCGTCACTCGCATTTCTGCAAGCATTTCAAATTCCTCATTCCCCGAGGGCACTTAGCCGGGGACGGCAGTGGTCTGATTGGCGTTTTTGTCGATCATCTCGCCATAGAATTCCGCGGCACCCCATGCCGCCATTGCCAGCATCAGCGCCGCCAGAAGCACCAGCAGGACGTGACGGCCGCGCGTTCCCTGGCGCGCATTTCGGGCTGGAATGATCCTCGTCATCTTTGCTCTCCCAAATGGTTCCAGGAGGGCTAACGACAGCATCACGGCATGGTTCCCAAGTTTCGGCCGAGGCTTTTCAAGTGTGCCGCGCCCGTCTAGTTTCCCCGAGCCAAGAGGGATGGCTAAGTGCAGGACGACAGAACCAACGCGGTAAGCAGCGCCGGCGACAGCGCCAACGATGTGCGCAGCCGCGCGCAGCACGACCCTGATTTCGACCGGCTGGCCAAGCTTGCGGCAACGCTGATGTCGACACCCGCAGCCCTGATGACCCTTGCCGACGCGGACGGGCGGCAAGTCGTCTATGCTCATGTCGGAATGTCTCCGGCAGAGGCCGCTGAAGCCCTCGCCCTTACAGAAAGGTTCCTGGCAAACGACCCTGTTGAAGCGCGTGGTCGTACATTTCTCCTGCATGCCGGCGCGCCGATCCTCATCTCAGGTCGTATCGTCGGAGCACTGCTGGTCCTCGACGGCGAGCAGCCCCCTGCCCCAGATCCGGACAAGCTCGCGCAGTTGCAGGATGTCGCAGCACTTGCCGGGAGCCTCGTCGTCCTGCGCGACCGCTCGCAGGCCGGCGCGCGCGCAGAGGCGGCCCTGGTACATGCCGAAACTCGCCGCGCGCTGGCGCTCGAAGCTGCTGCCCTCGCCAGCTGGGTCTGGGATCCGCGCACGGGCGTCGTCGAATGCGACACGCTGCTGCCCGAACTCTTCAACATGCCGCCGGCAGCGAAAATGCGGGCACGCGACATCGTCGTTGCCATCGATCGCCGCGACATCGGCAAGACGCGGAAGATTTTTCAGGAAGCGCTTGAGGGCAGCGACGACTATTCCGGCGAATACCGCATCCGCGGCTTCGATCCGCCGCGCTGGCTCGCCGCCCGCGGTCGCGTCGTCGAGCGCGATGCCGACGGCCGTCCGACGCTGGTCTTCGGCGTCAATTATGACATCACAGAGCGCCGCAATGCCGAAGAGCGCCAGCGCCTTTTGCTGCGCGAGATCAACCACCGGGTCAAGAACACGCTCGCCACCGTCCAGGCGCTGGCCACCCAGACGGTGCGCCACGCGCGCGAGCCGCGCGAGTTCCTCGACGCCTTCAGCCAGCGCCTGCGCGCCCTCGGCCTCGCGCATGGACTGTTGTCGGAATACGAATGGCGCGGCATCGGCATCCGCGATCTCGCGCGGCTGGAACTCTCGCCATTCGACGAGGACGACAACCCGCGCATTTCGATCACCGGCCCCGATGCGCTGCTCACCCCTGACCAGACGCTGGGCCTGGCACTGATCCTGCATGAACTCGCCAGCAACGCGCTGAAATATGGCGCCCTTGCCGTGCCAGGCGGCAGTGTTGCAGTGTCATGGACGGTGAGCGGCGACAAGCGGCTGGAGCTGCAATGGACCGAAAGCGGCGGACCGAAGGTCACCCCGCCCAGCCATCACGGTTTCGGCTCGATCCTCATCCGCCGCAGCCTCGCCAAGGTCATCTCCAGCGAGGTGACACACGAATTTGCGGCCGAGGGCGTGCGCGCCCACATCTCGATGCCGCTGGGCGAAACGGCTGAGGCCTGACGCGGGCCAGGCCTATTCGCCGGCCACGCCGTCGCTGTCGTCTGGCTTGCGGTTCTCGCGGTAGATCGCATAGGCGGCCATCGCCACCACCGGCCCCAGCAGCGCACCAATGCCGCCCTTGCTCCGCAGCAAAGTCGGCAGCACGGCCATCACGGCCGTCGTGCCCAGTGCCGCAATGTCGGCGCGCCGGCGCCGTTCATCCTCGCGGGCCCGCGACCCGGCCAACTGCTTGTGCACAAGCAGGATCAACCCAGCCAGCACCAGGAAGCCAAGGCCGAAACCGATTGCCGCTTCGAGCTGACCATACCTCTCAGCCGCCCAGATGAAGGCGGCGCCGACGAGAAAGCCCACGCCGCACAGGCCGGCGATCCCGGCCGCCAGATAGGCGCCCGCGGCGCGGCGCGTCCGCCTCAGCGCCAGTGTCGTCTCGCCGGTGGCGAAACTCGCGATCAGAGATGCCAGCATGTGTCCCCCGGCCTGTGGTGCTTGAAATTACGCATCGTGATTGCCGAAGATCGATTGTCTTCGGCCGACGCGCTAGCGCCGCGCCAACAGCGCGACCAGGAAACCAACGCCGGCGGCGATGGCAAGCGACGTCACCGGCTTCTCGCGCACGGTGGTCATGATCTGGTCTTCGATGTCACGGGCATTACTGCGCAGCGCCTCGACAGCCGCGTCGCTCTGGGCCTTCATCTGCTCTGCTCCCAGCGCCGCAGCGCGCCGCGCAGCGCCATAACCATGTTCGCCGGTCGCAGCCAGTTGCTTCGCCAACGCCTCGATATCGGCCTTCAATTGCTTGATGTCGGCCTCGAGGTCCGGCGTCGTCTTTGTGCCGTTGCCAGTCTTTCCTGCAGCTGCTGCCATGTCATTGCTCCTTGCGTTCGATGGGTTCGAAACGCCTCATGCGCTTGTCGGTTCCGTCGCTCCAAGGAACCATCGCCGACCACCAGACGTTTTGCCAGCCTCATTCAGCTGGAAAAATCGTCGATGCCGTCCCGCACCATCAAGAAGGCGCCAACCGTGCGCCTGCCGCCAAAATCCAACTTCGAGATCCTGCTCACGCGCGGCGCACAGGTGTCGATCATCTTTATCGGTATCGTCGTTACGGTCTTCGCCCTTCATGCCGGCGAGTTCATCCTCACCCCCATCGGCCTCGGCGTCGTCATCGGCCTGATGCTCGGCCCGCTTGCTTCGCGGCTCGAGCGCTTCAAGGTACCGCCGGCACTGTCGGCGGCGATCGTCGTCCTGCTTTTCATCGTCTCGGTCTGCGTCTTCGCGCTGCTGGTCAGCTCCCCGCTCAGCTTCTGGCTCCAGCGCCTGCCGCAGATCTGGTCCCAGCTCGCCACCCAGCTGGCTGATCTCAAGGGGCCGCTCGAAACCTTCAAGAGCATGCGCGACCAGCTGCGCCAGGTCACCGGCGGCGAAGGCGTGTCGGTCTCGGTCGACGAAGGCATGGGCGTCGAGACGATGGCGACGCTGGCGCCCGCGGTCATCGCCCAGATCCTCTTGTTCTTCGCCAGCTTGTATTTCTTCGTCGCCACGCGCGACCAGACCAGGATCGCCATCCTAAGGGTCTGCTTCAACCGCCGCCTGCGCTGGCGCGTCGCCCATATCTTCCGCGACGTCGAGCGGCTGGTGTCGCAATATCTGCTGTCGATCACCGTCATCAACGTCGCCGAGGGCGTCACCGTCGGCATCGGCCTCTACCTGCTCGGCGTGCCCTCGGCGCCGCTATGGGGCGCGCTCGCCATCATCACCAATTTCGTGCCCTTCATCGGCCCGCTGGTCATGGTGGCGATCCTGTTCGCCGTTGGCCTGACCGAGTTCGACACCCTGGCCACGAGCCTGCTGCCAGTGATCCTCTATCTCGGCGTCAACACTATCGAGGGTCAGTTCGTCACCCCGCTGGTCATCGGCCGGACGATGACGCTCAATCCCTTCGTCGTGCTGTTGGCGCTGGCGTTCTGGATCTGGCTGTGGGGTGCCATCGGTGGATTCATCGCCATCCCCGCCTTGCTCGTCGGCTACGCCATCATCCGCAACGTGCTCCCCGGAGTGAACTGGGGCGTCGACGAACTCGACCGGCAGTACGAGCGCTAGGCCCGGCCGCCAAAGCGTGCCGACACCGTCAGAGCAAAGGACGGACGCCTTCGTCGAGGCCGCTCCAGTTGGCAAGCGCCATCAATCCCTCGATGTCGAGCACCTTGCAGCCCCCGTCGCGCCACTGCACGAGCTTGCGGTCGATCAGCTTGCGGATCGTCTTGTTGGTGTGAACCAGCGACAGTCCGAGCGTGTCGGCGACGTGCTGCTGGGTGATCGGAATTTCCACCTTGCCGGTACCGTCCATGCCGACCTTCTGCGCCCTGCTGGCAATGAAGGCGAGAAGATAGGCGGCGCGCTCCAGCGCCGACCGGCGCCCGACACTCAACAGGTTCTCGTCGAGCATGCGCTCCTCGCGCGAGGCGATCCAGGTGATGTCATAAGCCAACCCGGGATAGCCGCGATACAGCTCCATCAGCCGGTCGCGCTCGAACATGCACAATAGCATTGGCGACAGCGCTTCCACTGAGTGCTGCATCTCGCCCATCAGGCTGCCTTGCAGGCCGATCATGTCGCCTGGCAGCACGTAGTTGAGGATCTGGCGGCGGCCATCCTCAAGCAGCTTGTAGCGAAACCCCCATCCAGCAAGGACGGTGTAGAGATGCGCGCTGTTGCTGCCTTCGGAAAGCAGCGTCGCGCCCTTGTCGACGGACAGTTCGCCGCGCTTGAAGCCGCTGACGAAAGCCAGTTCGTCCTTGTCGAACGGCCGGAAGGTCGGCAACAACCTGAGCGGACACTTCTCGCACGAAACCTGCCGCACCGTGTCGGTCGCAACGCCCTGTTCGGTCATGAAATCCTCCAGGAATGTGACCGCCAACGCCCTGGGTGCGCCGAAGGTTCCTCGTCCGCGCATCAAAGGCTGAGACTGTGCCGCAGCATGTCTTTTTTAAATGACAGCGGGCGCGACTGCCGTCATGTTCGGCTTCGATTCCATGGAGTGCCCCGCGACGTGCCAAGCCCGCTTTCAGGACTTCGTATCCTTGTGCTCGAAGACGAGGCGCTGATCGCACTCGATGTCGAGCAGCTTTGCCGGGACCACGGCGCCGGAGAGGTCGCCATCGCCGGCAATCTTCGTGAAGCGCGCGAAGTCGCCGTGTCCTACGATGCCGCCATCATCGACGTCATGCTCGGCGGCGAGCCGACCTTCGACTTCGCCCGCTCACTGGAGGCGGCAGGCGTGCCGTTCGTTTTCGCTTCGGGCTACGACAAGCTTGACGAAATCTTTGCCGACTTCCCTGATGTCACCCTGGTAAGCAAGCCTTATGCCGGCGCCGACCTCATCGAGGCCGTTGCCGAGAGCATTCGCAAGCGCGCCCGCTCAGCTGACAGTTGATCCCATCACTTGCGCCGCAATCGCATCGGGGCCGTAATCGGCCTCGCCTGAGATATCGAGTATCTCTTGCAGCCTGTTGCGGGCACGGCTGACGCGGCTCTTGATCGTGCCGACGGCGCAGCCGCAGATTTCCGCTGCCTCTTCGTAGGAAAAGCCCGACGCGCCGATCAGGATGATCGCCTCGCGCTGGTCTTCCGGCAGCTGCTCCAGCGCCTTTCGGAAGTCGTCGAGATCAAGCCGGCCAGGCTGGCTAGGATGCACGGCGAGGCGCGCGGTCAAAAGGCCGTCGCTGTCCTGCACTTCGCGGCCACGCTTGCGCATCTGCGAATAGAATTCGTTGCGCAGGATGGTGAACAGCCAGGCCTTGAGATTGGTACCGGGCTGGAAACTCGTTTGCTTGTCCCACGCCTTGACCAACGTTTCCTGGACGAGATCGTCGGCCCTGTCGGCGTTCTGCGACAGCGACATGGCGAAAGCGCGCAGGCCAGGAATGGTGGCGAGCAGGTCGCCCTTGAAACCGAGAGATGCTGCCATGCCCGGTCAGTCCTTCTGCTGCTCAGGTTCGGCCTGTTCCAGCTGGCTGAGCAGCTGGGCAAATCGATCCGGCACCTCGTCGGACACCAATTCATCGTAATATTGCTTGAGCTTGCGGCCGATTTCAGAATTTGCCCCAAGAGGCTCACCGTCGCGAAGACGGTTCGGCCTGGCGCTGGCTGCGCCACTTGTCTGCCTTGTCATATGCTTGCTTTGCCCTTTTGCCCCGTCGGACGTCCCGCCCCAAACGGCGCGCAACAACCTTGTCGGTTTATCGAATTTTGCACCCAACTCCTCAAATGCGGATAGGTTCCACAAAAGAGGAACTTTTGCACCGACCAAGCGTTGTGTGTCGCTTCACAACAGTTTCAGCAACGTCACATGAGGGAGACGTCAATCATGACACTATCCACGAGAATCGCCCCCCACCTGCCTTATCTCCGCCGTTTCTCGCGTGCGGTGGCAGGGTCCCAGGAGAGCGGCGATGCGCTGGTGGCTGCGATGCTCGAAGCACTGATCGACGACATCGATGTGTTCCCGTCTGCTTCCAACGATCGTATTGCGCTCTACAAGATATTTGCCCGCCTTTTCACGTCAGTCTCCATCCGCGTGCCCCAGGATGGCCCGAGCCTCGCCTGGGAAAAGCGCGCTGCGGCCAATCTCTCGGCGCTCTCGCCGCGCCCGCGCCAGGCGTTCCTCTTGGTTGCCGTCGAAGGTTTCAATGAAGCCGAAGCCGCCGAGGTGCTCGACGCCGACGAGGTGGAGTTCACAAAGCTCCTGCAGGAAGCGAGCGGCGAAATCTCGCGCCAGGTCGCAACCGACATCCTGATCATCGAAGACGAACCGCTGATCGCCATGGACATCGAGGAAATGGTTGAAAGCCTCGGCCATCGCGTTGTCGGTACCGCCCGCACCCGTGCGGAAGCTATGTCGCTGTTCAAGCGAACACATCCCAAGATGATCCTGGCCGACATCCAGCTCGCCGATGGCAGCTCCGGCATCGATGCCGTCAACGAGATGCTGGCGTCATCGCCGCTGCCGGTGATCTTCATCACAGCCTTCCCCGAGCGCCTGCTGACCGGCGAGCGCCCCGAGCCGGCCTTCCTCGTCACCAAGCCGTTCAACCCTGAAATGGTCAAGGCGCTGATAAGTCAGGCTTTGTTCTTTGACAGACAGGCAAAGGCTGCGGCATAGGGCTTTTTAGCCCCGCCTCAGGGAACCAACCTTGGGGCGGCACGTTTTTCATACGTCATTTGAAGGAGATAGATCATGCTGTATTGGGCGCTAGTATTCCTCGTCGTCGCGATTATCGCCGGCGCCCTCGGCTTCGGCGGTATCGCCGGAACATCTGCCGGCATCGCGCAAATCTTGTTTTTCATCTTCCTGGCGTTTCTTGTCATTTCGCTCATCGCGGGCCTGTTCAGGCGCGCATGATCACGCTGGCAACATGAAGAACCAACCCGAGACTGGAAGCCGGCCCCCTCAGTCGGAGTCCAGCGCCGCCGGGTAGCGCTCAGCACTGACGCGTTACCCGGCGGTCCCATTTGGTTCTTGTCGAGATCATTCGGCTGAACCGCAACGAGAAGAGCAGAGGCTCTCGTGGCATGGCCAATCCCTCCTCATCCATGGGACAGAGCTCACGACTGGACGCCGCTCTTCTTCACGTCTCCCGCAATGCCGGCATTGCCGTGCTTTACCAGGATCACACACTGCACACGGTGTGGTCGCACAATCTGCAGCCACCCTGGTCGGAGGTCCTGGAAGAACAGCCCGGCGTCGGCAACTCCCTGCCACAACAGCAAGCCGACCGACTGGTGGCCGCCAGGAAGAACGTCCTTGCCACCGGCAATTCGGACGGGCTTGAGGTCAGCATCGCCGACAACTCCGCAGGCATGCGCTGGTACGATGTCTGCATCGACGCCGACCATTCTCCGGGCGGACAGGTCCAGGGCGTCGTAGTCACCGTCATCGAAACCACCGAGCAGAAGCGGCGCGAGCAGACGCTGAAGGCGCTACTGCGCGAGGTCAGCCACCGTTCCAAGAACCTGCTCGCCATCATCCAGAGCATCGCCAGCCAGACCGGCCACTATTCCGGTTCCATAGACGTCTTCCTCGAGCGCTTTCGCGGTCGGCTCCAGTCCCTGGCCTCGTCACAGGATCTCGTCACCTCGTCCAACTGGCGCGGCGCAGGTTTTCGCGAGTTGGTGATCGGCCAGGTCAAACGCTACAGCAGCGACACCGAACATGCGGTCCACATCCTGGGCGAGGATCCATATCTCACCCCCAATGCCGCCCTGCACATCGGCCTTGCCGTGCACGAACTGGCGGTCAATTCGGTAAGCTTTGGCGCGCTTTCCCGCGCCGACGGCCATGTCGAGGTGACAGCCAGCAAGATATCTGGCCCCGATGGCGATGAGCAGATGGCGCTGCATTGGTCGGAGGCAATCGGCCCGATTGCCGATGCGACAGCACGCAAGAAGCGCTTCGGCTCGGTAGCGCTCGAACGCGTCGTACCGGCGGCGCTGAACGGCAATGCCGAGCTCGAAATCGGCGTCGACAAGCTGCAATACCGCCTCGTCATGCCCCACGCCAACTTCGAAATCGACCAAGATTAGCCCTCCGCACCTGACGCCCGAGATTCAAACGGTTTAGCTCGATTGGATCACGGAACTTTTGCCAGCCACCCGCCGTTTCTTGGCCGAGGTGGTTTGTCATGGAACACATCGCAGCATTTCTGTTGGTCGTTTCCTGCTCGCAGGATTTGTCGGGCTGCCGCGAGACTCCGGCACCGGCACCCTTGTTTGAGGCATATGATGCCTGCCAGGCCGAATTGCCGAAGGTTCTGACCGCGTTCACATCGCGCGACAAACGCACCTTTGCCAAATGCCTGGAGGTCGATCCCGCGCTTGAAGACGACTACGACCAGTTGACCTGGAACGTGCTGCCCAACGGTTCGCTCGAAGCGTCGCTGTCAGTTTCCAGCGTCGTCGTGGCGTCGGATGCGGCGAGCGGCAAGCCGGCCTATCTGCATTGATGCGCAAGCGTATCAGCCTGTCCCCTTCAGACCGAGGAGCCGACATCATGCGGATACGCTAAGCCGTTGAATTGATGCGGCGAGCGGAAAAACGATTCCGATTTTTAGACCGATACGCTAAGTATTCACCGGGCGATGTTAAAGTGAGAGGACTGACCACATGAAGAAGCTTATCCTTGTCGTTGCAGCCGTCGTTGCAATCTCAGGCTGCACGACGACCGAGCGCGACGTCGCGACCGGCACGGGTGTCGGCGCAGTTGCCGGCGCTCTCATCGGCGGCGGTCGTGGCGCACTCATCGGCGGCGCTGTTGGCGCAGCCTCGGGCCTGCTGGTCCGCAACCTGCGCAATGGCTACTGCGAATACCGCAACAGCCGCGGCCAGATCTACACCGCGCGCTGCCGCTAACAGGTTTGACTGACAAAGCCCGGTGCCGCTGGTCGGCGCCGGGCTTTTTCGTGCCTGAGCACAGGCGCTCAGCTGCGATAGGGGATGTCTATTTCCACCCTCAGTCCGTCCTCGGCGTAACGCCGCTCGATCTTGCCATCGAGTTCGCGGGTGATGTTCATGTCGATCAGCTTGGTGCCGAAGCCGGTCTTCTCCGGTGCCGAAACGCCATTTGCGTTGCGCTCGGCCCAGTTGAGCACCAGCCGCCGCTTCTTGCCCTGGCCGTTCAGGCGCCAGTTTACCTTGAGACCGCCGACCGAATTGTCGCTGTCGCCATACTTCAACGCGTTGGTCGCAAGCTCATGGAAGGTCAGGCCCAGCGCCTGCGTCGTCGTTTCGTCGAGTTCCACGACAGGCCCGGTCATCATGTCGCCGGGCAGTTCCTTGCCGAACACCTGCCCCAGCTCGATGCGCAGCAACTCGCCGAGATCGGCCTTTTGCCAGCGCGAGCGGGTCAGCATGTCCTGCGATGCCGCCATTGCCTGAAGCCGCGCCGAGAACGACGACGAGAACTCGTCGATGCTTTCGGAGTGCGCCGCCGTCTGCCGCGCCATCGCCAGCACGCGGGCGATCGAGTTCTTGATGCGATGCTTCATTTCCTGAAGCATCAGGTCCTTTTCCAGCAGGCTCTTTTCGGTCGTCTCGTGGAGCTGCGCCGCAGCCTCATAAGCTCGCTGCTGATAGCGCGCGACAAGCGCGATGGCACCCGCCAGCACCAGCCCGAAAACCCCGAGCATCAGCGGCGCGGCACGCGGTGATGGCGGCGCAAACGCGGTGCTCGGCTTGAAATTGACGGTCCACTTGCGGCCGGCGACGTTGGCCTCGCGCGTCACCGAGAACTCGTTGCCATAGCTGGGATCGGGCGGCACCTGCGAGCGGAACAACAGCGTGTCGTCGCCCATGGTCCCGTCGAAAACCTCCACCGCCACCGGCAGCAGCGGCGCCTTGCCGAGCGCTGCCTGGAACAGCTCCGACGTGCGGAAGGCGACATAGAGGAAACCGGCCGGCGCCGGGCCCTCGGCAGCCGGGCGGTCGACGCGCGAAAACACCAGGATCCCCGGCTGCTTTTCGTTGTCGCCCTGGCCGAGCAGCACCCTGCCGGTCGCCCTGGGTTCGCCCTGGGCGGCCATCGCCGATTCGATGGCGGGCCGGCGCAGCGGGTCGGTCGCCATGTCGTAGCCCATCGCATCGAGGCTGGCCTTGCTCATCGGCTCGAACAGCACGATGGGCGTCCGCCAGTTCAGCGTCGTCTCCGGAAACAGCGCACGGTCGATGCCGTAGCCGTCCTTCAGCTCACGCGTGACAGTCTCGCTCTGGCTGCTGTCGATCAGCCTGAGGAAGCCTATGCCGCGCAGGCTCGGGAAATTCTTCTCCGCATCGAGCGAGGCGAAGTAATCACGGAACTGGTCGCGTGAGAGATGGCCCTTCTGCGCCACGAACATCGCCTGCGTCGCGTGCAGCAGGGCAAGGTCGAATTCCAGCCTGCCCTCAATGCGGTTGAGCGCATCGTCGGCGACCGACTGGAACTTGATCCGCGCCGCCTCTACCGTTGCCAGATAGACGAGCCCGGCCATCGTCAGGCTGACGAGGGTCACGGCAACAAAGATCAGACTGGGAAAGTACTTTCTCAATTCCGGCTGGCTCGCGTCACCCACGAACCATTAAAGCACGATCGCGCAAAGGTGAAACTGCTTTTCGCGATCGTGCATTGAGCCAGATTGGTGGCGCCTGGGCCGGCAAAGCGCCTGTTCAGGCGGCGATCTGCATCGCTCCCGGTCCAGGTGTGGCGCCGGGCGGGCACTTGCCCAGGATGATCATGCCCAGCACTTCGTCCTTGGTCACATCCTCGGTGCGGGCCGTGCCGACGACCTGGCCGTTCTTCATCACGCAGACGCGGTCGGCGAGATCGAACACGTCGTGGATATCGTGGCTGATCAGGAAGATGCCGATGCCGTCGGCCTTGAGCTGCTTGACCAGCTCGCCGACCTGCGCCGTCTCCTGGGGGCCGAGTGCCGCCGTCGGCTCATCCATGATCAGGATGCGGGCGTTGAACAGGATGGCGCGCGCGATAGCCACCGACTGGCGCTGGCCGCCCGACAGCTTGCTGACCGGCTCCTTGAAGCGTTGGAAGCGCGGGTTGAGCCGGCCCATCACCTTGCGCGCCTCGGCCTCCATGGCGACGTCGTCGAGCGTGCCATAAGAGGTCATGATCTCGCGGCCGAGGAAGAGGTTGGCGGCAGCGTCGACATTGTCGGCCAACGCCAGCGTCTGGTAGATCGTCTCGATGCCATACTTCTTGGCGTCGCGCGGGTTGGCAATCGATGCCTCCTCGCCCCGGACCATGATCGTGCCGGCGTCGCGCTTGTAGGCGCCCGACAGGATCTTGATCAGCGTCGACTTGCCTGCGCCATTGTGGCCGAGCAGCGCCACCACTTCACCGGGATAGAGGTCGACCGAGGCGTCGTCGACGGCGCGGATGCCGCCGAAGGCGATGGAGATGTTCTTGAGGTCGACGAGCGGGATACGGGTCTGTTCCATGATCTTGGCTCCCGGATTTCGTTAGACGCGCTTGCGGTAGAGCGTGTCGAGCCACACGGCCACGACCAGCACCAGGCCAACGACGATGTTCTGCAGCGGCGTGTCGATGTTGAGCAGCACCATGCCCGACTGCAGCGACTGCATCAGCAGAGCGCCCAGCATGGCACCGGCAACCGTGCCGGAACCGCCGGCGAGCGAGGTGCCGCCGATGACCGCAGCAGCGATGACCAGAAGCTCGTCGAGCGTGCCGAGCGAATTGGTGGCCGAGTTCAGGCGGGCACTGGAAACCGCCGCGCTGATCGCCGCCAGCACGCCCATGATCATGAACACCTTCATGGTGATCCAGCGTGTGTTGATACCGGCGAGGTTGGCTGCTTCTGGATTACCGCCGATGGCGAAGACATAGCGGCCGAAGCGTGTGCGGTTGGTGACGAAGGTCATGACGATCCCCACCGTCACCGCGATCAGGACGGGAATGGCAATGCCGTGGGCGATGAACAGGCCGCCTTCGGGAATGGTGATGCCGTTGGCCTCGGCGTAGCGACGCACGATGCCGATCGGCCAGGGGTAGGAATTGGCGATCCAGATCGCGCCAAGGATGACACCGCAGGTGACGGTGCCGAGAAATGCCTCGGCCCAGACCGGGCGCAGCGGAAACTTGAAGCGCTTGCGTTGCTGGCGGCCGCGCAGCAGCAGGAACACCACGGCCAGGCATGCGACAAGACCGACGATCCAGCTCCACGTCGCGCCGATGGCGCCCTGCGGACCACCGCCCATCAGCTGGAAGGTCGCATCGAGCGGCGCGATCGTCTGGCCTGACGTGACCCACCAGGCCGCCCCGCGCCAGATCAGCAAGCCGCCCAGCGTCACGATGAAGGCGGGAACCTCCATGTAGGCGATGACGAAACCTTGCAGCGCGCCGATCATCAGGCCGAGTGCTATGCCTATGGCAAGCGCCAGTGCCCAGATCCACGGATTGCCGAGCTCGAGGCCGACGGCTTTGACAAGGAAATGCACCTGGGCAAAGCCCATCACCATCCCGATCAGGCCTTCGGCCGAGCCGACCGACAGATCGATGTTGCGCATGACGATAACCAGCACCATGCCGGTCGCCATGATCGCCACGGCGGACGCCTGCACCGACAGGTTCCAAAGATTGCGGGCGGTCAGGAAGGTGCGGCTGTCGAAATCGAGCGGATTGACGCCGAGGCGCAGGCTCGAAATCACCTGCAGGCCGACCCAGATCAGCAGCAGCGCGCCGACCATGCCGAGCATGCGGGTGTCGATCTCGGTTGCCTTGAGGAAACGGCCGACCGGGCTGAGTTCGGTCGTTCGCGCTCGGTCAGCCGGCGCGTTGGTTGTCGTGTCTGTCATTGTTACCTCCCGACCGGATAGCCGTCTAAGCGGCAGCCGGTGTGCGCATGATAGGGTCAATCCGCCATGTCATGAAGCGGGCGCTTTTGAAAAACGCCGCGGGCAAGCCGCGGCGTTTGACCGATCGGATGAAGCCGATCTTAGTTGCAGGCTGCGACCGAACCGGCCGCCACGCCCTGGCAGACCACGTCCTTGCCAACCCAGCCGGCGTCGATGACGACGTTGAGGTTGTCCTTGGTGATCGGAACCGGCGTCAGGAAGACCGAGTTGAGCTCGAGGCCACCAGGCGTCTTGAACTTGGTGACGTTGGCGATCTCTTCCATCTTCTTGCCATCGGCAAGCTGCGAGGCGATTTCAGCCGCGTTCTTGCCGAGTTCGCGTGCATCCTTCCACACCGACACGGTCTGGGTGCCGAGCGCGATGCGGTTCAGCGCGGCATGGTCGCCGTCCTGGCCGGAGACCGGAACCGAGCCGGCAAGGCCCTGTGCCTGGAGCGCAGCGATCGCGCCGCCGGCGGTGCCGTCGTTCGAAGCCACGACCGCATCGATCTTGTTGTCGTTGGCGGTCAGGAACTGCTCCATGTTCTTCTGGGCGTTGGCCGGCAGCCAGCCGTCGGTATAGGCCTCGCCGACATTCTTGATCTTGCCGGAGTCGACGGCTTCCTTGAGCACTTCCATCTGGCCAGCGAACAGGAAGTCGGCGTTCGGATCAGCACCCGAGCCCTTGATGAAGACGTAGTTGCCTTCAGGCTTGGCGGCGAACACGCCCTTGGCCTGCATGCGTCCGACTTCCTTGTTGTCGAAGGTCAGGTAGAAGGCGTCCTTGTTTTCGATCAGGCGGTCGTAGCCTACAACAGGAATACCTTCGGCGACGGCCTTGTCGACCGCCGGTCCGATGGCCGATGCGTCCTGAGCCAGGATGATCAGGGCGTTGGCGCCCTGCGAGATCAGGCTTTCGACGTCGGTCAGCTGCTTGGCCGGCGACGACTGCGCGTCAGCCGAGATGTACTTGTCGCCGGCGGCCTCGATGGCGGCCTTCATGGCGGCTTCGTCGGTCTTCCAGCGCTCTTCCTGGAAGTTCGACCAGGAGACACCGATGACCTTGTCCTTTGCCGAAGCCACTGCCGTAAGCGACAGAGTCATGGCAACACCCGCCAGGATGGCGGTGGTAAACTTTTTCATTATTTCCTCCCTGCGCCCAATGGGCGCGCCTACTTCGCGATAGCCCTTGGAGAAGCTCTTTTTTTCGAGCCTCGAAAAAATACTGACTCAATGCCCGGCCAGTGTCAACATGGTTTCGCGCGCGCTCCGTATTTTTTTCGGAGCCCGAAATAAATAGAGACAATTGGCGCAGGCTCTGTCACAATCACTTGGCGCGTAAGGGACTGCCGCTTAAGAAGGGCAGCGCTTCGCCGGGAGGAAGACGAGCACATGTCGGTCGGCATACGTCACGACGATCTGAGACGGCGCAACCGCGCCATGGTTATATCCGCTGTTCGCCGTGCCAGCCAGCCGTCGCGCACCGAAATCGCCGCCACCACCGGCCTCAGCCATTCGACGATCTCGACGATTTCCTCCGATCTCATTTCAGAAGGCATCCTCGCCGAAGCCAAGGTCAGCGAGCCGGTTTCGATGAAGCGCGGCCGGCCGCAGGTCGGGCTGACGCTCGAACCCAATGCCGCGTCGATCGTTGCCGTCGTGCTCTCGCTCAACAGCCTGTCCGCCGCCGTCATCGACTATGCCGGCAACACGGTCGTCGAGGAAACGAAGCGGCTGGTGACCCAGAAGATGACCGCCGAGGCGCTGATTGACGAGTGCGTCGCCATGGTCCGGCGGCTGATCGACGATGCTGCTGCCTCCGGCGGGACCGTGCTGCGCATCGCCATGGCCGTCCAGGGCATCACCGATGCCGCTTCGCGCAAGCTGTTGTGGTCGCCGATCACCCAGCACGACGACCTGCCTTTCGCCGACCGGTTCGAGCAGGAATTCGGCGTCCCGGTTTCGGTCGAAAACGACTGCAACATGATCGCCGAGGCTCTGCGCTGGCGCGATCCGGTGCGCTATCGCGACGATTTCATCGCCATCCTGTTGTCGCACGGCATCGGCATGGGCCTGGTCATCAAGGGCGAGTTGTTCACCGGCACGCAATCCTCGGGCGCCGAGTTCGGCCACATGGTCCACCGGCCCGACGGAGCGCTCTGCCGCTGCGGCCGCCGCGGCTGCATCGAGGCCTATGCCGGCAACTACGCCATCTGGCGCAACGCCAGAATTGGCGACGAGAACGCCGAACCGCTGGCCGACCTGTCCGACGACGACATCAGGTCGATTGCCGATGCCGCCCGCGACCATGACGGCCCCGAGCGCGAAGCCTTCCGCAGGGCCGGCGAGGCGATCGGCTTCGGTTTAGGCTCGATGTTCGCCCTGTTCGACCCTGCCCCCCTCGCCTTCGTCGGCGTCGGTGCAACAGCCTTCGACATCATGGAGCCGCATGTGCGCGCTGCCATCGCCAAGACAGCAGGCGGGCTGCATTCCAAGGCGATCTCGTTCGACACCGAACCCAACGAGGTTCCGCTCAAGCGCGAGGGCGCGATGATGCGCGCCCTGCTCACCGTCGATCAGGAAATCTTTGCCGCAGGCACGGCACCTCGCCGCGCCGATGCCGATGTCGCCTAGAGCCAGATCCCGAAAGGGACAGAAGCCCGGCTAGTCCTCGCGGATGGCGTAACCGGCGCCGCGGATGGTGCGGATCACGTCGGGCATGCGGCCATTGTTGACCGCCTTGCGCAAGCGTCCGACATGGACGTCGACGGTGCGTTCGTCGATGTAGATCGTCTCGCCCCAGACATTGTCGAGCAGCTGGCTGCGCGAGAACACCCGGCCCGGATGCCGCATCATGAATTCGAGCAGGCGGAATTCGGTCGGCCCGAGCTTGATCTCGCTCTTCTTGCGGTAGACCCGGTGCGACTCGCGGTCGAGCATGATGTCGCCGACCTTGAGCACTGACGACAGCACCTCGGGCTTGGCCCGGCGCAGCAGCGCCTTGACGCGCGCCATGAACTCCGGCGTCGAGAACGGCTTGACCAGATAGTCGTCGGCGCCCGTCGAAAGCCCGCGCACCCGGTCGCTCTCTTCGCCGCGCGCGGTCAGCATGATGATCGGCAGGCGTTCGGTGTCCGGGCGCATCCTGAGCCGGCGGCACAGTTCGATACCTGACAACGCAGGCACCATCCAGTCGAGCACCAGAAGGTCGGGCACGTTTTCCTGGAGCCGGATTTCGGCCTCGTCGCCACGCGTGACGACTTCGACCTGGTAGCCTTCGGATTCGAGATTGTAACGAAGCAGCACGCCCAGCGGCTCTTCGTCTTCGACGACCATGACCTTGGGAGCGATCATCGGCTATACCTTGTCCTTGCGCATGGCCGCTTCTGGACCATGCGCTGATTTAACCTATGCAGCGCCCCCGCGCCAAACGCATGCGGTTGCGGAAGTGCTCAGGCCGGAACCGTCGTCGTGGTCTCGTCGACCTTTGGCCGATTCAGCGGCAGCTGCGTACCTGTCACGACGAAATAGGCGTTCTCGGCGATGTTGGTGACGTGGTCGCCGATGCGCTCGAGGTTCTTGGCACAGAACAGCAGATGCGTGCAGGCCGTGATGTTGCGCGGATCTTCCATCATGTAGGTCAGGAGCTCGCGGAACACGGCGGTGTACTGGATGTCGATCTTCTGGTCGTCGGCGCGCAGGTTCTTCAGGCCTTCGGCCTGGCGTGCGACATAAAGATCAACGACGCCGCGAACCTGGCCGAGCACCAGCTGCGCCATCGCGTCGATCGAATGCGAGAGGTTGCGCGGGGTCGGCGACTGGCCAACGGCGCCAACACGCTTGGCGATGTTCTTGGCGAGGTCGCCGATGCGCTCGAGATCGCCCGCCATGCGGATGGCGCCGACGACGGCGCGCAGGTCCTGCGCCATCGGCTGGCGCTTGGCGATCAGTGTGATCGCGGAATTGTCGAGATCGCGCTGCTTGGCATCCATGATCGTGTCATCAGCCACGACGTTCTGCGCCAGCGCCTGGTCAGATGACAAAAGCGCGCGGATGGCGCCAGCCACCATCGCGCCGGCGAGATCGCCCATGTCGCGGATGAGCTGGTCGACGTGCTGGAGTTCTTCGTCGAAGGACCGGACTGTATGTTCGCCCATGATTTCTTCCTCGTATCGTGTGCCGCGACGAAACCCACTCAGCCGAAGCGGCCGGTGATGTAGTCCTGCGTCCGCTTGTCGTCGGGGTTGGTGAACATCTTGTCGGTCGGGCCTTCCTCGACGAGATAGCCGAGGTGGAACATCGCCGTGCGCTGCGACACGCGTGCCGCCTGCTGCATCGAGTGCGTGACGATGACGATCGTGTAGTTCTCGCGCAGTTCGTCGATCAGCTCTTCGACCTTGGCGGTAGCGATCGGATCGAGCGCCGAGCACGGCTCGTCCATCAGGATCACCTCGGGCGAAACCGCGATAGCGCGCGCGATGCAAAGGCGCTGCTGCTGGCCACCCGACAGGCCGGTGCCCGGCTCGTTGAGACGGTCCTTGGCTTCGTTCCAGAGCGCGGCCTTCTGCAGGGACTTCTCGACGATGATGTCGAGCTCGGCCTTGTTCTTGGCCAGGCCATGGATGCGCGGGCCGTAGGCAACGTTCTCGTAGATCGATTTCGGGAACGGGTTCGGCTTCTGGAACACCATTCCGACGCGAGCGCGCAGCTCGACGACGTCGATCTTGGGATCGTAGATGTCCTCGCTGTCGAGGGTGATCTTGCCGCCGACGCGGGCCGCATCGATGGTGTCGTTCATGCGGTTGAGGCAACGCAGGAAGGTCGACTTGCCGCAGCCCGACGGGCCGATCAGCGCCGTCACCTGGTTCTGGCGAACGTCGAGGTCGACGCCGAACAACGCTTGCTTGTCGCCATAGTGCACGGTGACCTTGTCGCCGCGCATCTTGATGATTTCGTTCGTTCTGGCGTTCATCTCAGCATTCACCGCGTCGTCGAGGGATTTTTCGGTCATGATGTTCATAGCAGGATGCTCCTTGTCCATGCCCTACCAGCGGCGCTCGAAGCGGCGGCGGAGGACGATGGCGACGATGTTCATGGCCATGAGGAAAATCAGAAGGATGATGATGGCGCCCGACATGCGCTCGACGAAGGCGCGTTCGGCCTCGTTCGCCCACATGTAGATCTGCACCGGCAAGGCCGTCGCCGGGTCGAAAGGCGTCTTGGGATAGTCGGCGACGAAGGCGACCATGCCGATCAAGAGCAGCGGTGCGGTCTCGCCGAGCGCGCGCGCCAGGCCGATGATCGTGCCGGTCAGGATGCCGGGGGCGGCCAGCGGCAGGATGTGCTGGAACACCATCTGCATCTTCGACGCGCCGAGGCCAAGGGCTGCCGAGCGGATCGACGGCGGCACGGCGGCAAGGGCGGCGCGCGTCGCGATGATGATCGTCGGCAGCGTCATCAGCGTCAGCACCAGGCCGCCGACGAAGGAGGCCGAGCGCGGCAGGCCGAGGAAGTTGATGAACACGGCCAGGCCGAGCAGACCGAAGACGATCGACGGCACCGCGGCGAGGTTGTTGATGTTCACTTCGATCAGGTCGGTGAAGCGGCTCTTCTTGGCGAACTCTTCCAGATAGATCGAGGCGGCGACGCCGATCGGCAGCGCCAGAAGCAGCACGATCACCATCATGTAGAACGAGCCGATGAGGGCGACGCCAACACCAGAGGTTTCAGGACGGCTCGATGCGCCGTAGCTGAACAGGCCGGTGTTGAAGTGCTCGGCCATCACGCCTTCGGCCTTGAGCTTGTTCATCCACTCGACCTGCTGGTCCGACACCTTGCGGCGGCTTTCCGGCACCTCGAGGTCGATCTGGCCCTTGAAGGCCGAGTCGAGATTGGCAGCGGCGAGGATGTCGACGTTGCGCGTCGTGCCGATCACCGATGGGTCGGCGGCGACGATCGCCCTGAGCTGGACGCGCGAGCTGTCGGACAGGAAGCCCTTGAGCTTGCGCACCTCGGCCTTGTCGTTCGGGTCGATGCCGAGCTTTTCGATCAGTGCGGCCTCGGCAAGCTTGGGATAGTTCGCCGTGATCAGCACGTTCGGATCGGTCGCCCGCTTGTTGGACGGGTCGATGACCTTCTCGTCGAAGTTGATCGCCAGCGTCACCGTCGTCTGCCAGAAGGCGGTGTAGCCCTTGGAAACGATCGAGGTCAGCATCACGGCCAGGAATGCAAGGCCGATGGCAATCGCCAGCACGCCATAGAGGCGGAAGCGGCGTTCGGCGGCGTAGCGCTTCTTGAGGCCGATGTCGCGGCGCGGACGGGCAGCCGACGCAGTCAGCGTGTCGAGCGAAATATCGGTCATTCGTACTGCTCCCGGTACTTCCGGACGATGTAAAGGGCGACGATGTTCATCACCAGCGTCAGCGCGAACAGCGTGATGCCAAGCGCGAAGGCCACCAGCGTCTGCGGCGTGTTGAACTCAAGGTCGCCGGTCAGCTGGTTGACGATCTTGACCGTGATGGTGGTCATCGCCTCGAAAGGATTGATCGTAAGGTTCGCCGCCACGCCCGCTGCCAGCACCACGATCATTGTTTCGCCGATGGCGCGCGAGGCGGTGAGCAGGATGGCACCGACGATGCCCGGCAAGGCGGCTGGGAGGATGACGCGCTTGATCGTTTCCGAGCGCGTGGCGCCGAGGCCGAGCGAGCCGTCGCGCATGGCGCGCGGCACCGCGGTGATGATGTCGTCGGAGAGCGACGAGACGACCGGGATCAGCATCACGCCCATCACCAGGCCGGCAGTCAGGATCGACTGCGCCTGGATGAACGGGGTGCCGCCGGTCAGCGCCGCGCTGATGTCGCGCAGGAAGGGTCCAAGCGTAACGAGCGCGAAGATACCGTAGACGATGGTCGGGATGCCGGCGAGCAGCTCGAGCGCCGGCTTGACCACCGCACGTACCTTGGGGGCGGCATATTCCGACATGTAGACCGCCGACATCAGGCCGATCGGCACCGCGACGAGCAATGCGACGAAAGCGATGTAGAGCGTGCCGGCGAGCAGCGGGATCAGGCCGAACTGGCCTTCGCTGGCGCCTGCGCCAGCAGCAGCGAAGCGCGGATCCCATACCGTGCCGAAGAAGAAGTTGGTCAGCGGCACCTTCTCGAAGAAGGCGATGGTCTGGAACAGCATCGACAAGACGATGCCGATGGTCGTCAGGATGGCGAGCGTCGAGGCGCCGAGCAGGCTCCAGAGCATCACCTTCTCGACATTGTTGCGCGCCCTGGCGCGGGGGCTGATGCCCTTCAGGCCGTAACCGACGCCTATCAAGGCGAGGCCGATCGAGACGACGGCCGAGATCATGCCGAGACGATCGGAGACGCGGTTGGCGTCCGTTGCGATCGGGATCATGTAGTCCTGCGTGTCGGGCGCCAGCGCCACGCCCTTTGCGGCGAGCATCGGCTGCAACTCGGCAAAGCTCGAAGGCAGTGCTGCAAGCGTCTGGCTGTCGAGCTTGCGCAGCCCGCTGGCGAGGCTCTTGACCAGGCCGGCGGCCAGATCTTCATGCGCGACGGTGCCGTCGGCGACATCGGCCGGCAGGGACGAATGGATGTGGCTGTTGAGATAGGCACTGGCGCCGATATCCCAAGCGGCGAGGAACAGCACCGCCGGCACGACGCCGGTCAGGAATGCCCACCAGCCATGGTAGTGCGCCCGCGAGTGCGGCTTGACGGTTCCGTCGTCCTGCGCGCGCGCCCTTTGTCGGCCGACCACGAAGGCCGCCAGACCTATTGCGAGCACGATGGCGAAGACAAGCAGGAATGACATGGGCCGGCCTCGGTGAATTCGGTTCTCTGTGCCGAACGGGACAGTCGGCGGAATATTCCATGGGGCGGCGGATTTTTCCGTCGCCCCATGGCAGTTCGATATTACATGGTCTTGCCGGCGCCGAAGGCTTCGCGCTGGGCAGCGCGCTCTGCGTCAGGAGCAGCAACCAGGCCGTAGTCGGCAAGCGGGCTTTCCGGGCCGACCATCTGGTCGTCGAGGAAGAACTCGACATATTCCTTCAGGCCGGGAACGACGCCGAGATGTGCCTTCTTGACGTAGAAGAACAGCGGACGGGACACCGGATACTCGCCCTTGGCGATGGTCTCGACCGAAGGCGTGATGCCGCCGACGGTGGCGACCTTCAGCTTGTCGGCGTTGTTTTCGTAGAAGGCCAGGCCGAACACGCCGACGCCGGTCTTGTTCGAGTCGATGCGAGCCAGCGTCTCGGAGTAGTCGCCGTCGATGTCGACAGCCTTGCCATCCTTGCGCACGGCCTTGCAGGCAGCTTCCGCAGCCTTGTCGTCGAGGCCCGAAGCTTTGCCGGCGTCAACGCCGCCGAGCTTCTTGCAGCCGGCGATCAGCAGCTTCTCTTCGAACACTTCACGGGTGCCGTGCTTTTCGCCCGGGATGTAGGCAGCGATGTCCCAGTCGGGCAGGTTCGGGTTGACCTGGTTCCACTTGGTGTTCGGGTTGTCGACCAGCTTGCCGTCGACAGCGATCTTGGCGGCCAGCGCCTTGTAGACGTCCTCAGGGGTCAGCGCCCAGTCCGGGCCCTTGACGTCGGTTGCGAAGACAATGCCGTCATAGCCGATCTTCACTTCCTGGATGTCCTTGACGCCGGCGTCGACGCAGGACTTCACTTCGTCCTTCTTCATCGGACGCGAGGAGTTGGCGATGTCGATGGTGTTCTCGCCGACGCCCTTGCAGAATTCCTTGATGCCAGCGCCCGAGCCGCCCGATTCAACGACGGGGGTCTTGAAGTTGGTGAAGGTCTCGCCGAACTGTTCGGCAACGATCTTTGCATAGGGCAGAACGGTCGAGGAACCGGCAACCTGGATCTGGTCGCGGGCCGAGGCATAGCCTACCGAGGCTGCGATCGCGAAGGCAGCAGCCGACGCAGTGAGAAGAGCTTTTTTCATTGGGGCCTGCTCCTGTTGGAGTATCTCTTATGACGCCATTCCTCGGCGCCCGGTGAGCCAATAGCCCCCCTCTATTACAGTTGCATGACAGTTTCGTGTCACCCCTGTAACGGTTGCTGTGCATGGCGCTGAAGGGGTCGTTTCCTCGGTCCTTTGCCGGCGCGAGGCAAACTACAGGCAGGCAACGAAAGCAAGCCGCCTACCCAGCGGCAGGCCGGTCTTTGGCGTGCAGTACCGTCACATTTCCACAGTCTTTGAGAGCCGGCCGGAAGCTGTGTCCTGGATTCGGGTCAGACGGCGCCGCGGCGCTCCTCGTCCTGCCACGACCAGCGCTCGATCTTTTCGAGCAGCGCGCGCGGGCTGATCGGCTTGGGCAGGTAGTCGTCCATGCCAGCTTCGAGGCAGCGTTCTTTATCGCCTTTCAGCGCGTGCGCGGTGACGCCGATGATCGGCACGCGCATGCCGGTGCCGCGTTCGAGCTTGCGGATTTCGCTCGTTGCTTCGAGCCCGTTCATCTCGGGCATCGACACGTCCATCAGGATCATCCTGGGGCGACGCTCGCCATAGGCGGCAACCGCGCGCCGCCCATTGCCGACGATCTCGAAACTGAGCTCGGTCTCGGCCAGGATCTGGCTGAACACCATCTGGTTCACCTCGTTGTCTTCGGCAACGAGAATGTCGAGCCCGCCATCGCCGGCCGGCCGCTGGCCGCCGCGCAGACGGGTGGCTTGCGGCGCCGCGGCGCTTGAATGTTTAGCCGGCACTTGCGCATCGGCCATCTGCGCCGCTGTGAGGTTGGGCGCCCGCTTGCGCTGGATCGCCGCGACCAGCGCTTCCAAAAGCGCCGACGAGCGCGCCGGCTTGATCAGCTGGGCATCGATCGCAAGGTCGCGGTGCCCAGGCCCCGAAAGCGACTGGTCGACCGAGGTCAGCATGACGATGGGCGTCTCCGACAGGGTCGGCGACTGCCTGACGATCCGCGCCATCTCGGCGCCGGTCATGCCGGGCATCTGGTAGTCGAGCACGATGCAGTCGACGGTGACACCCATCGCCTGCGCCGCCTGCAGCACCTGCAGGCCCTCGGCGCCGCTCTTGGCGGCACAGGAATCGAAACCCCATGACAGCATCTGCTCGGTCAGGATCGTGCGGTTGACCGCATTGTCGTCGACGATCAGCACGCGCGCGCCAGTCACGTCGATCAGGGCAGCCGGCCGCGTCTCCAGCCGACCGGCATTGGGCAGCGTCAGCGTGAACCAGAAGGTCGAGCCGGCCCCCTCGCCACTTTCCACGCCGATCTCGCCGCCCATCATGTCGACGAGGCGCGAGGTAATGGCGAGGCCGAGGCCGGTACCTTCGTGCCGTCGCGTCGACGACGCATCGACCTGGCTGAACTTCTCGAACACCAGCTTGAGTTTGGCCTCGGGAATGCCGATGCCGGTATCGGTCACCGCTACATGCAGCTTGGTCTGCTCGCCGTCGCTACGCCCCGTCACGTCGACCAGCACATGGCCGGAATCGGTGAACTTCACCGCGTTGCCGAGCAGGTTGGTGATGATCTGCCTGATGCGGCCGACATCGCCGACATAGAGGTGCCGGAGATCGGGCTGCATCCTGACGATCAGCTCGAGGTCCTTCTCCTTGGCACGCGTCGACATCAGCGTTGCGACGTCCTCGATCGCCTCCGACAGGTTGAACGGGATCGGGTCGAGCACCAGCTGGCCGGCATCGATCTTCGAGAAGTCAAGGATGTCGTTGATGATCGTCAGCAGCGCGTTGCCTGATTTGACGATGATGTCGGTGAAGGTCTTCTGCTTGGGGTCGAGGTCGGATTTCGCCAGAAGCTCGGCCATGCCGAGCACGCCGTTCATCGGCGTGCGGATCTCGTGGCTCATATTGGCGAGGAATTCGGACTTGGCCCGGTCCGCCAGCACCGCCCGGCGCTGCGCTTCCTCGAGCTCGACCTCGCGCTGCTTGAGTTCGGTGATGTCGGTCGTCGAGCCGATCAGGTAGAGCGATCCGTCAGATGCGACCATCGCGCCCTTGCGCGCGAACTGGTGGCGCACCATCCCGTCGGCGCATGTCGCCGTCTCTTCGATCTCCACCGTCGTGCCACGGCGCATGACCTCGCGGTCGGCCTCCATGAAGGGCTCGCCCTCGGCGCCGAAAATCTCCAGGTCGGTCTTGCCGATGGCTTCTTCCTTGGAATAGCCGGTCAGCTCGCACCAGCCCTGGTTGACATACATCAGCCTGAGGTCGGCGTGCTTGGCGTAGATCGACACCGGAACATTGTCGATCAGGCTGCGGAACACTTCGTTCTCGCGCATCGAGTCCTGCAGCGCGCGCTCGCGCTGCTTGAGTTCGGTGATGTCGACGCGCACGCCGATGAAGGTGCCGTCGGCCAGCCGCTGGTCGAAGATCTGGTACCAGCGCCCATCGGGATTGCGCCGCTCCCTAACCGCCTGGCTGGAGTGGTAGCGTTCCATCATGCCCTCGACCCAGGCGTCGGGATCGGCGTCATAAAGGGCGTCAAGGTCGTCGTCGCTGGTGTCGCGGAAATAGCCCGAGCGCTGCGCCGCCACCATGCTGTCACGCAGCGTGCGGCCTTCGGCCAGCACGTCATGCAGTGCCGGCAAGGCGCTCTTGAGCTTGCGGTTGGCGAGCACGAAACGGTCGTCGCGATCATAGATGACGACGCCTGCCGGCAGCGATTCCAGCACCTCGGCCAGCCGGTGGCGGGCCTCGACGGCCTCGACCTCGCGGCGCTTCATCTCGCTGACGTCGTAGTAGGAGACCAGCCGCTTGCCACCGGACAGGGCGGTGACCGAATAGATCATGGTGCAGCCGTCGGCACGGCGGAATTCGCGCGGCGCGACGTCGCCGGCCGAAATCTCGGACTCGCGCAGGGCGACGTAGCTTTCCCAATCCGCGTCGGCGACGGCATAGACGCCGCTGTAGCGGTTGATGTCCATCAGCGCCCGGAACGGGCAGCCGACGGCGACCTGGCCGATGGTGAGTTTCCAGATGTCGTGGAAGGCCCGATTGATGAACTGCACGTTGAGGCCGGCATCGACCAGCACCACGCCCATGTTCATCGATTCGATGGTGCGTTCGAGATCGGCATAAGGCAGGTCGAGATCGTCCAGGGCCCGCGCGCCGCCAGCCTCGTTCGTCAGTTCCCGCTCATTGGCCGGCTCGCCGGTCGGATCGTTGGCGTCCGAGCCCAGAATTTTCCGCATCCGTCAGCCCTGCATGCATGGCGCGATGCTGCTCCCCCGCAGACCGCCACGACAAACCTTGCCGCAGAAGCATTAACGACTGACTAACCTTAACGCAGCAGAGCCTCACATGAGCAATTGCAGATGTAACTGGAGCGAGAACCCGCAGAAAACTGCACCGAACCTGCGTTTACTTTCCGCAACGTCAGAATCGGGCAATAGGGAAACGGCCCCGAGCGGAGCCAGGTCGACCCGAAACCTCCGCCCTAGTCGTCATTGGCGGCGTTGAGTTCTTCTGGCCGCATGCCGCCATTGGGATCGACGAGACCGAGCGACCGCGCCAGGATCAGCCGGCGCGACTTCAGCAAGGGCGACAGTGCCGCCTGCACATCGGGCATGCGCGGGTTGCGCTCATGCGCGGCAACAGCCGCATCGTCGGCATAAAGCTCGTTGACCATCACCTTGTTGGCGATCGGCGTGCCGTCGCGCTCCACCGGCTTGATGACCTCGAAGCGCAGGCAACCCGGCTCTTCCTGCAGCGTAGCGCGGGCATGTTCCGAAATCAGGTCGAGGAACTGCTCCTCCGCCCCGTCCACTGTCTCGAATTCGACGATGATGGTCATTTCAGCCAAGAGCTTATGCCTTTCCTGCGATCCTGCCGGGCAGCGGCGGTGACGTCAGGCTAAGTCATGCAGGCAGCGTTGGAAAGGCCAAGTCACGGGCCTTGAGGCGCACCGGCGGGCGAAGGGTTGTGCAGCCCGCCGGGCGTTGCCAAAGACGCGCACTCGATACATTGCGCACATGAATGGTGGGGAGTTGATGGTGAACAAATGATGAAGGCAAACGATCACTGTCGGTGACCTGATGTAACGTAAGCCCGCCTCAAGGGAACCATTTCCCGCCCCGGAGAGTTGCGTTCTGGCACACCGGGCGTGGTCTTTTCCTTTCAGCCACGCCCAGAAAGGGCCTGCCGTTCCCCTCCTGGCGGGCCCTTTCGCCTGTTTTCGGGCGCCTTTTCCTGCAACTCCGTTGCAACCCAGAGTGACTCGACATCACACAGGTTGTAGAGCAGAATTTCCGCCCTGAAATGACCCACGCCAGCATGCAACCTTTGCCTCAAGGAGGCATATTGATGCGATCGCCTGCGGCAGATGCTTCCACATACGTGACGATGCTGAACTCTATCCTCGTTCTATACCCTCGGGCATGAGCGCGGATTTAGTTATTGATCGCGATCAGCTTTGCTGACCGCGCAGCAAGCAGGCAAAAACTCAGCAGCAAAGCATAAGACAAAAGAACAAGCACCATATGGGAGAAGACTATGGAGCACGTACTTTTCACCCAGCCTAACTCCCCGATTTATCCCAGGGATCTCGCGCTTCTTCAGCATGTGTTCGACCAGATTTGCCACGAACGCGGCGAAGACCCGAGCTCCGTGTGGGCAAGCGAGATAGCGAGGACGCTCCTCAAGCTTTATCGTAGCGGCGTGCGTGACAAGGATCTGCTGCTGGCAAGCATACCCCGTTTCAGGGCAAGAGCCGCCGCCTGACCAAAAGGCGGACTGCAACCCCGAATTGATAGCCCGGAAGCGTCAGGCTTTCGGGACCGGGTGATGTCTACGCCAGCCCGCTGGCGTGCGTCACCAAGCCTCGGCATCGCCCTGATGTCGGGGCGCGCGGGTCATTCATCTCGATTCAAATTTCCAGATATTTTTTCCGCTCCATCATGACCTTTGGCGATCGATCTGCGGATTTGGTCCCGCCATTGATCCCGTTACGTCAAGCAGCGACAATGATGTCGACTGATTCTTTCCCGAAAACCGGGAAACGGGTTTCCGGGCAAGGTCACGCTCCAACGAGAAATTGGCGCTCGTTCCGAACAGGGACAGGCTCTAAGGCCCGGGCACATGTCGCGACGCATCGCAATGCTGCTTGCCGCCATCGCTGCCGTTGCCATGGCAACGACGGTCCATGCTGCCGAGAGCCGTGCCCGGCAGTTGCTGGTCGATCCGCACCAGCATGGCGTTGGCATCCTTTATGCGCGCTGGCCGTCCATCGCCGCCGACTACACCACCGCAATGATGCGCTATCGCATGGCGACCGAATATGAAGACCTGCCGCCGAGGACCTATCCCTTTGTCATGTTCTCGCGGCCGCCTTTCGGCGGGCCGTGGACCTGGACGGCGACCAACGGCTCCCATGCCCGGCGCCTCAAGGACGGCGCCTTGCACATCAGCCTGACCGACCAGCTCGGCAACTGGTTCGTCGAGATCCTGTGCGCCGACAGCGGTTGGCCGGTGTTTTCCTGCAGCGACGGCGTCCAGCGCATCGCCGCCGCCCCCGAGCCCCGCCTGCTCGTCATCGACGGCGTCGAATTCGCGCGGGTTCTGCCGAATGAGTGAGCGCTAGCCGGAGGCGACGGCCTTGTCGGTACGGGGTCTTGCGCGCTAAAGCGCGACAATGAGCGACACGAGCAAACGACCGATCATCTATTCCTCGCGGCATGCTGCGGAGGTAGAGGACCAACCCATTGCCGATATTGATCGCGACCCCCTTTTTACGGAATTGTTCGCGATAGCCCGCGAATACACGATGACTTCCAAGGAAGTGATGTTTTCGCTCTATCAGGCGGCCAGATATGTCGCCGTGCGTCAGATTCCAGGCGATTTCGTCGAGTGCGGTGTTTGGCGGGGCGGAAGCTCGCTTCTTGCAGCCCTCACCTTCCGGCATCTCGACAAGCCGGCGAAGCGCCATTTGCTCAAGAAACCTCGGCCAAGACAGCTCTGGCTCTACGATACGTTCGAAGGCATGACCGCGCCGACGGCTGCCGACGTCGACATCGGAGGCAACAGCGCCAGCGGATACATTGAGCAGTTCGCCGACGACGGGCGCTGGTGCTATGCGGATGCCGCTGACGTCCGCAATACGTTCGACACCAACGGCTTCGACGACAGCCAGGTACGGCTGGTCAAGGGCGACGTGCTGGAGACGCTCCGGAAACCGGTCCCCGAAGCGATATCCATCCTGCGGCTCGACACCGACTGGTACGAGTCGACCAAGCTTGAACTCGAAGTGCTTTATCCCCGCCTGGTAACGGGCGGGGTACTGATCATCGACGACTACGGGCATTGGGAGGGATCCCGCCAGGCCGTGGACGAACTCTTCGCCAAGACCCCGTCCCTTCTCCTGCATCGCACCAGCTACGCGGTCCGGACGGCGATCAAGCTCTAGCCCGGCGTCCGGAAGAAACAAAGCCCGGCACGAGGCCGGGCTTGTTTTGCAAGCACTGCGGTCAGAACTTGTAGCTGATGCCGGCGCGCACGGTGTGTTCCTTGAGATCGATATTGATACCTCCCGGGAACGCCTCGGAGCCGAAGTCGGCATAGCGGTACTCGAAACGGCCGATCCAGTTGTCGGTGAACGCATGCTCGATGCCGGCGCCCGCGGTCCAGCCGAGGAACGTATTGCTTTCGTCGTATGCCTGCATCTTCACATAGGTATTGGCGAAGCCCACGCCGCCGGTCGCGAAGATCAGCGTGCGGTCCATCGCGTAGCCGACACGCAGGCGTGCGCTGCCTTGCCAGTTGGTCCCGGCTTCGACAGGAATGTTCATCGGCAGGAAATCGGGAACACTGACGCGGACGACCAGATCCCGCTTGGTCCATGTATGCGAGATGTCAGCCTCGACGCCGGCGACGAAGTTGCCATTGAGCTGCCAATTGTAGCCCGCGTGGACGCCGAGCAGTCCGTTGTCGAAGCCGTCGATATCGAAGGGCCGTTCGGCCGTAGCGACATCGACCGTGCCGTTCAGCCAGGCATAGCCGCCATGCAGGCCGACATAACCACCGGTCCAGACAAAACCTGCCGGCGCTGCCGCGGGCGCCGGCTCGTGAGCAACCACATCGGCAGCAAAAGCGCTGCCTGCAACGGCAAGCAGGAAGGTCGAGGCAAGTAGAACTGTTTTCATGAAAAACCCCTGAAATGACGGGGCACAACACGGCAACTCTTCGTTGCCCTGAAACCTGACTGCTGCACGCCCTGCGGTGCGTGATAGGGGTTAGCTCCGCGCCCGGTAAACGACCAAATCTGGTGCTATCCTCCCGCTCCATCATGTTGTGGCAGTTCTGCCGCATCTGGCGGTGACGTCGTCGTGTCTCCGGCGACGTTTTGAACCGCCCAGCAATAGGCCTCGTCCAGCGCGGCAAATTTCTGCGCCTGCCACAGGAGATAATCGTCCAGGAACGTAGCCGACAGCCACAACACCCGCTGGTCCGATGCCTCCGCCCAGCCCATCAGTCCGCTTGTCTCCGCCTTCTTGAACATCCTGCGCAGGTTCGTGACGGAGATGAAGTATTGCGCGGCGAGGTCCGCCAGGCTGGAGGGGCCGACGACCACCTTGCCGTCCCGCGGCGTGAAGTCGTCGATGCGCGAGATGATTTCGTGCAGGATCATGCCGCCCAGTTCCGACTGCAGGAACGAATTGATGCTTTCGGCCGGATAGCGCCACACCGGGTTCTCGATGAGTCGGCGCGCGGCGCGCGGCTGTGCCGCCCGGAAGATCCTGCCGTCGGCCACGCAGCGGGCGTGGCGGCCGCCATTGTCCAGTTCATCGAGGCAGCTCATATGCCCCATGAACCACCCCGTCATCGCCTTGCGGCTCGCCTCGGTGGTGTCCAGCAGGCGCAGCCGCTTGTCGTGAGGGGTGGGGATCTCAGTCAGGAACTTGTAGGTCAAAAGCTCCTGCAGAAACGCCCGTGCCGTGTTGTGGCTCACCGCGCCGATGCTGGTGGCGATGTCGACAAGGCGCGACTGCGAAAGACCGGAGTGAGGGTCGTCCTCGGTGCGCTCGAGAGTCAGTGCATAAAGCGATTGGGTCATCAGCCATTTGCGGTGCGAAGCCTTGAGCCGTGCCAGCCTTGGCGTCTGCTCGTGGATGGCGATCAGATGCATCGCCAGGCGCCGATCGATGCGTGGAAAGAGCGGATGCGCAATCAGCTCCGCTGCGGTCATCGGGTCTGTCGACTGGTAGGGCGAACTCTGGACAGGCAGGTGCATTTGAAAGTCGCGATTGAAATTACATTGTTTGGCAATGAGCCCCTCTGGGCGGCTCGTGGCAGTAACCCGGCCAGTTGATATCAAGCAATCCTGAATTGAACATTGCTGACGCCTGCAGGAAAACCGATAGCACAGGGCGGTTTCGTGCCGGCTTGGCAAGTCCGGTGCTGTCGGCCAACGCTTTCTCCTGACTGCGCAATGCCACTGAACGACTGGCGCCGATACCAACCAACAACCACAGGACAAGGCCTCGG